>NZ_JAHXYM010000002.1:0-583571 GCF_019969975.1 Pantoea sp. OVA07A | reverse complement strand
CTGAAGGGACGTTGAAGACTACGACGTTGATAGGCCGGGTGTGTAAGCGCAGCGATGCGTTGAGCTAACCGGTACTAATGACCCGTGAGGCTTAACCTTACAACGCCAGAGGCGTTTTTGAGAGACACGATTTTCAGCCTGTTACCGGATATATCTGCGCGGCCTTACGGGCGGCGCGGAGACAGAATTTGCCTGGCGGCTTTAGCGCGGTGGTCCCACCTGACCCCATGCCGAACTCAGAAGTGAAACGCCGTAGCGCCGATGGTAGTGTGGGGTCTCCCCATGCGAGAGTAGGGAACTGCCAGGCATCAAATAAGTGAAGAAGCCCCGCACGAAAATGCGGGGCTTTTTTACGTCTGCACTTTGCCACGTTAAGCTGAAACATTTTCATTTTCTGCATCAAACCTCGACATCTTACAACGATCAGGCTAATGTTGGGCATCCAGATGTCTAAACGTTTATATGGTTGTAAGAGGTGAGCAGGTTATGCCAATCAGGGTTCCCGACGAATTACCGGCAGTGAATTTTTTGCGTGACGAAAATGTCTTTGTGATGACATCGTCGCGCGCCAGTGTTCAGGAGATCCGCCCGCTTAAAGTGCTCATACTGAATCTGATGCCGAAAAAGATCGAAACGGAGAATCAGTTTCTGCGTCTGCTTTCCAACTCGCCCTTACAGATCGATATTCAGCTGCTGCGCATCGACAGCCGCGAGTCACGCAATACGCCCACTGAGCACCTCAACAACTTCTACTGCAATTTTGAAGATATCCAGCATGATAACTACGATGGCTTAATCGTGACAGGTGCACCACTCGGGCTGGTTGATTTTAATGATGTCGCTTACTGGCCACAGATTCAGCGCGTTCTGCACTGGGCAAATGAGCATGTCACCTCAACCCTGTTTGTCTGTTGGGCGGTTCAGGCCGCGCTTAACATTCTGTATGGCATTCCCAAGCAAACCCGGCATAACAAACTGTCTGGCGTCTATGAGCATCAGATACTGCATCCCCATGCGTTACTGACCCGCGGTTTTGATGATAATTTCCTCGCACCGCACTCACGCTATGCTGATTTTCCCACTCATTTGATAACGGATTACACCGATCTTGAGCTGTTTGCTGAATCGGAACAAACCGGTGCCTATCTGATGGCGAGTAAAGACAAACGTCTGGTGTTTGTTACCGGTCACCCGGAATATGATGCCCTGACGTTGTCTGGTGAGTACCATCGCGATTATGAAGCGGGGGTGAATCCGGAAGTCCCTTATAACTATTTCCCGCAGGATAATCCGGTATTGCCACCCCGCGCCACCTGGCGCAGCCACGGCAATCTGCTGTTCTCGAACTGGCTCAACTACTACGTTTACCAGATCACGCCGTTCGATCTGCGTCACATGAACCCAACGCTGGAATAGTCCTGTCTGAAGATCAACTGAACCGTGTTAGCCGATAGCAACACGGTTTTTTTTCGCCTTTAAAACGTTAAATGAAAGCAATTCCTTTAATGGATTAAAGTTTTATTGCAGATAAAACATAAGGATAGGTTAATTTATATTTAAAAATGGAAATAGTTTTTGATTTAAAAAAATAAATGCTTATGCTCTGATCCTGTAGCTCATAAAATAAACACCGTGTGGATCCGCTGCTTTCGATCCTTTGAATACAGGAGAACGCCAGCATGACAGACTCAGTGATCAGCCATACCCTGATTTTCAGCCAGCCCTTTAGCCATGCAGAACAGCAGCTGTTAACGCCCGAGGCTGTTTCTTTTTTAGAGTCTCTGGTCGCACGCTTTGCACCGCAACGCGAAGTGCTGTTATCGGCTCGCCAGCAGCGTCAGCAGCAATATGACCAGGGCTATCTGCCAGACTTCGATATGGAAACGGCTTCCATAAGGGCCAGTGAATGGCGTATTCAATCTATTCCGGCAGATTTAGAAGATCGTCGGGTCGAGATCACCGGCCCACCCGATCGGAAAATGGTGATTAACGCCCTGAACTCGAACGTTAAAGTCTTTATGGCCGACTTTGAGGATTCTCTGTCTCCGGAGTGGTCAACGTTGATTGAAGGGCAGCTGACACTGCGCGAAGCAGTACAGGGCACCCTGAGTTATACCAGCGACAAGGGCAAAATTTATCAGCTCGGCGCTACCCCTGCGGTGCTGATGTGCCGGGTGCGCGGTCTGCATCTGTCAGAAAAACATGTCAGCTGGCAGGGAAAGGCAATTCCGGGCGGGCTGTTTGATTTCGCGCTCTATTTCTTCCACAACGTCCGGCCATTACTGGCCAAAGGCAGCGGGCCTTATTTCTATCTGCCGAAAACCGAGAGCTGGCAGGAGATCGCCTGGTGGCGTGAGATCTTCAGTTTCAGCGAGGATCAGTTCGATCTGCCGCGTGGCACGATCAAAGCCACTGTCCTGATCGAAACCTTACCCGCCGTGTTTCAGATGGATGAGATCCTGTGGAATCTGCGCGATCACATTGTTGGCCTCAACTGTGGCCGCTGGGATTACATCTTCAGCTATATCAAAACCCTTAAACAGCATGCGGATCGCGTGCTGCCGGATCGCCAGTCCGTCACCATGTCTCAGCCGTTCCTGGACGCTTATTCGCGACTGCTGATTAAAACCTGTCATCGGCGGGGGGCTTTTGCGATGGGCGGGATGTCAGCGCTGATCCCCGCTAAAGATCCCACGCGCAATGCCTGGGTACTGCAGCGCGTGACGGAAGATAAGCAGCGGGAGGCAGGTAACGGGCATGACGGCACCTGGATTGCTCATCCTGGTCTGGCAGAGACCGCGATGGCGGTCTTCAACGTCGCGCTGGGCGACCGGCCAAACCAGCTGCAGGTCATGCGGGAAGAGGATGCGCCGATCACTGCGGAGCAGCTGCTGGCGCCCTGTCAGGGTGAGCGCACCGAAGCCGGTATGCGCGCCAACATCCGTGTTGCGCTGCAATACCTTGAGGCGTGGATCAGCGGTAACGGCTGTGTCCCGATTGACGGACTGATGGAGGATGCCGCCACCGCTGAGATCGCACGCACCTCAATCTGGCAATGGATTCGTCATCAGCAAATGCTGAACAACGGCCAGCAGGTCACAGCTGAACTGTTTCTGCGCTGGCTTAACGAAGAGCTGCATCTGCTGCAAAACGCGCTGGGCGAAGCCCACTTCAGCGCCGGTCGCTATGACGACGCGGCGCAGCTGATGGCTCAGATCACCACCGAGCGCGAGCTGGTTTCCTTTCTTACCCTGCCAGGCTATCGCCTGATCCCCTGAACAGAGGAGTTATTGCCATGACACGTACTCAACAGATCGATCAACTGGAACAACTCTGGCAGACCGCACGCTGGCAGGGCATTACCCGCCCTTACAGCGCAGCAGAGGTCGTCAATCTGCGCGGCTCGGTCTTGCCCGCCTGTACGCTGGCAGAGCGCGGTGCGGAAAAATTATGGGCGTTGCTGAATGGCGAGGCGAAGAAAGGGTATATCAATAGCCTGGGTGCGCTGAGCGGCGGGCAGGCACTGCAGCAGGCCAAAGCGGGCATCGAAGCGATCTACCTTTCTGGCTGGCAGGTAGCGGCGGATGCCAACGTGGCGGGGCAGATGTATCCCGATCAGTCCCTCTACCCGGTGAACTCGGTGCCGGAAGTGGTGACGCGCATTAATCAGACCTTTCAGCGCGCCGATCAGATTCAGTGGTCCAGCGGCATTGAAGCGGGGGACAGCCGGCACACCGATTTCTTCCTGCCAATTGTGGCCGATGCTGAAGCTGGTTTTGGCGGCGTGCTGAATGCGTATGAGCTGATGAAGGCGATGATTCAGGCTGGCGCGGCGGCGGTCCACTTCGAAGATCAGCTGGCGGCGGTAAAAAAATGCGGTCACATGGGCGGCAAAGTTCTGGTACCGACTCAGGAAGCCATTCAGAAACTGGTAGCGGCACGGCTGGCTGCCGATGTGATGGGCGTGCCAACCGTGCTGCTGGCACGAACTGATGCCGACGCCGCTGACCTGATTACCTCAGACTGCGATGAATACGATCGTCCCTTTATCCAGGGCGACCGGACGGCAGAAGGCTTCTTCCGCACCCACGCCGGCATTGAACAGGCGATCAGTCGCGGGCTGGCCTATGCACCTTATGCTGACATCCTGTGGTGTGAAACCTCAACGCCGGATCTGGCGATGGCGCAGCGCTTTGCCGACGCCATTCATGCGCGTTTCCCCGGCAAGCTGCTGGCCTACAACTGTTCACCGTCGTTCAACTGGAAGAAGAACCTCGACGACCGCACCATCGCGAAGTTTCAGCAGGCGCTCAGCGATATGGGCTATCGCTTCCAGTTCATCACGCTGGCGGGCATCCACAGCATGTGGTTCAACATGTTCGATCTGGCCCACGCCTACGCCCAGGGCGAAGGGATGCGTCACTATGTTGAAAAGGTTCAGCAGCCTGAGTTCGCTGCCCGCGATCGCGGTTACAGCTTCTCATCGCATCAGCAGGAGGTGGGCACCGGCTATTTTGATCAGGTGACTAATATCATTCAGGGCGGTAAGTCGTCGGTCACCGCGCTCACCGGTTCGACCGAAGAGCATCAGTTCTGACTCTTTTCCTCTGCTGATTCCCCCGTCCGCAAACCGCGGGCGGGCGTTTACCGGAGCTGATTATGCCGCCACGCGAATCATTGATCGCCCACACTATCCTGCAGGGTTTTGATGCACAGTATGGTCGCTTTCTCGACATCACTGCTGGCGCGCAGCAGCGGTTTGAGCAGGCGGAATGGCAGGCGGTGCAGCATGCCATGAAGGCCCGCATCCATCTCTATGATCATCACGTCAGCCTGGTTGCCGATCAATTGCGGGTGCTGAACGGTGCCGCCAGCTGGGATGAGATGTTCTGGCTGCGTGTTAAGGACCACTATCAAAGCCTGCTGCCCGGCTATCCACGGCATGAAATTGCCGAAAGCTTCTTTAATTCCGTCTACTGCCGGTTACATGGACATGCCGATCTGCAGCCGGACCGGCTGTTTATCTTTAGCTCTCAATCCCTGACCGCGCCGGTCACACCTTTGCGCCCGTTATCACGCCGTTATCAGCCGGAGCGGGGCTGGCTGGCACTGGTGGATCAGGTGTTGAGCGATTTACCGCTGACGTTGCCGTGGCAGCACCGCGCTCGCGACGTCGGCTGGATTCTCCGCCACCTGCAGTCGCATTTTCCCCGGCTGGACCAGGGCTGGCTCGAGGTTAACAGTGAACTCTTCTATCGTAACAAAACCGCCTGGCTGGTGGCGCGCCTGCATCTGCCGGAAGGCATTTTGCCCTGTCTGCTGCCGATCCAGCGCAGTGAAACGGGCGAACTGTGGATCGACACCTGTCTGACCGATGTGAATGACGCCAGCATTGTGTTTGGTTTTGCCCGCGCCTATTTCATGGTTTATGCGCCGGTGCCTGCGACGCTGGTCGCCTGGCTGCAACCGATTCTGCCTGGCAAAACCCTGGCGGAGCGCTATATGGCGATTGGCTGCCAGAAGCACGGTAAAACCGAGAGCTATCGCGAGTATCTTCAGGCGCTGGCAGAGAATGAGACGGCCTTTGAGATCGCACCCGGCGTGCGCGGCATGGTGATGCTGGTTTTCACACTGCCGGGCTTTGACTGGGTGTTCAAGGTCATCAGGGATCGCTTCGCGCCGCAAAAAGAGGTGACGGAAGCGCAGGTCCGCGCCTGTTATCAGCAGGTTAAAGAGCACGATCGCGTGGGACGTATGGCGGATACGCAGGAGTTCGAGCAGTTTGCGCTGCCGCTGTCGCGCATCTCACCGGCGCTGCTGGCAGAACTCCACGCCTGCGTGGCTGAGAAGCTGCATATCGAAGGCGATCGCCTGATTATTCGTCACCTGTGGCTGGAGCGCCGTATGCAGCCGCTCAATCTCTACCTGGCCCAGGCGAATGCCGCAGAGCGACGTCACGCGATTGAAGAGTATGGCAATGCCATCCGACAGCTGGCGGCGGCCAATATCTTTCCCGGAGACATGCTGTTTAAAAACTTCGGCATCACCCGCCATGGCCGGGTGATTTTTTACGATTACGATGAGATCCGCCCGATGCAGGAGCTGCACTTCCGGGAGGTGCCCGCGGCGCGCTATGAGGAGGATGAACTCAGCGCCGAGCCCTGGTACAGCGTCGGGCCGGACGATGTCTTCCCGGAAACCTTTCGCTATGCGTTATGCAGTGAAGCCGCTACCGGCGCATTGCTGCTGCAACTGCATCCGGAGATATTCGACGCCCGCTGGTGGCGCGCGCAGCAGCAGCGCATC
Source organism: Pantoea sp. OVA07A (assembly GCF_019969975.1). Taxonomy (NCBI): domain Bacteria; kingdom Pseudomonadati; phylum Pseudomonadota; class Gammaproteobacteria; order Enterobacterales; family Erwiniaceae; genus Pantoea; species Pantoea sp. OVA07A. The sequence continues at coordinate 577,265 of NZ_JAHXYM010000002.1, read as the reverse complement.
GCCCAGGGCCATGTGGAAGAGGTGATCGCCTGGCGGCAGACGCAGCGTTTCAGCGTCTGCTACGGCGCAGATAAAGTTAACGACCGCTGTACGCCAGCGTAACCTGGCGCGCTTCGCGGATGACCAGTGCACCTAATTCAGTAATCCGATCGTCTGTCATGCGGGCGATGGGGCCGGAGATGGAGAGCGCGGCAAACGCCTCGCCATGTTCGTCATAGATTGGCGCGGCGACACAGCGTAGTCCAAGCGCATGCTCTTCATCATCAAACGAGAAGCCCGTTTTGCGCACCAGCGCCAGATTCTCTTTCAGACTCTGCGGCGACATCAGGGTTTTCGGCGTGTAGTAATGTAATCCTTTCTGATGCAGCAGGGCGGTGACCTGTTCATCGCCCAGATGGGCCAGAAACGCTTTGCCTGCGCCAGACGCATGCATCGGCAGCTTGCCGCCAATCGGCGCGGACATTCGCATCAGCTGGGTACACTGCACCTGATCAATGATCACCGCCTGGTGATCGCTGAGATCCAGCACCGCCAGATTCACCGTTTCACCGGACTGCTCCATCAGGCTACGCAGCACCGGGTGTACCAGCGCCAGCAGGTTACGGCTCTGCAGGAAACTGCTGCCGACCACGAAGGCGTGTGCGCCGATCGTCCACAGCCCGAGATCGCCCACCTGCCGGACAAAACCCTGCTGCTGCATGGTGCTGAGCAGGCGATGCGTGGTGGAGTTAGGCAAACCCGCCTGCTGAGCCAGCTCGGTCAGCGCTACGCTGCCATGTGAGTCAGCAATCAGCTCCAGCAGCGTCAGGCCACGGGTCAGCGATTGCACCTGACCGCCCGCGGGTGCGGCGACAGGGGTGCCACGGGGTTTCTTGCCGCGCTTAACAGGAACCGGCGTTGCCATCATTGTTTCTCCTTTTACATTGTGGAAATCATTTTCGTTTTAATCACGCGCATTGCAAACGCTGGTTTTCTGGTCAGACCTGTACAGCCGTGACCTGAAAATCTCTCATTCGAGGTTACTTTGTCGCCTGACCAGCTTGTGCCAGAATGAAAAACGGGCTTTTCCGCCAGCAGACTGACGTGAATGGGGCAACAGTGAGCAATAAAATCGACGCGTTAAAACAGCAGCTCGCACAACGCATTATGGTGCTGGATGGTGGTATGGGCACCATGATCCAGAGCTATAAGCTGGAAGAAGAGGATTATCGCGGCAGCCGTTTTGCTGACTGGCCCTGCGATCTCAAAGGCAACAACGATCTGCTGGTGCTGAGTAAACCGGCAGTGATCCGCGAGATCCACGACGCCTATCTGGCGGCGGGTGCGGATATCCTCGAAACCAACACCTTTAACGCCACGTCGATTGCGATGTCGGATTACCAGATGGAACGTTTATCGGCGGAGATCAATTTTGAAGCGGCCCGCCTGGCGCGAGCCTGCGCCGATGTGTGGACGGCGAAAACGCCGGATCGTCCGCGTTATGTCGCGGGTGTGCTCGGCCCGACCAACCGCACCTGCTCGATCTCACCCGACGTCAACGATCCTGCCTACCGTAACGTCACTTTTAATCAGCTGGTGGAGGCGTACCGCGAATCGACCCGCGCGCTGGTGGAGGGCGGTTCCGACATCATCATGATTGAAACGGTGTTCGATACGCTGAATGCCAAGGCGGCTATCTATGCGGTGCAGACCGAGATGGAAGCGCTTGGCGTGGCGCTGCCGCTGATGATCTCCGGCACTATCACCGACGCCTCCGGCCGAACGCTCTCCGGCCAGACCACCGAAGCTTTTTACAACTCGCTGCGTCACGCCGAACCGCTCTCTTTTGGCCTGAACTGCGCACTGGGACCCGACGAACTTCGTCAGTATGTGGCGGAACTGTCGCGCATCGCTGAAGGCTACGTGACCGCCCATCCCAACGCCGGTCTGCCCAATGCCTTTGGCGAATACGATCTGGATGCGGAACTGATGGCGCAGCAGATTGGTGAATGGGCCACCGCCGGATTCCTGAACATTATCGGCGGCTGCTGTGGCACCACACCGCAACATATCGCTGCCATGGTGGCGGCGGTTGAAGGCGTTGCACCGCGTCAGTTGCCGACGATCCCGGTGGCCTGCCGTCTCTCCGGTCTGGAGCCGCTTAACATCACCGCAGAGTCACTGTTTGTTAACGTCGGTGAGCGCACCAACGTCACCGGCTCGGCAAAATTTAAACGGCTGATCAAAGAAGAGAAGTATAACGAAGCGCTGGAAGTGGCGCTGCAGCAGGTGCAGAGCGGCGCGCAGATCATCGATATCAACATGGATGAAGGCATGCTCGACGCCGAGGCGGCGATGGTACGCTTTCTGAATCTGATTGCTGGCGAACCCGATATTGCCCGCGTGCCGATCATGATCGACTCCTCAAAATGGGAGGTGATTGAGAAAGGGTTGCAGTGCATTCAGGGCAAAGGGATCGTGAACTCAATTTCGATGAAAGAGGGTGAAGCGGCCTTTATTCATCATGCGCGTCAGGTCCGGCGTTACGGCGCGGCGATGGTGGTCATGGCGTTTGACGAAGTGGGTCAGGCGGATACCCGCGCCCGTAAAATTGAGATCTGCCGCCGTGCTTACCGGATCCTCACCGAACAGGTCGGTTTCCCGCCGGAAGATATTATCTTCGACCCCAACATCTTTGCGGTCGCCACCGGCATCGACGAACACAACAACTACGCCATGGATTTCATTGGTGCCTGCGAAGATATCAAGCGCGAGCTGCCCCATGCGATGATCTCCGGCGGCGTCTCCAACGTATCGTTTTCATTCCGTGGCAACGATCCGGTGCGTGAAGCGATACATGCCGTCTTTCTCTATTACGCCATCCGTAAAGGCATGGATATGGGCATCGTCAACGCAGGCCAGCTGGCGATTTATGATGATTTGCCGGCAGAACTGCGCGAGGCGGTAGAGGATGTGATTCTTAACCGGCGGGATGATGGCACCGAGCGGCTGCTGGCGCTGGCGGAGAAATACCGTGGCGGCAAAAGCGATGGCTCGCAGGAAAAACAGCTAGCGGAATGGCGCAGCTGGGACGTGGTGAAACGGCTGGAGTATTCGCTGGTCAAGGGGATCACCGAGTTTATCGAGCAGGATACCGAAGAGGCGCGCCAGCAGGTACCACGGCCGATAGAGGTGATTGAAGGCCCGCTGATGTCTGGCATGAACGTCGTCGGTGACCTGTTCGGTGAGGGCAAAATGTTCCTGCCGCAGGTGGTGAAATCGGCGCGCGTGATGAAGCAGGCGGTGGCGTATCTGGAACCCTTTATCGAAGCCAGCAAAGAGGCGGGGCGCAGCAACGGTAAAATCGTGCTGGCCACGGTCAAAGGCGACGTGCACGACATCGGCAAAAATATTGTCGGCGTGGTGCTGCAGTGTAATAACTACGAAATCATTGACCTTGGCGTGATGGTGCCGGGCGAAAAAATTCTCAAAACGGCGCGCGAAGTGAATGCGGACATCATCGGCTTATCAGGCCTGATTACGCCGTCGCTGGATGAGATGGTCAACATGGCGAAAGAGATGGAGCGTCAGGGCTTTACCTTACCACTGCTGATTGGCGGCGCGACCACCTCGAAGGCGCATACCGCTGTCAAAATTGAGCAGCATTACAGTGGCCCGACGGTCTACGTGCAGAACGCTTCACGTACCGTTGGCGTGGTGTCGTCGCTGCTTTCCGCCACGTTAAAAGAGGATTTCGTCGCCCGAACCCGCAAAGAGTACGAGACCGTGCGCATTCAGCATGCACGCAAAAAGCCGCGCACACCGCCGGTCTCGCTGCAGGCGGCGCGCGATAACGCCACCTCAATTGACTGGGAGAGTTACACGCCACCCGTGCCGCATCGTCCCGGGGTCAGTCAGGTGGAGGCCAGCATTGAAACGCTGCGCAACTACATCGACTGGACGCCATTCTTTATGACCTGGTCGCTGGCGGGCAAATATCCCCGCATCATGGAGGATGAGGTGGTGGGTGAAGAGGCGCAGCGTCTGTTTGCCGATGCCAATGCGATGCTCGACAGATTAAGCCAGCAGTCGCTGCTGAAGCCACGTGGCGTGGTCGGTATTTTTCCGGCTAACCGTGTCGGCGATGATATTCATCTCTACAGTGATGAGCGGCGTGATGAGATTTTGTGTGTGAGTCATCACTTACGCCAGCAGACTGAAAAAATCGACTTCGCCAACTACTGTCTGGCAGATTTTGTGGCCCCGAAATCGAGCGGCAAAGCGGATTATCTCGGGGCCTTTGCGGTGACCGGCGGGCTGGAAGAGGATGCGCTGGCGGAGGCGTACGATCGTCAGCATGACGACTACAACAAGATCATGGTGAAAGCGCTGGCTGACCGTCTGGCGGAAGCCTTTGCCGAATACCTGCACGAGCGGGTACGTAAGGTGATCTGGGGCTTCGCGCCCAACGAAAATCTCAGCAATGAAGAGCTGATTCGGGAAAATTATCAGGGGATACGTCCGGCGCCAGGCTATCCGGCCTGCCCGGAGCACACTGAGAAAGCCGCCATCTGGCGTCTGCTGGCGGTGGAAGAACAGACCGGCATGAAGCTCACCGAATCCTTTGCCATGTGGCCGGGCGCGTCAGTCTCTGGCTGGTACTTCAGCCATCCTGACAGCCGCTATTTCGCCGTGGCGCAGATCCAGCGTGACCAGGTGGAAGATTATGCGGTACGCAAAGGGATGTCGGTCATGGAAGTGGAGCGCTGGCTGGCGCCGAATCTCGGCTACGACGCGGACTAAATAAAAAAGCGGCCTGAGGGCCGCTTCAGACTGCTGACAAATCCAGCTCCGGTTAAATCTGGCAGCAATAATGAAGAAACTCAACGCGCAGGGAACCCGGTCAGAGGAGGAAAGCGTCCCGCGCCAGGGACGGCGCGGGCCGAGCGGCCAGGAATGGCATTAGCGCCTTTCCGATCTGACCGGGTTCCCTGAGCAGGCGCGATCTCATTGCTATGCTTTGCTTCAGGTGTATGCTCCCTGAGCCTGCTTTCTGTTAACCGCATGAAACGGCCCTGAGGCCGCCATCTGCTTAGTTAAAGCGCGCGTCGCGATCGGACGTCAGATCATACAGCTGGTACTTGCGACCCAGCATCTGACCGCCATCACGCGTCAGCGGCACCCAGTTCACCTGCGCGCGACCGCGCGTTGGCGTCACAGTGAACAGATCCATTGGGATGGAGATATAGAAGCCTTTGGTGAAGTCGCCTTCGCCATACTCTTCAGACGAGACGTTGGTTTTGGTGGCATAGACACCCACCATCACGCCGCTGTCGAAGCGCTTCGACACATCGACCGTCACACCTTTATCTTTCGCCAGATACTGACCGACGCTGGTTTTCACCAATACATCCTGCATGAACCATGGACGCCAGTAACCCGTCAGGTTGCCGGTTGAGGCTTTGTAGCGATTGAACTGCATCATGTTGTCCCAGTCACGCTGACGGACATAGTTGGCATCGACGCCCACCGCCCAGTTCGCATCGACCGGACGATAGAGCAGCTCGCCACCCACGCCGCCATACATCGTCTCCAGGTACCCGCCGTAAACCTGACCATAGAAGCCGTTACCGAGGTGGCCCATATAGTTCGCCTGCAGATCGTTAACGTAGACGTTGTTCTCAACGTAGTCGCGGATATGGGTACGCACGCGCGGCAGCGAAGAGTCCGCCGGTGCGCCGTTGTAGTTGAACTTGTCGTAGTTGTTGGCGAGGTTACCAAACAGACTACCGCCCACCAGCAGGTGATCCGTCAGCCAGTAATCAGCGTTAGCCATTACGCCGACCTGATACATATAGAAGCTTTCCGGGCCGCCCACCGACTGATTCAGCACGGGTGAGAGGCTGTAGTTCAGGCGATCCTGACGAATAAACATCCCCTGCTCAGTGGTACCCGGATCGACCGGTTCTTTGCGGGTCTGTTGCAGTGGCTGCTCATGGCCCAGCGGATAGCCTTCCAGATTGTTACGCAGGCTGGCGACCTGTGTCTCAGTCGTCACCTGTGGCATGTTAAAGCGCGACTCGGTGACATTGATGGTGTCGATGCCGTCAGGCAGGTGGTTCATGATGATGCGGTTCGCACGATCCACCCCTTCACGGGTATCGCGATACTTCGTCTGCTCGCCTGACACATAGATCGTGTGACCCTGAGTCTGAATACGCGGACCATCGAGACCGGCATTGTATTTCAGATCGGTCAGCTGAGTGCCCACCACCGTCGGCTCCAGCAACTTAGGTTGCGGCTGCGGATTGTAGGAAGGCTTCTCGCTGTCGATGTGCGCCTGACGCAGATCGTTGAAGTTGGTGCGAATGGTGACACCAAACATAAAGGTGTTACCGCGTTCGTAGCTGGCGTTGATGTCAGCCCAGTCGGTCACGCGATAAATCGCGCCGACGTTGAGCTTGCTGCGCTGCTCAAGGCGGCCAGCAAAGTCATTCTGGTAGTCGTTGCCCTCATACTCCATTTTAAGGCGCAGCGGCTGCCAGGGCGTCTGATACTCCACGCCGCCAAACAGCGCCGTCGGACCGTGGAACATCTGCGAGCCGTTGATTGAACCCGCTTCGCCCACCTGCGGACGCTGGCAATAGCTGTCGCTGTATGAGCAGAAGGGGTTCTTCACGGTGCCGCTGTTGCCGAGATAGCCCCAGCCAAGCCCCAGGGTAAAGTCGAACGGTCCCCATGCTTTGGTCGCCACCAGGTATTCGCTGTCGAACAGACCGGTACCGCCCAGATCGCGGGTTCCCACCGCCACTTCCGGCAGCCAGAAGCCCTCCTGCCACAGACGGAGTTTCAGGTCGAAGGCTTTATCTTTATAGCTCTGCGTGCCGCTGAATTCTGAGACCGCACTGTACTGACGGGTGCGCACGTCGGTATACCGCACAGTGGTCTCCAGCCAGGGAAAGAGCTGCAGTGACGCGGAGTAGTATCGGTACTGATCGTTGTCGCGCGCGTTGAGGCTGAACTCGCCCTCTTTGGCCATGCGCGCCGTCGGCACCTGCATCAGACCCACGCCGCCGAAATCGGATTGTGAAGGGCCCACCGGCTCGGGCCAGGTGTCAGCCTGCGCCTGACAGGCTGCCGCCACGGAAACAGCCAACAGGCTGAAGAGATAACGTTTTTTCATCAGTCTGGTATCCGGTGAGTCAGTACGGAAAGGATGCGTTCATTAAGGTCTTCATAGCTGCCTGGCAGGCTCCATGACGAAAAGCCGAGCCAGATAATGCTGCCTGGCTCCACTTCCGCGTGGCGATGATTCCAGTAGGCAACCGGCACCTGCTGTGTGGCGCCTGAAGGTGCAATCACGGTGACAAAATTGCGTTCTGCCCCGGAGAGTGCGTCATGACCATCCAGATAGTCGCGTACTGATTTACCCGGCTGCCAGCTCACTTTGCCTGCGCCGCTCAGCGCGCCGAGCAGCAGTACAGAATCTGAGGGGGCCTGCAGATAGAGGTCATAGCTGCCTTCCAGCCGACGGTTGTCAGCCGGATGCAGACGGATCCAGTCCGGGTCGAGCGACGTGAACTGGCGACCTGCTACTTTGATGGCGCTCAGCTGGCGGATCACTTCATCAATGGCCGCCGCCCGATCGCCGCTGCTGTCGGCACGCCAGGCACGTAACGCGCCCAGCGTCTGTTGATAGTGCTGCTGTGCCACTGCGCTGGCGCCGCGCTCGGCAATAAAGGTCGCACGCCAGTCAGTGTTGACCTGCAGTGGAGGCAGAGTCACCAGCTGGGAGAGATCCGCGACCTGGCTCAGCTCAGCCTGACCGCCGTTGTGCGGTGCATGAACGATAACCTGCGCGGTTGCCTGCGCTTCTGCGGCGCTGAACAGGCTCAGCCCGGCCAGCAAAAAAGTGATTTTTTTCATGATTTCGCCGGCTTCAGAATAGTGATATCTACAGGGAAGGCGTCTGCCGCCAGCATCTGATGGGCCTGCACCACATCGCCGCTGCTGTTATCGATCCAGAAGGTGTTTTCCCACTCGCGGTTACTGCTGTCGATGCTCACCTGCTCATGCCAGACGCGGCACGGAATGCGGTTGCCCGCCACGGTCAGGACTTCGTCGGTGCCGCGCTGGAAGGTTGAACGCACAGTCGCGCCGCGAACCTTGCCCTGTTCGGTCCACTGCACGATGCGGGTCCAGCCTGCGCCGTTGCTGATATGCAGGCTGTCAGCGAGCGGATCCTGTTGCAGATTGCTGACGCTCAGCAGGTTATCCGGCAAGCCCAGGGTTTTAACCAGGCGGCCATGCTGTGTCACCAGCATCGCCTGATCCTGTGTCACCCATTTCTGCTGACCTTTCTCGTTGTAGCCGAGCACTACAAAAATGCGCGGACCTTCATTCAGGCGAGCATAGAGACTGGCATACGGAAGATTGTTGACCTGTTGATCGGTAACGGTCACGTCGTCCGGACCGTTAACCGCAAGCAGCAGAGTCTGTTCAAGACCTTTTTGCGTTTGTGTACAGGCCTGCAGCAGCAGGCAAGCGAGCAGCAGAGGAAGTTGGCGCACTGTGTGTCCCTGATAAGTCATGCCAAAGTAAAAAATAACCACACAGGCGTGTGGTTATGTTTAAAGGTGCTCTGCCCGTCCCGTTCCGGCTGCAGAAATACAGGTTACGTGGCTCAGCGTCCTCACTCACCGAAGTCAGTGGTTCAGCCTCTGCCCGTTTGCTGCAGATCAGCAATCAGACGGGGGTCGGGCATCCATCAACGAGTGGTGCTCGTCGTGGTCGTGGTTGTTGTACCGGTATTTGCACCGTCACCACCGCCAGAAGCGGCAATGCCGAGCCCGACCAGCGCGCCAAGTGCACCGATACCCACAGCGGTCGACGTGCCAGCAGAGATTGCTCCCGCCTGCGCGCCAGCTGCGGTACCAGCTTCTTCCGGCGCAGCAAATGCGCTGGAAGAGACGGCAACGAAGATCAAGGCTGCACCGGCAACCATAGTTTTTTTCATAACAGCGTTTCCTGCATTGAGTGAATGAAGGATCTCTGTCCGCTGAGGATGCAACGCAGTCAGACTGCGGCAAAATCGACGGACAGTCCCATTGCGGGCGCGTTCAGTATAGGGCAACAAAATACCAGAGTTCAGCACCGGAAAAACCAGGGTGAATAGCGGGGTGGGCGCGTGATTTAATTAGCTGGATTGGGGATAACTACTTTTTATATCGGAATATTTCGGGCTGATGCCAGATATTTCGCTGCTGGCGAATCAATTGCAAAGCGGAATGTTCTTTTTTATTAATATCTGGTACGGAATAAGAATAATCAGAATTTACTCAGGATTGCTGAAACTGAATATGATTACGAATCAATAGCTAACAATAGAGACTGCCCGACTTCAGGACCATTTTATACTTTATGCTGGCCCGTTCAGTGCATCGATGTTCAGAATTATCTTAGGTTATTTTAAGACTTTTCCCTGACAACACGTGCTCTCCGACGATATAAACAGCCCATTCAGATGTAAAAACAGTCAAAAAAAGGGCGGCAAAGTGGCCGCCCGATTAATTTAACGCCGATTAACGCCAGGATTTATAGCGGTTAATTAAGGCATTAGTGGAGCTGTCGTGAGTGGTAACTTCGTCCTCATTTTCCAGTTCCGGCAGAATACGGTTCGCCAGCTGCTTACCTAATTCCACACCCCACTGATCGAAAGTGAAGATATTCAGGATGGCACCCTGAGTGAAGATTTTGTGCTCATACAGGGCAATCAGTGCGCCCAGGCTGTAAGGGGTAATCTCACGCAGCAGGATGGAGTTAGTCGGGCGGTTACCTTCAAACACCTTGAACGGCACGATATGGGCCACAGACTCTGCAGATTTACCGGCATCGGTAAACTCTTTCTCTACGACGTCGCGTGACTTACCAAACGCCAGCGCTTCAGTCTGGGCAAAGAAGTTAGAGAGCAGTTTCGGATGGTGATCCGCGAGCGCATTATGGGTAATAGCCGGCGCAATAAAGTCACATGGAATCAGCTTGGTACCCTGGTGGATCAGCTGATAAAACGCGTGCTGACCGTTGGTGCCAGGTTCGCCCCAGATGATGGGGCCAGTCTGGTAGTCCACCGGATGACCGGCACGATCCACATACTTGCCGTTTGACTCCATATTGCCCTGCTGGAAATAGGCGGCGAAGCGGTGCATGTACTGGTCGTAAGGCAGAATCGCTTCGGTTTCAGCACCAAAGAAATTGTTGTACCAGATGCCAATCAGCGCCAGCAGTACCGGCAGGTTCTGCTCAGCCGGCGCAGAGGCGAAGTGCTGGTCCATGGCATGTGCGCCGCTCAGCAGCTGCTCGAAGTTATCGAAACCAATCGAGAGAATGATCGACAGGCCGATCGCTGACCACAGAGAATAACGGCCGCCAACCCAGTCCCAGAATTCAAACATGTTGTTAGTGTCGATACCAAATTCGCCCACCGCTTTGGCGTTGGTCGACAGCGCAGCAAAGTGTTTCGCTACGTGCTGCTGGTCGCCCGCCGTTTTCAGGAACCAGTCGCGCGCGCTGTGGGCGTTGGTCATGGTTTCCTGGGTGGTGAAGGTTTTCGATGCCACCAGGAACAGGGTGGTTTCCGGGCTGAGGTCTTTCAGCGTTTCGGCGATGTGGGTGCCGTCAACGTTAGAGACAAAATGCATGTTCAGATTGTTTTTGTACGGGCGCAGCGCTTCAGTCACCATAAACGGGCCGAGGTCAGAGCCGCCGATACCGATATTCACCACGTCGGTGATCGCTTTACCGGTATAGCCTTTCCATTCGCCGCTGATGATGCGCTCAGAGAAGCCTTTCATCTTATCCAGCACCGCGTTGACCTCTGGCATCACATCTTTGCCATCCACCAGAATCGGTGTGTTACTCCGGTTACGCAGCGCGACGTGCAGCACCGCACGATCTTCGGTGCGGTTAATCTTCTCACCCGAGAACATAGACTTAATGGCACCGCTCAGGTCGGTCTCTTTGGCCAGCGCCTGTAACTTATCGAGGGTTTCCTGGGTGATGCGGTTTTTGGAGAAATCCACCAGCATCTGATCATCAAAGGTGGCAGAGAATTTGGCAAAACGATCGGCATCCTGGGCGAACAGATCGGCAATTTCTACCGACTTCATCTGCTCAAAATGCTGTTGCAGCGCTTTCCAGGCTGCGGTTTGTGTCGGATTGATATTTTTCATGGCAACACTCTTGTTGATATTAAGAACCGTCATTCCATCGGAGGCACATCATGCCCGTTTAGCGTTTCAGTATGACCACAGTTGTAACTGAAAGGAAAAATTTTGTCAGCGCGCGCCGGACAGGCGATCTGAACGCCGCTGTTTATCGCCAGCATTCACTGGCGCGAACAGCCAGCGGACCGCAGAGGCAACGCGCGGTAAAGTGTGACGCGAAAGTCTGCGCAAAACGTTGTGCCGTATCAGGGATTGCTGCATGGGCTGAACCCATTAAGCACTGTAGCCGCTGCGACGCAGAGTCATTTGTTTTCTGATGCGGCGCTCCGGGCATCGCTGACATTGACAGCAGGTCCAGAAAAGGCTAGATCTATGCGCCTACTTGCGCACCTGTGCGCAAGCCAGAAGAGGCGCGTCGCCCAGGCAGTGTGTTGGAGGAACCGTATCCGGTGAAAACACATGATGGGGAGCGACGCCGAGGTGGGTCAGCACGCGGTGTGCTGCCTGTCGGCTACAGGGGCTGAATCCTCTGGGTTGTCACCAGAAACGTCTGCAGTCGACGTTTCGCAAGGTGGGGCGCTTCTGGGTGACTCGTCTATCCGATCTTGTCCGCCCGTTTCTGCTCTTTCCTTGTGCCTGGCTGAAAGAATGTTTCTCGACCCTTTCATCGGCGAGAACAAGATAACCTGACACGAGGTCCTACATGTCTCAAACACTGATAGTGGCAAAATTCGGCGGCACCAGCGTAGCCGATTTTGAAGCGATGAACCGCAGCGCCGATGTGGTGTTGCAGGACGCCAGCACGCGTCTGGTGGTGCTCTCTGCTTCGGCGGGCATTACTAATCTGCTGGTTGCGCTGGCTGAAGGCCAGCAGGCTCCCCAGCGCGCTGTGCTGCTTGATGATATCCGCCGTATCCAGTACGCCATTGTTGATCGCCTGCAGCGTCCGGAAGTGATCCGCGATGAAATCGATCGGATGATCGACAATATCAGCATGCTTTCCGAAGCCGCCTCACTGGCCACCTCGAATGCCCTGACCGATGAACTGGTCAGCCACGGTGAGCTGATGTCATCACTGCTGTTTGTGGAAATTCTGCGTGAACGCCAGGTTAATGCGGAGTGGTTCGATGTCCGCAAGGTAATGCGTACCGACGATCATTTTGGCCGGGCAGTACCGGATGTACAGGTGCTGGCGGAGCAGGCGACGGCGCAGTTACAGCCGCGCATTGAGCAGGCATTGGTCATTACTCAGGGGTTCATCGGCAGTGAAAGCGAAGGGCGCACCACCACCCTGGGTCGCGGCGGCAGTGATTACACCGCCGCGCTGCTGGGCGAAGCGCTGAATGCGGCGCGTGTGGATATCTGGACGGATGTGCCGGGCATCTACACCACCGATCCGCGCGTGGTGCCGACGGCGAAGCGTATTGATGAAATTACTTTTGAAGAAGCCGCTGAAATGGCGACGTTCGGTGCGAAAGTGCTGCACCCGGCGACGCTGCTTCCCGCCGTACGCCGGGGTATTCCGGTATTCGTCGGTTCCAGCAAGGATCCGGCAGCCGGTGGGACCCGCGTCTGCAATGAAACCCGCAACCCGCCGCTGTTTCGGGCGCTGGCGCTACGCCGTAAGCAGACGCTGTTAACGCTGCACAGCCTTAACATGCTGCATACGTTTGGTTTTCTTGCTGAACTCTTCAATATTCTGGCGCGTCATAACGTCTCGGTTGACCTGATCACCACCTCCGAAGTGAGCGTGGCGCTTACGCTCGACACCACCGGATCGACCTCAACCAGTGCCAGCCTGCTGACCCAGGCTTTACTGACTGAACTCTCGTCGCTGTGCCGGGTTGAAGTGGAAGAAGATCTGGCGCTGGTGGCGATTATCGGCAACCAGCTGTCAAAAGCGTGCGGCGTCGGCAAAGAGGTGTTTGGTGTGCTCGACCCGTTCAACCTGCGGATGATTTGCTACGGTGCCAGCAGCTACAACCTCTGCTTCCTGGTGCCGGGCAACGATGCGGAAAGCGTGGTACGTACGCTGCATCGTAATCTGTTCGAGTAGGCTTCTGTGGCATTCAGGCCGCGTCAGCGCGGCCTGAAAAGCGGCAAAAAAGGTTCATATCTCCCTCATTACTCCCCGGCACGCGACTTCCGATAAATCCCATTAATACAGAAAGTTACAGCCTGTTATTGCCAAATGGCAATCCCTTTCTCTGCGCATTTCGTGCACCTGCATTGCGCTCCCTTTCCGCAGATTTATAATCCCGCCGCTGAATCAATTCACCCAAATTTAGGAAATATCATGAAAAGGTTAGTCGCAGAGGCGCTGGGTACCTTCGTACTGGTGGCCGGCGGTTGTGGTAGTGCCGTGCTGTCAGCTGCGTTCCCGGAGCTGGGCATTGGCTTCATGGGCGTGGCGCTGGCTTTCGGGCTGAGCGTGCTGGTCATGGCGTATGCGGTCGGTCACATCTCAGGCGGGCACTTTAACCCGGCGGTGACCCTGGGATTAGTGGCAGGCGGACGTTTTCCCGCGTCTCAGGCTATCCCTTACATCATCGCGCAACTGGCTGGCGGCATTGCCGCTGGCGCGGTGCTCTATCTGATCGCCAGCGGTAAAGGCGACTTCAGTGCAGCGGCCAGCGGCTTTGCGGCGAATGGCTACGGTGAACACTCGCCGGGCGGCTTCAGCCTGCAGTCAGGTATGATCGCCGAAGGGGTGATGACCGCTATCTTCCTGATTGTGATTATGGGTGCCACCAGCGAACGCGCGCCGAAAGGCTTTGCACCTATTGCGATCGGCCTGGCGTTAACCCTGATCCACCTGATCAGCATTCCGGTAACCAATACCTCGGTTAACCCGGCACGCAGCACCGCGGCAGCCCTGTTCCAGGGTGACTGGGCGATCTCTCAGCTGTGGATGTTCTGGTTAATGCCGATTATCGGTGCCGTGATTGGTGGTTTGATCTACCGCGGTTTAGAGGAAAAAGCAGCGTAATTTCTTCGATATGCAGCGGATCGGCAGCAGTCGATCCGCATTTTGCCGCCTCGCCCCATCTTCGCCTTACGCCATGATAATGAAATGTTATGATCCCGCCTTCGTCACGGCAGTCGTTCCTGCATGATGACTCTCTATGGCAAATCTGCATAAAACATAACATTCTTATAAGGAAGTCTGGCTATGCTCGCCACGTTAACCCGCCTGTTCCCGCTCTGGGCCGTGCTGTTGTCTGTCGCCGCTTATTACTCTCCAGGTACGTTTCTCGGCATCGGACCCTGGGTCACTTATCTGCTGATGCTGATTATGTTCGGCATGGGTGTGACCCTGAATATCGACGATTTTAAACGGGTCCTGACCCGACCTGCGCCGGTGATTGCCGGAACCTTTCTGCACTATCTGGTGATGCCGTTAGCCGCCTGGGGACTGGCAAAACTGTTTCATATGCCGCCCGATCTGGCTGCCGGTATGATTCTGGTCGGCTCAGTTGCCAGCGGCACCGCCAGCAACGTCATGATCTATCTGGCGAAGGGGGATGTGGCGCTGTCGGTGACGATCTCGTCAGTCTCTGCGCTGGTGGGTGTATTCGCCACGCCGCTGTTAACCCGCTTTTATGTTGATACCCACATTCAGGTTGATGTGGCTGGCATGCTGCTGAGCATCGTGAAGATCGTCGTGATCCCCATCTCCCTGGGACTGATCATTCATCACAGCATGAACAGCGTGGTTCGCCGGGTGGAACCCTGGCTGCCTGCGTTTTCGATGGTCTGTATTCTGCTGATCATCAGTGCGGTGGTGGCGGGCAGTCAGGCCTTTATTGGATCGGTGGGTCTGATGGTGATCGCGGCGGTGATCCTGCATAACGCGATTGGCCTGCTTGGCGGCTACTGGGGCGGTAAGCTGTTTGGCTTCGATGAGTCAACCTGCCGTACCCTGGCGCTGGAGGTCGGCATGCAAAATTCCGGTCTGGCGGCGACGCTGGGCAAACTCTACTTCTCACCGCTGGCGGCATTGCCAGGCGCGCTGTTCTCGGTTTGGCACAACCTGTCAGGTTCACTGCTGGCGGGTTACTGGTCAGGAAAGCCGATTAAGAAGAAGTAACAGTGGCGGCGCATTATTGCACTGCGCCGCATCTCACTGCTGCCGCGCCGGACGATCGCCGCTCCGGCGCGGCAGGTTATTCACTCCGCTCAGTTTTATTCATAGTCACGTTCATCGTCGGGCTGTTCCAGCACCGTGTAGGCCACACTACAAAACAGTGAATTCAGGCGCTTCATGTCGCCCAGTAAACCGAGATGCAGCGAACTGGTCTCAATACTCTGCACGTTCTTCTGGTGCAGGCGGTCAACATGCGCATGAGAGTAGCGGCGGATCATCAGACGGAAGCGATGTTTAGCGCGGCGCAGACGTTTAGCACTGGTGATATCGTGTGACAGAAACACCGACAGGCTCATTCTGAGGTTAGCGATCAGCAGCTCATGCAGCTCCTGCAGCTCTTTTAATCCCTCGGCAGAGAACGCGCGGCCCGCTGCCAGCGATTTGTCAGCGACATCGCCGCTCATCCGCTCGATGATGTCCCCGGCCTGCTCCAGATTAAGCGACATTTCAATGATTTCGCCCCAGCGACGCGAGTCCTCTTCGGGGAGGTCCTCTTTTGGCATCCGCGCCAGATAGAGTTTGATGGCGGTATAGAGCACATCGACATCATCATCCAGCCTGCGCACCGTGCGTTCCTCGCGGGATTCGCCATGTACCACCTTATTAAACGCCTCCAGCATCTGCTCCAGCACGTCGCCCATGCGCAACGCTTCGCGGGCGGCATTCACCAGCGCCAGCGCCGGCGTATCCAGCGCGCTGCGATCGAGGTGCTTCGGCTTGAGGTGCAGGGCGTTATCCACGTCGTCGGCGATCATACGGCGACAGAGGCGCGCCATCAGGTCAGCAAACGGCACCATCGCCACGCAGCGGATCAGGTTGTAAAACACATGGAAGAAAATCACTAACTCTTCATCGTTGACCGGCAGCTTATCCAGCCACTCCGCCACAATATCGACAAACGGCAGGATGAACACACAGCCGATCAGCTTGAACAGCAGGCTGCCGAGCGCCACGCGCTTGCCCGCGGCATTCGAGCCGCTGGCGTTGATCATCGCCAGCAGGCCGCTACCGAGATTGGCACCAATCACCAGACAGAGCGCCACCTTAAACGAAATCACGCCGGTGGCGGTGAGCGTCGCGGTGATCAGCACCGCGGCCAGGCTGGAGTAACTGATGATGGCAAATACCGCCCCCAGCAGCGCATCGAGCATCACGTCGCCGGTCAGGCTGGAGAAAAGCACCTGGACACCGGCGGCCTGGGTAATCGGGCGAGCCGCTTCGACAATCAGCTGCAGCGCCAGCAATATCAGGCCCAGGCCGATACTGGCCCGGCCTAACTGACCCGCACGGGTCTGCTTGCGGCTGAGGAAGAACACCACGCCAAAGAAGATAAACAGCGGTGAGAGCCAGGAGAGATCAAATGTCAGGATACGCGCCATAATCGCGGTGCCGACATCCGCGCCAAGAATCACCACCAGCGCGGGCGTCAGGCTGACCAGATTCTGCGCCACAAAAGAGGTCACCAGCAGCGTGGTGGCGTTGCTGCTCTGCACCAGCGTGGTCACGCCAATGCCCGCCAGAAACGCCATCGGTTTTTTTTCTATGCTGCGGCTCAGGACGCGGCGCAGATCGGCACCGTAAACCCGCATGATGCCGGTTCGTACGATATGCGTGCCCCAGACCAGCAGGGCCACCGCAGAGAGTAAATTAAGCAGGGTTAACACGTGGTGTCGCTCCTCGAATGTCAGGCTCAAAGCACAGACTGCCAGCCTGACGGAAGAGAGCAATCTGTGAAGGGGATTGCCGTGCTATGCGTGATTTTTTCCTGTGTTTTAAGCCACCTGGCGCAAAGTCGACATCTCCAATTGTAGACCAATCTTCCTGCCAGCGGGATGCAAATCCGCCGCCGATCGGTTAAGCACATCAACCGAAAGTTCCACATCATGCGCCCGGATACGATAGCGGATCACGTTGCCCAGCAGGCTGTGGCTGAGGATTTCCGCAGGAATGCCCTGGCCCGGCGCGGTGAACAGCATTGATTCCGGGCGAATGGCCACCTGGCTGTGGAAAGGCTGACCGGTCAGTCGCGTCGCCTGCTCAGCGCTCAGCAGGTTGTAGTTGCCAATAAATCCGGCGGCGAAGAGATCGACCGGTTGGGTATAGAGCGCTTCGGCATCGCCATTCTGCACGATTTTGCCCCGGTTCATCAGCACGATACGATCGGAGAGCGTCAGCGCCTCCTCCTGATCGTGGGTGACGAACAGGGTGGTGAGATTCAGCTCGCGCTGGATGCGCCGGATTTGATCGCGCAGATGGCGGCGAATACGCGCATCCAGCGCTGACAGCGGTTCATCCAGCAGCAGCAGACGCGGACGCGTCACCAGCGAACGAGCCAGTGCCACGCGCTGGCACTGCCCGCCTGACAACTGGTGCGGATAACGGCGCGCATAATCATTGAGTTCAACCAGCTCCAGCACCTCCAGCACCCGCTGGCGAATCTGCGCTTCGGGCAGTTTCTGCATCTTCAGGCCAAATGCGACGTTCTTCTCTACCGTCATGTTGGGAAACAGCGCATAGCTCTGGAACACCATACCGATGGCGCGCTTCTGCGGGGCCAGCGGCACGATATCTTTGCCCTCCAGCCTGATTTCACCGCTGTCGACGCCGGTTAATCCCGCCAGACAACGCAGCAGCGTCGATTTACCGCAGCCGCTGGGGCCGAGCAGGGTGACAAATTCCCCTTCAGCGGCGCTGAAATCGATCTGCTCAAAAATGGGCGTGGGTCCATAGGACTTGTTCAGCTCTCTGACCTCAAGGTAACTCATATTCAGCCTCGTTCGGGATTCAGGGCGTTGGCCAGCCAGGTAACCAGCAGCACCACAAAGAAGTAGGAGATCACCAGCGCGCTGGTGAAATGACCGCTGCCGTTACGCATGTTGAAGAGGTAAACCTGCAGGGTTTCATAGCGGTTGCCGACCAGCAGGTTAGCGAAGACAAATTCGCCAATCAGGAAGGAGAAAGAGAGCAGCACGGCAATCAGCATCCCTTTGCGCAGGTTGGGCAGCACGACCCACAGCGCCGCCTGCCAGGTACTGGCACCCAGCAACTGCGCGGCATCAATCAGCTCTTTGAGGTTGATCGCCTGCATATTGTTCGCCAGCGCCCGGTAGATAAAGGGCAACGCGATAGTGAAATAACAGCCGATTAAGATCCACGGCGTGCCGGTCAGCATCAGCGGTGACGAAGAGTAGAGTTGCAGTAATCCCACTGACGACACCACCGGCGGCACGGCGAAAGGCATCAGGATCAGGACGTTCATCACCGCATCCAATCGAGGAAAATAGTAAGCGATTACAAACATGGCAGGCAGCACCAGCACCAGCGAGAACAGCAGCGCACCCAGGCAAATCAGCAGCGAATGGCTCAGCGCCGTCAGAAATCGCGGGTCGCTCCAGAGCTGGATGAACCACTTCAGGCTATAGCCCTGTGGCAGAATGGTGTTACTCCAGTCGGACGACAGTGCATAAAGCAGTGTGGCCAGTAAAGGCAGTGCCAGCAGGGTAAAGAGTAACCCGACCATTATCCGGTGATAGAGGTGCTCAGCACGTGACATGGCGGCTCCTTTCATGGCTGTTTCGCATTGAGATAGCTACGGCGCACCAGATATTGCTGCACCAGGGTGATCAGCGCCATAATCGCCACCAGCAGCATCGCCAGCGCACTACCGGTGTTGGGATCCAGCGAGATATCGCCGGAGACCAGCGCGGCAATGCGCACCGGCACCACGTTGAAATTACCCGTGGTCAGGGCATAAATCGTGGCGTAAGCGCCCAGTGCATTTGCCAGCAGGATCACAAAGGTCCCGAGCAGCGCCGGAAACAGAATCGGCAGGCCGATATGCCACCAGTAGTGCCAGCGGCTGGCACCCAGCAGCGCAGCGGACTCCTGCCACTCTTTTTTCAGCCCGTCGAACGCCGGGTAGAGCAGCAGCACGCCCAGCGGGATCTGGAACCAGGTGTAGACCAGCACCATGCCGTTGCGCGAGAAGAGTCTGAAGCTCTCAACCAGACCATAATGGCGCAACAGCAATGTCAGGCAGCCGTTCAGCCCCAGCAGAATCACAAAGGCAAACGCCAGCGGGACACCCGCAAAGTTGCTGGTCATATTGGTAAAAGCGATGAGAAAGCGCTGCAGTCGCCCGCCGCCGAGCTGATGCAGTGAATAGCCGGTGACCAGTGCAATCAGTAAGCCGTAGACGCTTGACCAGAGTGAGATATCCAGCGAAAAACGAAACGCCTGCTGGTAGAAGGGCGAGGTGAGAATGTCCTGATAGTTATCCCAGCCCCACTGGCTGTTCATCTCACTCCAGAAGCTGTTAATGGCGATCCACAACAGCGGTGCCAGCTGAAAGGCGACCCAGAACAGGGTGAACGGTAACAGCAGCAGCAGCGCGACTCCTTTTCCTCTCATCTCTTCGACTCCGCCAGCAGGCCGCGACAGACCGGCTTGTCATGCGCCACCTCAAGCAGTTCACACAGCGTGCCGCACAGATCGGTCTGCTGCGGTGCCAGGTCAGGCTGCAGCGAGAAAGCCCGGCCAAAGACAAACAGCGGCACCGTGGTCTCTTCCGGCAGAATGCCGCCGTGGGAGCGATCGTCATTCATGCCGTGATCGGCGGTCACCATCACCTGATAGTCCTCAGCCAGCCACAAGGGCATCCACTGCGACAGCAGGCCGTCGGCGATGCGTGCCCGGTTGCGGTACTGTGGCGAGGAGAGGCCCGATTTATGACCGGCATCGTCGATATTCATCGGGTGGATTAGCAGAAAATCGGGATCGTGACGCAGCCGCAGGCTTTCTGCATCTTCAAACAGATGCGAGTCGGGATAGCTATCGTCAGAATAAAAATGGCCATACTGAATGGGCAGGTCCGGCGCGTCAGTGTGACGATCGCGCGCCGGAACGAACGGCGTTCGGTTATAAAGCTCACTCACCCAGTGGTAGGCCGCCGCCGCAGTCGTCAGTCCCGCCGCTCGCGCAAAGTGAAAGATGCTACGCTCGCGGCTTAACCGGCTGACGCCATTATGAATAATGCCGCTTCTGACCGGCGGAACACCGGTCAGAATGCACTCATAAAGCGGGCGTGACAGCGAGGGTAATTCACAGGTCATACGGTAATAAAACCCGTTGCCCTGCGAACATTCGGCATGCAGGTAACCCATTGCATGTTGTGCGACCTGATTGCTCAGGCCGTCCAGCACTACCAGGATGGTCTTCATTCCGTTCTCCCTGCCGCGAATTACTGCTGCATGTTGATGATGACGTTTTCCTGCCACAGGCGCGGCAGCATTTTCGACGATTTATCCCAGGCAGCCTGATCCTTCACCGGACGGGCATTTTTATATTCAGATTGCGGCAGCAGGCGAGCCTGAACGTCCGCTGGCAGCGTCAGATGCTCGGCACGAATCGGACGGGCATAGCCCTTCGCCAGATTGATCTGTCCCTGGTCTGAGAAGATATATTCGCGCGCTAATTTTGCGGCGTTAGGGTGTTTCGCATATTTGTTGATGACGGTGGTGTAGCCGGAGGTCACGGAGCCATCAGACGGGATAACCACTTCGTAGCGGTTTTTGTCGATCTGGTCCCGGTAGTTAAGGGCGTTAAAGTCCCACACCACCGCCATCTGCACTTCGCCTTTTTCGATATTGGCAATCACCGGATCGGTAACGCCAAGACGACCCTGTTTAGCCAGATCGGCAAAGAAAGCCAGCGCCGGTTTCAGGTTCTTCTCATCGCCACCTAAGGCGTAGTTTGCCGCCAGTACGCCGTTGGCCGCCTGAGCTGCCACGCCGACGTCACCGATAGTAACCACATACTTACCTTTTTTCAGATCGGCCCAGCTATGGGGGATATCTTTAACCTGCTGCTTGTCGATCAGAAAGGCGATGGTGCCGGTATAGGCCAGCGCCCAGTGGCCATCTTTATCTTTAGCCCAGGCCGGAATCTGATCCCAGTGAGTGGGTTTATAGGGCTGGGTCACACCTTTAGCGACAGCGATCGGGCCAAAGGCGGCACCCACGTCACCGATGTCAGCGCTGGCGTTCTCTTTTTCTGCATCGAATTTCGCCAGCTCCTGCGCCGATGACATATCGGTATCGCTGTGCTTAAGGCCATATTTGCTGCTGATGTCGTTCCAGGTATCTTTCCAGTTAGCCCAGCTATCCGGCATCCCGACGCTGTTGACCTGGCCTTCACTGCGTGCCGCTTTTTCCAGTGCGGCAAGGTCGTTATCGGCGGCCTGCGCAACGGGCAGGGTGAGCACTACAGCACTGGCTACTACAGAGGCGATAAACGCTTTCATCTCAGTTGCTCCGGGTGTAAGTTGATGGGCCTGACTGGTCTAGTCCAGCAAGAACCGAGCCAATGTAGCCCCTGTATATGAACGATTTATGACAGGGCGGCGCTGTGCGGGGGATGGGCGATGAAAGATGTGACCCGTTCGCCTGTCACAGGCGCGTTTACCTGAACAGTAAGAGTGCGGAGTCGCACCAAAATGAGGCTACTGTTGTGGAGTCGATAGCACTCAAAACGGCGGATGCGATCGCCAGCGTCCTGCTGACGCGTATTCAGGCCGGAGAGTTCAGCGCCGGGCGACTGCCGGCGGAGCGTGCCTTAAGCGAAGCGTTCAGCACGACCCGGATTACCCTTCGGGAAGCATTGGGCAAGCTGGAAGCCCAGGGGATGATCTACCGGGAACTGCGTCGCGGCTGGTTTATCGCACCGCCGCGGCTGATCTATAACCCGCTGCATCACAGCCACTTTCATGCCATGGCAATGGAGCAGGGACGGCAGGCGGCTACCGAGGTCATCGCCGCCGAACAGGTCGCGGCACACGACAGCGTGGCGACAGCGCTGCGGCTGGCCTCCGGTTCGTCGGTTTACTGCATCCGCCGCCTGCGGCGCATCGACGGGCGCGCGGTGCTCTATGTTGAACACTACCTCAATCCGCGTTTTTTTCCTGGTCTGCTTGATGAAGATTTGACCCGCTCACTGACCGATCTCTATGACCAGCGCTACGGCATTCGTTACGGCGGCGCGCGCTTCACCATCCTGCCCGGCCCGCTGCCGGAGGTCGCCGCACCCATGCTGAATGTGGCACCGGGCAGCCCCGGTTTGTTGATCACCCGCATCAATCGCAACCAGCAAAAAGAGGTGATTGATTGCGACTGTGAATACTGGCGTTACGATGCGCTCTGTGTTGATGTGGAGGCCTGAGGAGTTATTGTGATTTGCGTCACACTCGCGCATGATACCGCGCGCTAACAACTCCTTTTTTAAGGCGCAACATGAGTGACAAAAATCCTTTGGCCCGCCACCTTGCAACGGTACTGCAATGGGTGCTGAATCTGGGTCTGCTGAGTCTGGCGATCATCCTGATCGTCTTTTTAGGCAAAGAAACTATCCATCTGGCAAACGTGCTGTTTAACACCAGCGAGCAGTCATCCTCCTATCTGTTGATTGAGGGGATTGTCATTTATTTCCTCTACTTCGAATTTATTGCGTTGATTGTTAAGTACTTTCAGTCGGGATATCACTTTCCGCTGCGCTATTTTGTCTATATCGGTATCACGGCAATTATCCGCCTGATTATCGTCGACCATAAAAATCCCTTCGATACGCTCTGTTACTCTGCGGCGATTCTGATTCTGGTAATCACTCTGTGGCTGGCAAACAGCAACCGCCTGAAACGCGAGTAATCTCCCTGCCGTCTGTCATGACGGCAGGTGTTCGCATCGCGTCTCTGCGCTAAACTAGCGTCCTGAAAATTATTGGGAGTGGTGCTATGTCGCAAGACGCGCTCAGCTTATTACGTGCGCTCAACTGGCTTTCTCCGTTGCAGGCAACCCTTGCGCCGCCATTGCTCGACTGGCTGATGGAGGAGGATTCAATGACGCGCCGTTTTGAACAACATTGTCAGCGGGTCACGGTTCAGCCGCTGCGTGAAGGCTTTATCGACGCCAGCGAGTTGGGTGATGAAAAGGGCTTGTTGCCAGACGATCAACGCTTCTGGCTGCGTGAAGTGTTGCTGTTCGGCGACGATCAGCCCTGGCTGGCTGGCCGTACGCTGGTGCCGGAAAGCACCCTTAACGGGCCAGAAGCGATGCTGCAGCAGCTGGGCACCCGGCCGCTGGGTCGCTATCTCTTCTCCTCTTCAACGCTGACCCGCGATTTTATTGAGCCGGGGCAGGTGGAGGGATTGTGGGGACGACGTTCACGCCTGCGTCTCTCCGGCAAACCGCTGCTGCTGACTGAACTATTTTTACCGGCATCGCCGCTCTATCGCGATCTGGTCTGAGGATCCTGTGGTGCAAAATAGCTTAAGTATAAATAAATGGCGGGCCTACACGCGCCTGATGCGTATCGATAAGCCGATCGGTACGCTGCTGCTGATGTGGCCAACGCTCTGGGCATTATGGCTGGCTGACATGGCGATCCCGCCGCTGCCGGTGCTGGCGGTGTTTGTTGCCGGTGTCATCGTGATGCGTGCAGCTGGTTGTGTGATCAATGACTACGCCGATCGCAAAGTAGACGGTCATGTCGAACGCACGAAGCATCGGCCACTGGCCAGCGGCGCGGTGAGTGCAAAAGAGGCTAAGCTGCTGTTCGTGATCCTGGCTCTGGCGGCTTTTGCGCTGGTGCTGACCATGAACATGATGACGATTATGCTCTCAGTGGTGGGGCTGGCGCTGGCCTGGGTCTATCCCTTTATGAAGCGTTATACCCACCTGCCGCAGGTAGTGCTGGGTGCCGCCTTTGGCTGGGCCATTCCCATGGCATGGTCCGCAGTTAGTGAGTCCTTACCTCTGGTCTGCTGGCTGGTATTCATCGCCAACATCTGCTGGACAGTCGCCTATGACACTCAGTATGCGATGGTGGATCGGGATGATGACCTGAAGATTGGCGTGAAGTCGACCGCGATTCTCTTTGGCCGTTTCGACAAGCTGATCATTGGTCTGCTGCAACTGGCGACGCTGCTACTGATGGCGCTGGTTGGCCTCATGCTGCATCTGAACAGCGCCTTCTACTGGACGCTCTTGCTGGCCGCCGCGCTGTTTGTTTATCAACAGAAGCTGATCGCCGGACGCGAGCGGCAACCCTGTTTCCAGGCTTTTCTCAATAACAACTATGTCGGAATGGTGCTGTTCCTCGGTGTGCTGATGAACACCCCGCCGTTCAGCCAGCTGTTCTGATAGAGAGTTTCCAGACATAAAAAGGCGATCCGGGAGGTCGCGAAACCTGATGAGGATGAATCTGGCAGCAATGGATGAGCTCAACGCGCAGGGAACATGGGCAGAAGAGGAAAGCGTCCCGCGGCAGGGACGGCGCGGGCCGAGCAGTCAGGGATGACGCTTTTGCGTCTTTCCGATCTGACCATGTTCCCTGAGCAGGCACCGTCTTACAGCGAATCGGACCAGACCTGGCCTATAAAAAAGGCGACCTCATGAGGTCGCCTTTTTACTATGCGCGCTGGGGTCAGTCGTGCGCCACAGCGGTTTCAATCGTCATACGGACATCGCTGGTGACCAGGTCTGCCAGCATATGCCAGGTCGCCAGGGTCTGCGCAACATCGGCATCACCGCTGTCGCTGATATAACCTTCATCGCGCAGGGTCAGGACCAGTGAGGTAAAGACCGCTTTGTCGAAGAATTCCGGGGCATTGATACCGTGCAGCACCGACAGACGCTGTGCCAGCGTCCGGCTCTCTTTCTCCAGCGTGCCGCGGTTAATCGTCGGCTTGGCGCTGAGAATGGAGAACGTAATGGCATAACGCTGCAGCGTTTCACGCACACCGGCGGCCAGCAGTTGTAGCGTGCGATAGCGCGCTGAGGAAAAGCGTAATTCACCGGCTTCGAACGTAATCAGGCCCTGACGCGCCAGCTCCTGACTCAGTTCGGTCAGCAGTTGCGGCAGCTCATCGGTCTGCCAGCGCAGGAACAGCTCACTCTTCAGCATCGGGTAGATCAGGCTCACCTGACGCAGCAGTTCTGCTTCGCTCAGCGTCTGATGCTGCTGAACAATGGCGGCAATCAGCGACGGCATCACCAGCATATGATGAATATTGTTGCGATAGTAGGTCATCAGCACCGCCTGCTCTCGCGGCAGAATGATGATGTCGCCAATGCTGTCCTTTTCACTCTCAAACTTATTCATACCCATGGCGTGATCCAGCAGCGCTTCCGCTGAAAGATCGGGTACGGTCGCATTTGGCGAGTAAGGCACGTTGCGCAGCAACTGGGTATAGCACTCCAGTTGTTCAATCAGCTGTTCACGGGTTAGTGAGCGCTGACGTGACGCCAGCAGGGCGGTGACACAGAGGTTCATGGCGTTAGCCGCGCCCGCTTCATTGATACGCACCATCAGGCTGGCAGCAATATCGTTGACGGTTGGGGTTAACCAACTGGGACGCTGCGGCTCAATCGGATCGATGGCATCGCGCCATTCCGGCACCCGCTTATTGAGATAGTTGACCAGCGGCAGGGGTTCGCCAAAGTTCACGTAACCCTGACCGAGATTGCGCAGCTTGCGTAAGCCGCGCACCATCTGCATGAAGCCCTCTTTCTCTTTCGCCGCGCCGCGCAGTTCTTTAGCGTAAGTGCCCACTTCCATCACGTGCTCATAGCCGATATAGATCGGCACCAGCGTGATGGGGCGATTTCCGCCACGCAGCATCGCCTGCAGCGTCATGGCTAAGGTGCCGGTTTTAGGGTCCAGCAGGCGACCGGTTCGTGAACGGCCTCCTTCGACAAAGTACTCAACCGAATAGCCGCGGGTGAACAGCTCGCCGAGATATTCGCGGAATACCGTGGCGTAGAGCTTGTTGCCTTTAAAGGTACGACGAATAAAGAAAGCGCCCAGGCGACGGAAAATCGGGCCGGCTGGCCAGAAGTTGAGATTGATCCCGGCTGCGATGTGCGGCGGCACCAGACCCTGATGATAGAGCACATAGGAGAGCAGCAGATAATCCATGTGGCTGCGATGGCACGGCACATAGACAATCTCGTGGCCATCCTGCGCCAGCTGGCGGACTTTTTCGCCGCCATTGACGTTGATGCCCTGATAGAGCCGACTCCAGAGCCAGCCCATCACGCGATCAGTTACGCGGATGGCTTCATAGGAGAAGTTTGCCGCAATCTCCTCCATCATTTCGACGGCGTTCTGCTGCGCTTTCTCATGGGAGATTTTTTTGCTGCGAGCTTCATCCTCTACGGCTTTTTCAATCGCTTTGGATTGCAGCAGACGATTAAACAGGTCCTGACGCGCCGGCAAGCGCGGGCCAATCGCCGCCAGCCGCTGGCGGGCAAAATGAATGCGCGCCACGCGAGCCAGCTTCTGGGCGATCGACTGATCCGTACCGTGTTCAGTTGCCATGCGGCGCAGCGACACAGTCGGCGAGAAGCGGACAAAACTGTCGCGCCCGTGCCAGATAACGGCAAAGAACTTCTGCACCCCGTTCAGCACCCGCAGGTGTGGCGTTGCTTCGCCCTGGACTTCACGTCCTGGTGCGCGGCCAAACATCACCGTGACCGGCAGCATCTGAATATCCAGCTTAGGGTTATTGCGATGCAGGTCCAGGTAATCGTGAAAAATTTTCACGGATTCAACGCTGGGCACAAAATAGGGGAAGACGCGAGGGCCATTGTGGATAAAGACGTGGCGCGGCAGCAGAGAACCATCAATCTCCAGCGGAGTGAGCGGGTCGGGCAGGTGATGCCGCAGACACTGTGCGCGTAAAGTCAGTAAGTCGGCCTTCGAATCGTAAGGCAAAACATACATAATAGGTCGGGTCGGATCCAGACCATGTTCAGACACGGGATCGGCCGGAATGGCCTTACTTTTTACCAAAAACGACAGTGGTAAATTAAGCAGTTTGTAATAGAGTTTACGCCAACCTGACATAGACAACATGAAGCCTCTTGTTAGCAAAGCGCCGCAAGCATACCAGAAAGCGCAGCGAAGATCTGTGGTGGTGCCAATTGCACGCAGCCCAGACATTGACGTCAATCCGATGAAAGGGTTCCCACATCATGGCAAATAATGCCACCGGACTTATCAGAATAGTAAAAGCTGCAGGTTACTCATGGCAGGGACTGCGTGCCGCCTGGCAACATGAAGCGGCGTTTCGGCAGGAAGCGCTGGCTGCGCTGGCCGCTATTGTTATCGCGTGCTGGCTGGATGTCGATGTGGTCTCCCGCATCCTCATGATTGGGGCGGTGGTGCTGGTGGTCATTGTTGAAATCCTCAATAGCGCCATTGAAGCAGTGGTCGACCGCATCGGTCAGGAGCATCATCCGCTGGCGGGCCGGGCAAAAGACATGGGCTCGGCGGCAGTGCTGATCAGCATCTTACTGGCACTCTTCGTCTGGATCGCGCTGCTCTGGACACATTTGCGATAAGCCTTCCATAACGCGTCTGAGGGCGCGTTTTCCCTGACAATCGGTTTCCATTTCACCAATACCTGTATATACTCACAGCGACTGTATAAACAACCAGGGGGCGGGATGAAAGCATTAACCAGCAGGCAGCAGCAGGTCTATGACCTGATTCGCGACCATATTTCTTCAACGGGCATGCCGCCTACGCGTGCCGAGATCGCCGCGCAGCTGGGCTTCCGTTCGCCGAACGCGGCAGAAGAGCATCTGAAAGCGCTGGCGCGCAAAGGCGTCATCGAGATCGTTTCCGGTGCATCGCGCGGCATTCGACTGTTAATGGAAGAAGAAGCCTCAGAAGGGCTACCGCTGATTGGCCGGGTTGCTGCCGGTGAGCCGATCATGGCGCAGGAACATATCGAAACCCACTACAAGGTCGATCCGGGCCTGTTTAAGCCGTCTGCTGACTTCCTGCTGCGCGTCAGCGGAATGTCGATGAAAGATATCGGGATTATGGATGGCGACCTGCTCGCGGTGCATAAAACCCAGGATGTGCGTAACGGCCAGGTTGTGGTTGCCCGCATTGATGATGAAGTCACCGTTAAGCGCTGGAAAAAGCAGGGTGCTATCGTGCATCTGCTGCCGGAAAACAGCGATTTTGACCCGATTGTTGTCGATACCCGTGCGCAGTCACTGACCATAGAAGGTCTGGCTGTTGGCGTGGTGCGCAACGGCGAGTGGCTCTGATTCTTCTGCCAGCGTGCATTCGCCTTCTCTGATGCTATTCTGTCTGCCCTAATTTTGTCGCTGCCTCTTTTGCGCAGCGACACTGAGCACGGAACGGCGAATGCGCTTTATTACGGCAACCGATAAAAATCTCTGGCGGCTTGCGCTGCCGATGATCCTTTCAAATATCACCGTTCCCTTACTGGGAGTGGTCGATACTGCAGTAATTGGTCATCTCGACAGCCCTGTCTATCTTGGCGGGGTTGCGGTCGGGACTACAGTGACCAGCTTCCTCTTTATGCTGCTGCTTTTCCTTCGAATGAGTACCACTGGCCTTACGGCGCAGGCATTTGGCGCTGGCGATAAAATGGCGCTGGCACGCGCGCTGACTCAGCCGCTGATCATTGCGCTGCTGGCGGGCGTACTGTTCATCGCTTTGCGTTATCCGATTATTCAGCTGTCGACCCATCTGGTTGGCGGCAATCCCGATGTACTTGAACAGGCTGCACTGTTTATTCAGATTCGCTGGCTCAGTGCGCCTGCCACGCTGGCAAACCTGGTCATTCTGGGCTGGCTGCTGGGCGTGCAGTATGCGCGCGCGCCGGTGATCCTGCTGGTGGTGGGCAACCTGGTTAACATCGTGCTCGATCTCTGGCTGGTGATGGGGCTGCACTGGGGTGTCGCGGGGGCGGCAACCGCCACGGCGCTGGCGGAATACATTACGCTGGTTGTCGGCAGCATCATGGTCTGGCGGGTGTTAAAACTGCGCGGAATTACGCTTAGTCTGCTGAAGCAGAGCTGGCGCGGTGACAGCGGCCGGCTGCTGCGACTGAACCGGGACATCATGCTGCGCTCTCTGATGCTGCAGCTCTGTTTCGCCTCGCTGACCGTACTGGGTGCCCGGCTGGGTCCGGATGTGGTGGCGGTTAACGCAGTATTACTGATGTTCATCACTTTTACTGCCTACGCGCTGGATGGCTTTGCCTATGCGGTTGAAGCTTTTGCGGGTGAGGCGCATGGTGCAAAAGATGGCAGCAAGCTCCTGCGCGTCTGGCACTCTGCCTGTCGGCAGGCGGTAGTGGTGGCGCTGTTCTTCTCGCTGATCTATGCCATTTTTGGCCCGCAGATCGTTACTCTGCTGACCTCTCTTCAGTCACTTCAGCAGACAGCGGACCGCTATCTGGTCTGGCAGATAATAATGCCGCTGATCGGCGTCTGGTGTTATCTGCTGGATGGCATGTTCATCGGAGCGACGCGCGGGCGCGAGATGCGTAACAGCATGGTAGTAGCGGCAGCCGGCTATTTTCTGACGCTGCTTAGCGTACCGGTGCTGGGTAACCATGGTCTTTGGCTGGCAGTCACGGTTTTCCTGGCGCTGCGCGGCCTGTCGCTGTGGCTCATCTGGCGTAAGCACTGGCGTCAGAACAGCTGGTTCGATGCCTGAGTCAGCCGTGGCTGCACGCAAGCCGATACGGATTATTCTGTATTATTCCACGGTTAATAAATTGGCTACTACAATTAACTCTATGCAGCGCAGTTAACCAGCGCTTTGTATCGTTATTTTGTTAAGTAGCAAGATAATCATTAAAACCCGAGGATTGGAGGTCTGCCATGAATAAAGACGAAGCAAGCGGCAACTGGAAGCAGTTCAAAGGCAAAATGAAAGAGAAATGGGGCAAGCTGACCGACGATGATATGCAGGTTATCGAAGGTAAACGCGATCAGCTGGTCGGCAAAATCCAGGAGCGTTACGGCTCTACCAAAGATGAAGCCGAGCGCGAAGTAACCGCCTGGGAAGGTCAGAACAAAGATCACCGCTGGTAATCAGACAATAGCTTGATAATCAGCTGAATGCGTTCCGGTGGGCCCTCACCGGAACCGCACAAGGATGTGCCGATTACCCGCGTTTCCCCCGCTTTTTACCCTCATCCTGATGGTCATGCTCGCAGCTTTCATGGTGCGTACAGGCTGCAACCGCAGCACAATTTTCACATAAACCATGCGCTTCAATCACGCTGTGGCGTAATGCAAACTGCGCTTCACCTGCCAGACCAGCAATAATCTTCTCTACGCCCTGCGCCTGCTTCTCTGTAACGGCGGCACAGCGGTCACAGACCAGCATCACCGATGTATGTGCTGGTGCCTCAAAATGGTGACACATGACGTAGCTGTTGTTGGATTCCACCCGATGAATGAAACCCTGCTCCAGCAGGAAATCGAGCGCCCGGTAAACCGTGGGTGGCTTGGCCTGTGGCTCGCTGACCCGGAGTTGATCCAGCAGATCGTAGGCGCTGATCGAGCCAGGCTGCTCGGCCATCAGGCGCAACACTTCAGCACGCTGCGAAGTCAGACGCACACCGCGCTGCAGGCACATCTTTTCGGCCTGAATCAAAATTTGCTGCGACGTCATGTTTGTCATGAAAATTCTCCGCTGGATAAGTGATGTTATTTTATCACACATAGTTTCGCGGCGCTGAGGTTGGTTTTCGTCTGAAAAAACAGCATCATTTGCCTGATAAAGCAGCACATTCAGAATTTAAGCCGTCTTCTATCTCAAATCTGACGACAAATCAGATCCATTCTGAATCCACCTGAAGCGGAATTTGTTGGCATTTTGCTTTGCATCTCACTGAGTTAAGAAGTAATGTTCAGAAAGACTTAAGAAAAGTCTGGCATTATTTGAAATATCCCAATGCAGTTTGAACAATTACAACGGTTTTTTGATTGGAAAACGTCCAATCCTTTGAATTAAGACACTGTTTCCTTTGAATTCACAGCAATAACGCGTTAGCCAGGGTTCACAATAGGGCTAACAAACTATTCAGTCATTGAATGTTTCAATGACAATTTCTCAGGTGATGGCAGGCAAATGGTGAAAAAATCCGCTCAACGTTCAGCGCTAATCTACACAGCTGTAACGACCGCGCTTTTCCTTTCTTCTTCCGCCATGGCGGCAGGGACCTGGTATGATGCACGTAATGACGCCATGGGCGGCACCGGCGTAGCATCTTCTCTTTATGGCTCCGCAGTGCTGGCGAACCCGGCATTAATGACGCGCGCCAAACCCGACGATAGCGTCAGCATTATTTTCCCTTCAGCCGGTATTCAGGTCACCGACAAAGATAAGCTGATCGATAAAGTCGATGATATTACGGACACCGTTGATCGCTATCGCACGGTGCTGGGTAACCTCACACCAGCGGATTTCTTCCGTGCTAACTCTGAATTGCGCGCGGCCTCAGGTGATGTGGCAAATAAGCTAAGCGATTTGCGCGGTAACAAAGCAGACGGTTCTGCCGGCGCGGCTGTTGCCGTTACCATCCCTAACGACACTCTGCCTTTCGCCTTTATCACCAAAGCCTACGGGACAGCGCACGTCCGCGCTAACGTGGTACAGAGTGATATTGACTACCTGCGCAGTATAGAAAACGGGGCGTTTCCTCGTCCTGGCGATCAAAATAACCTGCGCTCCAGCGCGAATGGCTTAGCGGCGCTGGTCACCGATTATGGTGTTGCGGTGGCGCATGAGTTCACCATCGCTGGTCAGCCAGTATCGGTAGGCGTCACACCGAAAGTGCAGAAAACCTGGCTCTATAACTACACCGCCAGCATTTACAGCTACGACAAAAGTGACATCAATAACAGCCAGTATCGCAGCACCGACACCGGCTTTAACGTTGATGCCGGTCTGGCGACCACCTTTGCTGAAAACTGGACGCTGGGTGTAACCGGACAGAACCTGGTTTCACGCGATCTGCAGACCAAAGAGGTCAATGGTTTCCGCGACACCTACCAGATTCGCCCGCTGGTCACCACCGGTCTGGCCTGGGATAAAGGTCCGTTTACCGTGACGGGCGATGTGGATCTGACTGAAACCAAACGCTTCAAAACTCAGGATAACAGCCAATATGCGGCAGTGGGCGCGGAATACCGCGTACTTGACTGGCTGCAGCTGCGTGCAGGTTATCGTGCGGACATGCGTTCTAACGACGAAAATGTCGCTACGGCCGGTTTTGGTCTGTCACCGTTTAACAAAGCCGTCCATCTGGATCTGGCGGGCTCTGTAGGTGCTAACAACACCTGGGGCGCGATGATGCAGCTGGGCTTTAACTTCTAAGCGCGTTAATCAGACTGTTCGGGGGCGGGCGATGCACTATCGCCCGCCCTTGTGTTATCCTTGCACAGAATTCCATCACCCCTTAATTACCGGATTGTCTGCGCTTCATGCCTAATTTCTCTTCGCAACGTTTCTCTATCGCCCCTATGCTCGACTGGACCGATCGTCACTGTCGCTATTTTCATCGCCAGTTGACCGGTGACACGCTGCTCTACACCGAAATGGTGACTACGGGCGCAATCATTCATGGCAAAGGGGATTACCTGGCTTACAGTGAGGCTGAGCATCCGGTCGCGTTGCAGCTTGGCGGTAGCGATCCGGCGGCACTGGCGCAGTGCGCGAAGCTGGCAGAGCAGCGCGGTTACGATGAAGTGAATCTTAATGTCGGCTGTCCCTCTGATCGGGTGCAGAATGGCCGTTTCGGCGCCTGCCTGATGGCCGAGGCGAATCTGGTCGCAGATGCCGTTAAAGCGATGCGCGACGTGGTTTCAATTCCGGTCACGGTGAAAACCCGCATTGGTATCGATGAGCTGGACAGCTATGAATTCCTGACCGATTTTATCGGCACGGTGGCGGGACGCGGTGAGTGTGAGACATTTATCATTCATGCGCGTAAAGCCTGGCTCTCCGGCCTCAGCCCGAAAGAGAACCGCGAGATTCCACCGCTGGATTATCCCCGCGTCTATCAGCTGAAACGCGATTTTCCGCAACTGACCATTGCCCTCAATGGCGGCGTGAAAACGCTGGAAGAGGCACTGACCCATCTGCAACACCTTGACGGCGTGATGATGGGACGTGAAGCCTACCAAAACCCCGGCATTCTGGCGCAGGTCGATCAGACATTGTTTGGTCGTCAGCATCCGGCGGCGAACCCGGTTGAAGTGGTGCGCGCCATGTATCCCTATATTGAAGCGGAACTGGCAAAGGGGACGTATCTGGGACATGTCACGCGCCATATGCTGGGTCTGTTCCAGGGGATTCCGGGCGCCCGCCAGTGGCGACGCCACCTGAGTGAAAATGCCCACAAACCCGGTGCCGATGTCCGTGTGCTGGAGGCGGCGCTTGCGCTGGTCGCCGATAAAATCCCGCAGGAAGCCTGACGCCTCATCTGAACCCGAAAAAACCAGCTCTGTTTGCTGGTTTTTTTACGCCACTATGTGGTTTTTCTCACCAGGTTGCGCTCTTCTGTTTATCTCTTATCAGAATAAAATCAATGAGTTAACTGTTGGCACGTTTTTTGTAATAGCTATAACAATCAATCTCAAAAAGGAGCGCTGACGTGGAAATTTTATTCGTATTGGGGTTTTTCCTGATGCTGTTGCTGACCGGCGTTTCGCTGTTAGGCGTGCTGGCGGCACTGGTGGTCGCAACCATCGTGATGTTTGTCGGTGGGCTGTTTGCAATTGTTATTAAAGTGTTGCCGTGGCTGGTGCTGGCGGTGATTGCGGTCTGGCTGCATCGTGCCTTTTTTGGCGACAGCGATGAGCGAGCACGTCGCAAGCTGCGGCGTAAGATCAACAGGTTAGACCGCAAAGGCTGGCGCTAAATGCGGTGAAGATCACAGTGTGAGAGATTGGTCAGGGCTGATCTGCAATTAAACATATTTTTTACTTATGTTTTCTGGCAGGATGCCTGTCGTCAAATCGATGTGCCATCGACTCGACACGAATTCATCGCCGCTGTCCCTACACCAGCGCGAACAAAAAAAAAAAAGAGAAGGGCTTCCCGCGGGAGGCCCTTTTTGTTGCTCACTATTATGGAATTAAGAGACAGGATCCCTGCGTGGCGCGGCTCTCCAGCATCTGGTGCGCTTTGCTGGCCTCTTTCAGCGCAAACTTCTGCTGCTCCGGTACATCAACTTTAATTGCGCCACTCGCCAGCAGCGAGAAAAGCTCGGCACTGGCGGTTTCCAGCTCCTGGCGGTTGGTGATATAGCCAAACAGTGAAGGGCGGGTCACAAACAGCGAGCCTTTCTTATTCAGAATGCCGAGATCTATCCCGGTCACCGGACCCGAAGCATTGCCAAAACTGACCATCAGCCCATGACGGCGCAATGAGTCCAGCGATGCTTCCCAGGTATCTTTGCCCACGGAGTCATAAACTACGCCCACTTTTTTCCCGTCGGTCAGTTCGCTGACGCGTTGCGCAATATTCTCTTCGCGGTAGTTAATCGTCGCCCAGGCGCCGGCCTTCTTCGCCATCGCTGCCTTTTCTGCTGACCCGACTGTGCCAATCAAATGGGCACCCAGCGCTTTTGCCCACTGACAGGCAATTAACCCGACGCCGCCCGCTGCGGCATGAAACAGGAAGGTCTCACCGGCGCTGATTTTATAGGTCTGGCGCAGCAGATATTGTGTGGTCAGCCCTTTCAGGTAGCTGGCTGCGCCCTGCTCAAAGCTGATCGCCTCCGGGAGATGCATCAGGCGATCTTCCGCCACGTTGTGCACTTCGCTATAGGCCCCCATCGATGCCAGACAGTAGACCACGCGATCGCCGGGCTTAAATAATGTCACGCCACGTCCAACCCGCGACACCACGCCTGCGGCTTCTGTACCCAGGCCAGAGGGAAAAGCGGCGACCGGATAAAGCCCGCTGCGAACATAGGTATCGATGTAATTAATCCCGATAGCGCGATGTTCTACCTGCACTTCATGTTCGGCCGGGTCAGCAGGTTCAAAATCTGTCCACTCTAAAACGTCCGGGCCGCCATGTGCGCTGAACTGAATACGCTTTGCCATTCTGACTCCTGTGATTGTTTCATCATGAGGGTGAGGCACGCACCCCAACTAAGGTATACTTGCGCGTCCCCACAGAAGATCGGTAATGCATTCACTATGGCAGGAAATAAACCCACCAACAAATCGAACGAAACGCAGGATCGCCAGCTCGCAGGCGTGAAAATGCCCCCGCATTCGCTGGAAGCGGAGCAGTCGGTGCTCGGTGGGTTAATGCTGGATAACGAGCGCTGGGACAATGTCTCTGAGCGCGTCGTCGCGAATGATTTTTTCAACCGCTCGCATCGGCTGATTTTTTCAGAGATGCAGCGGCTGCTGGAAAACAGCAAACCTATTGACCTGATTACGCTCTCCGAATCGCTGGAAACCCGTGGCGAGCTGGAGATGGCGGGCGGCTTCGCCTATCTGGCGGAACTGGCGAAAAACACCCCGAGCGCGGCGAACATCGGCGCCTATGCTGACATCGTGCGCGAACGTGCGGTGGTGCGTGAGATGATCGCCGTCGCTAACCAGATTGCCGATGCCGGTTATGATCCGCAGGGGCGTAACAGCGAAGAGCTGCTCGACTTCGCGGAGTCGAACGTCTTTAAAATTGCGGAAGCGCGCGCGGATAAGGATGCTGGTCCGAAAAACATCGAGCAGATTCTGGAATCGACCGTTTCGCGTATCGAATCGCTCTATCAGACACCGCACGATGGCGTCACCGGCGTCGATACCGGCTATCAGGATCTGAATAAAAAGACCGCGGGCCTGCAGGGTTCTGATCTGATTATTGTCGCCGCACGTCCTTCGATGGGTAAAACCACCTTTGCGATGAACCTGTGCGAAAACGCCGCCATGCTGCAGGAAAAACCGGTGCTGATCTTCAGTCTGGAGATGCCCAGCGAGCAGATCATGATGCGTATGCTGGCGTCACTCTCCCGCGTCGATCAGACCCGCATCCGTACCGGGCAGCTGGATGATGAGGACTGGGCGCGTATTTCCGGCACCATGGGCATCCTGCTGGAGAAGAAGAACATGTACATTGATGACTCTTCCGGCCTGACGCCCACCGAAGTGCGTTCGCGCGCCCGGCGTATCTACCGTGAAAACGGTGGATTAAGCATGATCATGATCGACTATCTGCAGCTGATGCGCGTGCCGTCGCTGTCGGACAACCGTACGCTGGAAATTGCTGAGATCTCCCGCTCGCTGAAAGCGCTGGCCAAAGAGCTGAACGTGCCGGTTGTAGCGCTGTCGCAGCTTAACCGCTCGCTGGAGCAGCGAGCCGATAAACGTCCGGTCAACTCGGATCTGCGTGAATCGGGCTCGATCGAGCAGGATGCGGATTTGATCATGTTTATCTATCGCGATGAGGTTTACCACGAAAACAGCGATCTTAAAGGGATCGCGGAGATCATTCTGGGTAAACAGCGTAACGGCCCGATCGGTACAGTACGCCTGACCTTTAACGGTCAGTGGTCACGCTTCGACAACTACGCTGGCCCGCAATACGACGACGAATAATCCCCGGTTTGTGCTGTCATGCACGATCTGTGCATGACAGCCCCCATCATCACAAAATAGTGTTGGACAACCTCTCGG
Source organism: Pantoea sp. OVA07A (assembly GCF_019969975.1). Lineage (NCBI taxonomy): Bacteria > Pseudomonadati > Pseudomonadota > Gammaproteobacteria > Enterobacterales > Erwiniaceae > Pantoea > Pantoea sp. OVA07A. The sequence continues at coordinate 540,387 of NZ_JAHXYM010000002.1, read as the reverse complement.
GTTATCGGGTTATCTGTAACAAAGCGACGCCCATCACGCTGTGGAAACGGAATGACTCACGTAGACGATTACGACCTTAAAATCCTGACTTTATTACAATCCAACGGCCGTCTGACCAATCAGGAACTCAGCGATCTGGTTGGCCTTTCCGCCTCACAATGTTCCCGCCGCCGTATCAATCTGGAACAGGCTAATCTGATCCTGGGTTATCATGCCCGGCTGTCGCCCGATGCCATCGGGCTTGGCATGGTGGGATTGATTGAGGTGCGCTTAATTAACCACACCGCAGAATATGTCGAGAGCTTTCACCGGATGGTGGAGCAGGAGCAGGCGATCGTGGATGCCTATAAAACCACCGGCGATGCGGACTATCTGCTTAAAGTGGCGGTGGCCGATCTCAATTCCCTTAGTGCGTTAATCAGCCAGTTAGTCGCGGGCCACCAGAGCGTTTCCCATGTGAAAACCTCGGTAGTGCTGGGACGCATGAAAGAGAACGGGCTGATGATGCTGCCTGAGCAGAAGACGCGCTAAAAAGGTGCGCGCTGTACGCTTTTGGTGCACACTTGCGGCAATTAATGCGAAGAGCGTGCATCGAAACGGACTTTAGCGCATAGGTTGACGGTATCAGCCGGAATTTATGCACAAAATTCTGTTTTAAAGCGCCTTAGATATCAATGGGATATCGCTGGCACCCGGTTTACAGCAGTTCAGTGCTGTGGCGATGGTGCGTTTTTTGCATCGAAACCGCATCATTTGCCCTGAGAAAACCCCATGGATAACATCGCAGAACCCTCCCGCGTCCCGCATTCGCGCATTGAAGATGCGCTGGCGATGGTGCTTGGCACCCTGATGGTCTCGTTCGGCGTCATTATGCTGAAACAGGCGGGAGCGCTGACCGGCAGCACCGCAGGCATCGCCTTTCTGATCAGCTACCTGTCGCCGCTTTCGTTCGGCAGCGCGTTCTTCCTGATCAACATCCCTTTTTACTGGCTGGCGGTAAAACGCATGGGCTGGGAATTTACGCTGAAAACCTTCTGCGCCGTCGGTCTGGTGTCGCTGTTTACCCAGCTGCACCCGCTGTTCGTCCACTTTTCTGACCTTAACCCCTTCTATGCGACACTGTTCGGTAACGTCATCATGGGAATCGGGTTTATAGTGTTATTTCGTCATAAGGCGAGCCTGGGCGGCATCAATATTCTGGCGCTGTGGCTACAGGATCGCTTTGGGATCCGCGCGGGGAAGCTGCAAATGGTGGTCGATACCTGCGTCGTGCTGGCGTCACTGTTTGTGGTGAGCGGCCCCATCCTGCTCGCGTCGATTGCGGGTGCGGTGATCCTGAATCTGATTATTGCAATGAACCACCGTCCGGGACGCTATCGGGTTTAATCCGCATCTTCCCTCTGGACCAATCATGGAGACCTACACCGTGTTTCAAAACGTTGATGCCTATGCTGGCGATCCGATTCTGTCGTTGATGGAAGCCTTCAAACAAGACCCACGCGAACACAAAGTTAACCTGAGTATCGGCCTCTATTACGACGAAAAGGGCATCATCCCGCAGCTGAAGGCTGTAGCCGCTGCCGAAGAGCAGATCTATGCTGAGCCGCATCAGGCATCGCTCTATCTGCCAATGGAAGGACTGAACAGCTACCGTAGTGCGATTGCACCGCTGCTGTTTGGTGCCGATCATCCGGTGTTAAACGCGGGCCGTATCGCCTCTATTCAGACGCTGGGCGGTTCTGGCGCGCTGAAAGTGGGCGCGGATTTCCTTAAGCGCTACTTCCCGCAGTCTGCGGTCTGGGTCAGCGATCCGACCTGGGAGAACCACGTCGCGATTTTTAATGGTGCAGGTTTTGAGGTAAATACCTATCCCTGGTATGACGCAGAGACCCACGGCGTGCGGTTTGATGCCTTTATCAGCACCCTGAAAACCCTGCCAGCGCAGAGCGTCGTGCTGCTGCATCCCTGCTGTCATAACCCGACCGGCGCTGACCTGACTGATGCGCAGTGGGATCAGACCGTTGAGGTGCTGAAAGCACAGCAGCTGATTCCATTCCTGGATATCGCCTATCAGGGCTTTGGGGCCGGCATGCAGCAGGATGCCTATGCGTTGCGCGCGGTCGCGGCGGCGGGCCTGCCAGCCCTGGTGAGCAACTCCTTCTCCAAAATTTTCTCGCTCTATGGCGAGCGCGTGGGCGGTCTCTCTATCGTCTGTGACAGCGCCGAAGAGTCAGCGCGTGTGCTGGGCCAGTTAAAAGCCACGGTTCGCCGCAACTACTCCAGCCCGCCGAATTTCGGTGCGCAGGTTGTCGCGCGCGTACTCAACGATGACGAGTTGAAAGCCAGCTGGCTGGCTGAAGTGGAAGCGATGCGCTTACGCATTCTGGACATGCGTCAGTCGCTGGTGGACGTGCTGAGCACTGCACTGCCAGGTAAAAACTTCGACTACCTGCTGAAGCAGCGTGGCATGTTCAGCTACACCGGCCTGAGTGCGCAGCAGGTCGATCGTCTGCGCAACGAATTTGGCATCTATCTGGTGGGCAGCGGCCGCATGTGTGTGGCCGGTCTGAACAGCAAAAATGTGCATCAGGTGGCTGAAGCGTTTGCCGCCGTGATGTAACGGCCGCCAGGCTGTAAAAAAAACCGTCAGGGTGCTCTCTGGCGGTTTTTTTATGGGTCAGGGTTTACCTTTCGGCGACATGCTGCACACTTAAACGGGGTAACCGTTTCAGGAATAAGCTATGTGGCATCAACAAACTATTACGCTGAGCGCGAAGCCGCGCGGGTTTCATCTGGTCACCGATGAGATCGTGAACTCGCTCTCCGGACTGCGTGATATCAAAACCGGTCTGCTGCATCTGCTGTTGCAGCACACTTCGGCGTCGTTAACCTTAAATGAGAATTGCGACCCGACGGTGCGCAGCGACATGGAGCAGCATTTCATGCGGCACGTGCCGGAGAATGCGCCTTATCAGCACGATTACGAAGGGCGTGATGATATGCCGGCGCACATCAAATCGTCGATCTTAGGGGTTTCGTTGTTATTACCGGTTCAGCGGGGACGTCTGGTGCTGGGCACCTGGCAGGGTATCTGGCTGGGCGAGCATCGCATTGAGGGCGGTGCCAGGCGGATTGTCGCCACTTTACAAGGGGAATCGTAATGAATAACTCAGACTTACTGACCTATTGCATGAGCAAGCCGGGCGCGGAGCAGAGCGTCCACAGTGACTGGAAGGCTACGCAGATTAAAAGCAACGGCGTGCTGTTTGCGATGGTACATGAGGCGAAAGGGCGGCCAGCGGTCTCGCTGAAATCGACGCCTGCGCTGGCCGAATTACTGCGCGAAGAGCATAGCGATATTATTCCCAGCGAGCATCTGAACAAGTCACACTGGAGCACGCTGTTCCTGGACGGTTCGCTGAAAGATTCGCAGATCTACTATCTGGTCGATGCCTCATTCCAGCAGGTTGCAACGGCCCGCTAAACGGCAATAAAAAACCCTCTTACCTGAGCAAGAGGGTTTCAGAGGCAGCGGGTTACGCGGCAGGCTGCTCGCGCAGGGTATTGATGTCGATAACGAAGCGGTATTTCACATCGCTTTTCAGCATGCGCTCATAGGCTTCATTGATCTGGTCCATCGCGATCAGTTCAATGTCTGACGTAATGCCGTGCTCACTACAGAAATCGAGCATCTCCTGGGTCTCTGCGATGCCGCCAATCAGTGAACCGGCGATGCTGCGACGCTTGAAGATCAGGTTAAACACCTGCGGTGCCGGGTGATCGTGCTCTGGTGCACCCACCAGCGTCATGTTGCCATCCAGCTTCAGCAGGGTAATGAAGGGGTTGAGGTCGTGCTGAGCCGCAACAGTGTTCAGAATGAAGTCAAAGCTGTTGGCGTGCTGCGCCATCTGCTCCGCATCTTTGGAGATCACGACTTCATCGGCACCCAGACGTTTGCCATCTTCAATTTTGGAAGGCGAGGTGGTGAACAGCACCACATGTGCGCCCATGGCATGGGCAATTTTCACGCCCATATGGCCCAGGCCGCCTAAGCCTACGATACCCACTTTCTTGCCCGGGCCGACATTCCAGTGGCGCAGCGGCGAGTAAGTGGTAATACCGGCACACAGCAGCGGTGCCACGCCCGCCAGCTCCAGGTTCTCGGGAATGCGCAGCACAAAGCTCTCATCAACCACCATCGACGTTGAGTAACCGCCGTAGGTAATGGCGCCGGTTTCACGATCTTCACCGTTGTAGGTGCCAACAAAGCCGTTTTCACAATACTGCTCCAGACCCTGCTGACAGCTCGGACAGCTGCGGCACGAATCGACCATGCAGCCTACGCCGACCAGATCGCCGACTTTGTATTTCTGCGTCTGCGGGCCAACGGCCGTGACGCGACCGACAATTTCATGACCCGGAACCACGGGAAAAATGGTGTTTTTCCACTCATTACGGGCCTGATGCAGGTCTGAGTGGCAGACGCCACAGAACAGCACCTCAAGCTGAACGTCATGGGCGCGCAGCTCACGCGGCTTAAAATCGAACGGTGCCAGTTTGGATTTTGCATCCTGAGCAGCATACGCATGCGTAATATTCATGGTGTCTCCAGTTTCGATGTGTCGTGAGTGTTATTCGATGAAGTGCAGCAGCGTTGATGTGCTGCGAAAACAGGGCGACGCCAGGGGCGTGCCAAAGAGGAACCGCTTAAGGATAGTCAGCGTGGGGAAAAGCGTATATGCCTATACATGTCTGAATCTTGCCTGATTCTGCAATTTTCTGGCTGAATCGACAGGGGAGAGTAAAAGGCCCGCACGCGGCGGGCCTGAAAAAATTACTTCTGTAACAGTGGCTTCAGGAAGCGCGCGGTATGTGATTTCTCACACTCCGCCACGGTTTCTGGCGTACCAGCTACCAGGATTTCACCGCCGCCGCTGCCGCCTTCCGGACCCAGGTCGACAATCCAGTCTGCGGTTTTGACCACATCGAGGTTGTGCTCAATCACCACGATGGTGTTGCCCTGATCGCGCAGCTTATGCAGCACTTCCAGCAGCTGCTGGATATCGGCAAAGTGCAGGCCGGTGGTCGGTTCATCCAGAATGTAGAGCGTCTGACCCGTGCCACGCTTCGACAGCTCACGCGCCAGCTTCACGCGCTGGGCTTCACCGCCGGAAAGGGTGGTCGCGGACTGACCGAGGCGGATGTAGGTGAGGCCCACATCGATCAGCGTCTGCAACTTACGCGCCAGCGCCGGTACCGCATCGAAGAACTCACGTGCCTCTTCGATGGTCATTTCCAGCACTTCGTGAATGCTCTTGCCTTTGTACTTCACTTCCAGCGTTTCACGGTTATAGCGTTTGCCTTTGCACTGATCGCACGGCACATAAATGTCCGGCAGGAAGTGCATTTCGACTTTCAGCACGCCATCGCCCTGACAGGCTTCACAGCGTCCGCCACGCACGTTAAAGCTGAAGCGGCCCGGATTGTAGCCGCGTGAACGCGCTTCCGGCACGCCCGCAAACAGTTCACGCACCGGGGTGAAGATGCCGGTGTAAGTGGCCGGGTTGGAGCGCGGTGTACGACCAATCGGGCTCTGGTCGATGTCGATTACTTTGTCGAAGTGCTCCAGTCCCGCCACGTCACGGTAAGGTGCCGGTTCGGCGATGGTCGCGCCGTTCAGCGCCCGCTGGGCAATCGGGAAGAGCGTATCGTTGATCAGGGTCGATTTACCCGAGCCGGAAACACCGGTAATACAGGTGAACAGTCCGACCGGCAGCGTCAGCGTGACATCCTTGAGGTTGTTGCCGCGTGCGCCAGTAATCTTCAGGACTTTGGCCGGGTCGCCTTTGACGCGCTCCTCTGGCACTGCAATGCCACGCTTGCCGCTCAGGAACTGGCCGGTCAGTGACGCTTCCTGCGCCATGATCTGATCAACCGTGCCTTCAGCCACCACCTGGCCGCCATGAACGCCCGCACCCGGACCGATATCGATCACATGGTCAGCGGCACGAATCGCATCTTCATCATGCTCAACCACGATCACCGTGTTACCGAGGTCGCGCAGATGAATCAGGGTGCCGAGCAGGCGTTCGTTGTCGCGCTGGTGCAGGCCGATTGAAGGCTCATCCAGCACATACATCACGCCGACCAGACCGGCACCGATCTGGCTGGCCAGACGGATACGCTGTGCTTCACCACCGGACAAGGTCTCGGCGGAACGCGACATCGAAAGATAGTTCAGGCCGACGTTGACCAGGAAGCTCAGGCGATCGCCAATCTCTTTCAAAATTTTCTCGGCGATCTGCGCACGCTGGCCGCTGAGTTTCATGTTTTCAAAGAAGGACATCGCATGGCCGATGCTCATCTCAGAGATGGTCGGCAGCGTGGTGTTCTCCACGAAGACATGACGCGCTTCACGACGCAGACGGGTTCCTTCACAGCTGGCACAGGCGCGGTTGCTGATAAATTTCGCCAGCTCTTCGCGTACCGCTGAGGACTCGGTCTCTTTGTAGCGGCGCTCCATGTTATTGAGCACCCCTTCAAACGGATGACGGCGCACCGAGGTGTCGCCGCGATCGTTGATGTACTTGAATTCGATGCTCTCTTTGCCTGATCCGTACAGAATCACTTTCTGTACGTTTTCTGGCAGGCTGCCGAACGACGCTTCGATATCAAAATCGAGGTGTTCCGCCAGCGAACGCAGCATCTGGAAGTAGTAGAAATTGCGGCGATCCCAGCCGCGGATTGCACCGCCCGCCAGCGAGAGTTCAGGATTCTGCACCACGCGGTCAGGATCAAAATATTGCTGTACGCCAAGGCCGTCACAGGTCGGACAGGCGCCCGCCGGGTTGTTAAACGAGAACAGGCGCGGCTCCAGCTCGCTCATGCTGTAACCACAGATCGGGCAGGCGAAGTTAGCCGAGAAGAGCAGCTCTTCTGCGGCGCTGTCATCCATGTCCGCCACGATGGCCGTCCCGCCGGAGAGCTCCAGCGTGGTCTCAAACGATTCCGCCAGGCGGGTCGCGAGATCTTCACGCACTTTAAAGCGGTCAATCACCACTTCAATGGTGTGCTTCTTCTGCAGCTCGAGTTTTGGCGGATCGGAGAGGTCACACACTTCGCCATCAATACGCGCACGGATATAACCTTGCGTCGCCAGATTCTCCAGCGTTTTGGTGTGCTCACCCTTACGATCTTTCACCACCGGCGCCAGCAGCATCAGGCGACGGCCTTCCGGCTGGGAGAGCACCTGATCGACCATCTGGCTGACGGTCTGCGCCGCCAGCGGCACATCATGATCCGGGCAGCGCGGTTCGCCAACGCGGGCAAACAGCAGACGCAGGTAATCATGGATCTCGGTGATGGTTCCCACGGTCGAGCGTGGGTTGTGCGAGGTGGATTTTTGTTCAATGGAAATGGCGGGCGACAAACCTTCGATATGATCGACGTCCGGCTTCTCCATTAACGAAAGAAACTGGCGCGCATACGCAGAGAGCGACTCCACATAGCGGCGCTGACCTTCCGCATACAGCGTATCAAACGCCAGTGAGGATTTACCGGAACCTGACAGGCCGGTTACCACAATGAGTTTGTCGCGTGGGATGGTCAGGTTGATGTTTTTCAAATTATGGGTGCGGGCACCACGAACTTCGATCTTATCCATTCACCTTTCCCGGATTAGCAGCACTCACCGCGCCTTGCCGACACGGCCAGAATAAACGTGTCATTATGGCACAAAAAATAGACTGAATAAATATCCAGTACTCTCAGCCTCTGGCGCGCAGCGGATTAAAACTGGAACCCCGCTCGAAAGTGGGAAACAGACCGCAGGACGTGTTAGAATTGATAGATTAGACTGTATGCATTAACTCATCGGGAGACAGCAACATGGCCAGTCGTGGCGTTAACAAAGTGATTCTTGTCGGGAATCTGGGTCAGGATCCGGAAGTACGTTATATGCCAAATGGTGGCGCTGTTGCCAACATTACGCTGGCTACGTCGGAAAGCTGGCGCGACAAGCAGACCGGTGAAAACAAAGAGATCACTGAGTGGCACCGTGTGGTGCTGTTTGGCAAACTGGCTGAAGTCGCGGGTGAATACCTGAAAAAAGGGTCGCAGGTCTATATCGAAGGCCAGCTGCGCACCCGTAAATGGCAGGATCAGGGTGGCCAGGAGCGTTACACCACCGAAGTCGTGGTTAACGTTGGTGGTACCATGCAGATGCTGGGTGGCCGTCAGCAGGGCGGTAATGCCGGTGCAGGCGCTCCAGCCGGTGGTGGCGCGCAGGGCGGTGGCAACAACAATGGCTGGGGTCAGCCGCAGCAGCCGCAGGGCAACAATAACCAGTTCAGTGGTGGCGCGCAGTCCCGTCCGCAGCCACAGCCACAGAGCGCGCCGGCCAGCAACAACAACGAACCACCAATGGATTTCGACGACGATATTCCGTTCTGATTCCGTTGGCCAGAGAGTACAAAAAAAGCCCGCTTTGCGGGCTTTTTTTATGCGCGGCGTCTGGCGGCCAGCTACGACCATTCCGCCAGAATCGCCTCCGTGCTCAGCACACGTGGCACGTTGCCGGGGATCAGCAGTGAGGCCCACACATCATTGTGCTGGTTAATCAGTGCTTCGGCGCTGACCCAGCGGCGATCTGCCGTGGTGTGCGCATCGGCGGCAACGGTAATCGCATAGCCCGCACTGGCACCGACTTTTATCGTGGTATCAAGGCAGTAGTCAGTGGCACAACCGCACACCACAAATTCCTCTACCGCCAGCCTCTTTAACAGCGTGGCCAGGTCGGTGTGCCAGAAGCTGTCGCAGGCAGTTTTGGTCACATAGTGTGCGCCAGCAGGCTGAGCGATTTCTGGCAGCAGCTCGAAAGCCGCATTACCCTCGCACATCTCGCCTTCGCGGTGCTGGATAAATATTGTGATATCGGCGCGTTCGGTCAGCCGGTTAATCTGTGCAATCCTTCCCGCTGTGTCGAAGCGTGGCGTGCTGAAGACGCCATTCTGCATATCAATGACCACGACTACCCGCTGTGCCATGCTTAATCCCATCTGGTTTGAAAAAAGCAGTGTTACCTGAGGCATTGCGGAAAGCAATCTTTTGCATTTTCCCCCCTGTCACAGGCATGCTAAACCGACTGGTTAAATAAGGAGAGAGAAGTGGAAGGTGTTCCGGCGAGTTTTCCCTGTGAGAAAGACCGCGCCCGGTTTCAGCAACTCGCCGAGCTGCCCGGTGTGGAACTCTATCAGGCCCACATCTCCCGCTACGCATTTGAACCCCATACCCATGAAGCCTTTGGTATCGGCACCATTGAAGCGGGCGCGCAACGCTTTCGCTACCGCGGCACCGAATATACTGCGCCGGAGAACTCGCTGGTCATGATGAATCCGGATGAGCTGCATACCGGTGAGTCAGCGTGTGAAGAGGGCTGGCGCTACCAGATGATCTACATTCAGCCGCAGCTGATGGATGAACTGACCGGCGATCGCGGCTGGTGGTTCAACGAGGCGCTGTTGACCGATCCGCGCGTGGCGCGGCCGCTCTCCCGCACGCTGGCGACACTCTGGCAGGCGGAATCACCACTGGCGCGCCAGAGCCTGCTGGCTGAACTGCTGTTGCAGATTCGTCCGCTGGCACGCATGTCCTCACAGGGCAGACCGGATGCACGGCATCGTTTTGATCAGGTAAGAGACTTTCTGCGCGCAAACCTTGCAGAACCGGTGCGGCTGGATGAGCTGGCGGCGCTGGCCTCGCTTTCGCCGTGGCACTTCTTACGCGCCTTTCGTCAGCACTATCACGTTACGCCGCATCAGATGCTGATGGCTTTCCGGCTTTACGACGCCAAGCAAAGGCTGGCACAGGGTGAAGCGGCTGCCAGCGTTGCGGCGGCGGTGGGATTAACCGATCAGGCCCATCTGACCCGCGCCTTTGCAAACCGTTATGGCATCACGCCGGGCCGCTATCAAAAGCAGGTGCGCCAGCCCTGATACCACCGCAATCTGCTACAAGCATTCCCCGCCCGAACCCGCCACACTGAACGAAAAAGCTATATAAGGAAGAAATTATGTTTGCTGGTGTCATGTTTGCCGTCACCGCCGGACTGCTGTGGGGGCTGATCTTTGTCGGGCCGCTGCTGGTGCCTGACTATCCTGGCGCGCTGCAATCGGCGGGACGTTATGTGGCGTTTGGGCTGATTGCGCTGCCGCTGGCCTGGCACGGTCGTCATCGCCTGCGCAAGCTGGCCCGGACTGACTGGCGTGAGGCGGTAAAGCTCTCGCTGGTGGGAAACCTCTTCTACTATGCGTTTCTGGCGAACGCCATTCAGCGCACTGGCGGACCGGTCTCCACCATGATTATCGGCACGCTGCCGGTGGTGATCGCTGTGACGGCCAATCTCTGTTACGGCCATCTTGAAGGACGCCTGCCGTGGCGGCGGCTGTTTCCGGCACTGGTCATGATGGCGGCCGGATTACTCTGCGTGAATGCGGCGGAGCTACAGAGTCAGGGCCACACCCTTGATCTCAGCCGTTATCTGACCGGTATCGCGCTGGCGCTGCTGGCTGTGGTCTGCTGGACCTGGTATCCGCTGCGCAATGCCCGCTGGCTGCGTACACATCCCGAACTGCGGCCCTCGACCTGGGCAACAGCGCAGGGAGTCGTGACGCTGCCGATGGCGCTAATCATGTACGCGCTGGTCAGCGCGCAGCTTGCCTGGCAACAGCCGGCTTTTGCACTGCCGTTTGGGCCGCGTCCTGCAGTGTTTATCTCCCTGATGCTGGCGATTGGTCTGCTCTGTTCCTGGCTCGGGACCTTATGCTGGAACGCTGCCAGCCAGCGTCTTCCCACCGTACTGATGGGGCCACTGATTGTTTTTGAGATCCTTTTCGGCCTGTTGTGGACTTTTCTCTGGTATCAAAGCTGGCCACCCCTGCTCACCGTGACGGGGATTATTTGTCTGATGGCTGGTGTCCTGTGGGCAATGCGCATTAAACCGCAGCCTCTCGTCGTCGCGGTTAAAGAGTAAACCGCGAAGATTGCCAAAAGACCTCTGCCGCGCGGATAACACGCCGCGCGGCTTTTTAAGATTAAACCCTACCCCGATTTGCTCGCTCTCCGGCAGATTTGTGCCGCGAAATCGATTTCATGCCTCTGCGTAATCGTGCCTTTACCCCCGAAAGCCTCTTTCATCCCCTGTTTGTCAGTGAAAAAACGGGACTGATGGTCTCCTGAACATAGCCATGTTCAGCGCTGGCAGCGGGTAACTGTTCAGATATCGGTCATTAATCAGGAAAAATCGCGCAGCATTATGGACGTTATGCTTTTATCAGCGGCTTTTTATTGCGGTATGGTCCTGAGAAAGGGAGGCTGAAAACCACTATTAACTTCACTCAGTGATGAATGAGTAAGAAAACTCCGCCGCTGCGTTAATAATTAAAGATTAATCTCTGGCATCAATGATGCGCAATGAAGAGAGCGAAAAGATAGACACATAACGTTAGTGATAAGGAGCAATAAACTATTTATCCTGGATTAATCCTGGAGAAAGTATATGCCATTAACCCATTCCCCGGAATTAAACGCAGCCGCAAAAATTTGAGTCAGGTCCAGCATTAACTCAAATGTGCGGTGATTATTTTTTGCGCGATGTTTAAATTGGCTTAATGATATTGAGACGATTTAGTTCCGACGATTAGCTGGGCTTACGTAAGAAAGGGAGGGCCCAATCCCGCGTAAACGAGATTGGGAAGGGAAGAGTAGCCGTAGAATGCGAGACGTTTGCTGTTGTGAATCAATTTTACCGCAAAAAAAGAAGCTTAGCCGTGAAGCCATTCATTAGTTATAAATGGAGCGGAAAAGGGTGCCGCAATTGTCCTGTTAAATGATCTTCATCTCTTCTGGTAAGAACAAATCTCAGCGTTAAGTCTAAAAAGCGCGGTAGCATTGGGGTTTAGCGGTTCTCCGTGCCTGACGGATAATGGTATACGCTGCGACTGATATCTAATAAGCGGCAGCTGCGACGGGTGCCAATGTCAAAGGTGGCCTGCAGGAAATCCACAGCCTGACGTTTTTCATTAGTGGTAAAGAAGTGCTTCAGAACACTCTGCAGCATCTCTTTGTCCGAGTTGAGCGTCTGCAGTTCACGGGTGATGTTCTGCAGTTTTTCTTCCAGCTCTTTGATTTTTCTGCCTTCTTCCGAAGACAACCCAGAAAACTTCTTCTTCCAGCTGTAGAACGTGGCTTCAGAGATGCCTAACTCTTCACAAATCTCTCTGACTTTCACGCCCGATTCAGAAGCTTTAATGGCATTTGTGATTTGATCTTCGCTGTATCGTGACTTTCTCATAAATGCTCTTACCTTTCTTATCGATTAATGGATGAGAATGACTTTAATAATTTCTGGCACTGTAAGATTCTATTAAGGCAGTATTAAAGTGCGCGAATTGAATTGCGAAGCCTAAATTAAGATATTTAGAATAAATATCATCATGGGATAAATCTTATTTTATTCTTATCCGGTGGGCGTGCCTTCCTGGAGGGGGGTTTTTGTTATAAATTCATCGCATCCAAAATACGAAAAAATTCTACGTACATTGGATATTTAGCCTGACCGACTTGATTAATATGGCGGGAAAGGCTCTTAAAGGTTGTTTTATTTTCAGCCTGAAATCGTTTCCATCTGAAGTGATTCGCGCCATTTATAATAAGAATTATCCTGAATTAACACTCCGGATCATGATTTACATCTCAATTTTCGGACCAGCTTGGTCTGAAGTCTTACATTTTCGCCAGGCCCACTGAGCGCTTATTAATTCGTTACAGGGATGTTGTACCGAAGCGGTTGTAGTTGAGTAATACTAAGGAAGAGTCGATGAAATTGAGCGTAATGTCTAATGCCGCCTGGATGATGTCTGAGAAGATCATCTCCGTTTTTGGCGTCATTTTTGTGACGTCTTACGTGGCGAAATCCTTTGGCCCAACGGTGTTTGGCCAGATGGCGTTTTCTACTTCACTATTTGCGATGGTGCAAACCGTTGCAATCTTTGGCACCGAAACCATTCTGTTTAAGCGCGTCAGCAAAAATGCGTCAAAAGGCCTGCGCCTGATGACCATCGCCCGCACGATGAGAATGGTGCTGTTGCTGGTCACTTCGGTGCCAGTCTTAATCTGGGTCTGGTACAACATGCAGGAAAATTTCCTGGCGTTTGCACTGGCCTCATTTGTTGCCTCGGTTTTTGTCACCCAGGACACCTTCAGCGTTTATAACAACGCGCGTCTTGCCTCGCGTCTTAACACCATCGCCAACGCCGTGGGCATGCTGCTGAGTTTCGGCATCAGCTTCACCGTCGCCTGGCTGCGTCTTAATCCGCTCTGGCTGACGCTGTCGATTGTCGCAGTGACACTGGTGCCTTACCTGATTAAGCGTCACAACTTCTATCAGGACCATCAGGATCAGATGCCACCACGCGAAAAGCGCACGGCCTATCTGCGTTATCTGATGTATGCCGGTCTGCCGCTGGCGATCTCCAGCATCTTTATCTCTGTGCAGGTAAAAGCGGCGCAGATGTTCCTGGCAGGCACGGCACCCGCGCGCGACCTCGGGCTGTTTGCGGCGGCGAATACCATTTCCGCCTCATGGATTTTTATCCCGGTGGCGCTCATCACCTCCTGCTTCACTGAAATCTTCAGGGAGCGGGGCGAGGTCGCTATTAAGCTGGCTGCGCGGCTCAATGGCTATGTTATGGCGGTTTCATTGCTGATGCTGCTGGTCATTTCGCTTTACGGCGAGCGGATCATCATTGCGTTGTACGGCCCGGAATTCACACAGTCAGGAAGTCTCATTACGTTGCTGTCGATAGCGACCAGCTTTTCGGCAATGGGGACCGTAGCGTATCGCTACATGGTCAAAGAGGGAGGATTTAACTACTTGCTGAGGAAAATCATCTGCCTGATGGTCATCAGTTTGCCGCTCTCCTGGTGGTTGATCCAGGGTCACGGCATCATGGGGGCCGCGTGGAGCGTTTTCCTTTCAGAACTTTTGTCCCTGACCGTAATGAATTACTTCTTTAAAAACGGCGTCATTCAAAAGATTCAGGTTTCCTCACTCAACTACAAAACATACAAATGAGGTCAGATATGCTCAAGTTGAAAGAAGAACTCAGAAGAAGTGTGCAGTATTTTATTAAGAAGATGCCCTGGGCTTATCAGGACCGCATCTACTACTTCCATAAGTTCAGAAAGCTGCCCAATCTGCGTCAGCCAAAAGTGTTCAACGAGAAGGTGTTGTACCGTAAGTTTATCTTCGGCGATTACCAGAGCTATGGTCGTCTGTCAGATAAGTACTCGGTGCGCGAATTCATTGCTGAAAAAATCGGTAATGAATACCTGATCCCGCTGGTACACGAAACCACTGACCCGACCACGCTGAACAGCTTACCCTGCTGGAAGGGGACGGTGATCAAGCCGAACCACGCCTCCAACATGGTAGAGATTTTGCTGGAGGAGCCGGACGCACTGCGCAAGCAGCAGATCATTCATGACTGCTATCGCTGGCTGAAGACCGACTTCGCCAACGAAGCGCGTGAGATTCACTATCGCTACATCAAGCCACGTATCCTGGTTGAGAAGTACATTGGTGATGGCAAAAGCGCGCCGATTGATTACAAGTTTCATATGTTCAACAAGCGTGATGGCAAGTTCGAATATGTGCTGCAGGTGATCTACAACCGCTGCCAGCCGCTGCTGTCGATGAATTTCTACGTGAATAACCTCAATGAGGCCTATCACAAGATTCGCGATACCGGTCTGGATGTCTCACCGATTATGCCGTCACTGGAACATGCGCTCGAACTGAGCAAGAAGCTGGCCAGTGATTTCGACTACGTGCGTGTGGACTGGTATATCCATGACGAGCGCATCTACTTTGGCGAACTGACCTTCACCCCAGGTGCAGGACTGGTCACCGGATTAGATCGTGGTTTAAATCAGATGATGGGAGATATGTGGATTCAGGACCGCCGCGGAACGCAGAGCCCGGGCGTTACAGTGCAGGATGTTAATATCCCTGCCATGTTGAAGAAAATTTAAGCACACACAGCAATATAAAAAACCCCGCTAAGCGGGGTTTTTTATGCGCAAAAATCAGGGCATCGGCCAGTCAGCAGGCGCCTGGCTCATCACATCGATAAAGGCATGCTTTGAGATTTCCAGAAAGTTATGCACGTTATCCATGCTCAGGGTAATGCCCATCAGACCGGTAACAAACCAGCAGGTCATGCCTAAACCAATCCCGCCACACATAAATGCCATCACGTGACGGCTATCCTGACGAAGTTTGGTTTTCAGGGTGCTGGCAAAAAACATCATGATTGCGCTCAGCAATTCCCAACGCATAACAAGTAAACTGGCGGTTAACGTAGCCATCGGCCGGACCTCAATATCAGTAAGTATTCCTGACAATCTGCGGACATCACCGGCGGCGGAAAAGTGTGTCAGGGGGTGCTTTTTCGCCGTCAACCCAGGTTCAAAGTGTGACTTGGGTCACATTATATCACCCGATTTTAAATTTTGAACAAAATTTGACTCTGGTATGGTAGCGACGTGAGGGAATAGTGAGCAGTAGAAGAAGAACGGCGGGGAAATCAGTCAGATGCGCCCGGGCGGGCGCATCTGAAGGGTCAACGAACCGGACAGCACTCGCCGGTCGTGCGCTGGGTGAAGCTACTGATACCGTCATTGCAGCCAAAACTCAGCAGGCGAGGGCGCTGAATCGCCTGGCGGCGCATGGTGTGGCGGTAAGCGGTAGGCGTCTGTGAAAACTGACGACGAAACACGCGGGAGAAGGTCTGCTGCGAGTCATAGCCATACTGCATCGCAATATCAAACACCGGGCGCTGTGTCTGTGACAGCGCTTCCGCTGCCAGCGTCAGACGGCGCTCGCGAATATAGCCACCCAGCGTCTGTTTCGTTACCGAACGGAACATACGCTGCAGATGCCATTTCGAATAGCCCGATTTTGCGGCAACCTCATCGATCGACAGGCTCTTATCCAGGTTCTGGTCAATCCAGTGCGTCAGGGAATGAATGATCTCTTCTTGCATCATGGTCTCATCCTTCTGGTGCTTAATAAGCGGTAATGGGAGTTTAGTGGTTTTGATGGAGAGCGAGTATAATTCCTCAAGTTAACTTGAGGTAAAGAGCCTGATGAAAAAAGAACGCAACTATCCGAAACCGGTCTTAACACCGGGTGAAGTGGCGCGCCGCAGCGGTGTGGCGGTTTCGGCGCTGCACTTTTATGAGACAAAAGGACTTATTTTCAGCACCCGCAACAGCGGCAATCAGCGGCGATACAGCCGTGACGTGCTGCGACGCGTCGCAATTATCAAGATTGCACAGCGTATCGGCATTCCGCTGGCAACGGTCAGTGACAGCCTGGATCACATTCCGCCTGACAAGCGCATGTCGACACCGGAGTGGGATGCGCTGACGCAGCACTGGCGCGAAGAGCTGGATAAGCGCATTGAAACCCTGACCCGCCTGCGTAATGACCTGGATGGCTGTATCGGCTGCGGCTGTTTGTCGATGCGCGACTGCCCGCTGCGCAATCCCGGCGACCGGCTGGGTCAGCAGGGCTCGGGTGCGGTGCTGCTTGACCCGGAACAGGATGATAAACATCCGGATGTGGAGTGACGTCTATACTTGGTGAAGGTCAAAACACAGGGAATCATGATGATCACCGTTCACCATCTTGAGAAATCGCGCTCGCATCGGGTGCTGTGGCTGCTGGAAGAGCTGGAAGTGCCGTACCAGATTAAACGCTATCAACGCGAACCGACCATGCTGGCCCCGGAGGCGCTGAAAAAAGTGCATCCACTGGGAAAATCACCGGTGATTACCGACGGGAACCAGGTAGTGGCAGAGTCAGGTGCCATTCTCGAATATCTTGAAGAGAAATATGATCACGAGTTCCGGCTCAAAGTGAGTGATGAGGCGTCGCGGCTGCAGTGCCGCTACTGGCTGCACTATGCCGAAGGCTCGCTGATGCCGCTGCTGGTGATGAAGCTGATCTTCGGTCAGATGGGTAAAGCACCGGTGCCGTGGCTGCTGCGCCCGGTCGGGGCGGCATTCGGTAAAGGCGTGCAGAAGGCGTTTCTGGATAAACAGCTTAAGCCACACATGCAGATGATCGAACAGCATCTGGCTGCAAATCCCTGGTTCGCCGGTCAGCGCTTCAGTATCGCTGATATCCAGATGAGCTTTCCGCTGCTGGCGCTTGCGCGACGTGCCGGACTAGAGCAGATGCCCGCCAGCCAGAAATGGCTGCAGACTGTGCAACAGCGTGCCGCCTGGCAGCGCGCGATCGATCAGGGCGGTGAGCTTTCGCTGCCAGGTTAATTCCCCTCTTCCAATGGCGGGTCGTGTCTCATCACGGCTGCGCCAGTGCGCATCCCCCTGAAAATCGCGTTAACTTCAGGGCGTCAGCGTTTGACGTCGGCCTGGGCCACGTGGCTGCTGGCGACTTAAGCCTGATCTTTATGCTGAAGAATCTCCCTCTGACAGTTGAAAATGTGCCGCTAAACGCCGGATAATCGCATGCCTTTTTATCTGGCCGCTTCTGGCGGCCAACTATCTGCGGCAAGGTAAACGTTTGCCTGCCGGGTAAAACCCGACAGTGACGCCGTCTACCCGCTTATTCCAGGGACAGCGATGGTCGCAGAGCGATCCACACAACAAAAATTTTTGAGGCTCAACTATGTCAACTGAATCACGCCCGGCCAGTGGAAAACTGGACGCCTGGTTCTCGATCTCGGCGCGCGGCAGCAGCGTGCGCCAGGAAATTCTGGCCGGACTTACCACCTTCCTGGCGATGGTCTACTCCGTCATCGTGGTGCCGGGGATGCTGGGCAAGGCCGGTTTTCCCCCCACTGCCGTGTTTGTCGCCACCTGCCTGGTTGCCAGCTTTGGTTCCATCATCATGGGACTGTGGGCCAATCTGCCGATGGCAATTGGCTGTGCAATCTCCTTAACCGCCTTTACCGCTTTCAGCCTCGTGCTGGGCCAGCACATCAGCGTGCCGGTTGCGCTGGGCGCGGTGTTCCTGATGGGCCTGCTGTTTACCCTGATCTCAGTGACCGGCATTCGTGCCTGGATCCTGCGTAATCTGCCGATGGGCGTGGCGCACGGCACTGGCGTCGGAATTGGCCTGTTTTTGCTGCTGATTGCGGCTGACGGTGTAGGCCTGGTAGTGAAAAACCCGGCACCGGGCCTGCCGGTGGCGCTGGGCCACTTCACCACCTTCCCGGTAATGATGACGCTGCTGGGACTGGCAGCAATTATTGGACTGGAGAAGCGCCGGATGCCCGGCGGTATTCTCATGACAATTATCGCCATTTCGCTGCTGGGGCTGATCTTCGATCCGGCGGTGAGCTACAAAGGATTGTTTGCGCTGCCGAGCCTGCGTGATGCCAGCGGTGAGTCGCTGCTGTTCAGCCTCGACATTATGGGCGCGATGCAGCCGGTCGTGCTGCCAAGCGTGCTGGCACTGGTGATGACGGCGGTCTTTGACGCGACCGGCACCATTCGCGCGGTCGCGGGTCAGGCAAATCTGCTGGATAAACAGGGCCAGATTATCAATGGTGGTCGTGCGCTGACTAGCGACTCCGTCAGCAGCCTGTTCGCGGGTCTGGTAGGCGCGTCACCGGCTGCGGTTTATATCGAATCGGCGGCAGGAACGGCGGCGGGGGGTAAAACCGGTCTTACCGCGATTGTGGTCGGCCTGCTGTTCCTTGCCATTCTGTTTATGTCACCGCTGGCGTATCTGGTGCCGGCTTACGCCACCGCCCCCGCGCTGATGTATGTGGGTCTGCTGATGCTGAGCAACGTGGCGAAAGTGGACTTCAATGATTTTGTCGATGCGATGTCGGGCCTGTTAACGGCGGTGATTATCGTGCTCACCTGTAACATCGTCACGGGCATTATGATCGGCTTCGCCAGCCTGGTCGTGGGGCGTCTCTTCGCGGGGGAATGGCGTAAGCTCAACGTCGGCACCGTCATTATTGCTATCGCGCTGGTGGCGTTTTACGCCGGTGGCTGGGCGATCTGACTGTACAACCGGGCGTGCGGCTGCACGTCCGGAATTTTTCACTATTTTCCCGCCCGGCGCACGCGTAGCTGACAATCTTCACCGCAGTTTGTTTTACACTTTAGCGCTTAACCAATGATTGAAAGAAACGACGCCTAAGGAAAGCATGGAAATCTTTTTTACAATTCTCATCATGACGCTGGTCGTGTCGCTCTCTGGCGTTGCGGCTCGTATCCTCCCTTTTCAGATCCCGTTGCCGCTGGTTCAGATCGCCGTGGGTGCGATGCTGGCCTGGCCAACTTTTGGTCTGCATGTCGACTTTGACCCGGAGCTGTTTCTGGTGCTCTTTATTCCGCCGCTGCTGTTCGCGGATGGCTGGAAGACGCCGATCAGTGAGTTCCTGCATCATGGTCGCGAGATAATTGGCTTAGCACTGGCGCTGGTCCTGATTACCGTGATCGGCATCGGCTATCTGATCTACTGGCTGGTACCAGGTATCCCGCTGATCCCTGCCTTTGCGCTGGCGGCGGTGCTGTCACCGACCGATGCCGTGGCGCTCTCAGGCATTGTCGGTGAAGGCCGTATTCCCAAGAAGATTATGTCGATCGTGCAGGGCGAAGCCCTGATGAATGACGCTTCGGGCCTGGTATCGCTGAAATTTGCCGTGGCAGTCGCCATGGGTACCATGGTGTTTACCTGGGGCGGTGCCAGCGTTGAGTTCCTGAAAGTGGCGGTGGGTGGTCTGATTGCGGGTGTCGCGATCTGCTGGCTCTACGGTAAGTCACTGCGCCTGCTCAGCCGCTGGAGCGGTGACGATCCGGCTACCCAGACCGTGCTGCTGCTGCTGCTGCCGTTCGCTTCTTACCTGATTGCTGAACATCTGGGTGTCTCAGGCATCCTGGCGGCCGTGGCGGCCGGTATGACCATCACCCGTTCCGGTATTATTCGTCAGGCACCGCTGGCGATGCGCCTGCGTGCCAACAGCGTCTGGCAGATGCTGGAGTTCGTCTTTAACGGCATGGTCTTCCTGATGCTGGGCCTGCAGTTGCCGGATATTCTGCAGACCTCTGTCGATCAGGCGCAGGCCGATCCGAACGTCGAGCTCTGGATGCTGTTTGCCGATATCGGGCTGGTCTATGCCGCGCTGATGATCGTGCGTTTTGGCTGGCTGTGGATTATGCAGCGCTTCAGCAAACGCCTGCTGAAGAAGAAGCCGCTGGAGTTCTCCAACTACTCGTTGCGTGAACTGCTGATCGCCTCCTTTGCGGGTGTGCGCGGCGCGATTACCCTGGCCGGTGTCCTGTCGATTCCGCTGTTCCTGACCAACGGCGAGCCTTTCCCGGCGCGTTATGAACTGGTCTTTATCGCCACCGGCGTGATTCTCTTCTCGCTGTTGGTAGGGGTAGTGATTCTGCCGATTCTGCTGCGCGGCATTGATACTATTGATAAAGGCGCACACCGTCGCGAGTTGCAGAATGCGCGTGCGGTAATGGCAGGCGCAGCCATTGAGAGCCTGCACAAGATGGAAGAGCGGCTGGAGAATGAGTCGGAAGAGAACATCGATCCGGAGCTGCTTAAAGAGGTGAGTCTGCGGGTGATTGGCAACTTACGTCGTCGCGCTGAAGGGAAGAATGACCTTGAACACGCGCTGTTCGCCGAGAACCTGGAGCGTCGCTTCCGCCTGACCGGACTGCGTGCCGAACGTGCTGAGGTCTATCATCTGCGCGCCACCCAGCAAATCTCCAATGAGACGATGCAGAAGTTACTGCACGACCTGGATCTGCTGGAAGCGCTGCTGATCGAAAAAGAGGAGTAAGTCCTGACTGGCACGCCTGCGCGTTAATGCGGCGTGCCAGCCTTTCACACCGACAGGCGCGGCGGCTCATCCGGCCAATGCTCGCGACAACAGGCTATCCACGCCTGCGCACTGCGCGACAGATAACTCCCTTCCCGCCAGATCAATCCCAGACTCCACTTCAGCTCCGATTCCAGCGGCAGCCACAGCAGCGACTGCTTATCCAGCCGCTGACAGATCGGCTCCGGCAGAATCGCCAGCCCCATCTCCGCCTGCACCATCGCCGCCAGAAAATCCCACTGTCCGCTGCGAACCGCCACCGTTGGCGTCAGGTTGAGCCGCTGAAACGCCTGCATCAGCTGACGATTCAGCGAGAACTCCTCATTAAAAATCAGCAGTGGATGCTCTGCCAGTTCTGCCAGTCCAATCTGCTGGCGGCTGAGCCACTCCGGGCGACGCGGCAGCAGTACGCAGAGCGGATGATGCATCAGGGGCAGGGTGTTCAGCGGCAGCTCGGCATCGACCGGTAGCGCGGTCAGGGCGATATCCAGACTGCCCGCCAGCACCGCCTGCTGGACGGTCAGACCGCCGAATTCAGAGATTTTCAGCTTCACACCGGGATAGCGGCGGCGAAACGCGGAAATCGAACCGGCGATCTGCATACCGACCATCGGCGGAATACCCAGTCGCAGCTCACCGGTTTTAAGCTGGTTGATGTCACCAATCTCCGCTTCCAGCTGATGAAACTCCTGCAGGATCGCCAGGCCGCGTTGATAGACCGCCTGGCCGCTGTCGGTGAGGTGCAGACGACGACCATCGCGCAGGATCAGCGTGCAGCCCAGCTCCTCCTCCAGCTGGCGCAGCATTTTGCTGATGGTCGGTTGCGTCACAAACAGCTTCTGCGCCGCACGGGTAAAGCTTTGCTGGCGTACGACTTCAGTAAAGTAACGCAGGGCGCGGACATCCATAACTATTCCTTTCAGGCATGATTTCGATAATTTTAATTCATTTTTTTCACCTTCTGTTGACGATTTATACTGGTGACATCAATTTAATCGGGGAGACAAGGTGATGGCGTTAGCGCTCACTTTACGCAGCAACCGCGCAGTGCAATGGCTCAGCCTGCCGCTCCAGCTGGGTTTCTATATCGGCCTGTTTATCGCCTGCGACCGGCTGGTGAGCTGGCTGCATCTGCCGCTGCCCGCCAATATCGTCGGGATGCTGCTGCTGCTGGCGTTAATCGTGACGCGGATTGTGCCGCTGAACTGGGTGAAAGCCGGATCACGCTGGCTGCTGGCCGAGATGCTGCTGTTCTTTATTCCGGCGGTGGTGGCGGTGGTGAACTATGGCGATCTGCTGCGGGTTGATGGCTGGCGCATCTGTGTGGTGATCGGCGTCAGTACGCTGCTGGTGCTGGCCTCGACTGCCTGGGTGGTGGACCGGCTTTATCAGTATGAAGTCGCGCGCGCCGCGCGTAAGCAGGATCCGCATGCGTGATTTTCTGCTCAGCCTGCTGTGTGTAGCCGTTACGCTGCTGGTTTATGCGCTGAATAAACGGCTTTACCGCCGCTGGCGGACGCTGCTGCTGATGCCACTGGTGATGACGCCGCTGGTGCTGGTGGCATTGCTGCTGCTGACGCATATCAGCTGGCAGGATTACATCGCCGAAAACCACTGGCTGCTCTGGCTGCTGGGGCCAGCGACGCTGGCGTTTGCGGTGCCGGTCTATGAGAACGTGGAAATTATTAAGCGCCACTGGCTGTCGCTGAGCGCGGGCGTAGTGACCGCGACGCTGGTCGCCGTCTGCAGTTCCGTCTGGCTGGCGCGGCTGTTAACCCTGCCGGAGTCGATTCAGCGCAGCCTGGCCGTGCGCTCTATCACCACGCCGTTTGCGCTGGCTGCGGCGGGTCCGATTGGCGGGCAGCCCGATCTGGTGGCGCTGTTCGTGGTGATTACAGGCGTGTTTGGCATGGCAATCGGCGACGTGCTGTTTCTGCGGCTCGCCATTAAGCAGGGCGTGGCGAAAGGCGCGGGATTCGGTGCGGCGTCACACGGTGCCGGCACGGCACGCGCCTATCAGATTGGCGAGCAGGAGGGCGTGGTCGCCAGCCTGGTGATGATGCTCTCTGGCGTGGTGACCGTGGTGCTGGCCCCGCTGATTGGGCACCTGATGTGGACAATATAGGCTACACTCCGTCGCACAGGGGCTGGTCTGCGCTGAGACACGTATTTTTACGTAAAGTTTTCCAGATTTTGTTGTCTCCCCATTTCAGGCTGTTAACCTTGCGGCCGAATTAATTGTCCTTTCACGGAGTGGAATCATGTTTAAGCAACTTGTTGCCGGGAGCGCCCTCGGGCTGGTTTTAATGAGCGGTACCGCTCAGGCGATTGAAGGCAGTGTTGATGTCAGCGAACACAACACCAACCTGAATGTGGGTCTGGGCACCACAACACCCGGTCTGTTTCTGAAAGGTAACTGGCTGCGTAGCGACCATGACGGCAGCACCTACGGTGCCGGTCTGGGTTACAACGTTGATTTCGGACCGCTGCGTCTGGCGCCGACCGCAAAAGCGATCTTCACCCATCCTGAAGATGGAAAAGATGGATTTGCGGTGGCGCTGGGTGGTGCAGCACACTACAGCTTCAACAGCATGTGGGGCCTGTATGGCGAATATTATTACGCGCCAGAGTCTTTCACCGATCAGCTCGACAGCTATCAGGAAGCCGGTGGCGGCCTGAGCTTCACGCCGGTTTCACTGCTTAACCTGCGTGTAGGTTATCAGTACATCGAACTGAACAACAAAGATGGACGCAAAGATAACGTGCTGGTCGATGGCCCGTACGTGGGTGCATCGCTGCGCTTCTGATTCTGCTGCGCAAAAGAAGAGGGCGACTACTTCGGTAGCCGCCCTTTTTTATTGCCTGCTCGTTATGAACGAAAAGCCACGATCAGTGCGCTTTGCCCTGTTCGATGCCGGTGCCGGTCTGCGAGCGGATAAACTGTGCACGGAAGCGTGAACGTTCTTCTGCGCCCTGCTGCGAATGGTCGGTAATGGAGAAGAGCCAGATGCCCACGAAGGCCACCGCCATGGAGAACAGCGCCGGATACTCATAGGGGAAAATCGCCTTCGCGTTGCCCAGCACCTGTACCCACACCGTCGGGCCGAGGATCATCAGGATAACGGCGGTCAGCAGACCGAGCCAGCCGCCCACCATCGCGCCACGCGTCGTGAGTTTTGACCAGTACATCGACAGCAGGATGATCGGGAAGTTACAGCTGGCCGCAATCGAGAAGGCCAGCCCGACCATAAAGGCGATGTTCTGTTTCTCAAACAGAATACCCAGCGCAATCGCCACCACGCCCAGCGCCAGCACGGTAATTTTTGAAACCCGCAGTTCATCTTTCTCGCTCGCCTGACCTTTACGATACACGCTGGCGTAGAGGTCGTGAGACACCGCCGACGCACCTGCCAGGGTTAAGCCTGCGACAACGGCCAGAATCGTGGCGAAGGCAACCGCAGAGATAAAGCCCAGGAAGGTGCTGCCGCCCACGGCGTTCGCCAGATGTACCGCCGCCATATTGGTGCCGCCAATCAGCGCGCCGCTGGCATCTTTAAAGGCCGGGTTAGCGCCCACCAGCAGGATGGCACCGAAGCCGATAATAAAGGTCAGGAAGTAGAAGTAGCCCATAAAACCGGTGGCCCAGAAGACGCTTTTACGTGCCTCTTTAGCATCCGCTACGGTAAAGAAACGCATCAGAATATGCGGCAATCCGGCCGTACCAAACATCAGCCCCAGCCCCAGAGACAGCGCCGAGATAGGATCTTTAACCAGTCCGCCAGGCTGCATAATCGCGATGCCTTTTGGATGGACCGCCATCGCTTCGGTGAACAGCGTATTAAAACTGAAACCGGTCGCCTTCATTACCATGACCGCCATGAAGGTGGCGCCAAACAGCAGCAGCACGGCTTTGATGATCTGCACCCAGGTGGTGGCCAGCATGCCGCCAAACAGCACATACATCACCATCAGAATGCCGACCAGGACTACCGCAACATGGTAGTTAAGGCCAAACAGCAGCTGGATCAGTTTACCGGCCCCGACCATCTGCGCGATCAGGTAGAGCGCCACGACCACCAGCGAGCCGCAGGCTGACAGGGTGCGGATCGGCATCTGCTTCAGACGATATGAGGCGACATCGGCAAACGTATAGCGACCCAGGTTACGCAGTCGCTCAGCGATTAAAAACAGAATCATCGGCCAGCCGACCAGGAAGCCGAGCGAGTAGATCAGCCCGTCATAACCGGAGGTGTAAACCAGCGCCGAAATGCCCAGGAACGAGGCGGCCGACATGAAGTCACCCGCCATCGCCAGGCCATTCTGGAAGCCAGTGATATTGCCGCCCGCGGTGTAGTAGTCATTACGTGATCGGGTGCGCTTTGAGGCCCAGTAAGTAATTCCCAGCGTGGCCCCGACGAAAATCGTAAACATGATAATCGCCTGGTAGTTGGTCGCCTGGCGCTGCACGGCACCGGTTATCGCATCGGCAGCCAGCGCTGAAAACGGCAGCATTAAGGCCAGCAGCCATAAGGTGAGACGAGTCATGATTTCACCTCGCTGAGGATCGCTTTCGTTAAACGGTCAAACTCACCGTTGGCACGCCAGACATAGACGCCGGTCAGCACAAACGACATCACAATCAGCCCGACCCCAATCGGGATACCGCGCGTGACGTTGGTGTCGGCATGCAGCGGCGTACCGAGCCAGCCGGGGGCAAATGCGATCAGCAGGATAAAGCCGACATAGAGCACCAGCATGATCAGCGACAGCAGCGTCGCGAACGCCTGGCGCTTACGGACTAATTCATGAAAAAGGGGATTACGCTCAATCTGTTGATTGATGGCATCCTGATTCGAAAGGGCGTCATTCATCACATTTTCTCCAGAGGGCTTGCAGGCGAGAACCTCGCGACAGGGCGCGGATTCAGCTGGTTATAATATTTGTGACTACCGAAACAGACTGCGTAGGGCGGGTGTGGCGGGAAGCGATCTTCCCGCCGGACAGCGTGCGCTTAAGGCATTTTGATCGACTGTTTCTCCTCAAGCAGTTTTTCTACTACGCCAGGATCGGCGAGCGTAGAAGTATCACCAAGATTACTGGTATCTCCGGTGGCAATTTTGCGCAGAATACGCCGCATGATTTTGCCGGAGCGGGTTTTCGGCAGTGAGTCGGTCCAGTGCAGCACATCCGGTGTGGCTATCGGGCCAATCTCTTTACGGACCCACTGGCGCACTTCGGTATACAACTCCGGCGACGGCTCTTCGCCATGATTCAGCGTGATATAGGCATAAATCGCCTGGCCTTTGATGCTGTGAGGAATCCCCACTACCGCCGCTTCGGCAATTTTAGGGTGCGAGACCAGCGCCGATTCAATTTCGGCGGTGCCGAGTCGGTGACCGGAAACATTGAGTACGTCATCGACGCGTCCGGTGATCCAGTAGTAGCCATCTTCATCACGACGGGCGCCATCACCACTGAAGTAGACATTTTTAAAGGTAGAGAAGTAAGTCTGCTCGAAACGGTCGTGATCGCCATAGAGGGTACGTGCCTGACCCGGCCACGACTCGGTGATCACCAGATTGCCTTCACAGGCGCCTTCCTGTGGCTGACCTTCGTTATCCACCAGCGCGGGCTGCACGCCAAAGAACGGTCGGGTGGCGGAACCCGCTTTCAGTTCGGTCGCACCCGGCAGCGGCGTGATCATGAAGCCGCCGGTTTCGGTCTGCCACCAGGTATCAACAATCGGGCAGCGGCTGTTGCCGATTTTCTTGTAGTACCACTCCCAGGCTTCCGGGTTAATTGGCTCACCGACCGATCCCATAATGCGCAGGCTGCTGCGGTCGGTGCCGGCAATCGCCTTATCACCTTCCGCCATCAGCGCACGGATTGCAGTGGGCGCGGTGTAGAGCAGCGTGACTTTATGTTTATCGACCACTTCCGCCATACGGCTCGGCGTTGGCCAGTTCGGCACCCCTTCAAACATCAGTGTGGTGGCGCCACAGGCCAGCGGGCCATAAACCAGATAGCTGTGGCCCGTCACCCAGCCAACATCAGCGGTGCACCAGTAGATATCATCCTGATGGTAATCAAAGACGAACTTAAAGGTCGTGGCGGCATAGACCAGATACCCGCCGGTAGAGTGCAACACGCCTTTGGGTTTGCCGGTTGAACCGGAGGTATAAAGGATAAACAGCGGATCTTCCGCGCCGACTTCTGCGGCAGCGTGGTTGGTGCTCGCGTTCAGCATCAGGTCGTGCCACCACTGATCGCGGCCCTCAACCCAGCCCACATCTTTACCGGTGCGCTGGAACACCACCACATTTTTCACGCTGGTGACATTAGGATTTTTTAGCGCGTCATCGACATTTTTCTTCAGCGGAATGCTGCGACCGGCGCGGATCCCTTCATCGGCCGTGATCACCAGCGAGGCGCTGGAATCGACGATGCGGCCCGCGACCGCCTCCGGTGAGAAACCGCCAAAGATCACCGAGTGAACGGCACCGATACGCGCACAGGCCAGCATCGCTACTGCGGCTTCCGGCACCATCGGCATATATATGGCCACCACGTCGCCTTTTTTCACTTCCAGCAGTTCCAGCACGTTGGCGAAGCGACAGACTTCGGCATGCAGCTGGCGGAAAGTCAGGGTTTTGCTTTCGCTGGCGTCGTCGCCTTCCCAGATAATCGCCGGGTGATCGCCGCGCGTGGCTAAATGACGGTCAAGGCAGTTTGCCGCCAGGTTGAGCGTGCCATCTTCGTACCAGCGAATGTTAATGTTACCTGGTGCAAACGAGCAGTTTTTCACTTTGCTGTAAGGCTTGATCCAGTCAAGGATTTTGCCCTGTTCGCCCCAGAAACTGTCTGGATCGTCGACAGATTGCTGATACATCGCCTGATACTGTTCTGCAGTAATCAGGGTGTTTGCTGCAATATTCTCTGGAACGGGATGTTTGTGTATTTGGCTCATGGCGGATCTCCTTGAAGATGTTAATGATATGTCAATCAATGGTTAATTAAAGCCTGCGCCAAAGCTTTGTTTCTTTTTTGCGCCACAGATCACGTGATACACATCCCCCAAGAAGCGTTAAGCCATTCTGATCTATCAGGTTAACGCTCTGGCGGCGCTGGAGAAGTCAGGCATCGCTTTTACGCTTTCATCCTGAATAAAAAGCGAGCAAACGCGCCGGATCAGTTTTTAATCGTTTCTGCATAGCTATGCGTAAATTCATCGAAGTAATACTTTTCATAACAGCAGGTTAGGGTTTTTCATCTCCGGCAGCACTTTATGCTGCTTAGATGGTGAACTTTTAATCGGATCCGCCAGGGGTTGCATTTACCACAGTGAAAATGGTACTTATCTCGCCCCTGTTCTGCAGGTATCAACTCAGACCGCGTCTGAAAATGGGTATGGGAATCATCAGATTTTCATACGAGGCGCTGTTTCAAGACACCCTCTAATTTACCGGGCTTTTTGCTCACTCCCTGTGTGTATTGTCTTCTGCACCTTCGCAGTAGAGAGAAACGGGTTTTGACTGAGGAAATTACACGTTATGAAAGGTTTTAAAATCAGCCTGGCCTGGCAGATTCTGACAGCCCTGGTGCTTGGCATCGTTGTGGGTGCTGTGTTGCATAATCAGCCAGACAATCGTGAATGGTTAGTCACCAACATTCTCAGCCCGGCAGGCGATATCTTTATTCATCTTATCAAGATGATTGTGGTACCGATTGTGATTTCATCCCTGATTGTCGGCATCGCTGGCGTGGGTGATGCAAAGAAGCTGGGACGCATCGGCGTCAAAACGATTCTCTACTTTGAAGTGATCACCACCATTGCCATTGTGGTCGGTATTACGCTGGCCAACGTATTTCAACCCGGCACCGGCATTGATATGTCAACGCTGGCAACGGTGGACATCTCTAAATATGAAGCGACAACGGCAGAGGTACAGGGCGGTCCGCACAGCCTGGTGACCACCATTCTGTCGCTGATCCCGCAGAATATTTTCGCCTCAATGGCGAAGGGCGACATGCTGCCGATTATCTTTTTCTCGGTGCTGTTTGGCTTAGGCCTGTCGTCACTGCCGTCAGAACAGCGCGATCCGCTGGTGAACCTGTTCCGTGGCATTTCTGAAGCGATGTTTAAAGTGACGCACATGATCATGCGCTATGCCCCGGTGGGTGTGTTTGCGCTGATTGCGGTGACGATTGCTAACTTCGGCTTTGCCTCGCTCTGGCCGCTGGCTAAGCTGGTGCTGCTGGTTTACGCGGCAATTCTGTTCTTCGCCTTTGTGGTGCTGGGCGGAGTGGCGCGCTTCTGTAAGCTGCGGATTACCACGCTGATGCGTATCCTGAAGGATGAGCTGATTCTCTCTTACTCCACTTCCAGTTCGGAAACGGTGCTGCCGCGTATCATGGAGAAGATGGAAGCCTACGGTGCGCCGAAAGCGATCACCAGCTTCGTGGTGCCGACCGGTTACTCGTTTAATCTGGATGGTTCAACGCTTTATCAGAGTATCGCGGCGATCTTTATTGCGCAGCTGTATGGCATTGACCTGTCGCTGACCGACGAGATTGTGCTGGTAATAACGCTGATGGTGACCTCGAAAGGTATCGCTGGCGTGCCAGGCGTCTCCTTCGTGGTGCTGCTGGCCACACTGGGCAGCGTCGGCATTCCTCTGGAAGGTCTGGCGTTTATCGCCGGTGTTGACCGCATCATGGATATGGCGCGTACCGCGCTGAACGTGGTTGGTAATGCGCTGGCGGTGCTGGTGATTGCCCGCTGGGAAAACCAGTTCGACGTCGAAAAGGCGAAAGAGTATGAGCTGGAGCTGCGGACACAGACCGCAAGCTGAACACGGCATTAACGTAAAAATGGGCTCAACGAAAGTTGGGCCTTTTTTTTATGAGATTTTTAATGGCAGATATACAGGTTGACTGAAAATTAAAGGGTTATATTTTTATAACTAAAAACCATAATTCTGAGACGATAGTATTGTTATTATGATTGATTATAGTTATATTTCATTGCGGTGAGTTGACTGTGTTCCTTGACAACATGGAGTGTTGACGAATGCCAGAAATTAACTGGACGAAAAAGGCATTGAAACAGCTTTATGGGCTGCCTCAGAAAGAGGGTAACGCTATTGAAGATGCTGTAGAGGCGCTGGCTAAATGGCCGGATATTCCCCATCTGAAAGTCGAAAAGCTGACTGATGATAAACAGAAGCGAATGAAGCTGGTAGTAGGTCACTACCGCGTACTCTGGAAGATAGAGAAAGGTCAGCCAGTAGTGATAGATATACTTGAAGTCGTAAGAAGAACATCGACCACGTACAAAAAGCGCTAGCAGTGTGGCAGGAGCAATGTGCGTCATCAATAAGTTCTGTGCAGCCGGGTTTAGCGTTCCGCAGCACAGGCAGACGATCAGACAGTGTTGCCTGCCGTACCAGTAAGGAGTGATTACCCATGAATGCTATACAGTTTCTGACGGACGAGCGCGGGAACCGCACTGGTGCTGTCATCCCTATAGAGCTGTTTAATAAGCTCATGGCTGAACGTCATTTAGATGATGTGTTTGAGTCTGTCCCTTATGAAGTGGGTCCAGACGATGATGAAACTATTCCTCACGATGTAATGAAAATCAGCCGACGGCAATCTGTTCCTTTGCATGTTGCCTGGCGTTTGCATCGTCACATGTCACAGGAAGAGGTGGCGAATAAACTGGGCATCACGCAGGCTGGCGTGTCGAAGTTAGAGTCGAGAAAGAAACCTCAAAAACAAACGCTTGAGAAGCTGGCTGCTTTATATGGCTGCAGAACGTCACAACTTTATATTGATTAAATGGATGCGCTTTTAACCTGCGATTGGTGGGTTTTAATTGGCTGACGCGGCTCCCTCGCGATGTCGAATGGTGCCCTCAGAACCCATTATGAGGCAGGCAATTGCTCACTGTTTTCTGATACCTGAAGAGTAAAGCGTCCCACGGCAGGGACAAAAACGCCGGGAGCGTTTTTGAACAACGCAGAGCGTTGGCCCGGCAACGGGCGCACCTCATGGATGAGGTGCGTAATCGCGTGGGCCGAGCGTCATGGATGACGAATGCGTCTTTACGATCAGGTGAACCTTTTCTGACCGGCACCGGTCTCCCAGCGATTGCACTCACATGCACCGCACCCAGGCCGTAATACGCATCAATTAAGCATGTATCAATACTCGATTGCGCTTCCTCGCCGATCAGGTGAACCTTTTCTGACCTGTACCGGTCTCCCAGCGATTCCACTCACATGCACCGCACCCAGGTCGTAATGCTTATACTCATCACTCACCCAACCTGATCCCCCGCAACATGACTCACCCCACATCCATCGAAAAAAGATCTCACCCAATGAATTAATCATTCGTTATGATAGTTAGTAATTTGAATAATTTATTCCTTTGCGGAGCCCGCCATGAAACTCGACCTCAGCCAGATGATCACCGAAGGCCGCAACCCGGCCAGCCAGAATATTGACGAACTCTCCACCGAAGCGATGCTTCGCGTCATCAATGATGAAGATAAAAAGGTGGCGCTGGCGGTTGAGGCCATCGTGCCGCAGATTGCCGCCGCCGTTGACGCCATCTGCGCCGCATTCCAGGCCGGTGGACGACTGATCTATTGCGGCGCAGGCACCTCCGGTCGACTTGGCATACTGGATGCCAGCGAGTGCCCACCTACCTTTGGCACACCCCGCGAGCAGGTGGTCGGCCTGATTGCAGGAGGTCATACCGCCATACTCCAGGCGGTAGAAAACGCGGAAGACAACCGGGAGCAGGGCGCGCAGGATCTGAAAGATATCCACTTCAGCCGCCACGATGTGCTGGTTGGCATCGCCGCCAGCGGTCGCACACCCTACGTACTGGGCGCGCTGGCATACGCGAACGAACTTGGCGCAACCACTGTATCGCTCACCTGTAATCCAGGCAGCGCCATGTCGCAGGTTGCCGCGATTGCGCTCACGCCGGTGGTCGGCCCCGAAGTGGTCACCGGGTCTTCCCGTATGAAAGCGGGCACGGCACAAAAACTGGTGCTCAACATGCTCACTACCGGGTCGATGATCCGCAGCGGAAAAGTGTACGGCAACCTGATGGTCGATGTGGAAGCCACCAATCAGAAACTGGTGCAGCGTCAGGTTAACATCGTCATGCAGGCCACTGACTGTGATGAGGCGACGGCCAGCGCCGCGCTCACCGCCTGTGGCGGACACTGCAAAACCGCCATTCTGATGGTGCTGGCTGACCTGGCTGCCGATGAGGCGAAAGCGCTGCTCAGTCAGCATCAGGGCTTTATCCGTCAGGCTTTACAGGCAGCGGGAGCACGCTAATGGCCAGAATCACCGAGGCACTGTTGCGCGACATCCTGCAGGCGGTCGGTGGCGCGCAAAATATCGCGGCCTGTGGTCACTGCATGACGCGGCTCCGCCTGACGCTCAATCAGCCGGGAGAGAGTGATCTGGCACGGTTAAAAAGCCTGCCGGGTGTCTTAGGCGTTATCGACAGCGAGGCACAGTTGCAGATTGTGCTGGGGCCTGGCAAGGCGCAAACCGCCGCCGAGGGGATGCAGAACCTGCTGGCTCAGGGTGATACCGCGCTGGCACCGCAGGGCGAAACAGCGGAACTTCGCGTGCTGGCGAAGCAGCAGAAGCAGCAGCTAAAGGCGAAACAGACCAGCGGCGTGCATCAGTTCCTGTCGCGCTTCGCCACCATCTTCACTCCGCTGATTCCGGGCTTTATCGGCGCGGGGCTGCTGCTGGGATTTGCCACGCTGATTGAACAGAGTCTCCACCTCACTGCACCCGGTGACCACGCGCCCTGGCTGCTGCATACCGTGGCGTACATGAAAGTCTTCGGTAAAGGGCTGTTCACTTTTCTCAGCATCCTGATTGGCTACAACGCGCAAAAAGCGTTTGGCGGCAGCGGCGTCAATGGCGCAATCATCGCCTCGCTGTTTGTGCTCGGCTATGTGCCCACGGCCACCACCGGCTACTACAGCGGCATGGAAAACTTCTTTGGCCTGGCGATCGACCCGCGCGGCAACATTATTGGCGTGCTGATGGCGGCGATTATCGGGGCGTGGATTGAAAAACAGCTGCGCAAAATCATTCCCGACAATCTCGATATGATCCTCACCTCGCTGTTTACGCTGTTGATCACCGGCGCCATCACCTATCTGTTGATCATGCCGCTGGGCGGCGAACTGTTTAAAGGGATGTCGTGGCTGTTTATCCATCTCAATAACAATCCCTTTGGCTGTGCGCTGCTGGCCGGGCTGTTCCTGATCGCGGTGATGTTCGGCATCCATCAGGGCTTTATTCCGGTCTACTTTGCGCTGATGGAAACCCAGGGGTTTAACTCGCTCTTCCCGATTCTGGCGATGGCGGGAGCAGGCCAGGTCGGCGCATCACTGGCGTTGTGGTGCAAAGCAGAAAAAGGGGCGCTGCTGCGGGCGCAGATCAAAGGCGCTATCGTACCGGGGCTGCTTGGCGTCGGTGAACCGCTGATCTACGGCGTCACTTTGCCGCGCCTCAAGCCCTTTATTACCGCCTGCGGCGGGGGTGCGCTGGGCGGGTTCTTTATCGGGCTGGTGGCGTGGCTGGGTTTGCCGGTCGGGATGAATACGGTATTCGGACCCTCCGGCCTGGTCACGCTGCCACTGATGACCTCCAGCCAGGGGATCTTCGCTGGCATGGCGGTCTATCTGGCCGGGCTGATGGTGGCCTGGATCGGCGGATTCCTGCTTACCTGGTGGTTTGGCACCCGTAATGTCGACCTCAGCTGACCCGCTGCCGGAATTATCCAGTCCGGCTAACGGATGGATAATCAACCAAAAATGTGAAAGCCGCTACAAAGCGGCTTTATTATTGCCACTAATTTAACTTAAACGCTAAAGAGTAGGCAGAAGCATGCCGAAAACATAAAAAAAGGTAATCGTTATCTCTCAGCCCACAGTTTTCATGCCGACACTCAGACCGTCGCGTGCAGGACGTCGGGTCTCCAAGGACTTTTGATGCGTAACAACCAGCCTGTCTCTCAGCGTGAATATCTGTTCGACGATAATGCGACACTGATGTCGACCACCGATCTTAACAGCCACATCACCTACGCTAACGACGCGTTTATCGAGGCGAGCGGATTCACCGCCGACGAGATCAACGGCCAGCCGCATAACATGGTACGTCACCCCGATATGCCATCAGAAGCGTTTGCCGACATGTGGGCGACGCTGAAACAGGGTGAACCCTGGACGGCACTGGTCAAGAACCGCCGTAAAAATGGCGATCACTACTGGGTGCGGGCCAACGCCATTCCGGTAGTACGCGACGGTAAAGTGCAGGGCTACATGTCGGTGCGCACCAAACCCACGGCAGAGGAAGTGCGTCAGACTGAGGTGCTCTATCAGGATTTTCGTGAAGGCCGCGCCAGAGGGCGACGTTTTCACAAAGGCCTGCTGGTTCGCAGCGGCTGGCGTCGTCCCGCCTCAATCCTGAAGACGCTGCCCCTTCGCTGGCGGATCCGCACAACGCTGCTGACGTTACTGCCCCTCTCGGTGGCAGGCGTCTGGGCGCTGGGCATGACGCCCACGGCACTGGCAGGCTTTACCGCGGGAATGGTTGCGCTGCTTCTGCTCTGCAGCCTGTGGCTGGAGCAGCAGATTTCACGCCCTATTGAGCGGATGTGCAAACAGGCGCTGAGCGTGGCAACCGGTGCCAGCCATAAAGTGGAGCAGATGGACCGCGTTGATGAGGTGGGTGTGACGCTGCGCGCCATCGGTCAGCTCGGATTGATGTTCCGCTGGCTGGTGGATGATGTCAGCGGCCAGGCGATCAACGTGCTGAGCGCCAGCGACGCCATCGCCCGCAGCAATAACGAACTCAGCCGCCGTACCGAACAGGCGGCTGCCAACGTGCAGCAGACTGCGGCCACCATGAACGAAATGACCGCCACGGTGAAGAGCAACACTGAAACTGCACATGAGGCGAATACCCTCTCAGCCGGCACCAGCTACGCTGCCAGCAAAGGCGGTGAGGTGATGACCGAAATGATGGGCATGATGGGCGAAATTGCTGACAGTTCAAAGCGGATTGCCAATATTACCAGCGTTATCGACGGGATTGCCTTCCAGACCAATATCCTGGCACTGAACGCCGCCGTGGAAGCGGCGCGGGCCGGTGAGCAGGGCAAAGGCTTTGCGGTGGTCGCCGGAGAAGTGCGCAGCCTGGCGCAGCGCAGCGCCAAAGCCGCGAGCGAAATCAAAATGCTGGTTGAAACCAGCGCCAGCCGGGTCAACTCGGGCAATGAGCACGCCAGCGCGGCAGGCCGCACGATGCAGGATATCGTGTCGCAGGTGCAGAATGTCACCGCACTGATCGCCCAGATCAGCGCCGCCACGGCCGAACAGGCGACCGCGCTCAGCGAAGTCAGTTCAGCGGTGGAAGATCTTGATGATATCACCCACCAGAACGCCGCCCGCGTGACAGAAAGCGCCGAGGCTTCAGGCCGCATGACTCATCAGGCTAACCGTCTGGTCGAAGCGATCAGCGTCTTTCGTTAAGAGAAGAGATTAAGCGGCCCGGTTAAGAGGCCAGCGCCTGCGTGCCGTCGCGTCCGGCACGCAGTGCGCCTGGTGACTGACCGACAATCCGTTTAAAGGCGCGACTGAATGCCGCAATCGAGCCGTAGCCGAGATGATAAGCCACGGCTTCCACCGCTTCACCGTTGTTCACAATCCGCTGCACCGCCAGCCGCATCCGCAACTCCGTCAGATAGCGCAGCGGCGTCATGCCGGTGGCATTGAGAAACCGTCCGGCAAACACTGAGCGCGAACAGCCTGCCACGCTGGCCAGCCGCGCCACCGTCCAGTTTTCTCCTGGCTCCCGATGCATCGCAGCAATCGCCTGACTCAGACGTGGATCGCGCATCGCCTGCACCAGCCCACTGCGCTCGCCGCAGCCGTTCTCTACCCAGCCGCGCACAATCAGCGCGGCAACCACGTCTGCCAGACGCGACAGAATACCGGCGAATCCCGCCTGGCGGGTGAGCGACTCCCGCTCCATCGCCGCCAGAATCGGCTGAATCTCCGGGTATTGCGACAGCAGAGTACTCACCAGCATCACATCGGGCATGGTATTGATCAGCGGCTGCATGCCGCCGAGCTCAAACGCCATGCAGGCGCTGAACAACAGCACACTGTGCTCGTCATCACAGGCATCTTCCGGTGCTGCAATGGCGCAGACGCTGTCGCAGAGCGGCTTGCTCGCCATGTTCTTAATACACTGGCAGCTCGCCTCCTCACTGGAGATCAGGCTGTGGGGTTTGCCGTGCGGCACCAGCAGCGCATCGCCGCTGTTGAGCTGAAACACCTCGCCGGAGGCGCTGCGCACCATCAGTGAGCCGCGTCCGACAAAGTGGAACTGCGCCCGGCCCGGCGCGTGCTCATAACGCAGCCCGAACGGCGCGCTCACTGCGATACGCTGAT
This sequence comes from Pantoea sp. OVA07A, assembly GCF_019969975.1. Taxonomy (NCBI): domain Bacteria; kingdom Pseudomonadati; phylum Pseudomonadota; class Gammaproteobacteria; order Enterobacterales; family Erwiniaceae; genus Pantoea; species Pantoea sp. OVA07A. The sequence goes on along the minus strand of NZ_JAHXYM010000002.1, from coordinate 503,937 downwards.
AGTTCACGCCATAGAGGCGCATCCCCATCAGCAGCTCACTGGTCAGATCTCCATAGTGGCTCATGTGATTCCAGACGAATTATCAAAAATGAAGGTGTAAGCATCATAGATCGTCCTGACGCGTCGCTCTATGCTCACACTCACTTTTTTATCTTCCGGAGAAGCAGCATGAGTCTGACAACCGAAGTGGCTGATGAGGTTTCCTCGCCGACCCGTCCCGCGTGGGGCGCGGTATTTGCTATGGCATTTGGGGTGTTCAGCCTCATCACCGCCGAATTTTTACCCGTGAGTCTGCTGACGCCGATGGCCCACAGCCTGGGCGTATCCGAAGGCCAGGCGGGACAGACCGTCACCATCACCGCGCTGGTGGCGCTGTTTACCAGTCTGGTCACCGGCAGCGTCACGCGGCGCATCGACCGCCGCATCGTCATGCTGGTGTTTTCGTTGTTGCTGATCGCGTCGGCACTGATGGTGGCGTTTGCGGCTGACCTGACGGTGATCCTGCTGGCGCGGGTGCTGCTGGGTATGGCCATTGGCGGCTTCTGGACACTCTCAACCGCCATCACCATGCGCCTGGTTCCCACCGATCAGGTGCCGCGTGCGCTCTCTATCGTCTTCAGCGGTATCTCGCTGGCGACGATTATCGCTACGCCACTGGGCAGCTATCTCGGCGGACTGGTGGGCTGGCGCAACATCTTTATGCTGACTGCCGGACTGGGTGCGGTGGCGCTGCTGTGGCAGTTCTTTACCCTGCCCGCCATGCCGGCAGAGAACAAAGCCCGCAACGGCGGGGTGCTGGCGCTGCTGCGTATTGGTGTGATGCGCTGGGGAATGCTGGCGGTAATCATGATGTTTACCGGTCACTTTGCCTTCTTTACCTATCTGCGTCCATTTCTGGAAAGCGTTGCGCAGCTCAACCTCAATCAGCTGTCGCTGGTGCTGCTGGCCTTTGGTGTGGCGAACTTCTTTGGCACCTCGCTGGCGGGTTTCCTGGTCACCCGCAGCGTATCACTGACCCTGAGTGGCATGGCGCTGTTGATGAGTGTCACCGCGCTGCTGCTGGTGAGCTTTGGCGATGTCAGCTGGATGGTGGGCGCAGGCGTGGCAATCTGGGGTATGGCGTTTGGTTCGATGCCAACCGGCTGGTCAACCTGGATTTCGCGCGCGGTGCCGGATGATGCGGAGTCAGGCGGCGGTTTACTGGTTGCCACCATCCAGCTGGCGATTACTGTCGGCGCGGCGGCGGGCGGCTGGATGTTTGACCTGCGCGGCGCAGGCGGTGTGTTCGTTGCCAGCGGAGTGCTGATGCTGCTGGCCGCGCTGACCATCTTCACCCGGGTACGACATCACGGTTAAATTCTCAAGGGCAGCAATATATGCTGCCTTTTTTAATAAGGGTAGATTATTAACCTTTTGAGCGATAACTGTGCGAAATGTGCTTTTTATCATCAATTTTACTGAACGAGTTAAGCAAAACCCTCCGCTTTTTACTGATCAACTTCCGGACTAATATATCTATCAACAAGGCAGCACGTCTTACCTGATAAAAATTAACCGAGGAATTGACCATGAAATCTATCAAAACTTTTGCAGCTGTTATCGCGCTTTCTGTTCTGCCATTTGCCAGCTTCGCACAATCTGTGACCGCCATCGACTCTACGCTGGATGGTGCTGAAGCGAAAATCGCTGCGCAGGCTCAGGAAGCTGGTGCTTCATATAAAATCACTGAAGCTTACACTAACAACGGCGTTCACATGACCGCTGAGCTGCTGAAATAAGTTAAGTTTTACCCTCTTGTGCTGACAGGACGCCTTTGGGCGTCCTGGCGGCGTTTATCCGCTAATAATCCTGTCCCTTTCCCCCCGAAATAATTATTATTCTCAAAAACAATTCTGCATCTGACTGCTGGTCAGCTGTTTCTGGTTGCAATGTCGGGCTTTCTTTTCACTGCGTCTGCAGTGGATTAACTATGGAGAAGTTATGAAAGCGATTACCAATACGTGCCGGACCCTGCGTCCGCTGTTACTGGCTACGGCCCTGTTCTCTGCCTCAGGATGGCTGGCGGTGCAGGCTGAAGATCTCAATCAGGCCGTGGGTAAAGGCGTCTATGAACTGGCAGTCAGCCCGAAAGATAACGCGCTGTTCGTGGCGACAGCGCAGAACAGCAGCGGTGACGGCGGCACAGTTTTCCGTCTCGACCCGGCTACGCTGGCGGTACAGCAGTCGATCAACACGGAGCTGAAATCGTTCGGCGCGGCGATCAACCCGCAAACCAACGTGCTCTACATCGGCAACACCGTAAACGGCTCGGTTACGGCCATTGACGCCAGCAGCGGCAAAGTGCTCAACACGCTGGTGCTGGATAGCCGTAAGCGCAGTGAGACAGTGCGCCCATTGCAGCCGCGTCAGGTGGCGGTTGATGCTAAAACTAACCGGGTTTATATCACCGGCCTGGGACCGCAAAGCGTGGTCTGGGTGGTGGATGGCAGCACGCTGAAGCTTGTCAGTACCATCCCGAATACCGGTAAAATGGGCACCGGCCTGGCGGTAGATTCAGACGCGCAAAAGGTCTACGTCACCAACGGTGATGGTGAACTGGTGACGATCAATGCGCGCACCAATGCCATTGAGAAAAAGCAGAAGATTGACGGAGATAAAGAGCACTTCTTCCTGAACATCGCGCTGGATACGCGCGGTCAGCGCGCCTTCCTGACGGATTCAAAGCAGGCGCAGGTGCTGGTGATTGATCTGCGTAATCAGCAGGTGATTCAGCGGATTGATGTGCCGGAATCGCTGGCGGTGCTGTTTAATGGTGATCGCAATGAGCTTTATGTTACTCATCGCAAAGCGGGGGAAGTCAGCATCATCGACGCCAGCAGCTATAAGGTGAAGCGCACGGTAAAAACCCCGGCGTTGCCTAACAGTCTGGCACTCTCGGCAGACGGCAAGGTGCTTTATGTCAGCGTGAAGCAGCCTGGCTCGCGTAAGGCGCCGCCAAAAAATCCTGACAGCGTGATGCGTATTGCACTGTAAGGCGTGACGTCCCTGACACTGCTGTGTTGAAGCTGTTTTACATCCGGTCTTTGTAAACGAGAAAGCCACTCTGACGAGTGGCTTTTTTTATTTTCAAAGCCGGTTTGAGGTCTGGGATATCCTTTTGCCCTGGCGGCCCGCGAGACACTTGCCTTTATAGCGAACAGGCTATAGCATTATTTATAGCTTATTCGCTATAAGGATGTTGCGATGTGGGATGTGGATACAACCAAAAGATTTGATGAGTGGTTTAAGGCTCAGAGTGAGGAACTGAAGGAGGATATGCTCGCTGCGATAGTTATCCTGTCTGAGTATGGGCCGCATTTAGCGAGGCCGTTTGCTGATACCGTAGACGGCTCTGATTTTCCGAATATGAAAGAATTAAGAGTGCAGCATCAAGGCAAACCGATACGGGCCTTCTTTGCTTTTGATCCTTCTCGCCGCGGCATTGTGTTGTGTGCAGGCGATAAAACCGGGGTTAAGGAAAAGAAATTCTATAAAGACATGATCAAATTGGCAGATGCTGAATTCCGCAAATATTTGAATGGAGGGGATAATGGCTAATTTAAAAGAGCTGATGGCAAATCAAAGTCCGGAGAGTCGCGAACGCATTGCCAAAAAAGTCGATGCAATGCGGCAGGTTATCGCACTACACATGTTGCGCGAAGAACTTAACCTGTCACAGACAGAGATGGCGCATGCAATGGGTGTGAAACAGCCAACTATCGCCAGAATGGAACAGGCTGATAATGATCCTCGCCTTTCTACGCTGAAGCGTTACGTTACGGCTCTGGGAGGCGAGATAAGTATCGATGTCAAATTGCCGACAGGCAAAAGAATAGCTTTTGATTTGTGATTAGAAGAGAGAAGCCACATTATCGTGGCTTCTCTCTTTCCAACCCGTTACACCTCTTCCGACGCTTCGCGCATCATCTCATCGTGCGGAACATCATCCAGAATCTGCTCAAAGCTGCGCAGACGCTTGTAAATCGACATCAGTTCAACCAGCGTTGACCACGAGGTGATCAGATACTGGAAAGAACCGCGAACCTGATCGAACACGTTGCTAATTTGATTGAGCAGACCCAGTGTTATCGTTCCTGCGGCGATTGATGGGAACAACATGACCAGGCCAAAGAGATTATCTATCTGTAAATAGAACATTCTGGCGATATTGAAGTACAGATAATGAAAATAGAGACGAAAGTAATTCAGTCTGACGTTGTCAAAAAGCACTCTTACCGTCGGCGGTGTAGCGCGGTCAGCATTGTCTTCGCCGTAAACCAGTTCTTTACGATAAGCTGCTTCTACTCGCTGGTTACGAAACTCCAGGCCTGGTAATTTTAATCCGACTACTGCTAACAGTCCTGTTCCCAGTACAGACCAGACAACGGCGGCAATGACCAATGCATAAGGTATGGCGCCAAGAATCGGTACGCTTTTTACATGGTGTGACAGCTGAACCAGTACTGGCAAAAAAGCGATGAGCGTCATGATAGCCTGTATGAAACTGACTCCCCATCCCTCCAGTGTGAGAGCAAAGCGCATCGTATCTTCCTGCACACGCTGCGCTGCGCCTTCAATATGACGTAATCGCTGCCAGTGGTGCATATAATAATTATTCATCGCGGTACGCCAGCGGAATACCCAGTGGCTAATAAAAAAGGCATTTATTACGCCAATAGTCACAGCAACCATAACAATGCCTGCTACGCCCACAATTTCAGAATAGAGCTGGCTAATTGATACAGAACCGGCTTTTGTTATTGCCTTTTGTATCAAGTCGTAAAAGGGTTGATACCAGGCGTTAATTGCTACGCCGACCTGAACCCCAAACCAGGTAACAAAAATAATTAGCGCAGAGCCCCACACTGACCAACGCTGCCAGGGGTGGTTATCAATCACTCGCCAGGCAAGTGCGAACAGGGCAACCATTATCCAGTAATAGGCATAAAACCATAACTCACCTGGTGCAATGAAGCGCATCACTGTCGTGGGCAAAGGCTGCTTTATCGCAGCCTGAAAAGCAGGCCAAAAATGAGCAGGTAAATCGCTGGCAAAACCGAACCAGGCAAAAATCGCTACTAAGCTCCAGACAGCCGCAGAGCTGAAAAACAGCGCTGGCCGCGGAAAAAAAGACTTAAACATAGGCACTCCGCTGTTGTGTGTTGCCTGTTATAACGTTTTTGACGGGTCGCTGTCTGTAGTCTGTTGTTTCTGCTAATGACAGGAGGGGGATAGATGTTAATGAAATTGTGCGGTTTTGTTTCCTGGAACTAAATCTTTGTGAATGGCAGTGTTACAATAGGTTGTTTGTTACCGGTAACAAACAGGCTCCTGGCCTGTATCTGCTGATAAAAACCATTACAACGCAACCACCTATTTTTTCATACCGCCGGTCAGCGCGGGAATGAGGCAATGTCATGTCAGAACAAAAAAAGGGTCATTCACGCAGGGATTTTTTGCTGAAGACAATCACCCTGGCGCCTGCAATGGCGGTAGGTTCCACAGCGATGGGTGCACTCTCCCTGCCGCTGGCCACACAGGCGGCTGAAACCCCGGCCACGCCACAGCAGGCGCGCGACTACCAGCCGAACTGGTTCACCGCCGAAGAGTTTGCTTTTATTACCGCCGCCGTGGCACGGCTTATCCCCAGCGATGAACGCGGGCCTGGTGCGCTGGAAGCGGGCGTGCCTGAGTTTATCGATCGTCAGATGAATACGCCGTATGCCACGGGGTCGAACTGGTATATGCAGGGGCCGTTTAACCCCGACCTGCCGAAAGAGCTGGGCTATCAGCTGCCGCTGGTGCCACAGCAGATCTACCGCCTCGGTCTGGCCGATGCCGATAATTACAGCAAAAAGCAGCACGGCAAGGTGTTCGCCCAGCTCAGTGGCGAGCAGCAGGATGCCTTACTGCAGGCGATGGAAAGTGGCAGTGCTGAATTCAGCCAGCTGCCGGCAAAAGTCTTCTTTAGCTTCCTGTTGCAGAATACCCGTGAAGGCTTCTTCAGCGATCCTATATACGGCGGGAATCAGGGCATGGTCGGCTGGAAGCTGATTAACTTCCCTGGCGCACGCGCCGACTTTATGGACTGGGTAGAGCGCGGCGAACGTTATCCGTTCCCGTCAGTGTCGATTCGCGGGGAGAGAAGCTAAGCATGGCAAACGAAATGAAAAAAGTGGATGCGGTGATTGTCGGCTTCGGCTGGGCGGGTGCCATTATGGCGAAAGAGCTGACCGAAGCGGGCCTGAACGTGCTGGCGCTGGAGCGCGGACCGCATCGTGATACCTATCCTGATGGCTCCTATCCGCAGTCCATTGATGAGCTGACCTATAACGTCCGCAAAAAGCTTTTCCAGGATCTCTCCAAAAGCACCGTGACCATTCGTCATGATGCGTCGCAGACCGCAGTGCCCTATCGTCAGCTGGCGGCATTTCTGCCCGGCACCGGTACCGGTGGCGCGGGTCTTCACTGGTCCGGCGTCCATTTCCGTGTCGATCCGGTTGAGTTGCGGATGCGCAGCCATTACGAAGAGCGCTACGGCAAGAACTTCATTCCGGAAGGCATGACGATTCAGGATTTTGGCGTCAGCTACGATGAGCTGGAGCCGTTCTTCGACAAAGCGGAAAAAGTTTTTGGCACCTCAGGCAGCGCCTGGAGTATCAAAGGCAAAGTGGTCGGCAAAGATACAGGCGGCAACCCTTTTGCACCCGATCGCTCAGATAACTTTCCGCTGCCCGCGCAGAAGCGCACTTACTCGGCGCAGCTGTTTGCTCAGGCGGCAGAGTCGGTCGGCTATCACCCTTACGATCTGCCGTCCGCCAATACCTCGGGTCCGTATACCAACACCTACGGCGCACAGATGGGGCCGTGCAACTTCTGCGGTTACTGCAGCGGCTACGCCTGCTACATGTATTCCAAGGCGTCGCCTAACGTCAATATCCTGCCTGCGCTGCGTCAGGAGCCGAAGTTTGAGCTGCGCAATAACTCTTATGTGCTGCGGGTCAATCTCAGCGATGACAAAACGCGTGCGACCGGCGTGACCTATGTGGATGGGCAGGGCCGCGAGCAGATTCAGCCCGCTGACCTGGTGATCCTCTCCGCCTTCCAGTTCCACAATGTTCACCTGATGCTGCTGTCGGGCATCGGCAAACCCTACAACCCGATTACCAACGAAGGGACCGTAGGTCGCAACTTCGCCTATCAGAACCTCTCTACGCTGAAGGCGCTGTTTGATAAGAACACCACCACTAATCCGTTTATCGGTGCGGGTGGCGCAGGCGTTGCGGTTGATGATTTCAACGCGGATAACTTCGACCACGGGCCGCTGGGCTTTGTTGGTGGTTCACCATTCTGGGTTAACCAGGCGGGCACCAAACCGATCTCCGGCCTGCCGGTGCCGGCGGGTACGCCCAACTGGGGCAGCAAATGGAAAGCGGCGGTGGCGGATACCTACACCCATCATCTGTCGATGGATGCGCACGGCGCCCACCAGTCTTATCGCGCCAACTACCTTGATCTCGATCCCAACTACAAAGATGCCTATGGACAGCCGCTGCTGCGCATGACCTTTGACTGGCAGGATAACGACATCAAAATGGCGCAGTTCATGGTCGGCAAGATGCGCAATATCGCGGAAGCGATGAATCCGAAGATGATCATCGGCGGCGCGAAAAAGCCGGGCACCCATTTCGACTCCACGGTTTATCAGACTACCCACATCAGTGGCGGGGCGATCATGGGCGACGATCCAAAAACCAGTGCGGTTAACCGTTATCTGCAAAGCTGGGACGTACCGAATGTGTTTGTACCGGGCGCATCAGCTTTCCCGCAGGGACTGGGCTACAACCCGACCGGCATGGTGGCGGCGCTGACCTACTGGTCAGCTAAAGCGATTCGCGAACACTACCTGAAAAACCCAGGCCCACTGGTGCAGGCATAAGGACATGGCGATGAAAAATGGCATTCTGGCTCTGATTCTTGGCTCCCTGACGTTCGCCGCCCTGGCGGAGAGCAGCCAGGACGATCTGGTTAAACGGGGTGAGTATCTGGCGCGAGCCGGTGACTGTGTGGCCTGCCACACCAGCAAAGGCGGCGCGGCCTTTGCCGGTGGGCTGCCGATGGCAACACCGATTGGCACCATCTACTCCACCAACATTACGCCCGATCCCGCTACTGGCATTGGCGAATACAGCTACGACGACTTCCAGAAAGCGGTGCGTCAGGGCGTGGCGAAAAATGGCGATACGCTCTATCCGGCGATGCCATATCCCTCTTATGCCGTGGTCAGCGATGAAGACATGAAGGCGCTTTACGCCTACTTCATGCATGGCGTCGCGCCGGTCGGGCAGCCAAACCGGGAGAGCGACATTCCCTGGCCGCTGTCGATGCGCTGGCCGCTGGCGATCTGGCGCGGAATTTTTGCGCCCGACGTGAAAGCGTTCCAGCCTGCAGCCCAGGAAGATCCGGTGCTGGCACGTGGTCGCTATCTGGTAGAAGGACTGGGTCACTGCGGGGCCTGTCACACGCCGCGCAGCATCACGATGCAGGAGAAGGCGCTGACCAACAATGAGGGCAGCGACTATCTGGCGGGCAGCAGCGCACCGATTGATGGCTGGACCGCCAGCAATCTGCGTGGCGACAACCGTGATGGACTGGGTCGCTGGAGCGAAGAGGACCTGCGTCAGTTCCTGCGTTATGGCCGCAACGATCAGACCGCAGCTTTTGGTGGCATGACCGACGTGGTGGAACACAGCCTGCAGCACCTGAGCGAGTCCGATATCACGGCGATTGCGCGCTATCTGAAGTCGCTGGGCGCGAAAGATCCGCATCAGGCAGCCTTCAGCGTCGATGACGCCACCGCCAAAGCATTGTGGAAAGGTGACGACAGTGCGACGGGGGCAGCCACCTACGTCGACAGCTGTGCGGCGTGCCATAAAACCGATGGCAGCGGCTATAAACGTTTCTATCCGGCGCTGCGCGGTAATCCGGTAGTACTGGCGGACGATCCGACCTCACTGATTCATATCGTGCTGGTGGGCGGACAGTTGCCTGGCGTTAATGGCGCGCCGTCGACCATTACCATGCCAGCATTTGGCTGGCGTCTTGACGATCAGCAGGTGGCGGACGTGGTCAACTTCGTGCGTAACAGCTGGGGCAACAAGGCGTCGGAGCCGGTCAGCGCGAAACAGGTCGCTGAGCTGCGTAAAGATGAGAAAGATCGGCTGGGCAGTGCAGATATCCGGGTACTGGAAGGCAAATAATCGGCAGTAAAAAAGGCCGTCATCATCAGGATGACGGCCTTTTCTTTTAGATATTCTCCAGATCGATACCGCGCGTTTTCGGCCCATAAATCCCTACCGACAGCATTACCATCACCATGCTCAGCACGATAAAGGTAATCACACCTGGCGTACCGGCATACTGCAGGATCACCCCAATCAAAATACTGCTGAATACCGTAGAGAGACGGCTGAAGGAGTAGCAGAAGCCAACCGCCCGCGCCCGAATATGGGTCGGGAAAATCTCGGTCTGATAGGCGTGGAAGCTGAAGGTCAGCCAGGCGTTGGACCAGGTGATCAGGAAGCCGCAGAGAATCAGCAATACCGGCTGCGTCTGGAAGGCGAACAACGTGCCGAACACCACCGTCATCAGCGACGACAGGACAATCTGCCACTTATTTTCCAGCTTATCGGCGTAGCGGCTACAGATCAGCGATCCCAGCGGATAGGCCAGCGTGATGAAGAAGGCATAAAGCAAACTGTGCGTCACCGTGGCACCGCGGCCTGACAGCAGCGCAGGCAGCCAGTTACCAAAGCCGAAAAAGCCGATCGCCTGGAAAAAATTCATCACCACCAGCATCAGGGTGCGCTTGCGGTAAGCGGGTGACCAGATCTCGCTGAAGCGCCCCCGTTTTGGCAGCTGCGCCGCGGCGTCGTCGGCTGAAAAAGCGGGTCCTGCCGGGATGCCGCAGCGTTGCTCCATCGTGGACAGCACCTGATGCGCCTCGTGATGACGACCCTGCTGCGCCAGCCAGCGCGCCGACTCCGGCAGGTTCCTGCGCACCAGCCAGATCACCAGCGAACAGACCGCGCCCGCAATGACCACCCAGCGCCAGCCTTCAAGGCTGAACAGCGTTTGCGGAATCAGCCACCACGACATCAGCGCCACGGCCGGCACTGATAAAAACTGCACGAAAAAGGAGAAGGCAAAGGCGCGGCTGCGCAGATGGGTCGGCACCCATTCCGACAGATAGGTGTCGATGGTCACCAGCTCGACGCCCAGCCCGATCCCTACCAGAAAGCGGAACAGAATAATCATCTCCGCGCTCTGCTGGAACGCCATCAGCAGCGAAAACAGCCCGTACCACAGCAGCGCACACATAAAGGTGAGACGGCGACCAAAGCGGTCAGCGTAGGGTGCCAGCAGGCTGGCACCAAAAAACAGACCGAGAAAAGTGGCTGAGGCGAAGGCCGCCTGATCGGAGAAGCCCAGCACGCCTGCCGCACCCGTGTGAAATACGCCCGCCGACAGCAGGCCGGTACTGATGTAGCCGGTTTCAAACAGGTCATAAAGCTCAAAAAAGCCGCCCAGCGCCAGCAGCGTAATAAAGCGCCACAATCCGGCGGAGGAGGGCAGCGCATCAACACGAGCGGCTAAGCTGTTACGGGCCACCGATGAAGCGTTCATCGGTGGCAGGCTGGTGGAGGAGGTGGTCATGTCAGCGTGAACCTCAGGCAGTGTAGAGACGACTCGCAGCCGGTCGGAGGCTTATTAAAATAGTTAACCGTTAGCAAGCGAAGAAATAGCAGAATAGTCAATTCATCCGCCGTTGCCGAGAGGGTCGTTGCTGACTATTTAGCAACGTACGTTGCAGGTTTTGCCATCCGTGGCACTCAGCTTTACGGCAGTTTCGGCCAGACGCCTGGCCCGATCGGCAGACCCAGCAGATACCACACCAGCAGCAGCGCTATCCAGCTGATAAAGAACACCAGCGGATAGGGGAAGATCAGCACGTAATAGGTGCCGAGCTGCGCATCTTTCTGGTAACGCTGCAAAAAGGCGAGAAACAGCGGCAGAAACGGCGACATCGGTGCCAGCGGCAGCACGGCGGAGTCGGCGATGCGGAAAATCATCTGGGCAAAGGCGGGGTGGAAACCGAGCAGCATAAACATCGGCACAAAGACCGGCGCCAGAATCGACCAGATGGCTGAACCGCTGGCGATAAACATGCAGAGAAACGCCGACAGGAACATCAGGCCGAGAAAAGCGGGCGCGCCGCTGACGCCTGCGCTCTCCAGCACATCAGTCAGCCCGATCGCCATGAATTTGCCCATGTTGCTCCAGTTGAAGAACGCCACGAACTGCGACAGCGGAAACACCATCACGATAAAACCCGCCATGCCCTTCATCGGATCGACCAGCAACTGCGGGATATCATCCGGACGGCGGATCTGTCGGGTGACCACGCCATAAGCAATCGCCACCACAAAGAAGAACAGAATGATGATCGGCACAATGCCCTGAATAAAAGGCGAGGGAATAATGGCGCCGGTGGCGGGATTGCGCAGCGGTGCATTTTCCGGCACCACCAGCAGCGCCATCAGGGCGATAAACAGCAGCGCGGCGATCCCGGCAGCCCGCAGACCGCGGTTTTCAAGCGGCGTCAGCGCCGCCAGCTTCTCGCCGTTGCCCTGCCACTTTGGCAGTCGCGGCTCGACAAATTTATCGGTCAGCAGCGCGCCCACAATCGTCAGCACAATCACCGACGTGGCCATAAAGAACCAGTTATCGATGACGCTGACATGCACCGTGTCGCTGACCGCTTTAGCCGCTTCAGTGCTGATGCCCGAGAGCAGCACATCGGTGGTGACAATCAGCAGGTTGGCGGTAAAGCCGGAGGCCACACCGGCAATGGCGGCCAGCAGGCCCGCCACCGGATGACGGCCCACCGCCAGAAAGATAAGTGCGCCCAGCGGCGGCATCACTACCAGCGCGGCATCCGAGGAGATATGGCTGAAAAAGGCGATAAACAGCACCATGTAGCTGGCATAACGGCGGCTGACGCGTGACGCCATCTTCACCATCAGCGACTGGAGCAGGCCGACCTTTTCCGCCAGTCCGGCACCAATCACCAGCGCCAGAATCGATCCCAGCGGGGTAAAGCTGCTGAAGTTTTTGATGATATTTGGCAGGATCCACTGAATGCCTGCGACGCTCAGCAGGTTATTCACCCGCACGATTTCGCCGTTGCTCGGGTTCTTCACCGCCAGATCCAGCGCGCTGATAATGGCGGTCGCCACCATCAGCACCACGATCAGATAGACAAACAGTAAAAACGGGTTGGGGACTTTATTTCCCACGCGCTCGATCCAGCTGAAGAGCCGGCCAGGACTGCGGTTCTCGGATGTTGCTTCCATGGTATTGGTTCTCGTCTTGTGTCCCTTTTATCGGCGGTAGCAAGGCCTGACGCCGGTCGCGTTGTGCGACAGGCGGTGAGTTCAGTTCCGGCACCGCTGAATCGGGGAAGTGTTTGCAATATTTTTTTATAGTGGTCCGCGTCAGAGACACGGCCGTTGGCTCATTCGGCCAGTTTTGTTGGTGTGATCCCCGCCGGGATCGGGCAGTGATAGGGCTGCGTGGCGCGTACCCGATCAAACTCGGCCCGGCAGCCAGCCAGCGCCTGCCGATCCGTTAACAGCGTTAACACTGTGGCCGCCATCACTTTGCCCGCCAGAAACATCCCCTTATGCCCGATACTGGTGCGTCCCTGCGCCACCAGTTGCCAGGTGTGCAGCGGCGTGCCGAAGGTAAAGCAGGGCGCAAAACACTGTGCAGTCGGCGTCACCCAGCTGACATCGCCGACGTCGGTGGAGCCATAAAGCAGATCACGTGTGACCGCATAGGGCGCGACCTCATCCATAAACAGCTTGTCACCCAGTTGTTCAGCCCAGGCGTGACCGGCTTCACCACCGGTTCGGGCGGCATTGAGCCGGGCATTGCGCAGATCGTCATCAGTGAGCGTGGCACGCAGTTCAGCCGCAAACGCGCGTTCTTCGTCGCTGTAGTCGGGCAAACCAAACTGATGCAAATAACGCTCCATGACCGCTTCCAGCGCGCGATTCGGCACGTAATCCGAGCAGGCTTTGTCAAAACGTACGGTCAGCGTGGTGTCGGTCATCAGCGCTGCACCCCTGGCGATATTGATCACCCGTTCATAGATCGCCTGCGCCTGTGGCAGTTCCGGGGCGCGGATCAGGTAGAGCACCTCCGCATCGGCCTGCACCACGTTTGGCGAAACACCGCCGCTGTTGGTGATGGCGTAGTGCAGACGCGCCTCCTGGACGATATGCTCGCGCAGAAAGTTGGCCCCGGTATTCATCAGCGTGACGGCATCCAGGGCGCTTCGGCCCAGATGGGGAGAATTGGCCGCGTGCGCCGCAACCCCTTTGAAGCTGAACGCCGCCTGAATATTGGCGAGGGTGCGCAGATTGAACATGCCGCTGAACCCCTCCGGATGCCAGGTCACGGCGGCATCAACGTCGTCAAACAGCCCTTCGCGCACCATAAAAGTCTTGCCCGAACCGCCTTCTTCGCCAGGGCAGCCGTAAAAGCGAACCGTGCCGCCCGTGTGATGCTGTTCCATCCAGGCTTTCACGGCGCAGGCCGCCGCAACACCTGCCGTGCCGAGCAGGTTGTGACCGCAGCCGTGTCCGTTGCCGTTGGCTTCCAGAGGTTGTGGCCGGGCGCAGCCCGCCTGCTGACTCAGGCCCGCCAGCGCATCGAACTCGCCAAGGATGGCAATCACCGGCTTACCGCTGCCCGCACTGGCGATAAACGCCGTATCGATGCCACCCACGCCGCGTTCCACTCTGAATCCCTCTTCTGCCAGCGCATCAGAAAGCAGGGCTGACGAGCGGGTTTCGGCAAAGCGGGTCTCCGGTGTGTCCCAGATGGCGTCGCTGAGCGTGCTGAAACGAAGCTGATGACGATGGATATAGTCGGCAATAAAGTCTTCCATCATCGTGAGCCCCCATACTGCGCCTGGTTCAGCGCCAGCGTCGCCAGCAGCGTGATGGCGTCCGGCATCACCCGCTCATCAAAGTCGAATTTCGCATTGTGGTGACCCGCCGCCAGCTCACAGCCAAAAATGACGTAAGAGGCCTGACCGCCGCGCTGCTTTACCCGTTCCATCATGTAGGTCGCATCTTCTGAACCCGCCGCCTGCGCTTTACGATCGACCACGGAGTTGAAGATACCGAGCGCGTCCGCCTGCTGATGGATGAAATCAACCCATGGCTGCGTCGGGGTACAGCTGCGCGCGGCCCCCATCAGCGAGACCCGCTGCTCAACGCCATACATCGCCGCCGCACCGGCAATCACCCGCAGCGCCTGCTGATAGATGTCGTCGTTGACCTGATTGGTCACGCCACGGGTTTCGACTTTCAGCAGGGCGCAGTCGGCTACCACGTTGCGGCCGGTTCCCGCCTGCAGCACGCCCACGTTGACCCGTGCCACGCCGCCGCTGTGCTGGGTTAAACCATGCAGCGCCAGCGTTGCCTGCGCGGCGGCCAGCAGGGCATTGCGCCCCTCTTCAGGACGACCGCCCGCATGGGCACCGACGCCGGTAAAGTGAACATCCAGCTTGGTAGTGGCGAGGAAGCTGTCGCTGCCGCACACTACTTCGCCTGCCGGCACGCCGGTGCCGATATGAATCGCGGTGAAGCGATCAACGTCATCGACCACGCCCGCCGCCACCATCGCTTTTGCGCCGCGCACACCCTCTTCGGCGGGCTGGAAGATCAGTTTAATCGTACCGCTGAGCTGATCTTTCATCGCCATCAGCACCGAGGCGAGACCCAGCCCGATAGTGGTGTGGCCGTCATGCCCGCAGGCGTGCATCATGCCTGCGTTGCAGGAGGCGAACCCTTCACGTTGCGGCAGATGATCGTCAGCCTGACTCTCGTTGAGATCCAGGGCATCCATATCGACGCGGAAGCCCATCACCGGGCCTGGACGGCCGGTCTCGAGCGTTGCCACGATGCCGCAGAATCCGCCGGAGAAGTGGCTGATCCACTGCGGCAGCGCGCCCTGTTGCAGCGCGCGCGCTTCCTGCTGCTTCAGCACCGCCTCGTCGGGCAAGCCCATCCGCGCGTCAGCGTCGATGACCTCACGGCCCAGCTTCAGTTGATAACCGAGCTTATGCAGCTCTTCAGCGACGAAGGTGGCGGTGCGGAACTCCAGCCAGCCCGATTCGGCATAGTGATGGAAGTCGCGACGCCACTGTTGCAGCTGTGGCAGCCGGGCGCTGACGTGGTCTGAAAGGGGGTTCATCGGCTCTCTCCTCGTTGTTGATTTTTTATGCACTATTCCGAATCTACACAATGGTATTGACCGGCATAAGATGCGAATATCTTGTGACTGATAAACAACGGTTATCGTAAAATTATGTCTGCCAATCTCAAGCTCCATCAGCTGCGCGCCTTCGTTGACGTGGCGCGACAGGGCAGTATCCGGGCGGCAAGCCGTCTTTCCGGGCTGTCACAACCGGCGTTAACCAAAGCGATTCAGGAACTGGAGCGCGAGCTGGGGGCAAAGCTGTTTATCCGCCGTCAGCAGGGCGTGGTGTTAACCGATATCGGTGATAACTTTTTTCGGCATGCCAGCCTGGTGCTGGCAGAGCTGCGGGTCGCCGAAGAGGATATTCAGCAGCGGCTGGGACTGGGTGGCGGTCAGGTGAATATCGGCGTCGGTGGCAGCGTGGCGCGCACCATTATGCCGCAGGTGATTAACCAGTTTCATCGCGAATACCCGCTGGTGAAGGTGCGCATCGTCGAAGGCCAACTGGTGTCGATGGTGCATGAATTGCGCCAGGGCGCGCTCGATTTCACCATTAATACCTACGATCAGAGCCATCTCGATCAGGAGCTGATGTATGAGCGGATGATGGAGCGCGAGTACAAGGTAGTGGTGCGCAAAGGCCATCCGCTGGAAAAGGCGCGTTCTCTGGCGGAGTTACAGCAGGCGGACTGGACGATGCCAACGCCTAAAGGCAGTTACTACCGCTTGTTGCACGATCTGTTTGGTGAACGCGGCATGGCACCCAAAATCGTGGTGACCTGTGAAACCTTTATGGCCTGCACCAGCCTTGTGGCGCAAAGCGATTTCATCAGTATTCTGTCGGTCGACGTCATTGACGACCCGATTCTGGGCCGGTCGCTGGTGGCGCTGACGCTCGACGAACCCCTGCCGAAAGCGATCTTCTATCTGATCCAGCGCAAAGACACGACGCTGACCCCAATGAGCAGTTATATGGCACAACTCTTTCGCCGTTATTGCCAGTAAAATCAGCGAGTAAAGTCGATCGTCTACACTGTTAAGGTACTGAAAAAAATCCACCCGACAAATATAGAGGTTACGATGCAAGTCAGTCCTTATCTGTTTCTCTATGGCCGCTGCGAAGAGGCTATCGACTTTTACCTGCAGGCGACCGGGGGAGAGTTGCTCTCTAAAATGAAATTCGGTGATATGCCGGATCAGGGAGAGCAGGTCGGCGATCAGTCTGCCGCGCCGCAGCCGCCAGAAAAAATCATGCATGCCCAGCTGCGTATTGGTGATGGTGAGCTGATGCTGAGCGATGGCAACACCGATCAGCCGCCAGCGTCTGAGCATGCCGGTTACGCGGTCAGTCTCTCAACTACCGATGTCGAAAAGGGTAAAGCCTGGTTTGAGAAACTGTCGGCAGGCGGCAAGGTGACAACTGAGTGGCAGGAGACGTTCTGGTCGAACGGATTCGCGATGTTCATTGATAAGTTCAACATTCCGTGGCGCATCAATGTCGAGAAGCCGCAGGAATAATCGGGCCAGTCGGCGTCGCAATTTGCGGCGCCGTATTAATTAATGGCAACTGCCCGGATTAAAGCGCGGCGGCGCTATGCAGGCCGCCGCACGTAATCAGAAGTTATAACCCGCCACCAGGTAGTAACCCCAGCCAGTCGATTTCACTTCAAACGGCCCGTTGCCAAAATTCTGTTCCTGTCCATCCGCCCACTGTCCGCCGTTGTGGAAGTAACGCGCTACCGCAGAGAAGTGCCAGTGATCGTAACCCAGTGACAGAATGTGGCTGGAGGCGATGGAGTTGCTGGTGCGTGATGAACCGCCTTTATCGCGGAGATCGGAACCCCAGTCGAAGTTGGTGAAGCCCACATAGCCCAGGTTACCGCCCCACAGCGTGGTGATTGGCACGAAGTATTTCACCTTGAAGCGATAGCCATCCCAGCTGTTTTCATTCGCCGCACCGTAGTTTTCCCACTGATATTTGGCGTAGACGTTCAGCGACAGACCGACATCACTGTGCGTATCGATATCGGTGCCCAGACCCATATACCAGGTGTTCTGGCGGCTATCGCTGTTGCGGCCCATGTCGTAGATGTAGTTGTTAGCGAAATACCACTCTTTGAACGGACCAAACGCCAGGCTGGTGCCGGTCAGTTTGTCGATAGAGAAGCGCGGCTCAATCTCCATAAACATCGGTGAACCGTGATCAAAAATGCCGTTGGCGTTGCTGTTGCCTGCGCCGAAGAAGTTGGTCAGGTCGAGGTAGCCATAAAAATCGAACCAGTCCTTCTTCGCAAACGCTTCATATTCCAGATAAACGTCGTTATTAAACTGCGGTCCGAAACGGGTGTGGTAGCTGCCTACCACGTTAACGCTCTGATGCCACCAGTCGGAGACATACTGCGGATCGCTTTCAGCGGCCTGCGCAGCACCACTCAATGAACATGCCAGCACGGCACCTGCTATCAACGTTTTAAATTTCATTATTATCAGCCACATGCTTTTGACCGCCGCACAGCAGACGCAGTCAGAGAGAAATCGGTCCCTTGATGGGAATGAGGGTTTCACAGCAAATAACAGCCAGTTCTTCAGCCCGCGTAGCGTGCCTGTAACAGATCGATAGAAAATAGATTTTGCTCACGTTTGTCAAAAAGTGTTGCATTACAATTCAGCTAAAATGTGATGTGCTTCACAATAATGACCAGGATCGAACGGAACCAGGCAACCGTTTACGTTGTCTGGTTCGTGATCAAACGGGCGGGATCAGGGAAGGGTGACGCGAACCTGCAAACCACAAATGGCACCCTGTGGCGTCAGGCAATTGGAAAGGGCGACGTGAATCTGATGCTTCTGTGCGACGTTGCGCACAATGGATAATCCCAGTCCGCTGCCCTGGGCTTTAACGTCAGGCGAACGGGTAAAACGGTCAAACGCGCGTTCGATAAAGGATTCCGGCATGCCTGGCCCGTTATCGACAATATCGACCACTGTTTTACCTGCGACCCGATGCAGCAGCACATCGACCAGGCTGCCCTCCGGCGTGTGCAACATGGCGTTACCAATCAGGTTATCGAACAGGCTGCGCAGCTCGGAACGGCTGGCCTGCAGACGATACTGCGTGGAGCCATTAAAGCCGATATCGATGCCGCGTTTATCTGCCACCACCATCAGCTGCTCAATGCTCTCTTTCAGCAGATCGTCCAGTTCGATATGCTCGACGCTGGCGACCACGCTCTGGTCATCCTGACGCGAGACATTAAGTAACTGCGTGACCAGATGACGGGTGCGTGTGACGCCCGCTTCCAGCTGGCTGAACTGCCGGCTCGCTTCGCCTGGCTGGATGTGCTGACGCAGGTTTTCCAGCTGCAAGGTCACCGCTGTTACCGGCGTGCGCAGCTCATGCGCCGCATCTTCCAGGAACTGACGCTGCGACGACCAGGCCTCACGCAGCTTACTCAGCAGCGAGTTGTAGGCGGCCACCAGCGGCAGGATCTCATCCGGCAAGCCTTCGGGTGAGACATTGTGCGGATGGTGCGTCTCCTGCGCGGCAATCTGACGCGAAGCGACCTGCAGATCCCGGGTGATCTTGCGCACCACCAGCCAGATCACCAGCAGTGAAAGCGGCATCATCAGGATCAATGGAATGATCGCTGACAGCGCCCGCTTGACCATCAATGCCTTCATGTAGCTGAGGTTGTGCATCACCTGGATAGTTTTGATCTCGCTGCCAGGTAAGCCGGGCCGGGTATAGATGCGCCATTCGCAGTCGTCGCACTGACCCACATGTACGTCGCGATAGCCCCGTTGATTTTGCAGCGGAGCCTGCAGCTCCGGCCATGAGCTGGCTCGTAACTGACCCCGATCGTCCCACAGTTGCACCACAAAGGCGCTCTTCGCCTTGTCAGGCGCAATAAGCATCGGCATCAGGGCGGGCATCTGTTTATTAGTGGACCAGGCATCAGCGATTTTTGCCAGCTGATCGTCCTTCATGGTGCCAACCATATCGCCATAGCAGCTGAAGAAATACCAGGTGACGCCACCGATCATCAGCAGATGAATAATCAGCAGCGTAGAGAGTAATTTGTTGCGTAATGAACGCATAGAGGTGAAGGGTTTCATATTGCCGGTACCCGCCAGCCCAGCCCGCGCACATTGCGGATCACGTCGTTATCCAGCTTGCGGCGCATCCCGTGGATCAGGACATCCACCGCGTTGCTGCTGACTTCATCGCCCCAGCCATAGATGCGATTTTCCAGCTGCTCGCGCGACAGAATAGCGCCTGGCCGTTCCAGCAGGGCGTAGAGCAGGGCATATTCGCGCGCCGTAAGCTGCTCGCGCTGTCCTTTGTAGAGCACTTCGCGGGTCATCATATCCAGCTGCACATCGCCGCTGCCCAGCACCGAGTCTGCTGCGCCGTGACTACGTCGGGTAATCGCGCGCATCCGGGCCATAACTTCCTGTAAATCGAACGGTTTAAGCAGGTAGTCGTCTGCGCCGCTGTCGAGTCCCTGAATCCGCTGCGCCACCGTGTCGCGTGCGGTAAGAATCAGCACCGGCGTGGCGTCGCCGCGCCCGCGCGCCCGGCGCAGTACCTGCAGGCCATCATCGCGCGGTAAGCCGAGATCGAGCAGCACGCAGCTGTAGCCGCCTTCGCTCCAGGCATTCTGGGCATAGATGCCATCACGCACCCAATCCACCGACCAGCCCGCGCCCTCCAGTGCCTGCTGCAGGTTCGCGCCGATCATTTCATCATCTTCAACCAGTAACACGCGCATGGCTGATCTCCTTCAGAAAGATGAGGGGAGTTTACTCACCAATTGTTAGGCCAGAATTATCCGCCGTCATACTTCGCACTGTGGCGGCGTTGGCTGCTTTTGCTCACCCCAGTCACTGACTTATGTCAGCTCCTGGGGACTCGCGCAGTTGTCGCCTTGCCACAGCACGGATTATTTTGGCGGACTACTGCCGTCATACTTCGCGCTGTAGCGGCGTTGGCTGCTTTTTCTCACCCCAGTCACTGACTTATGTCAGCTCCCGGGGACTCGCGCAGTTGCCGCCTTGCCACAGCACGAATTATTTCGCGGACCGCCGTCACCGGTATTTTATGGAGGAGTCAGGTGGCCTGATGTCCCCATCCATATCCATTGAGATGCCAGCGATTGCAAGCGTAAATGGGGTGACGTATATTTGAGCAACAGATTAATGCCAGACATTTCAGCGGTGAATAGTATGTCAGCCCAGGAAGCAAAAATCAGACATCAGCGCGAGTATCAGGATCGTGTTGAAGCCGTCCGAAATGGTCAGGCTCCGGGCCGCGTGCTTGAAAAACGTCCTCAGGGTATTGTGCCTGCAAAAAGTGGACGCAGCCTCGCATTTTTCTGATGTCACGCCGTGCTGAAATCAGTCAGGTAGTAAAATAAGCTCATCATGCAGGTGGGCTTTTTTTATGACATTGCACGCTATTCCTCCAGAAGAACAGATCCTTAAACTCAACCGTTATCTTATTGATAACGCCGGACAACTTCCGTCACCGGTTATTACTGTAGGCGGTCAGGCTGTTATGTACTGGTATCTGACCTACCTGCATCTTTATCCTGATCAGCCTGATGTAACATCCATAACCTCAATTGATGTTGATTATGTTACCCGAAAGGAAGGCGTTGATTTTCTGGCTCAGGAATATCAGTGATATCTCAAACATGTTGACGCCTGACAGGGCTGAATGCCCCCGTCACTTATGATGCAGAAATAAATTTGTCTGACTCAGCGTTTTTATCTTCTGCCTTTTTTCAGCAGCAATCTCTTCACGAACTTTCACACTAAAGCCCCGCTGGCCGCGCGATCCCGCCTCCGTTTCAGCCGTTGCTAATTCTGCGCTAATTTTCTGCTAATTAAGGGATAAATTTTAGCGGGTAGAGTGGCTCCACTGCACATCAGCATCAACAGGAGGAACCATGAATCAGCGCGAGTTTATTCGGAGTTTGCTGGACTGGATTGAGAACAACTTAGGACACGATCTGCATCTGGATGAGGTGGCGCGCCGCTCGGGCTATTCGCGCTGGCATCTGCAACGGCTGTTTCGCCAGCATACCGGCTTTTCACTGGCAGAATATATCCGTCAGCGCCGTTTAACCGAGTCTGCGCTCACGTTGCTGAGCAGCAACGAAGCGATACTGCAGGTGGCGATGAACTATGGGTTTGATACCCAGCAGGCCTATACCCGCACGTTTAAAAACTACTTTATGGTGACGCCTGGCCAGTTGCGCCGTCAGCGTCGCGTCGAGCCGGATCGGCTGCTATTCCCTCTGGCGATGGCCAGCTGATGCCTGATAAGACCTTCCCGTCACAGCCTGCGGACGGGAAGGTCGGCCCGCGCTTTGCGCTTCTCTCCACTTGTTCTTCGCCTCGCCTTTTTTTGCCCATCAGCCACAGTGACCCCGCCCGAACGTGTTAGTTTGTTGCCAGCATCCCTTTACTGTCGGAGTCGGGAAACATGGAAAACGGCGCGAATTTAACCGCCATGTTGGTATTTGCACGGGTTGTGGAATTACAGAGTTTCAGTGAGGCGGCACGCGCACTCGGCTTGTCCAAATCCCATGTCAGCCGGGAGATCGCCCGTCTGGAGCTGCGGCTCGGTATCCGGCTGCTGCAACGTACCACCCGGCGGCTGGCGCTGACCGAGCTGGGCCAGGCGTACTATCCCTACTGTGTGCGGATGCTGGCCGAAGTGCAGCGCGCCGAAGCCTTTGTGCTGCAGGTGCATCAGCAGCCCGTCGGCCATGTCAGGCTGCAGGCACCCGTTACGTTCGGCTGCCAGTGCGTAGTCCCTGTCCTTAACCGCTTTCTGCGTCGGCATCTGCATATCAATGTCGATCTTGATCTGACCGATCGCAGTCACGATCGGCTGGATGATCAGGCGGATCTGGCGATTGTGATCCGATCCCGATCGCCACAGCAGGGCAATTTTCGGGTACTGAGCGAAATCGAGTGGGGGCTCTATGCCGCGCCCGCCTACCTGGCGCAGCGACCCGCTATCACACATCCTGAGATGCTGCCACGGCACGACCTGCTGCTGTTTCATGGTCCGGCGCACACCGCCGCACTGCCGTTCCGCCGTGATAAACAGCGGCTGGCACTGGATGTACGCAGCCGTTTTCGCGCCAATAACAGTATGGCGCTGCTCAATGCGGCACTGGCGGGGAGCGGCATCGCCTATCTGCCCTCCTACATGGCCCAGGAGGCGATGGCGCGCGGTGATATTCAGCAACTGCTGCCGGAGTGGCAGATGGATCGTCTGCAAAGTTATCTGCTGCTGCACGACACGCCTGAACCGGCGTCGCCCGTGACGCTGCTGTGCGATGCCCTGGTTGCGGCGCTGAATACAGGCTGATTGTTGCCTACTGACAACAATCAGCGCCACAGAGTAACTATCCCGCCGCGACTGTTGTTACTCCGCTACGCCGGTTAGCCTGTATCCCTGATTACTCACCGGATATCATCATGCAACAGTCACCCGAAACTGCAGAGTTTCAGCACTGGCGACGTAACTTAGGGGTCTGCGTCGTCGGCTCTTTTACCACTATCGTGGCGATGACGCTGCTGCTGCCGTTCCTGCCGCTCTATGTGCAGCAACTCGGCGTTGAGCAGCCTGCCGCTATTGCCCGCTGGTCCGGCCTTGCCTTCGGCGCGACCTTTTTCAGCGCCGCACTGACTGCGCCGTTGTGGGGCAGGCTGGCTGACCGCTATGGTCGTAAGCTGATGCTGATTCGGGCCAGTCTCGGGATGGCGATTGCGATGTCGCTGATTGGCATGGCGACCGCGCCGTGGCAACTGGTGGCGCTGCGCCTGCTGGCGGGGCTGCTGGGCGGCTACGCATCGGGATCGACCATTCTGGTGGCGGCACAAACGCCGAAAGCGCAGACCGGCTGGGCGCTAGGGGTATTATCCTCCGGCATTATGGCCGGCAACGTGGTCGGGCCGCTGCTGGGCGGTGTGTTACCGCCACTGATCGGGATTCGTCAGACTTTCTGGCTGACCGGCGCCGTGATTTTTCTCGCCTTCCTCGCCACCACCTTTTTACTCAAAGAGCAGCCACGTGCTCCCGCTACATCGCGCGCCAGCCAGCAACCGCATCCTGAAGCCGGGCCGGTTAATCACAGCCTGATAAGGCTGATGTGGCTCTCTGGCATGTTGCTGATCTTCGCCAGCATGTCGATTGAGCCGATTATTACGCTTTACGTGGGCGAGTTTGTGCAGGGCGACCACCAGATCATCCTGATAGCCGGACTGGTGATGTCCGCTGCGGCGCTGGGCACGGTCCTGGCGGCACCACGACTGGGTCGGCTGGCCGATCGTGTAGGGCACTGGCGGGTTCTGACCGGCGGTTTAGTCGTTAGCGGGCTGCTGCTGATTCCCCAGGCATTTATCACGGCGGCCTGGCAACTGGTGCTGCTGCGTTTTCTGATGGGGATGGCGCTGGGCGGGTTGATGCCGTGCATCACGGCGATCATTCGTCATAACGTGCCGGGTTCTCAGGTTGGGCGGATGCTGGGATATTCGACATCGGCACAATATATCGGCCAGGTCAGCGGCCCGCTGTTTGGTGGGCTGGTGGGCGGTGCATTCGGGATGCGGCCGGTGTTTCTGGCAACCTGCGTGGTGATGCTGTTTTGCGCCTGGCTCAACTGGCGTGGCATGAAAAAGTAGTGCGATCAAAAAAGGCGGACCGGAGTCCGCCTTAGTTTATTCACAGCTGCGTGAATTACTTCTGGTCTGGCAGCGCGTAGGCAATCACATAATCGCCCAGCCTGGTACCAAACGAGCCGTGACCCCCTGCCGCGATGACAACGTACTGCTTGCCATCCACTTCATAGGTCATTGGTGTCGCCTGGCCGCCTGCTGGCAGACGTGCCTGCCATAACAGTTCGCCGGTATCAGTGCTGAAAGCACGCAGGTAGTTATCTGCGGTCGCACCAATGAAGAACACCTTACCTGCGGTGGTGATAGGACCACCCAGCATCGGCATACCCATTTTGAACGGCAGCGGAACCGGTGCGCTATCGCGAACGGTACCGATACGCTGTTTCCACACCACGTTGTTGGTCTTCAGATCCACCGCGGAGATGTAACCCCAGGCAGGCTGTTTGCATGGCAGACCAAACGGTGACAGGAACGGGTTCAGCTCGACGCCATACGGCACGCCATACTGAGGCTGAATACCGGTTTCGGTACCTGAACCACCTTCAGCGCCTTTCGGCGGCTCAATCGGGTTGCCTGGGCCACGTGGAATCAGCTTAGAGACAAACGGCAGCGCCATTGGGTTAGCAATCGCGATCTGACGATGAGGATCGACTGCGATGCCGCCCCATTCGAACATACCGAGGTTACCCGGGAACACCAGCGTACCCTGCTCAGATGGCGGGGTGAACGGACCTTCATAGCGCAGGCGCTTGAAGATCACGCGGCACACCAGTTGGTCAAACATCGTTGCGCCCCACATATCCTTGTCCGTGAGATTCTGTTTCGGACGGAAGGTCAGCTCAGAGTAGGGCTGAGTGGCGGCAACGTGATCGCCTTTAGCAGCACCCTGTGGCACTGGCGTTTCTGGCGCAGGCACGACTGGCTTGCCGGTACGGCGATCCAGTACAAAGATGTTGCCGGTTTTCGCTGGCGCGTAGACAACCGGTACGGTGTTGCCATCTTTGTCGGTGATGTCAGCCAGCGTAGGCTGCGACGGCAGATCCATATCCCACAGATCGTGATGCACAGTCTGATAAGACCAGACCAGCTTACCGGTGGTGGCGTTCAGGGCCAGCACGCTGCTCGCATAACGCTCCTGCTCTGGTGTGCGGTTACCGCCCCAGATATCCGGTGTGCTCACGCCCATCGGCAGGTAAACGGTATCCAGTTTCGGATCGTAAACTGCCGGTGCCCATGAGTTCGGAGAGTTCATGGTGAAGGTGTGTTCATCAGCCGGTATGGCATTAGGATCTTTTGCGCCTGGATCAAACACCCACAGCAGTTTGCCAGTATTCACATCAAAGCCACGAATCACGCCTGACGGCTCGCGGGTTGAGTAGTTATCGGTAACCGCACCCGCCATCACGATGGTGGTGTTAGTAATCACCGGCGGTGAGGTCGGCTCATACTGACCCGCAGTGGTGACAGGCTGTTTGTGTTGCAGATCCAGCTCGCCGTTGACGCCAAATGCCGGGCAGCGTTCGCCGGTCTCTGCGTCCAGTGCAAACAGACGACCATCGTTGACCGGCAGATAGATACGACGTGAACACAGCGCAGGCTGAGTGTTCGCTGCATCGGCGCCTGCCGGCACTTCATGGTAAGAAACACCGCGACAGGTCACGTGCTGGAAGGTCGGGTTGACCTTCATGCCCGGATCAAATTTCCACTTCTGCTTACCGGTGGCCGCATCCAGTGCAAACAGGATCTGGTGTGGCGAACAGAGGTAAAGCGTGTCGCGGATTTTAATCGGCGTGACTTCGTCGGTAATTTCACCCGGATCGTTAGGAGTTTTCATGTCACCAGTCTGGAACTGCCAGGCAACCTGCAACTCTTTCACGTTCTGGTGATTAATCTGCTTCAGCGGAGAGAAACGGGTTCCCTGCTGATCACGCGCATAAGCGGGCCAGTCAGCGTCCGGGATGTTGCTCAGCGGCGCAGCCTGCGGGGCGTTGTCAGCGGTTTCTGGTACTGACCCGTTGATGACCTGCGGATCGTTGAATACCGCATAGGCCAGCACAATGGCACTGGCAATCAGCGCCACAGCCATGGTACCCAGCGCGGCTTTGCTGCCCGCATTAAAGCTGCGATAGACAAACGGCAGGATCAGCCAGACACCGAAGATCACCAGCACATCGGTGCGTGGTGCCAGTGCCCAGAAGTCGGTGCCCACTTCCCATACACCCCAGATCAGGGTGCCGATCAGCAGCAGCGCATAGAGAACCAGCGCAGTGCTTTTACGACGGGAAAGCAGATAAGCGGTGATAAGCATCACCACACCGCCAAAAACGTAATACCAGGAACCACCAATGGCGGCTAACCAGCCACCGCCAATCAGCATAAACGCGCCCGTCAGCACTGCGAACAGCACCGTCAGGAAACGAATTACGCCAAAAGATGAGGAGTTTTTCCCCATAATATCGACCTCGTTTCGTTGCCATAAAACACACGAAAACAACCAGATAGGCTGTTTCCAGTTATCAAGTACAAATGATTAGGGTGTTCTGAAGTATCTCTTCCGTTAAGACAGACGATCCCTTTGTGTTAAATGTTATAGCAAAATCAGATCGAGGTTTGATTTTTTTGGCTTAAACCGCTTAACAACTGGAATAAAACGACATTTTATGGGGGATTAAAGGACGTTAAGCGCACCGCCGTGTGCCCTTAACGCCGGAAGGCAGGATTTGTGAATCAGCAGCTAATAAGATCGCCGTCCGAGCGTTGCTGTTGCCAGCCGCTGATATTTATCTCAGCAAACTGCTCAGCGGTTAAGGGCGGCGTATGACTTCGTACGATTACCTCTGCCCCTTTTTCACGAAACGTCGCCATAAAAAAGGGAAAGGTAAACTTCTCATAATTATCATTAAAGAAAGATTCGGTTAAAACAATTCCTGAAAAAGGAAAAGATTCCAGCAGTCGCCAGTCTGCACCCGGCGGCGCAAAATCATAAAGCCAGAAATCAAATTTCTTTGTTAATTCAAGCAGTGACGTACTGTGTGCTGCCAGACTGGAATAATTAATTCCAATCCGGACACGCGCATTTTGTAAATGCGTATAGGCATCCGGAACCGCGATCATTCCCCGTAATCGAATATCTTCCACCGGCACAACCATTAATGCTGCTTCAGTAGCAATTTGATTGTGTAATGAAATAATGTTGTTTGTATTAAGTATATTGCCGCTATCCTGGTTTTGCTGAAGATAAGGCACGCTATAACAAATGCCAGTGACATTACGCTTAACGTGATGGATTGGTTCAGTAACATAGGGGTTATATAAACTGTTTTTCATTATCTCTATGAAATTCAATAGAAAGGATTTGTTGTTAATTAAGCATATAAAAAGTCGCATTTTTCTAAACGCGTGAATAAATATAGATCACATGCTTAATCCAAATCATCCTTTTGTTGCCTGAGAAAGTAAATAAACCTGTTAGCAAAGAAACGATAATTCCTTTGGCGTCTGATGATGTGCTGGAATATATTCAATAGTCGGGACCAATAGGCTGGTAATAATCATGAGGGGTCTGACGCGCCTCGGCCGGACAGGGACGCTGCTTATCGCGCAGGGAGGCTGCGCTGAAGCCGCAGGCCTTCTGCTCGCATCCGGTCTGCTATCGTGAAGCCGACAATCACCACACCAATAACACCGCGCAACGACGCGGGTTTCCTCACCTGATTTGGGATAAGACATGGGATTTATGGCATCGGCAGCGGAAGAGTCGCTGTGGCGACATCGGACATTTGTCGCCTTCTGGGTGGCGCGTACCTGCTCATCATTTGGTTTTCAGATGTTCTCGGTCGCAATCAGCTGGCAGATCTATGCGCTGACCAACAGCGCGATGGCGTTAGGGATGATTGGCTTAATGCAGTTTCTGCCGTCGGTGTTGCTGGCGCTGCCAGCGGGCCATCTGGCGGATCAATATGACCGGCGGCGGATCGTGCTGTTGGGTCAGCTGGTGGAATTTGCCGCACTGCTGGCATTAGTGGTGCTTACCTTATTCCATACCCCCGATAAGACCGCCTTGTGGGGGCTGGTGTTTATGATTGCGGTGGCGAAAGCGCTGGAGTGGCCTGCGATGTCTTCGATGCTGCCGTCGCTGGTGCCGCCTTCGATTCTGGCGCGTGCGATGGCGATGAACTCCGTGGGCGGTCAGGCAGCGGTTATCGTCGGGCCGACGATTGGCGGGCTGCTTTATGTCGCCGGGCCGCATGTGGTGTATGGCGTTTCCGGGCTATTTTATCTGGTTTCGCTGACGCTGGTGAGTCTGCTGCGTTATGAACGCCCGGTGCAGGCTCGTCTGCCGATGAATATGAAGAATCTGTTTGCCGGGATTCACTTTATCCGTGAGCGCAAAGATGTACTTGGGGTAATTTCGCTCGATCTGTTTGCGGTGCTTTTGGGCGGTGCAACGGCGCTGCTGCCGATTTTTGCCAAAGATATTCTGCATACCGGGCCGTGGGGGTTGGGGATGTTGCGCGGCGCGCCGTCGGTGGGAGCATTGCTGGTGGGCATCTGGCTGAGCCGTCACAAGCTGGAGAAGCATGTCGGGATGATTATGTTTGGCTCGGTGGCGGGCTTTGGCGTTGCGACGCTGGTGTTCGCGCTTTCCACGCAGTTATGGCTGTCGCTGGTGGCGCTCTGTGCGCTGGGTGGCTTTGATATGGTGAGTATGGTGATCCGGGGTGCGCTGGTGCAGCTGGATACACCAGATACCATGCGTGGTCGGGTGAATGCGGTTAACGCGATTTTCATTAATACGTCGAATCAGCTGGGCGAGTTTGAGTCTGGGTTGCTGGCAGCCTGGATGGGTGCGGCACCGGCGGCGGCGATTGGCGGCATCGGTACGCTGGTGGTGGTGGCGCTGTGGATGAAGTTGTTTCCACATCTGCGACGTCGTCAGAAGCTGGAGAATGAGGTGGATCCGGTTTGAACAACCGAGGTTGGTGAGGAAGATGCGGTTGTAGAATTGAGTGCAGTCTCAGGGAGCCTATGCCTTGCGCAAAGACGCAAAAGCGCCATCCATTCGCTGTGAGTATGTAAGTTGCCTCTGACTGAGACGCAAACCGGACGAGCGCAAAGCTCCGTGACGCCTTTCAAACGTTCCTGATTTACACGAAAACGCGTTCCTTGCTATAACTTATCTCTCATCGGCAGGCCTGTGGCCTCCTCAGTCAGCTTAAGCGCTTATAGAGGGTACCGTTATGAATCAGACTCACTCCATTCCGGAAATTTATAATCCTGATGTGCCGTATTCAGTAAAGTGCGAGATCGTGGCGCAGCTGTGCCGGGCGCTGGCTTCCCATAAAAACATCCCGGTTAGCGCCCTGAGAAAATATCTTCTGGAAAAAACTCACGTTGATTTCGAAAATCTGGAGGATAACCCGGTAGGAATGCTGCTGCTGTATGAATACCTTCACTGCCAGCGCCCCTCGGTCTGCGCCCGGAATGAAAAAAACCTTCATTAAGCGCTGCCTTCAGCTTAATCAAATACGCCTTCGGAGAAGAGGGCTGGAGAAGGGGCGGTTGAGTTGTCGCTGGCAACGGTTTCCCGAGCCAGCTCAACCTCAATATTGTCACTGGCCCGAAGGCCAGTACAGGAAGTTACCAGTCATACTGCCATTAAAATCCTGGGGTCAGAGGGGGAGGCCGACCCGCAGGCTGGGGCCATCAGGCCCCGGTTTTTCCCAGGTTGGCGTCAAATGTTAGCCAGCTTTCACGCATGTCCACTACGCTGCGGGTTTTACGAGCCTCATCGATTTTAATTGCCGTGAGGCCCGCTTCCAGCGCGTCCACTACTGAAACTTTCAGCGGTGTTCCCTGTTTAATATGTTTAACGATCTCTTCAGCCATCAACGCATCTGCGCCGTAATGGCCATCATACGCATTGCCGCTGTAGGCGGTATCGACCTCTTTCTCGCCGCTGCGCGCGTTGTGTACGCGGAAGTAGTTGCGCACGAAGTCGCCTTCCGCCATGCCGTCGGTGCCCATGACACAGAAACGGCGGAACTCATCCGGCACATTCAGATTGGCGTGGAAGGCCAGCGTCGCGCCGCCTTCGTACTCAATCAGGGCAGTCTGGTAGTCGACAATATCGGCATCGCTGTCGAACACCGCATCGGTGCTCGACCAGCCGCTGGGCTTCACGTGATAAAGTTCTGAGTCAGCGGTGATAGCTCCCTGCGGCGCATGAGCGGGAGTAAAGGATTTCCGGCCACCAAAGCTGGCGACGCGGATCGGGCGCTCCTGCAACAGGCCCTGATAGAGATCGATGTCGTGACAGCATTTTTCCAGAATGTACGGGCCGGCATATTTCTCCAGACGGCGCCAGTCGCGCTGAAAGAATGCGCCGTGATAAGGCTTGATATGTTCTGTCGCCTCAATCGAGGTGATCTCACCCAACTGACCCGCATCGCGTGCCGCCAGCAAATCATGATAGAGCGGGGAATAGCGCAGTACCAGGCCGACCAGAATGCGCGCTTCGCCATACTGACGCACCAGCTTCGCCATCTCCATGGTCTGCTCTTCATTGATCACCACCGGCTTTTCTGTAAACACCGTGTAACCCGCTGCCAGCGCCTGACCCACATGCTCCAGATGTAGAAAGTTGGGAGAGCCAACCAGCACGACATCCATTCCGCCATGTTCCAGCAGAGCATCGATTGACGCAAAGGCCTGGCCGGGCGCGATACCAAAGCTGTGCAGATTAGGCAGTCCGGCAGGTGCCGGATCGTAATAACCCACTACCGAGAAGGCGTCGTCGGCTTTGCTGAACTCTTTGATCACGTGGGACAGTCGAAAGCCGAGACCGATAATGCCTACTTTCATGTTAAACCCCTGCTCCTGAAATCGCATGATGCATAGCCCGCCTGTGATCGGGCGCGCCTGTTGATAATCTGACCACCAACTTATTACGACAGAAAAACTAATGTCAATAACGCACTGCGCGTTTTGCGAGGGGGTTTTTGTTATAATGATGTAAAATAAGAAGAAAATTCAGATGTGATTTTGCTATATTTATTTGTTATTGCGATTTAAGTTTTTTTATCCTATCGTTCGCTCATTATGGCTATAACCCTTAATCAGGGAAGGAAGCGCGTGCAACCACACTATCTTCTGGGCATTGATGGCGGCGGTACACAGTGTCGCGCGCGGTTAACCGACCTGCAGGGTCGCATGCTGGCGGAAGCCACCGGCGGGCCTGCCAACGTCTGGTCAGACTATGACGCGGCACTGACCTGCGTCGGGCAGCTGATCGAACGGATATTGTCACAGGCGGGATTAGCCCCGGAGGCGCTGGCGCAAACCGCGCTGGTGGCCGGATTAGCCGGTGCGAATGTCACCTCGGTACAGGCGCGGCTCGCCAGCTGGCAACCTGCCTGCGCGGCGTTACAGGTGGTCAGCGATGTGGAGATCGCCTGTGCGGGCGCCCATGGCGGCGCACCTGGCGCCGTCTTTATTATCGGTACCGGCAGTCAGGGAGCCGCGTGGGATGGCGATCAGTTTACGCTGCTTGGCGGCTGGGGCTTTGCCTTGTCTGACCAGGGATCGGGCGCTGAGCTGGGCCGTCGTGCGCTGCGGCTGGCGCTGCTGGCCCATGAAGCGATTATTACCCCGAGCGCTCTTACCCGGCAGCTGATGGCGCAGTTCGACCACAGTCCGGAAACCATGCTGCTCTGGACGCGCTCAGCGACGCCTGCAGACTGGGCCCGCGTGGTGCCACAGATTTTTGCGGCCGCCGACGCGGGCGATGGTCATGCACAGGATCTGCTGCATCAGACCGCAGCCGATATCGGCCTGATGGTCCGCCGTCTGACTGCCCTGAGCAGCGGTCCCGTGGCGCTGATGGGGGGACTGGCCACGCCGATTCAGCGCTGGCTGGATGACGATATTCAGGCCCGGCTGGTGACGCCGCAGGGCGATGCCCTGAGCGGGGCGCTGATACTGGCGCAGCAGCTGACGCCTGCCCGATTACCGATCTGAAGCTGGCTGAGCATCCTCAGCCGGATAACCCGAGGAATTTATGACCGCTCCCAACGTAACCGCGCGCATTCTGCGGTTGATTGTTGAAAATGCGCCGATCAGCCAGTCAGACCTGAAAGTTCGTAGCGGACTGAGCATGTCGACCGTGTCGCAGGCGACTAATCGCCTGCTGGCGCAGGAAATCGTGCAGGAGCTGGGGCTGCGTCGCGTGTCGATGGGGCGGCCAAAAACGTTGCTTGGGCTCAATCCCGATCGCGCCAGCGTGATTGGCATTCAGCTCAATGCAGAACGCAACCTGATCGTCATGACCGATCTCAGCGGCAATCTGCTGGGCGAACAGCAGATGCCGAAAGGCACGCTGACACCGCGCCAGCTCGGCGATGCACTGGCGAAATTCCTGCGCGGCGTTGAGGAGAAGCGGGTGGGCGCCATTGGCCTGGCCTTGTCGGGACTGGTCGATGCCGAAAACGGCTACTGTATCCGCTCCAAAGTGCTCGACTGGGACAACGTCCCGATTGCGCGCCTGCTGGAAGAGCGTTTCTCGCTGCCGGTGTTTATCGAGAATGACGCCAACGCCATGGCAATGGCGGCGCTGGTATTTGGTCAGCTGGGCAACGCGCAGTCGGCGGTGATCGCCACCTATGGCAAAGGGATCGGGGCGGGCATCATCCTGAATCGTCAGCTCTACCGCGGTCGTCACGGCAAGGCGGGGGAGATTGGCAACGGGCTGGTGGGCGACGGCTCACTGCGTCTGCTGGAAGATGTCGCCTCATCGCGCGCCATTCTGCAACGGCTTGCTGAGCAGGAACCGGTGGAAGGCCTCACGTTGCAGGCGCTGGATCAGCGGCCAACGCCCGAGGTGCTGGCGGTGCTGGAAGAGGCAGGACGCGAGCTGGGAATTTCACTGGCGAACCTGTCGGTGGCTTACGATCCGGATGTGGTTTATCTGGCGATGGAGCCGCACATGGCGTCACGCATTCTGCTCGATCACATCACCCAGAGCTTCCAGGCCTACCGGCTTAAACTGACGCCGCACATGACGCCGCTGCAGTTCCTGACTGAATCGAACCGCATGTGGGCGCTGGGCGCGGCGGGTTTTGCTGTCAACCGGCTGCTTGATCTGCTGGCGGCGCAGGCCGATGAAGAGCCGGTTACCTGAGTTATCCCTCGAATAAAAACGGGCGCCACGGCGCCCGTTTTTGTTTCCGCGCTTCCCTTAGCGCAGGCGCATCCCCTGATCATCAAACAGCAGGCAGTGTGCGGCAGAAAAGCCCAGTTCAACCTGGGTTCCCAGATCGCGCGTGGTTGCTTCACGCTCTTCCACCACCAGCATCTCTTCACGCCCGATATCCAGGTAGAGATAGTTGGTGTGGCCCAGCATTTCGCCATAGGCCAGCTCGCCGTGAAAGCGCAATGCCTCCGGCGTCTGCGCGGCAGGCTGGAAATGCTCGGGACGAATTCCCAGCGTCACGGTTTGCCCCTCGCGGCAGTCGGCGGCGATTTTCAGCACCAGCCCCTCAATCTTCAGTTCCGGCACCCGCAGCTGCACTTCACCCTTGCCCGTGGCGCTGATTTCCGCCCGCAGGAAGTTCATTTTTGGCGAGCCGATAAAGCCGGCGACAAACAGGTTATCCGGGTCGTGATAGAGTGTCAGCGGTGCGCCGACCTGCTCAATGCGGCCCTGACGCAGCACGACGATGCGGTCAGCCAGCGTCATCGCTTCCAGCTGATCGTGGGTGACATAAATCATGGTATTGCCGAGCGAGGCGTGCAGCCGCGCAATCTCAATCCGCATCTGCAAACGCAGCTCGGCATCGAGGTTAGAGAGCGGCTCATCGAACAGGAAGATACGCGGATGACGGATAATTGCCCGGCCAATCGCCACGCGCTGCCGTTGTCCGCCAGAGAGCGCGCGCGGCAGGCGGTCGAGCAGTTCGGTGAGATGCAGGCGGGCGGCCGTCCGGGCAATCGCCTCGTTGATCTCCGCTTTGGACTTTTTCATTACCTCAAGCGGATAGGCCAGGTTGCCGCGCACCGTCATGTTGGGGTAGAGCGCATAAGACTGAAACACCATAGCAATGCCGCGCTCGGTGGCGGGCTGCTGCGTCATGTCCTGCTCCTCAATCAGCAACTGACCGCTGCTGATCTCCTCCAGCCCGGCGATCATCCGCAGCAGTGTCGATTTGCCGCAGCCGGATGGCCCGACAAACACCACAAATTCGCCGCTGTTGATCGTCAGATCGATGCCATGAATGACATTAACGTGTTCATAAGACTTCTTCACATTCTGCAAGCGCAGGCTGGTCATCGGCTACCTCACTCAGAGTAACTGGCCCATGTAGATGGCATTGCTGCGCAGGATTGGGGTGAACCCCATGCGCTGATAAAAGGCGCAGACCTGCTCATTCTGCAGGCTGACGCCAAGATGGACACCGCTGACACCGGCAGTGCGCAGTGCCGCCAGCTCATGCTCAATCATCCGGCGACCCCAGCCGCCTTTCTGTGCCGCCGGCAGCAGGTTGATATGCAGATGAGCGGGCCACTGCGTCACCAGCATGTCAGCGGCCTGGTCAGGATGGCGTATTGAGTCGAGCACTTTGCTGTCGAGCGGCGCGCTGGCGCTGCGATCACGATATTTCTCCTGCAGCTGCGGCCACCATTCGGCCTGTAGCTGCGCTTCAAACGCGCGGGTATCGGGCGCGGCGACCACATAACCCTGCACCTCACCGTCCCGCTCCAGCACAAAAGCAAAGTCAGGCGCGAAACGCGCATAAGGCACAGCAAAACGCTGGCCGGGATAGTCAGGATCGGAATAGAGCGCGCGGGCATCGCCACCTGCATCGGCTGTTTCCAGGCAGATGCGGTAGAGCGCCGGGTAGTCCGCCGGGGTGGCCGGACGAATGACACCTTGATTCGCCATGGTGAATTCTCGTGAGTGAGTGAATCGGTCAGGGATTGAACAGATCCGCAGATAAAAGTTACGTTAATGAAAGTGGACTTAGTTTTCAAGATAGAATAATTACCTTATCTCACTAACACGGGCGCTTCGGCAATGTTTACCGGCATCGGGATGCACAACTGTGATCGCCGACACGCCCGGATCGTGGCGGCTGGCAGCAGATTCACGGCCAGTGAAAGGGGAAAAGTGTGAGCGTGATAGGATTTTCGTATGTTTTATCAGGACGTTATTTTGCAATGATTGCACTGGCATCTCCTGCTGCAGAAAAAGTAGCTGGCGACGCACCGCCACGGTTAATCGCGTAAATGCCAGCGCAGTGTGCTGAATTTCACGCCATGTCGCTGTTTATTTGCGCGTGCTCACAGCGTTGCAATTCCCCGCGCAGGCTGTTTGACTTTATTTTTTTATTAAAGTAAGTATGAGTGAGTGCGTTTGTGTGCGGCTGCAGCCTGCAGGATGTCAGGCGGTGAGATGAAAGGATGCCGATCCTGGTCTGAAGAAGGTGAGCATAATGTCTGTTTCCTCCGTTCGTTCGTTCCGAATTCGCAATGTGGGTCGGCTGCTGGCAGCGGGCCTGCTGGCGGGCAGCGTCTCGCATGCCGCCCACGCCGCCGTTACCCTGAATGAGTGGGATATCTACAACTACCCGGAGCAGACTGCCGCGGTAGATGAAGGGATTAAAGAGTTTTCCCAGCAGAATCCCGGCATTGTGATTAACCGCTCGGTTCACTCCTTTGAAGATACCCGTATTCCCCTGAAGCTGGCGCTGACCGCCGGTGATGGCCCGCAGATCGCTCAGGTCAACCAGGGCGGCGGCGATATGGGCTCGCTGGTTAAAGATAAGCTGCTGCTGCCGCTCGACAGCTACGCCGCCAGCAACGGCTGGACCACACGCTTCCCGGACTCGATTCTGAAACGTAACCGCTGGTCAGACAGCGGCGAGTTTGGCAGCGGCAAACTCTATGGCGTCGCCAGCCTGGGCGAGATGGTCGGGCTCTATTACAACAAAGCGCTGCTGGATAAAGCAGGTATTGCCGTGCCGAAAACGCTGGCTGAGCTGGAAAGCGCGATGGCGAAACTGAAGCAGCAGGGCACCGCGCCGATGATGCTCGGTCTGCTGGATGGCAACATGGGCCAGCAGCTGCTCAGCACCCTGTGGCAGGCGCAGATTGAGAGCCACGACCGCAAGACGCTGGATAATCTGATTTACGATGTGGGCGGCACTTTCAAAGACAGCAAGCTGGTCAATGCCGCCTCTATGATGAAGAGCTGGACCGACAAAGGGTACTTCTTCCCTGGCTTCCAGGGCATCGGTCACGACGATGCGGCGACCCTGTTCCAGAACGGCCAGGCTGCGTTCCTGGTCAGCGGCACCTGGTATCTCGGCCAGTTTAAAGACAACAAAGATATTCACTTTGCCGCGATGCCTGCCGGTGAAGGCGTGAAGCAACCGCTGATGGTGGGCGGTACCGATCTGGCGTTCTCCATCACCAGCACTGCCAAAGGCAAAGATCAGCAGGAAGGTGCGGCGAAGTTCATCAACTATATGGTCTCTGATGCCATGGCGAACCGCTGGCTGAAGGTGGGCTTCCTGCCTGCCAGCACCAACAAAGCGGCGAAAATGCCAGCGGACAATCCGCTGCTGGCCGAGGCGTATCAGGTCTGGCTGACGCTCAATGATTACGACGGTTTAGGCCACTACGTGGACTGGGCGACACCCACCATGAACGCCGAGCTGAATCAGAACGTTCAGCTGCTGCTGGCGGGCCGTCAGACACCCGATCAGATGGTAGTTAATTTTGATAACAACTATCAGCGTTACCTGAAAACACTGAAGCATTAAGCCGGAGGCCCGGCGAACAGCCGGGCCTGAGCCTCGTTCTGAACCACGAGTAGAGTTATGTTGAATTTAAGTGGCTGGCGTAATTTTCTCTATGTTCTGCCTGCGGTGCTGGTCTATGCGGTGTTTCTGCTGTTCCCGCTACTGGCCTCGCTGGGCATCAGTTTTACCGAATGGGACGGCACCTCGCTGCCGGTGTTTAGCGGCGTCAGCAACTATCTGCGGATGTTCAGCGATCCGGTGTTCTGGATTGCACTGGGCAATAACGCCATCCTGATGCTGTTCTATACCCTGTTGCCGATTGGCGTCGGCCTGCTGCTCTGCAGCTTTCTGTATGACACGCGCAACAACAGCGAACGCAGCGTGCTGCGCATTCTCTTTTTCCTGCCCTACATCATGCCGATGGCGGTGCTGGGCGTGGTGTGGCGCTGGCTCTATAACCCGGCGTTTGGTCCGATCGACCAGATATTACGCGCAATCGGATTGCCCCAGCTGGCGCTCTCCTGGCTGGGTGATTTTACCTGGGCGCTGCCCGCCGTGGGTCTGGTCGCCACCTGGTACTTCTTCGGCTTCTGTCTGGTGCTGTTTATGGCGGGCCTGCAGCGCATGGATCCCTCACTGCTGGAAGCGGCCGATCTCGATGGCTCGTCGCGTCGCCAGAAGTTTATGCGCATTACGCTGCCAGGCCTGCGACCCGAGCTGCGGATTGCCCTGCTGCTGACGGTGATCGCCAGCCTGAAAGCCTTTGACCTGGTCTATGTGATGACGCAGGGCGGCCCGGGCACCTCCACCATGGTGACCAACATCTTTATGTATAAGCAGGGCTTTGATCTGCACTACTTTGGCTACGCCTCGTCGGTGGCGGTGTTCAGCATGGTCATTGTTTTAGGGATTAACTATCTGATCCATCTGGCCTTAAAGGAGCGTTACTGATGCGAAGCACGCCGGTGATTTCACGCGCGCTGATCTGGATCGTGGCGCTGATGACGATTCTGCCGTTCCTGATGGCGCTGATGACGTCGTTCAAAACCCAGATGGAGCTGTTTCAGGGAGTCTTCACGCTGCCCGCCTCGCTGAATTTCAAAAACTACCTGACCGCGTGGCAACAGGGCCACTTCAACGTCTACTTCCTCAACTCGGTGCTGGTGGTGATTCCGGTGGTGCTGTTCAGCGTGCTGCTGGGCATTCTGGCCGGGTTCGGTTTCGCGTGGCTGAAAATCCCTGGTAAAAAAGTCATCGGAGCGATGCTGGCGCTGGGGATGGTATTGCCGAGTGAAGCCTTTATCATTCCGCTCTATCACGAGCTGCGCTGGATGGGGCTGACCAACACCTATCTGGCGCTGATCCTGCCGCAAATCGCCCTGTCGCTGCCCTTTACCACGCTGATGATCGCCAGTGCTTTCCAGCAGGTGCCGAAAGAACTGGTGGAAGCGGCGGTAATGGATGGGGCATCGCGGGTCAAAATTCTGTGGGGCATTCTGGTGCCCGCTATCTGGCCGACCCTCTCAACGCTGGGGCTGCTGCTGTTTATCTGGACCTGGAATGAGTTCCTGATCCCGCTGATTCTGGTCAACAAGGATGAGTTACGCACACTGCCAATTGGCATGATGTTTTTCCAGAACAAAAACACCATCGACATTCCGGTGCTGATGGCGGGCGCGATGATTGTGATTATGCCGCTGATCGTGGTGTTCCTGATTTTCCAGCGCAAGTTCATCAGCGGCGTCACCGAAGGGGCCGTGAAGTAATCTGTGATAGCCCGCACGAAACGGCGCACTGGCGGCCAGACAAAGGTTTGCCGCGTCGTATCGTGCTGCAATTCCTCCTCCTCAATCCTGCGGGAGACGCATGATGCACCTTTCCCTTGCTGATTTTCACCCTGTCGCCGATGGCGAAACCCCGGACACGGCCGTGCTGCAACGCGCTATGGATCAGATTGCGGCGGCGGGCGGTGGCCGTCTGACCCTGCCTGCCGGGCGTTATCGCAGCGGCTGCCTGAATCTGCCCTCTGATTTTGAACTCCATCTTGAAGCGGGCGCGGTGCTGATCGCCAGTCAGCGGCTGGCTGATTACCAGGCGGTACAGGCGCTGAGCTGTGCTGAGAAGTCCCACAATGTGCTGCTCTATGCGCTGGGCCAGCGCAATATCACCATCAGCGGCACCGGCCGTATAGACGGTGACGGTGAAGCATGGTTTGCCGCTGAGCGTGACGAGCAGGGCTATCGCCTGCCGCGTGCGGACCGGCCGCGGATCATTGTGTTTGAAGATTGTGAGCAGGTAACGCTGACCGCCTTTACCATCGTGCAGGCGCCGATGTGGACGGTGCATCTGGTGAGCTGTCGCCATGTGCATATCGACCACCTCACCATCGACAATGCCATGACCATGCCGAATACCGATGCGCTCGATATCGACAGTTGCGAAGCGGTGTTTGTCAGCAACAGCTATCTCAGTGCCGCCGATGATGCCATCTGCATCAAAACCACCCATAAACCGGCCGCGCTGCGGCGTCCGGCGCGGCAGATTATGATCACCAACTGCCTGCTGCGTAGCTACAGCTGCGCCTTTAAAATCGGCACTGAAACCTGGGATGATGTGGAAGATGTCACGGTGACCGGCTGCACCATTTTTGATTCCAACCGTGGCATCGGCATTCTGTCGCGTGACGGTGGCGCGATGCGGCGTCTGCTGTTCAGTAATCTGACTTTTGCCTGTCACCATGCGCCGCCCTGTCACTGGGGAAAAGCCGATCCGCTGCATATTTCGGTGCGCAGGCGCGATCCCGCCATTACGCCCGGCATCGTAGAGCAGGTGCAGTTCAGTAACGTTACGGGCGTGGCGGAAGGGGCGATTAACCTGCATGCGGCAGAACCGGGCTGGATACGCGATGTGGTCATCAGCCAGCTGCAGATGCGGCAGACCGTGGCACCGGTTGCACAGGGACACTATGACGTACGGCCGCCCTGTAACCCGGACTCCCCGACCGGCATGGGGCTGGATAACGCCTACAAACTTGACCCGAAAACCGGCGAAGCTTTTGGCGTAGAGCGCTATCCCGGC
The DNA here is from genome assembly GCF_019969975.1 of Pantoea sp. OVA07A. NCBI lineage: Bacteria > Pseudomonadati > Pseudomonadota > Gammaproteobacteria > Enterobacterales > Erwiniaceae > Pantoea > Pantoea sp. OVA07A. Next base: position 463,987 of record NZ_JAHXYM010000002.1, on the reverse strand, counting down.
GGGCTGCCGGGCCTGTTTGCACGCGGGGTGGAGAACCTGCAACTGCACAGCCTGGCGATAGTACGGCCGGAACCGTTACCGCCAGGCTGGCACCCCGAGTGCGTGGTGCAGTTGCCGGACTAAATCACAGCGCGGCGGCGATGGCCATACCGAGCTGTTCGGTGCTGGCGCTGCCGCCGAGATCGCGTGTCAGGTGCTCGCCCGCTGCCAGCGTGCGTTCAATCGCGTCTAACACCGCATCACCTGCCGCTTTGTAGCCGAGGTGCTCCAGCATCATCGCGCCACACCAGATCTGTCCGATGGGATTGGCGACGCCTTTACCGGCGATATCGGGCGCAGAACCGTGAACCGGTTCAAACAGGCTGGGGAACAGGCCTTCCGGGTTGATATTGGCCGAAGGGGCGATGCCGATAGTGCCGGTACAGGCCGGGCCGAGATCGGAGAGGATATCGCCAAACAGATTGCTGGCGACCACCACATCAAACCAGTCCGGATGCAGCACGAAGTTAGCGGTGAGAATATCGATGTGATACTTATCGACGCGAACATCGGGGAACTGACCGGCCATGGCTTCAACGCGGCTATCCCAGTAGGGCATGGTGATGGCAATGCCGTTCGATTTGGTGGCGGAGGTCAGGTGTTTCTTCGGCCGACTCTGCGCCAGCTGATAGGCAAACTTCAGGATGCGATCGACGCCGGTGCGCGTCATCACCGTCTCCTGAATCACCACTTCACGTTCGGTGCCGGGGAACATGGTGCCGCCGACGCTGGAGTATTCACCCTCAGTGTTTTCGCGTACCACATAGAAGTCGATATCGCCGGGCTGACGATTCGCCAGCGGCGCTTTGACGCCTGGCATCAGTCGCACCGGACGCAGATTCACATATTGATCGAACTCCCGGCGGAACTGCAGCAGCGAGCCCCACAGTGAAACGTGGTCGGGCACCACATCGGGCCAGCCGACCGCGCCAAAATAGATTGCATCAAAGGTTTTCAGCTGTGGAAACCAGTCGTCAGGCAACATTTTGCCATGCTGCTGCCAGTAGTCGGCACTGGCGTAATCGAACCACTCCCAGCGCAGCGGAATGTTAAATTTCTCTGCGGCCGCATTCATTACACGGACGCCTTCCGGCATCACTTCTTTGCCGATGCCGTCGCCAGGGATCACGGCAACAGAGTGAATTTTGTCAGTCACAGGGTACCTTTCCGGTTGATGTTCGAATTGTGTACGCAGTATAACTGTCGCTTACGGGGAAATAATGAGCCTGAAAGGCAATCCAGTGTTGAATAAAAGTAGAGAATCCCGCACCTCCACCGATGATTTAGCCTTCTTTGTTCGCCTGGCTGCGCTGGATAGCCTGACTGCGGCGGCGCGCGAACTGGGACTGTCGCTGGCGGCGGTCAGCAAACGTCTGAGCCAGCTGGAACAGCGGCTTGGTGTGCAACTCCTGCGCCGCACCACGCGACGACTGGAGCTGACGCCGGAAGGGCGCCGATATCTGGCGGGTGCGCGTCCGTTGCTGGATCAGCTGGCGGCGCTGGAAGAGGCGGTCAGCGGCGAAACCGCCCAGCTGCGCGGCACACTTAACATCAACGCCTCATTTGGCTTTGGCCGTCGGCATATTGCGCCCTGCGTCTCGGCTTTTGCCGCGCTGCACCCGGAACTCTCGCTGTCGCTGCAGCTCAGCAGCCAGCCACTTAATTTTCTTGATGCCCACATGGATATTGATATCCGCGTCGGAGAACCGCCCGACTCACGGCTGGTGGCGCGCAAACTGCGTACCAATCCGCGCATTCTCTGCTGCTCACCCGCCTATGCCGCCCGGCACGGTCTGCCGGAGACAGTGCGCGATCTGGCACAACACAACTGCATTTTACTGCGCCAGCACGACAGCGATTTTACCCTGTGGCGACTGACCAGCGGCGAACAGAGCATCAATCAGAAAGTGCGCGGCAGTCTGATCACCAACGATGGCGAAGTGGCGATGCGGCTGGCGATGGATGGGCATGGCATCTTGCTGCGTTCCTGGTGGGATGCGCAGCACAGTCTGGCGACGGGCGAACTGCTGCCGGTGTTACCCGACTGGCAGGCACCGGATGGCGATATTTTTGCGGTCTGGCAGGCGCAGCGTCAGCTTCCGGCGCGTATTACCGCATTTGTGGCGTTTCTGCAGAGCAATCTGCAATCGGTTGATTAGCCAGGCTTTTAAAGGCAGTTTCTGGCGCGGCCAGACGCCTGCGTACAATAAACATACCGCATTAAGCTGATTCGGTTGCGTCATGATGCCGCTGCGTTTACAGCGTTTTAGCGGCTGCGTATGATTCTTATTCTTTTTATTTCCTGCCTGTCCTCTGCGTTGTGGCCAGCCGGGAGCAGCAGGCAGATAGGGGAGTTAAGTATGAAAGCGTTGTTCAGTCCGCGTACAGCGGCACTTACACTGGCGATGGTGACCACCTTCAGCCTGACGGCGTGCCAGATGCCGGCGAAAAAAGTGGATGCCAGTGTGCCGGTGGTGATGCAGCCCTCCAGCCCGGATAACCTGATTCAGCGCGAGCTGGGTGAAGGTTTGTACGAGATGGCCTATCTGCCAGCAAAAAATGCCCTCTATGTCGCCAGCGCGCAGGGATTTAAAGATATCAGCGGCGGCATGATCTACCGTCTTGATGCTTCCACGCTGCAGAGCACCGGCGCGGGACACTTCGACCTGAAAAACTTTGGTCTGATCAGTGCGCCTGACGGCAGCGCACTCTACGCCACCAACACGCTGGATGGCGGTATCTCTAAAATCGATCCTGATAACGGTAAGGTGCTGAAGCGCCTGATGTTTGACGAGAAAAACGAGAAAGGCATGCCCTATGGCACGCGTGAAATCTTTCTGCATGACGGGCTGCTCTATGTCGGCGGCGTGGGTGATCCGGGCGTGATCTGGGTGGTTGATGCCAAAACCCTGACGCTGAAAACCCGGATAAAAAATGCCGGGAAGTGGGTCACAGGCATCATCTTCTCGCCGGTCAGCGACCGGATTTATGCGGCGAACGGCAGCGGAGAAATCCTGGTGATCAATCCGCGCAATAACAAAATCGAGCAGCGCCTGACGGCGGGTGACGGGCAGGAGTATCTGTTCCTGAATATGGCCGAGGATCCGGCAACCGGTCGCCTGTTTGTTACGGATAATTCAAAAGCGAAAAATACGCTGGTGTTTGATGAGCGCAGCGGCAAGGTCATTAAGCGTCTGAATCTGGGCGACTCACTGGGGATTAAGTTTAATGGCAAGCGCAATGAGATTTATATCAGCCAGCGCGAATCGAAGAAGGTGCTGCAGCTGGATGGCACCACCTATGAGGTGAAAAACAGCTGGTCATTTGATAGCCACCCCAACAGTCTGCTGGTCTCACCGGACGGGCAGACCCTGTTCGTCACCCTGAAGCAGGGCTTCAATGACGATCACAGCAGTCAGGGGCTGGATGGCGTGGCGCGTATCACACTGCAATAAGAAAAGGCGGCATCGCTGCCGCCTGCATCTTTACTTAGCCACACCTTCTACCAGCACCACGCGATAGTTCGCGCCTTTCAGACGGTGCGCTTTGGCAGCCTGATATTCCGGGCTGTCATACCAGGCATGTGCGGCTTCGCGGCTCGCGAATTCCAGAATCACCACGCCTTCCGCTTCCTGTCCTTCCAGCGTTTCAAGTTCGCCATAAAAGGCGAGAGGATTGATCTGATGATCGCCGCGAGCCTCGCCCGCTTTCTCGGCATAGATCGCCATTTCGTCCTGGTTCAGGGTGTTATCACGAATAAATACAACATATGCACTCACAGATCTCTCCTTAAGCTTTTTTATCCTGGGTTTTGGTATCGAAGTCAGCGGCATCATGACGCTCGTGCAGCTGATCGGCCGGGTCGCCCATGACACGGTTGACCTTGCGGCCACGAATTACAGCAGGTCGCAGCGCGATCTCTTTCGCCCAGCGCACCACATTTTTATAGGACTGCACATCCAGGAATTCGGCACCGCCATACTGGTCATTCAGCACCATGTTGCCGTACCACGGCCAGGTGGCGATATCAGCGATGGTGTAGTCATCACCGGCCAGATAGCGGTTATCTGCCAGCTGACGATCCAGCACGTCGAGCTGACGCTTCGCTTCCAGCGTGAAGCGGTTAATGGCGTACTCAATTTTTTCTGGCGCGTAGTGATAGAAATGACCGAAACCACCGCCCAGGTAAGGCGCTGAGCCCTGTAACCAGAAGAGCCAGTTCAGGGTTTCGGTGCGGCCAGCGATATCTTTCGGCAGGAAGTAGCCATACTTCTCCGCCAGATAGAGCAGGATGTTGCCCGATTCAAATACCCGAATCGGCGGCGTTGCTGAGTGGTCGCTCAGCGCCGGGATTTTCGAGTTCGGGTTTACGTCGACAAAACCGCTGGAGAACTGATCGCCTTCGCCGATACGGATCAGCCAGGCATCATATTCCGCATCGTTGACGTTAAGCGCCAGCAGCTCTTCCAGCAGGATGGTCACTTTCTGGCCGTTAGGCGTGCCAAGCGAATAGAGCTGTAAAGGATGCTTGCCGACCGGCAACGCTTTTTCATGGGTGGGACCAGCGAACGGACGATTAGTTTTAGCGCCGTTACCTTTGGCTTCAGGGTCCCAGGTCCAGACTTTTGCGGGCTGATATGCATTTTCCGACATAATGAAAGTTCGCCTTATGGTGTGGTATTGGTCTGGAGTGTAGCAGGTGCTGCGAAGGGGGTTTAACTCTGCTGGCTGCGCAAGGCCGTGCTGCAGGGGGCTGATGTCAGGCGGGCAGCGGCACAGGAGAAAAGTGAATAAAAGTGTGTCAGGCAGGTGGTTCGTTATCCTGAGCGGAGGTGGCCGTGCAGTCAGCAGCGACTGCACGGCAGGCAGGGTTACAGCAGTTCACGCTCAATCAGTTCGCGGGTTTCTACCGCCTGAACCTTCATCTTTTCCGGGTAGCCAAACAGAGACGCCGCGATGATCGGTTCACCGCCGACTTTATAACTGCGGGTGGCAAAGCCGGTGTCGCGCAGCGTTTTAAACAGGGTGTCGAAGTCCACTTCGCCTTCGCCCACGCCGACATGCTGGTGAATGGTGGCATCCACCCCTGGCGGGTTAACGATGTAGCGACAGTGTTTTGTATGGTTCATGGTGTCGGCGATCAGCATGTGTGACAGATCGTCACCGGCATACTCCAGCATCGGTTTCACATCACCTTTGCCTTTGTCATAAAAGAAAGTGTGTGGCGCGCTGTAGATATACTTCACATTATCGCTGCGAAACGACTTCACGATATCCACGGTTTCGTTGTTCTCTTCGCAGAAATCCCATGGATGCGCCTGGATTTCGACGCGGATGCCTTCACGTTCGATGATTGGCAGCAGCTCTTCCATGGAGCGATAGAACATCTCTTCACAGATTTCCGGCTCGTTAGGCGTGCCGGAGAGCTCGGTGTTGATCACCTGCACACCCATCTCAACCGCGATCTCGATCATCCGCTTCCAGTTCTTCACCGCCGCCTGACGACGCAGCTCATCCGGGCCGGACCAGCGATAGACCACGATAAACGAGGAGATCTCCAGCCCGGTGGCGTTTAACGCATTCTTATACTCGGTGATGATTTCACGGCTGGCTTTAGGATGTTTATAAAACGGGTTGATCTGCGGATGCGGCGACTGTTCGATATATTTGTATCCCCAGTCGGCCACCTGATGAACCATACGGGTGATGCCTAAATCTTTAATCACATCCACATCAAAAGCGATTTTCATCTTTCTGCTCCGGGCACATTAAGGTTGCTGTTCTTCATTGAAGGTCACGCCAATCTGCTGCCTGACGTTGTCCATCGTGGCCAGGGTGGTAATCGCCTGGTCAAGCGAATGGATGGGTGAATCGATCCGGTTCTGACCGATACACCAGGCGAAATGGTTAATTTCATGACAGAGCTGTTCATAGCGGCTGGCAGGCTCCTGCCACTGCAGGCGATGACGCCGATCGCTGGAGGTCAGGGTGAAGTTACCGGGCGCATAGAACTGGCCCGCCAGTTCCAGCGTGGCCTCGCGTCCGGCGATCACCGCGCCGCCTGGCGTGTTGCTGAACAGGGTGGTATTCAGCACCGAATGCATGCCGTGCTGATGGGTAAACAGCATCGACGTCTGACCGTTTACACGCCCATCCGGGACGGGCTGGCCCCGGGCGACGATCGTGTCAGGCGCACCGCCGCCAACAAACACGCTAAGCGCCACCAGATAGCTGCCCAGATCCAGCATCGGGCCGCCCGCCAGATCGGCGTTGAAGATGCGGTGGTCCGGGGTGAAAAACTCGCCATGATCGGCAATCAGGGTGTGAACATCGCCGAGCACGCCATCCTCCAGCAACTGACGGATAACGTCATATTTCGGTGTGAAGTTGCACCACATCGCCTCCATACAGAGCAGGTTCGCGGCAGCGGCGGCCTGTTTAAGCTGTGTCGCCTGTTGAGCATTCAGCGCCAGCGGCTTTTCAATCAGCAGATGCTTTCCGGCGGCAATCGCGCGCAGACCATCGGGAAAATGGTGGTTGTGGGGCGTGGCGATATAGACCGCATCAACATCCTCCCGCGCCAGCAGCACGTCGATACTGCCCGTGGCATGGCTGATTGACCATTTGTCGGCAAAGGCCTGTGCTTTTGCCGGGTCACGCGCAGCCACCGCCGTGATCTGCTGATGGGTATGCTTGCGCAGTGCATGGGCAAAATGGTCGGCGATCCAGCCCGGCCCGATAATGCCCCAGCGCAACTGTGGTACCTGGCTGGCAGCGGTCAGGCGTGGAACCGGAAGCGTTGAAGGGAACATAACTTTTCCTTTTGTACGTGCAGGCAGGTGCTGCTCAGGGCTCCACTATAGAAAGCCCGCCGTCGTCGCTCTAACCTTTTAATGATGTGATCCCATCAACCCGATCGGCGCAGGATTTTTATCCGTTTTAGCAAATGGGCGTTTTAAAGAGAATGCAGAAAGAAATGAATGTTTCATTTTGCGAGGAAGATCAAGATTAACGCTGGCTTTCTATCAAATAAATGAGAGGAAATGGCTGTGCCGCGATAGAGTGTTGATGTCTCAGACAACAGAATATTTAGGCGTAGCCGTCAGCCAGCGCTACAGAGAGCAGAAGCAGGGGGAAGGATGATGTCAAAAGTGACGATGACCGCTATTGCGCAGGCGGCGGGCGTGGGCGTGGCCACCGTGGATCGGGTGCTGAATGGACGCGCGCCGGTGCGCAGCGTGACCGAGCAGAAAGTGCTGGCTGCGGCCCGCGAGCTGGGCTATCACCTGACGCAGGCACACATCCGGACAACATCGCCGCTCGCTGCGGCAACAGTTCGCGTGAGCTTTATCCTGCTGCCTGCCCGTTATTCGTTTTATCAGCAGCTGGGCGAGATGCTGAAACAGCAGCTGAAGGTGCAGCAGCCACAGGGCAGCGAACCTGAATTCTGCTGGCATGATATTCATGAAGTGGAGGCGGTGGCGCACTCGCTGCGTCTGCTGGCACAGCGCAGTGATGTGATTGCGCTGGTGGCGCTGGATCATCCGCTGATTCGTCACGCGATTCAGGATGTGTCACGACTGGGCGTACGGGTTTACGCGCTCTTTTCTGATTTCTCGCCCTGTGAGCATGCGGGGTTTATCGGCATTGATAATCAGAAAGCGGGACGTACGGCGGCCTGGATGGCACAGCATCTGCTGCGTCAGCCGGGATGCGTTGGGGTGCTGCTGGGCGATCACCGCTTTACCTGCCAGGAGAGCAGCGAGATCAGTTTCCGCTCTTACCTGCGCGAGTCAGGCATCAGCCAGCGGGTACTGGAACCGTTAAAAACGCATGAGTCGGGTGAAGGAGGCTATCAGGCGACCCGGCAGTTGCTGGACACCCATGATGATCTGGTGATGATTTATGCGCCCTGCGGCGGCATAGAGGGCGTGGTGCAGGCGCTGCGTGACAGCGGACGCAGGCAGATCGATCTGCTGTGCCACGGTCCGCTGCCCGGCGATGAGCTGGCGCTGATTGATGGCACCATTACGCTGATGTTGCGCCATCGTATTGATGCCATGGCTGCGGCGGTGATCGCCACCTGCCTCAACAGCCGGATGGAACAGCGCGACCATTTTGCGCAGGTGACCGTACCCTTTGAAATCGTGACGCGTGAAAACCTGTAGAAAGAGCAGGTTAGCGGGTATTTGATAGAAAACTATCATATAAAGAAATATTTAAACGCGATCTCTATCAAAAAATGAAACTTTCATTGTTGTCTGAGATGAAATTTTCATTTGATACTGCCAGCAGTTCTCACTGCACAGGCAGATATCATGACCTTTCACATTGCTAATGCGCCCTGTAGCTGGGGCGTCGACGATCCCGCTAATCCCTGGCTGCCGCCATGGCAGAAAGTCCTGACTGAAGCCGCTCTGGCTGGCTATCCCAGTATCGAACTTGGCCCCTGGGGCTATCTGCCAGCGGATGCAGCCGAACTGACCCGGCAGCTTAATGCGCATCAGCTTTCGCTGGTGGCGGGTACGATTTTTGATGATTTGGTCAGTGAAGCGCATTTCCCTGAACTGGTCACACTGACCCACAACCTGTGCCGTACCCTGGCCAGTGTGCCAACCGCCGTCAAAACGCCCGGCGCCAGCGCGCCTTATCTGGTGGTCATCGACTTCGGGAATCCGGAGCGGGCGAAATATGCCGGTCAGTCAGAAAAAGCGCCACGGCTCTCCGCTGACGACTGGCAGCGCATGATGCGACACATCACCATTCTGAGTGAGATTGCCTGGCAGGAGTATGGCGTGCGACCGGTGATCCATCCGCATGCGGGCGGCTGCATTGAGTTTGCCGATGAGCTTGCGCGGCTGGTCAGTGATATTCCGCATCAGGTGGCTGGTTTATGTCTGGATACCGGCCATCTCTATTACGCCGGGATGGATCCGGTCGCTTCACTGCAACAGTACTGGACCCGCATCGATTACCTCCACTTCAAAGACGTTAACCAGCGGGTCTGGCGAGACGCCCTCTCTCGCGGACTCGACTTTTTCACTGCCTGCGCGCAGGGGGTGATGTGTCCGCTGGGGCAGGGCGCAATTGACTATCCGGCGGTGCGCACGCTGCTGACTGAGCGTAACTATCAGGGCTGGATCACCATCGAACAGGAGCGTGATCCGCGCCATGCCGACACCAGTCTGCGGGATGTTAAAGCCAGCCTGGACTATCTCCGATCAACAGGATTCTGAGGACAACAGCATGATTAACGGTAAAAAAGCGGCTAATCGCTCGCTGCGCTGGGGCATGATCGGCGGCGGCGGCACCAGCCAGATTGGCTATATCCATCGCTCTGCAGCACAGCGTGACGGAAACTTTGTGCTGCTGGCGGGGGCGTTTGATATTGATGCCGCACGCGGGCGTGAGTTTGGTCAGGCGCTGGGTGTGGCACCGGACCGCTGTTATCCCGATTATGCCAGCCTGTTCGCCGGGGAAGCCGCGCGTGAAGATGGCATTGAGGCGGTGTCTGTCGCCACGCCTAATAATACTCATTTCGCCATTTGCCGCGCGGCGCTTAATGCCGGGCTGCATGTGGTGTGCGAGAAGCCCCTCTGTTTTACGGTCGAAGAGGCGGATGAGCTGGAGCAGCTGAGCCGGGAGAAGCAGAAGGTTGTTGGCGTCACCTACGGTTACGCCGGGCATCAGCTGGTTCATCAGGCCAGGGAAATGATCGCCGAAGGGGCTTTGGGTGAGATCCGCATCGTTAACATGCAGTTTGCCCACGGCTTCCATAATGAGGCGGTGGAGTTGCAGAGTGAAAGCACCCGCTGGCGGGTTGATCCGCGCTTTGTCGGCCCGAGTTACGTGTTAGGCGACCTGGCGACGCATCCGTTATTTATCGCAGAAACGATGTTGCCACAGCTGAAAGTGACGCGTCTGCTCTGTTCGCGTCAGAGCTTTGTCGCGTCGCGTGCGCCGCTGGAGGACAACGCCTTTGTGATGATGGAGTATGACAACGGCGCGGTCGGCACGTTATGGGCGTCGGCGGTGAATGCCGGATCGATGCACGGGCAGAAGATTCGGGTCGTCGGATCGAAAGCCAGTCTGGAGTGGTGGGATGAGCAGCCGAACCAGTTGCGCTATGAAGTGCAGGGCGAGCCGGTGCGCATTCTGGAGCGCGGCATGGGCTATCTTAATCCGCGCGCGCTGGAAGAGGACCGCATTGGCGGAGGGCATACCGAGGGGTTATTTGAAGCCTGGTCCAATCTTTATCGTCGCTTCGCACTGGCGATGGATGCCACCGATCGCCGTGACACCGACTTCCTGCAGGATTTCTGGTATCCCGACGTGCATGCCGGATTAATGGGCGTGCGCTGGGTCGCGCAGTGCGTGAAATCGGCGGATGCCGGTGCAGTGTGGGTGGCGTGCTGAAGCAGAGGGCGAGCCACAGGATGTGGCGAGTGTATCGAACCTTCGATAACGGGTTCGCTCCACAAAAGCAAAAACCCGCCAGAGGCGGGTTCTTTAAATATGGTGCCCGAACCCGGACAAAAATGCCGGGAGCATTTTTGCATCGCGCGGCTTCGCGCGACCCGGAGGGTGAGCCACAGGATGTGGCGAGTGTATCGAACCTTCGATAACGGGTTCGCTCCACAAAAGCAAAAACCCGCCAGAGGCGGGTTCTTTAAATATGGTGCCCGAACCCGGACAAAAATGCCGGGAGCATTTTTGCATCGCGCGGCTTCGCGCGACCCGAAGGGTGAGCCACAGGATGTGGCGAGTGTATCGAACCTTCGATAACGGGTTCGCTCCACAAAAGCAAAAAACCCGCCAGAGGCGGGTTCTTTAAATTTTGGTGCCCGAACCCGGAATCGAACCAGGGACACGGGGATTTTCAATCCCCTGCTCTACCGACTGAGCTATTCGGGCAACGGGGCGCATTAAACCGTAAAGGCCGCGGGTCGTCAACGGCTTTCACCAAAAAACCCCTGGAAACGTGACTGATTGCCTGATTTTCAGTCAAAGCGGGTAAAACCTCAGGCCAGCGCGCCATTTTTACGGCACAGCGCGATGCTGTAAACATCCTCCGCCAGCCGCTGTGCGGTGGCGACATCCTGCACATTGCGCTTCACCAGCAGCTTGCTGAGGCAGCCTTCAAGAATCAGCTCCATTTGATCGGCCACCATGCTGGGGTTGTCCAGCGCCTGCTCCACCAGAATGTCGTGGGTGAACTGCCATGAGCCGCGTTTCTGCTGTTCGGCCAGTTGATGGATGGGCTGATCGGGCTGCGGGTAGAAGCTGCAGGCGGCGATAAACAGGCAGCCTGGAAAGCGTCCTTTGCTGACCTGCTCACTCAGGACCTCATAGCGTGCCATCAGCTTCTGGTCGGGCGACAGCGATTCATCCAGCAGGATCTGGCGTCGCCAGGTATCAATCTGCTGCCCGTGATAGCGCAGTGCATCGTAGAGCAGGGCGTCACGATCGGGCCAGAACTGCTGAAGCTGGTCACGGGTTAATTCGGATCCCGCCAGGGTTTCCAATGAGAGGGTGGCGGCGAGGCCGTTCTGTTCAAGCACATTCAATGCATGCTCGAGTATCTGTTCACGCTGCAAGTGACTCTCCTCTGGTATGCAGGCCCGGTAATGCACCGGGCAATGACCTGACTCCAGTGTTGTTTACGGGGTAAGTTTCTGCAAATGCGCCCGGAACTCGGCGGCATTGAGAAACCCGGTGATGCGCGATCCGGCGATTTCGCGGCCCTGCGCATCAAAGAACAAAATCGTCGGTAAGCCCAGCACCTGAAGGTGCTGCAACAGCGCGTTGTCACTGGCGTTGTTGGCGGTGACGTTAGCCTGGAGCAGCTGTACCTGACTCAGGCTATCGCGCACGGCGCTGTCACTAAAGGTATATTTTTCAAACTCTTTACAGGCGACGCACCAGTCAGCGTAGAGATCAACCATGGTGATGCGGCCGCGGGCCTGCTGCAGCGCGCTATCGAGCTGCTGCGGCGTCTGGATAGTATGGAACGGCAGCGGTGCCACAGCCTGCTGCTGCGCCGGTCCGCCAAAGGCCCAGTCCTGCAACGGGCGTGCGCTGATCAGCGCAGCGGCCAGCATGATAATCTGCACTACGCGCCACTTACCGCTGCTGGCGCGCAGGCTGACGCTGAACGCCCAGCCAAAGAACGCGACGCCGAGCAAGCTCCAGAGTCGCAATCCCCACGCATCGCCCAGCACCCGCTCCAGCAGGAAGACCGGCAGCGCCAGGATGACAAAACCAAAGCCCTCTTTAACGGTTTGCATCCACGGGCCGCTTTTCGGCAGCAGCCGGTTACCAAACAGGGTCACGGCGATCAGCGGTAATCCCATTCCGACCGCATAGAGCCACAGCGTCCCGGCACCGGCCCACAGATTTCCGCTCTGCGCGATGTAAAGCAGAATGGCGCTGAGCGGGGCCGTGGTGCAGGGCGAGCAGATCAAACCCGCCAGTGCCCCCATCAGGAAGACGCCGGGCAGCGAGCCACCCTGCTGACGATTACTCCACAGGGTCAGGCGGGTTTGCAGGCTGGCGGGCAGTTGCAGCGTAAACAGGCCGAACATCGACAGCGCCAGCACGATAAACAGCAGTGAGAGCGTGAACAGCACATAAGGATGCTGCAACGCAGCCTGGAAGCGCAGGCCCGCTGCCGCGACGACTACTCCCAGCAGCGTGTAGGTCAGCGCCATCCCCTGCACATAGACCATCGCCAGCGCGAACAGCCGGCCCAGCGAATAGTGGCGCTGTCCGCCAAGGATAATGCCGGAGATCAGCGGATACATCGGCAGTACGCAGGGCGTAAACGCGACACCGATACCAATCAGTAGCGCCCAGAGCGGCGAGAAAGGCAGCGGGCTGGCGGGCGCGGGCTGAGCGCTGACGGGCGGCGGTGCGCTGCTGGCGGTCACCGCACTTACCGGAACGCTGCGCGTTTCTGGCGGATAACAGAATCCGGCGGCGGCACAGCCCTGATAAGTGACACTGAGCGTGGCGCCGCTGGCCGCCTGTTGCAGCGTCACCGGCAGCGTCAGATCCTGCGGATAGATTTCACTTTTGCCGAAGAATTCATCTTCATGCGGCTGACCAGCCGGCAGCGTTAACGGCGCGATGGTCGCGTTCTGCGGTGTGATGTGGATCTGCTGGCGATAGAGGTAGTAACCCGATTTCACTTTCCAGTGCAGGTTGAGCTGCGCGCCCTGCTGGTCGAAGTCAAAAGTAAAGGCCTGATCGACCGGCACAAAGCGACTGGTCGCCGGATTTGAAAAGAGTGAAGCGTGCGCCTGCAGGCCGATAAACAGCGTCAGCAGAAGCGTAATTAAGCGAGAGATGCGTGCAGCCATGACAAGTATTCACTGTCTCCATATTGAACCGGCAGCGCCAGCAGTTCGGGCACATCGTAAGGGTGAGCGTCTTTGAGCAGATCACACAGCGCCTGCTGATGATCGCTGTCGCATTTCAGCAGCATCTGGACTTCGCTGCTCTGCTCCATTTTTCCCTGCCAGAGATACCAGGAGGTGGCGCCCGGCAGCAGTGTGACACAGGCCGCCAGCCTGGCTTCCAGCGCTAAGCCAGCAAGGTGCTCCGCCGTGGCCTGATCGGGCGTGGTGCAGAGGATAACGACAGCATTCATCCTGTAACTCCTGTTTTAAAGAGCGCCGATGATAGCACGCTCCATCCGTAACACGAGGAGTGCGCTTATAGCAGCAATCCGCCAAAAACGAAGCCAGAGAGCACCGACAGCGCAATGGCGATCACGCCGGGAATGATAAAGGCATGGTTAAACACATACTTGCCAATCCGGGTCGAACCCGTGTCATCCATCTCTACTGCGGCCAGCAGGGTCGGGTAGGTCGGCAGCACAAACAGCGCTGAAACCGCCGCGAAGGAAGCGATGGCAGTAAGCGGCGTAACGCCCAGCAGCAGCGCGGCGGGCATCAGCGCTTTGGTGGTCGCAGCCTGCGAGTAGAGCAGCATCGAGGCGAAGAACAGCACCAGCGCCAGCATCCACGGATAGGTTTTCAGCGTGTCGCCCGCCAGCATCTGAATCTCCGCCAGATGTGCCTTCACAAAGGTATCGCCCAGCCAGGCGACGCCCATCACGCAGATACAGGCGCTCATGCCGGACTTAAAGGTGCTGGCGCTGAGGATTTCGCTGGTGTCGAGTTTGCAGGTCAGGCTGATCAGCGTGGCGATGGTCAGCATAAACACCACAATCGCTTCATTGCGTGGCAGTGGCGGATTGACGATCAGCCCGACGCTGGCGCTGGTCGCGGTGGCATAAAGCACCACGGCCACAATGCCCGTCAGAAACAGCAGCACCGATTTTTTCGCGCCCGGTTTTGCCTGGTAGAGGCTGGCGCCGCGCAGCGTGACTTCGCCTTTGGCGAGACGCGCCTGATAAACCTCATCATCCTTTAGCTCACGGCCTAAGAAGTTAGTCACCAGAGCCGCCAGGAAGAGGCCCACCATGGTTGAGGGGATGGCAATCGCCAGCAGCGTGATATAGCTGACGCCGCGCGGCTCAAGCAAAGTGGCGAAGAAAACCACTGCGGCTGAAATGGGTGATGCGGTAATCGCGATCTGCGAAGCCACTACCGCAATCGACAGCGGCCGGGAAGGGCGAACGCCTTGCTCTTTCGCCACTTCGGCAATCACCGGTAATGTTGAGAACGCGGTATGTCCGGTACCGGCCAGCAGCGTCATCAGGTAGGTCACCAGCGGGGCCAGCAGCGTAACGTGGCGAGGATGGCGGCGCAGCAGGCGTTCCGCCAGGCTCACCAGATAATCCATGCCGCCTGCCACCTGCATGGCGGCTATCGCGGCGATCACCGCCATGATGATTTCAATCACATCGAACGGAATAGCACCGGGTGCCATGCCAAATCCCAGCGTCAGGATCAGCACGCCCATTCCGCCTGCGAACCCGATACCAATGCCGCCAAGACGTGCGCCCAACCAGATCGCCATCAAGACGATAAGCAGCTCAACCACAAACATGAATGACTCCTGAAAGATAAACCGGTAATAGCCGGGTGTGCTGTTTAACAAAAAAAAAGGCACACCGTGTTGATCGCGGTGTGCCTTTGGTTAACCAGCGTCGGTTAAACCTTACTGTTCGTTTTCATCAGTATAACGTTTGGCTTTATAAACCGGGTACATCAGGTTCTGCACCGAGAAGATATCGTCCAGCTCACTTTCCGTCAGCAGGCCGCGCTCCAGCACGACTTCACGTACGCTTTTACCGGTTTCCGCACAGATTTTGCCGACGATGTCGCCGTTGTGGTGGCCGATGTAAGGGTTAAGGTAAGTCACGATACCAATCGAGTTGAAGACATAGGCTTCGCACACCGCGCGGTTGGCGGTAATGCCGTTGATGCACTTCTCCAGCAGGTTGTAGCAGGCGTTAGTCAGAATGCTGATCGACTCAAACAGCGCCTGGCCAATCACCGGCTCCATCACGTTGAGCTGCAGCTGGCCCGCTTCAGAGGCCATCGTCACGGTGATGTCGTTGCCAATCACTTTGAAGCAGACCTGGTTTACCACCTCCGGTACAACCGGATTGACCTTGGCGGGCATGATAGAGGAACCCGCCTGCAGCTCTGGCAGATTGATTTCATTCAGGCCTGCACGCGGGCCAGAGGAGAGCAGGCGCAGGTCGTTACAGATTTTAGAGAGCTTCACCGCCAGACGTTTCAGCGATGAATGGACCATCACATAGGCGCCGCAGTCGGAGGTTGCTTCAATCAGATCTTCCGCCGGCACCACCGGCAGGTTGCTGACTTCCGCCAGACGCTGTACCGCCAGGTGCTGATAGCCTTCCGGCGTGTTGAGGCGGGTGCCGATGGCGGTCGCGCCCAGGTTCACTTCCAGCAGCAGTTCAGCGGTACGCAGAATGCTTTTGGTCTCTTCATTCAGCAGTACGCTGAAGGCGTGAAATTCCTGCCCGAGGGTCATCGGCACGGCATCCTGCAACTGGGTACGGCCCATTTTCAGGATGGTCTGGAATTCATCGGCTTTGTGCTGGAAGCCTTCGGCCAGCTGACTGATGCCATCAAGCAGTTTCAGTAGCGAGCTGTAGACCGCGATGCGGAAACCGGTTGGGTAAGCGTCGTTGGTGGACTGGCATTTGTTCACATGATCGTTGGGGTTGAGGTACTGATATTCCCCTTTCTGGTGGCCCATCAGCTCAAGGCCGATGTTCGCCAGCACTTCATTGGTGTTCATGTTGACCGAGGTCCCGGCACCGCCCTGATAAACATCCACGGGGAACTGGTCCATACAGCGGCCGTTGTTGAGCACTTCGTCGCAGGCCTTAATGATGGTATCGGCAATGTTGCGCGGGATGGTCTGCAGCTCTTTGTTGGCCATCGCCGCCGCTTTTTTTACCATCACCATGCCGCGGACAAATTCAGGTATGTCGCTGATTTTGCTGTTGCTGATATAAAAATTCTCAATCGCACGCAGAGTATGAACGCCATAATAGGCATCCGCCGGAACTTCGCGCATACCTAACAGGTCTTCTTCGATACGAATGTTGTTCGCCATGATAACCTTCTTGTTGTTGCCGCTAACCATCACAAAGGATGTGTTTATTTTGTCGTGGTGTACCCGTGCCGACATATTATCCGTCTTCATAGGGGCGTGTGCGATCATATTCTGATGCATATGAAAAGCACGCATGCAGATCACTTAATGCTGCAGCCTGGTTAACGATATGTGAAGTTGGTTACAAAATTAACCCCACAGGATAAATTTGACAGGATCGGTTGAAAATGGCGGCGCGGGTGCCCATCTCTTTTCTTATCATCCTCAGGATGAACGCTTTCTGCTGACCGGCACGCTGCCGTTCAGCCCCTACTTACAGGAGAGTACGGTGCGCTGGATACCGTTATTAGTCTTTTTCGTTCTGGCCTGGATTGAGATTTCCCTCTTCATTCAGGTTGCACACGTCATGGGCGTGCTGCTTACCATGCTGCTGGTGGTCTTCACCTCGTGCATCGGCGTCTCGCTGGTCAAAAATCAGGGCATGAAAAACTTTATGCTGATGCAGGAGAAGCTGGCACGTAATGAAAGCCCGGCCAATGAGATGATCAAAAGCGTGTCGCTGATCATCGCCGGTTTCCTGCTGCTGCTGCCTGGTTTCTTTACCGACCTGCTGGGCCTGCTGCTGCTGCTGCCACCGGTGCAGAAACATCTGACGCTGAAGCTGATGCCTCATCTGCGCGTCTGGCGGGGACCGGGAGCCGGACCAGACAGCGGCTACACCATGGATGGCGAGTTCGAGCGTAAAGACAGCGATCGCCTTGAGCATCATGACGATCACAAGGATCGTTAACCGCAGCTGTCACCTCTGAAAGCGCAACCCTCGGGTTGCGTGAGATTGTTGAAAAGCCTGACCCGGCCAGCTGTGAGACCGGAGCCGCACAGGGAACAGGGTCAGATCGGAAAGTCGCAAAATCGTCATCCATGACTGCTCGGCCCGCGCGATTACGCACCTCATCCCTGAGGTGCGCCCGTAGCCCGGGCCAACGCTTTGCGTTGTTCAAAAACGCTCCCGGCGTTTTTGTCCATGCGCGGGACGCTTTCCTCTTCTGACCCTGTTTCCTGCGCCCTGAGCTTAGCCGTTGCTGCCAGGGTCATCCTGTTCTGAGTTTGTCAGCACGCTGGCGCAACCTTCGGGTTGCGTTTTTTATTTGCCCCATCATCTGTTCAAAAAGCCATCACTTATCACTCACACGTAAAAAATTTGTTGTCCGCCCCCTTGAAAGTGGGTGGCAGCGGCCCTATCTCTCTGGTCACGAGGCCGGAAGCCATGCAGCCCGGTGTTCAACCCCAAAACTGAATGATTGGACTTCTCAAAGGAGAGCTATCAAATGAAAATTCGTCCATTGCACGATCGCGTTATCGTCAAGCGTAAAGAAGTTGAAGCTAAATCAGCTGGCGGCATCGTGCTGACCGGTTCCGCAGCCGGTAAATCCACCCGTGGTGAAGTACTGGCTGTCGGCAATGGCCGCATCCTTGAGAGTGGCGACGTTAAGCCGCTGGACGTGAAGGTTGGCGACATCGTGATCTTCAGCGAAGGTTACGGCGCGAAAACCGAGAAAATCGACAACGAAGAGGTGCTTATCATCTCTGAGAGCGACATTCTGGCCGTTGTTGAAGCGTAATTTTTACGCGTAATTCACTGAACGAAACGAATTTAAGGGATATTTAAAGATGGCAGCTAAAGACGTAAAATTCGGTAATGACGCACGCGTAAAAATGCTGCGTGGCGTGAACGTACTGGCAGATGCAGTAAAAGTTACCCTGGGTCCTAAAGGCCGTAACGTAGTCCTGGATAAATCTTTTGGTGCACCGACCATCACTAAAGATGGTGTTTCTGTTGCACGTGAAATCGAGCTGGAAGACAAGTTCGAGAACATGGGCGCGCAGATGGTGAAAGAAGTTGCCTCTAAAGCGAACGACGCTGCGGGCGACGGTACCACCACTGCAACCGTACTGGCACAGTCTATCATCACCGAAGGCCTGAAAGCGGTCGCAGCGGGTATGAACCCGATGGACCTGAAGCGCGGTATTGACCAGGCTGTTATCGCTGCGGTTGAGAAACTGAAAGCGCTGTCTGTTCCTTGCTCTGACTCTAAAGCGATTGCGCAGGTAGGTACTATCTCTGCTAACTCCGATGAAACCGTGGGCCAGTTGATTGCTCAGGCGATGGAGAAAGTGGGTAAAGAAGGCGTGATCACCGTTGAAGAAGGCACCGGCCTGCAGGATGAGCTGGATGTGGTTGAAGGTATGCAGTTTGATCGCGGCTACCTGTCACCTTACTTCATCAACAAGCCAGAAACCGGTGCGATTGAACTGGAATCTCCGTTCATCCTGCTGGCTGACAAGAAAATCTCTAACATCCGTGAAATGCTGCCAGTGCTGGAAGCCGTTGCGAAAGCCGGCAAACCACTGCTGATCATCGCGGAAGATGTTGAAGGCGAAGCGCTGGCAACACTGGTGGTTAACACCATGCGCGGCATCGTGAAAGTGGCTGCGGTTAAAGCACCAGGCTTCGGCGACCGTCGTAAAGCTATGCTGCAGGATATCGCTATCCTGACCGGTGGTACCGTAATCTCTGAAGAGATCGGTATGGAACTGGAGAAAGCGGCTCTGGAAGATCTGGGCCAGGCAAAACGCGTTGTGATCAACAAAGACACCACCACCATCATCGACGGTGTGGGTGAAGAAGCGACAATTCAGGGCCGTGTAACCCAGATTCGTCAGCAGATCGAAGAAGCAACGTCTGACTACGACAAAGAAAAACTGCAGGAGCGCGTAGCGAAACTGGCAGGCGGCGTAGCCGTTCTGAAAGTAGGCGCAGCAACTGAAGTTGAAATGAAAGAGAAGAAAGCCCGCGTTGAAGATGCGCTGCACGCAACCCGTGCTGCCGTTGAAGAAGGTGTGGTTGCTGGTGGTGGTGTGGCGCTGGTTCGCGTGGCAGCACAGCTGGTTGATCTGCGCGGTCAGAACGAAGATCAGAACGTCGGTATCAAAGTTGCGCTGCGCGCGATGGAATCTCCACTGCGTCAGATCGTTTCTAACGCCGGTGAAGAGCCATCTGTTGTCGCTAACAACGTGAAAGCGGGCGACGGTAACTACGGTTACAACGCGCAGACTGAAGAGTACGGCAACATGATCGACTTCGGTATCCTGGATCCAACCAAAGTGACCCGTTCTGCTCTGCAGTACGCGGCCTCTGTTGCGGGTCTGATGATCACAACCGAATGTATGGTCACTGACCTGCCAAAAGGTGACGCACCTGATTTAGGCGGCGGCGCTGGCGGTATGGGTGGCATGGGCGGTATGGGCGGCATGATGTAATTGCCGTTGACTGCTTAAGTCATCAAAGAACCCCCGATCGGAAACGGTCGGGGGTTTTTCTTTTTCAGCGTCTGAATGCTGGCAGCAGCAGGAAAAACCCATTAACTTTTTTTATGTTCTGCATCATGGTTTAGTCAGGGCGGGATGCTCTAACGTGGATCCCGGCGCAAAATAGCGCGCTCTGAAAGGGATAAACAACAGATTAAGGAAAATTAAAATGCACGATAAATGGGATTTTTATAAGGACGAAGCACACAAGTGGCGCTGGAGAAGAACGGCGCCCAACGGCAATATTACCGGCGCCGCCAGTCAGGGCTACGTTAACAAAGCCGATTGCATCGAAAATGCACGACGTAATGGCTACACCGGTTAAGGGCATCACGCTCTGACATCACCCCCGATCGGAAACGGTCGGGGGTTTTTCTTTTGGGTGGGAAAATAGTATAAGTAAGGCGCAATCGTTCGTCTTTCCTCTTGATATGTCACGCTGTCTGCGGCTGCGCCGACTGATCGACTGGCTTCATTTTATTCACCAGCATCGGCACGCTTGCCAGCCTGCAAGCGGCGTGAAATATTGAGACGATATAACGGGATAAGGGCAATGAATGTGCAGAAAGAAAAATCCTTTTTCTGCTACGCTGCCACCCGACTCTGATGATAATAAATGGGGATTACAATGCGGATTAACCTCTTGCTCGGACTGACGGCTGGCGCGTTATTGCTGGCGGGCTGCAGCAGCTCTACGCAACTCTCTTCAGCAGGACAGCGCGTGACGTTCACCGATCAGCAGCCTGGCAATACCTGTCAGCTTCTGGGCAATATTACCGGCTCTCAGAGCAACTGGCTGAGCGGTGCAGGCGGGGAAACCAGCGCACTGCGTGGCGCAGCAAACGACCTGCGCAATCGCGCAGCGGAGATGGGCGGTAACGTGATTTATGGAGCAACCAGTCCGACGCAGAACCTGTTGTCCGCGTTCGCGCCACTCGACAGCAAAATGACCGGCCAGGTCTACAAGTGCCCATAATGTGAATCAGGCAGTCTGCCAAATTGAACCGGCCAGCCTTTTACTGGCCGTTTTTATTCCTGACGTAACTGTAAATCTAACGGTGTTTTACTTGGCTCTCCGCCAATTTCACGCGCCAGCTTTGGCACCAGATAGCCGGAGACCTGTGACAGTAATGCACGCACCAGCTGGCGGGCCTCGTCATCTGACACAAAGAAATGCGCCGCACCCTGTACCTTATCCAGCACGTGCAGATAGTAGGGCAGAATGCCGGCATCAAATAGCGCATTGCTCAGGGTGGCCAGCGTCTGCGCATTATCGTTGATGCCACGCAACAGGACGCTCTGATTCAGCAGGGTCACTCCAGCACGCTTCAGGCTGCTCATCGCCTCACGCAGCTCATCATCAATCTCCTGCGCATGGTTGATGTGCGTCACCATCACCACCTGCAGATGCGTCTCGCTGAGCATCTGACAGAGCTGATCGGTAATGCGCGCCGGTATCACCACCGGTAAACGGCTGTGGATGCGCAGACGTTTCAGATGCGGGATCTGTTCCAGCGCGGCGATAAGCCAGGCGAGCTCATGATCTTTCGCCATCAGCGGATCGCCGCCGGAGAAAATGATCTCATCCAGCTCGGGATGATCGGCGATATAGTTCAGTGCAGCCTGCCAGCTACGCTTGTTGCCGGGATTATCCTGATAGGGGAAATGACGACGGAAGCAGTAGCGACAGTTGACGGCGCAGCCGCCTTTTACCAACAATAAAGCCCGGTTTCGGTATTTATGCAGCAATCCAGGTACAACGTTGCTTTGTTCATCGAGCGGATCGGTGCTATAACCTGGCGCATCAGTGAATTCCTGGCGGCGGGTCAGTACCTGAAGCAGCAGCGGGTCGTGCGCATCGCCTTTTTTCATCCGGCGGATGAACGCATGCGGTACACGTAAGGCGAAAAGACGCCGCGCATCCGCACCTTCAGCCAGCTCAGTGTGCTGATCAAGGGCTAAAATCCGCAGTAATTCATCAGGTTCGGTGACAACATCCGCAAGTTGCTGCAACCAATCTTCTCTGGAAGGTGTTTTTAGGGTTACAATGTGTGCCATTTTTTTGGCTTAGTACCAGTGTCAATTTTCGTAGAGGGCCTTCATGGCGACTTATTCTAGCAACGATTTCCGTCCCGGTCTTAAAATCATGTTCGAAGGCGAGCCGTATGCCATCGAATCCAGTGAGTTCGTTAAACCGGGTAAAGGTCAGGCATTCGCGCGCGTTAAAATGCGTCGCCTGCTGACGGGTTCTCGCGTTGAGAAAACTTTTAAATCTACCGACTCCGCCGAAGGCGCTGACGTAGTAGATACCAACCTGAACTACCTGTACAACGACGGTGAGTTCTACCACTTCATGCATCCGGAAAGCTTTGAGCAGTTCCAGGTTGAAGAGAAGACGGTAAGCGATGCAGCGAAATGGCTGCAGGATAACGCTGAATGTATCGTTACGCTGTGGAACGGTCGTCCGATCGCCGTTCAGCCGCCGAACTTTATCGAAGCTGAAGTTATCGAAACCGATCCAGGCCTGAAAGGTGATACCGCAGGGACTGGCGGCAAGCCAGCTAAACTCTCTACCGGTGCCGTGGTGAAAGTGCCACTGTTCGTGCAAGAGGGCGAAGTGGTGAAAGTTGACACCCGCTCTGGCGAATACGTGTCACGCGTGAAATAAGATTCGCAGGCGCATCTTCTGGTGCGCCTTTTTCTTGTCTGAGAGAAAAAAATGATCAAGCTGGCAAAATTAATCGCGTTCGCGTTGCTGGTCTCCTCTGCGTTAAGCGCCTGCAACACATTCCACGGTTTTGGCGAAGATGTCTCTCACTTAGGTGGTGCCATTTCGCGTGCAGCAAAATGACCTTAACTGATTGTCCTTTTTAAAGTCTCGCCAGCAGCAACTGCCGGAAATCCGGCTATGCTTAAAGCGCTGTACTTTACATCCATCAAAAAGGACATTGTTATGTTAAAGAAAAGTATTGCTGCAATCTTCTCTGTACTGGTGCTCTCTTCCCTGCTCACAGCTTGTAATACAACGCGTGGCGTAGGTGAAGATGTCGAAGCGGGCGGCCAGGCGATTCAGAACAGCACGAAGTAACCTGTTATTCCAACCGGTACGAAATGCTTTTCGTACCGGCTTGTCAGATTCTGCACTATTTCTGTTTTACCCAGATTAACTCTTCAACCGGGAAACCATCCCGACGCGCCTGATCAACCAGTTTCTCTTTTACGCCCGGTTCCAGTTGTGGTGTGCGTGACAGTATCCAGAGATAGTGGCGATTTGGTCCACATACCAGCGCATAGCGGTAGTCAGGATCGAGAGCAATCACGTTATAGCCGCCATAGAAGGGGCCGAAGAAAGAGACTTTCAGAGAAGCCCGCGTGGGTTCACCGGTGAAGTAGGCTTTGCCGACGCTCTCCTGCCAGCGCTGCTTTTTGACGTTATAACCACGGTTGATTACCTTCAGGCCGCCATCTTCACGCGGGCTGTAGTTTGCCGTTACCTGTTCAAGGCCGCGCTCAAAAGGGTGGTTAAGGCGGGCAATCTCATACCACTGACCGAGATAGCGCTGGCTGTCAAAGTTATCTACGACCGTGACGTTCTTTGGCGGCGTAGTGCTGCAGGCGACAGAGAGAAAAGCACTCAGGCTGGCAACAACTGTTTTCCATGGAGACATAGTGGGATTCCTTTGTGATTTAACCGCTTAAGTATAGAAGCCGAAACGCTGTTTTTGGCAGTACGGGCACGAGATTGTTTGCCGCAGGCATTGCAGGTAGACTTCCCCCCCTAATTTGCATCAGGAGTCATCACCATGAGCGAAACGGCAAGCTGGCAACCAAGCGCATCCATCGCCAATTTGTTAAAACGCGCCGCTATTTTAGCAGAAGTGCGTCGTTTCTTTGCCGATCGCGGCGTGCTGGAAGTGGATACGCCGGCGATGAGCCAGGCCACCATTACCGATATCCATCTGGTGCCATTCCAGACGCGTTTTGTCGGGCCTGGCGCTGCGCAGGGGCGCGATCTCTGGCTGATGACCAGCCCGGAATATCATATGAAACGCCTGCTGGCAGCGGGCAGTGGCCCGATCTATCAGATGGCGCGCAGCTTCCGCAATGAAGAGGCGGGACGTCACCACAACCCGGAATTCACCATGCTGGAGTGGTACCGGCCGCATTACGACATGTACCGTCTGATGAACGAAGTCGACGATCTGATGCAGCAGGTGCTGGAGTGTGACAGCGCTGAGTCGCTCTCCTATCAGCAGGCGTTTATCCGTCATCTTGAGCTGGATCCGCTGTCAGCGGATAAAGCGCAGTTGCGTGAAGCGGCAGAGAAGCTGGGTGAAGGCGAGCTGGCGCGTGCAGAAGAAGATCGCGATACCTTACTGATGCTGCTGTTTATGCTGGGTGTGGAACCGAAGATTGGTCAGGATAAACCCTGCTTCGTTTATCATTTCCCGGCCAGCCAGGCAGCCCTGGCGGAGATCAGCACCGAAGATCACCGTGTGGCCGAACGCTTTGAGGTCTATTACAAAGGCATTGAGCTGGCGAACGGTTTCCGTGAACTGACCGACAGCCGTGAGCAGCGTCAGCGTTTTGAGCAGGATAACCGTCGCCGTGCGGCGCGCGGCCTGCCTGTGCATCCTATTGATACGTATCTGCTGGATGCGCTGGCGCATGGCATGCCAGCCTGTTCCGGGGTCGCACTGGGTATTGATCGCCTGATCATGCTGGCGTTGAAAGCGGAGTCATTGAGCGATGTCATCGCGTTTCCGGTGGATCGCTGCTAATCGGTTAATCACAAACGATGGCGGATTAGAGGGGAAGGGTTGGCCCGGATGAAGAGCAAAGCGTCCGAGCCAGGATGGCGAGGCCGACCGCCATGGATGGCGGCCTTCTTTGCGATCAGCCGGGCCATCCCTGACCTGGCACAGGTTTCAGCTAACTGCTGCTGTCAGGAAACTCCTGAATGGTGACCGGCAGCGTCAGTTTCTGATCGTTTCGCAATACCTGCACATCAATCACTGAACCCGGACGAATTTCTGCCACCTGATCCATGGTCTCCTGCGCGGAGATGGCCGGCTTGCCATTAACGCTGAGCAGCACATCGTTGGCCTGAATTCCGGCTTTATCCGCTGGCCCATCTGGCGTGACCACGCTGACAATAATGCCCTGAACCCGATCCAGATTGCTGCCCTGTCCATGCAGCGGCGGCAGCTCACGCCCGGTAATGCCGATATAGCCGCGTATCACCCGACCATCACGAATCAGCTTATCCATGATCTTCGAGGCTAAAACGGTTGGAATGGCGAAACCAATCCCTTCCGGGGTTTCACCATCACTACTTTTATCAAAGGTCAGGGTGTTAATGCCCATCAGCTCGCCTAGCGAGTTAATCAGCGCGCCGCCGGAGTTACCCTGATTGATTGACGCATCGGTCTGCAGGAAGTTCTGTCGGCCTGATGAGCTTAAGCCAACCCGGCCCGTGGCGCTGATGATGCCCTGCGTGACCGTCTGACCGAGGTTATAGGGGTTGCCGATAGCCATCACCACATCCCCGATATGCGCCTGGCGATTTGGATTGATGGGGATAACGGGCAGGCCGGAGGCCGTGATCTTCAGTACCGCCAGATCGGTCATGCCATCGGAACCCACCAGCGTCGCTTCAAAGAAGCGGCCATCCTGCAGCGCCACGATAATTTGATCGGCATTATTGATCACATGCTTATTGGTAAGGATGTAGCCTTTTGCATTCATGATCACCCCTGAACCCAGGGTCGTGATGCCACGATTGTTGTTGCCGTGGGCGCTACGATTGTAAACGTTCACAACGGCAGGCACGGCGCGGCGCACCCCTTGATTGAAGCTAAAGGGTGTTTCGTCTGTAATATTTTCGTGGTTATAGAGGGCGTCGCTGCCCATACGCAGTGCAGGCAGTGCTGCGAGCAAAATACCCGCCACAATCAGGCCCAGCACCACGGCACGCAAAAGTTTAAGAAACATGGTGTTAAATTACGCCAGGGGAGATCGCAGGGGAGAATAGCATGAGAGCGGCGGACACACACGCGCTTGTGTCCGCCGTAATGCGAGGTTTATCTCAACAACAGATAGATACTTTCATCGCCGCGCACCACATTCAGTGCCAGTACCGGCGGTTTCCCTTCCAGTATTTTACGCATTTCAGCAATGGTCTGAACCCGGTTGCGGTTAACGCCGATAATCACATCATCTTTCTGCAGACCAACCTGTTCAGCCGGTGTGCCTTTTTCGATGGTATCGACTTTCACGCCTTTATCACCGGTTTTAGTCTGTCCATCACTCAGGGTTGCGCCCTGAAGCGCGGGTGACATCAGCTGTGCGCTGGCGGTGCTCTGTGCGCTCTGCTCCAGCGTAACGGTAACCGTTAATGGCTTACCTTCACGCAGCAGGCCAAGCTTAACCTGTTCACCTGGCGGCGTGGTTCCCACTTTGACGCGCAACTCAGCGAAGCTGGTAATCGGCTTATCGTTGATCGACGTAATGATATCGCCTGACTTCACGCCCGCTTTCTGCGCAGCAGATTGCGGTAAGACTTCAGAGACAAAGGCGCCGCGCTGTGCATCGACATTGAATGCTTTAGCCATATCGGCTGTCATTTCAGTGCCTTTGATGCCGAGCTGACCGCGCTTCACTTCACCAAATTTAATCAGCTGCTGCGCGAGGTTCATCGCCATATCACTCGGGATAGCAAAGCCGATACCGATGTTACCGCCGCTGGAGGCGAGAATCGCAGTGTTGATACCGATCAGTTCGCCGTTAAGGTTGACCAGCGCACCGCCTGAGTTGCCACGGTTGATCGCGGCATCGGTCTGAATAAAGTTTTCCAGTCCTTCCAGGTTCAGGCCGCTGCGGCCCAGTGCGGAGATAATACCGGAGGTGGCCGTCTGTCCCAGCCCGAACGGGTTACCGATCGCTACCGCGAAATCACCCACTTTCAGCTGGTCAGAGTCCGCGACTTTCACCTGCGTGAGGTTTTTTGCGCCCTGAATCTGAATCAGCGCGATATCGGTCTGCTCATCATGGCCAATGAGTTTGGCTTCATATTCACTGCCGTCGCCAAGCTGTACGTTGATTTTATCCGCACCGTTGACTACGTGATTGTTGGTGAGCACGTAGCCTTTCGCGGCATCGATGATCACGCCAGAACCTAAACCTTCAAACGGCTGTGGCTGACTATTTCCGCCAGGCATCTGACCAAAAAAACGCTTCAGCGGTTCAGGAATATCCTGAGCCTGTGCACCCGAATCAGTGCCTTCCACATGCACACTGACCACGGCAGGTAGCACTTTCTCCAGCATCGGTGCCAGACTCGGCAGCGGCTGGCCCGCAACTTGTGCTGGCAGCGTTGCCATCGCGTCTGGCGCGGCGGCAAGGCTCATCCCAATACTCAGGGCTAATGCGCTAAACAGGCGTGCTTGTTTTTTCATTGCTACAACGCTCTCGCTGCAAAAGGTGGGAGGAATTAATAAGTGTGACAGTCGTTTGCGGTCAGGGTTCGCAAAAACAGCGGGCGCAGACAGGCTGCGCCCCAAAAAGATTAGTCGCGGGCAGGGCGCTCGCCACGCAGTAAACCGGATGCGCCTTCAGAATAGTCGCGCGGCATCTGCACCGGCACCTGATCGTTGTCCGCTTCGGCTTCAGTCAGCTGATAGGCAAACGGATTTTTCTGGCCAGGCAGATTCGGCAGCAGGTCATTTGAGCCTTTTGCCATGTGCTGATAGAGCTGACGATAATCACGCGCCATGTTGTCCAGCAGCTCCGCACTCTGCGCGAAGTGGTTGGTCAGCTCTTCGCGATAATCCGCCAGCTCCGCTTTCGATTTTTCCAGCTCGTACTGCATGCTGCGCTGCTCACGCAGCTTTTTGTTGCCAAAACGCATGGCGACTGCGCCGACAATAATACCAACCACTAAACCAATTAGCCCGTATTCCCAGGTCATAATGACTCCCGTGTTATTTCCATTGTTCCGTAGGGCATTGCACCATTTCAATAATAGTCACTATACCCGTTAATCTTATGGATGTGGAACTCTGGAGCAGCATGGCTTAGTGTAGAACGGCCTTTTTTTCAGCAACCGTGGTATGAATCAGACACCATTCAGGGACTTTGAAACAACAATGCAAACCTCAACTCCGCTTGCACGCTATGAACAGGCGCTGTCGCAGGGCGAATTCAGGCCCGATGACGTACAACGTGAAGCGATTACCCGTTTAGACGCGCTGCAGCAGGCGCTGGTTGCACGGCAACAATCCGCCGCGCCTGCCACATCCAGCCTGCTGGGTCGCCTGTCAAAATTGATCGGTAAAGAGAAAAACGAGACACCACAACCGGTACGTGGACTCTATATGTGGGGCGGTGTCGGTCGCGGTAAGACCTGGGTCATGGATCTTTTTTTTCAGTCTATTCCTGGCGATCGCAAACTGCGTCTGCACTTCCACCGCTTTATGCTGCGGGTGCATGAAGAGCTGACGCAGCTTCAGGGGCAGAGCGATCCGTTACTGATTATTGCGGACAAATTCAAAGCAGAAACGGATATCCTCTGTTTTGATGAATTTTTTGTCTCCGATATCACCGATGCGATGCTGCTGGGCACGCTGATGGAGGCGCTGTTTGAACGCGGCATTGCGCTGGTGGCCACCTCGAACATTCCGCCTGATGATCTCTATCGTAATGGTCTGCAGCGCGCGCGCTTCCTGCCTGCCATCGAGCAGATCAAACGTCATTGTGATGTGATGAATGTGGATGCCGGTATCGACTACCGGTTACGCACGCTGACCTCCGCGCACCTGTGGAACTCTCCGCTGAACAAAGAGACGCACGCTGAAATGGCGCGGATGTTTAAAGCGCTGTCGGGCAGCCAGCCTGAAGATGCGCCGGTTCTGGAAATTAATCACCGCCAGATGCCGACGCTGGGCGTCAGCGAGGGCGTACTGGCGATTAATTTCACCACCCTGTGTGGCGAAGGGCGCAGCCAGCATGACTATATTGCGCTGTCGCGCCGTTTTCACAGCGTGCTGCTGTATGACGTGCCGGTG
The DNA here is from genome assembly GCF_019969975.1 of Pantoea sp. OVA07A. Classification (NCBI taxonomy): domain Bacteria; kingdom Pseudomonadati; phylum Pseudomonadota; class Gammaproteobacteria; order Enterobacterales; family Erwiniaceae; genus Pantoea; species Pantoea sp. OVA07A. The sequence continues at coordinate 434,948 of NZ_JAHXYM010000002.1, read as the reverse complement.
ATGATCTACAAAACCGAAGATCAGGCACGGCGTTTCCTGGCACTGGTCGATGAGTTCTATGAACGGCATGTGAAGCTGGTGGTCGCGGCAGAAACGTCACTGACCGAGATTTATCAGGGCACGCGGCTGAAGTTTGAATACCAGCGCTGTTTATCGCGACTTCAGGAGATGCAGAGCGAAGAGTATCTGCGTTTACCGCACCTGCCGTGAGAATAATCGGGATAAATACCGAAATAGGGTTCGATTTTTGTAACCGACTTCTCTATAATCTTGCGACCCCACGTTACAGCAAAGGATTTTTTTCCCAAATCCTCTGTGTTCCAGTAACTCTATCCGAAGGGGTGGCTTGCTGGTCAAAATGGTCGTGTGAGCCTCATTCGTTTACTTAAGCGTTTGGGATTTCACCAACGTGTAACTTAATTTGGGTAAGCTTTTCGATGAAAACTTTTACAGCTAAACCAGAAACCGTCCAACGTGACTGGTTTGTAGTTGACGCAACGGGCAAAACTTTGGGTCGCCTGGCGACTGAACTGGCGCGCCGTCTGCGTGGTAAGCATAAAGCGGAATACACTCCGCACGTTGATACGGGTGATTACATCATCGTTCTGAACGCAGAAAAAGTTGCTGTAACCGGCAACAAGCGTACTGACAAGATCTACTATCACCACACTGGCCACATCGGTGGTATCAAACAGGCGACCTTTGAAGAGATGATTGCTCGCCGTCCTGAGCGTGTGATTGAGATCGCGGTTAAAGGCATGCTGCCGAAGGGCCCGCTGGGTCGTGCTATGTACCGTAAACTGAAAGTTTACGCAGGCAACGAGCACACCCATGCGGCACAGCAACCGCAAGTTCTTGACATTTAATCGGGATTAAAGGCAATGGCTGAAACTCAAAACTACGGCACTGGTCGCCGCAAAAGCTCTACCGCTCGCGTATTCATTAAGCCGGGTAGCGGTAACATCGTAATTAACCAACGTTCTCTGGAACAGTACTTCGGTCGCGAAACTGCCCGCATGGTAGTTCGTCAGCCGCTTGAGCTGCTGGACCTGGTTGGTAAATTCGATCTCTATGTCACTGTTAAAGGTGGCGGTATTTCTGGTCAGGCTGGTGCGATCCGTCACGGTATCACCCGCGCTCTGATGGAATACGACGAATCACTGCGTGGCGAGCTGCGTAAAGCTGGCTTCGTAACGCGTGATGCGCGTCAGGTTGAACGTAAGAAAGTCGGCCTGCGTAAAGCACGTCGTCGTCCTCAGTTCTCCAAGCGTTAATTGTTTGCAGCTCCGGCTGCGGCAATTGGCTCAAAAAACCCGCTTCGGCGGGTTTTTTATTTTCTGCCTTCCCATAAACTGTCCGCGAAAACCGTAACGCCGCGCTCAATTTACCTGCAAAGATTCATTCCACGCCCACAAGCAGCCTAAAATCTGGTAAACTCTGTGTCACTTTGCGCCCGCAGGCCGGTGCGTTATGCGCCTCCCCACTGTCGGGGCGTCAGTATCTGTGACGCAGCTAACCAGGTTGCGTGCGAGTTCGATAAGCAAGTGAGTCGCCGTGTGGTTGGCTATTCGCAGTATCTTTTTGTGAACAAACTTGGAGGTTTTCATGGCTGTCGCTGCCAACAAACGTTCGGTAATGACGCTGTTTTCTGGTCCTACTGACATTTTCAGCCATCAGGTACGTATCGTCCTGGCGGAGAAGGGTGTCAGCGTAGAGATCGAGCAGGTCGAAATGGATAACCTGCCGCAGGATCTGATTGACCTCAATCCGTATCGCACGGTACCGACGCTGGTAGATCGTGAGCTGACGCTGTATGAATCACGCATCATCATGGAATATTTAGATGAGCGCTTCCCGCATCCGCCACTGATGCCGGTTTATCCGGTTGCCCGTGGTGATAGCCGCCTGATGATGCACCGCATCGAGCAGGACTGGTATAGCCTGATGAGGAAAGTAGAGAACAGCAGCGGTCAGGAAGCGGAAGCGGCACGCAAGCAACTGCGTGAAGAGCTGCTGGCTATCGCGCCACTGTTTGGCCGTACGCCTTATTTCATGAGCGAAGAGTTCAGCCTGGTTGATTGCTATCTGGCTCCGCTGTTATGGCGTCTGCCGTCAATGGGTATCGATTTGATCGGCTCAGGTTCAAAAGAGCTGAAAGGTTACATGAATCGCGTATTTGAGCGTGACTCCTTCCTCGCTTCATTAACTGAAGCTGAACGTGAAATGCGGCTGCAAGCCCGGGCTTAACGTATGGAAATGTCGCAACTTACTGCACGTCGTCCCTATCTGCTGCGCGCCTTTTATGACTGGTTGCTCGACAATCAGCTGACGCCGCATCTGGTGGTCGACATAAATCTGCCGGGTGTGCAGGTGCCGCTGGAGTATGCGCGCGATGGTCAGATAGTCCTGAACATTGCGCCACGTGCTGTCGGTAACCTCGATCTGGCAAACGATCAGGTGTCGTTCAACGCCCGCTTTGGTGGCGTTCCTCGCCAGGTTAACGTGCCGATGGCGGCGATTCTGGCAATCTATGCGCGTGAAAATGGCGCCGGGACGATGTTTGAACCGGAACCGGCTTACGAGCTGGGCACGCATGAGGCGTCAGAGGGTCAGGAAGAGACTATGATGTCGGTGATTGATGGTGATCGTCCTGACGATGCCAGCGATGACGAGACACCGCCTGATGACGATCCACCGCCACGTGGTGGACGACCTTCACTGCGCGTAGTGAAATAGCAGTGACATAACAGCGAATACCCGTCCATCCGACGGGTATTTTTTTGCCTGTCGGCCATAAAAAAATCCGGCTGCCTGCGCAAGCCGGATTTTTTCAGCAGACCATCGCGATCAATAGACGTCGCGCAGGTAGCGCTTCTCTTTCTTCAGCTGATCGACATAGTCAGCAGCGCGCTCGGTGGAGAGACCACCAAACTGGCGAACCACTTCATACAGCGCGTTATCCACATCCTTCGCCATACGCGATGCATCGCCACAGACATAGAAGTAAGCCCCTTCCTGCAGCCAGGCATACAACTCAGCGCCCTGTTCAAGCATCCGGCTCTGCACGTAGATTTTCTTCTCCTGATCGCGTGAGAAGGCCAGATCCAGACGCGTCAGCAAGCCATTATCGCGCCAGGCAAGTAATTCATCCTGATAGATAAAGTCATGTTCCTGATGCTGATCGCCGAAGAACAGCCAGTTTTTGCCCTGCGCGCCGGTTGCCTGGCGCTCCTGCAGGAAAGCACGGAATGGTGCGATACCGGTACCTGGTCCCACCATGATCAGCGGTGCGCTGTTGTTGGCAGGCACGCGGAACGATTTATTGGGTGAGATAAAGATGGCGGGCTTCTCACCGCGACGCACACGCTCGGCCAGGTAGGTCGAGCAGACGCCACCGCGATTACGGCCGCCACTGTGATAACGCACCGAGGCAACGGTCAGATGCACCTGGTCTGGATGGGCTTTAGAGCTGGATGAAATAGAGTAAGCGCGATGCTGCAGCGGACGCAGCAGCGCGACAAACTCGGGTACCGCCAGCGTGCGCGTCAGCTCAAGCTGCAGCAGGTCAAGGGTATCTTTGCCCCACAGCCACACGCCCAGCGCATCTTTATCATCATGCTGTAACACATGACGCAGCTCCTGGTTGGTGGTGTTCTGCCCGACCCATTCGATTAACTTGCGCGACGGCTCTGAGATCTCAAACTGATAGGTCAGCAGGTCGCTAAGGCTGCGATCAAAGCCGGGCACCGGCGTCTCGTAGTCCGCGTTAAGCTGGGTCAGCAGCAGGCTGACCAGCGACGGCTCGTTGACCGGAATTACGCCCAGCGCATCTCCCGCTTCATACTTCAGGCCGCTGTCAGACAGGTCGAACTCGAAATGACGAATATCTTTGGCCGACTGCTCGCCTGACAAACGCTTGTTGGTGATCAGCGCAGCAGCGTAAGGATTGGATTTGTTGCTGCCTGGAATGACTGGCGCTTCAGGCGCGCTTTCCAGCACGGTGCCGCTGCTGCCCGCGCTGGCGGCAAACTGTGGCATTGAGCTGTTCAGCCACTCGCTGGAAGGCTCCTCAAAATCGATATCACAATCGATACGATCAACCACGCGTTTCGCGCCCAACTGCTCAAGGCGCATATCAATAAACTTGCCCGCCTGACAGAAGCCATCGTAGCCGGTATCGCCAATCGCCAGCACGGCGAAATGCATCTGCTCCAGACGCGGTGCGGTACTGGCAGAGATCGCATCCCAGAACAGCTGCGCGTTGTCCGGCATTTCACCTTCGCCATAGGTCGAGGTGACGATCAGTACATGGCGCATGGTGGCAAATACGTCGAGATCGACATCGCCCAGCGCCTGAACCACCGGCACCAGACCTTTAGCGCGCGCAGACTTCGCTGCGGTCTGCGCCAGTGCTTCAGCATTGCCAGTCTGTGAGCCATAAAGAATGTGCAGTTGCGTCGTCGCGGCTGCGCCTGTGCCCGCGGCGGGTTGCTGCTTGTCTTCTAATACCAGCAAACGGGAGTGCAGACCCGCAAGAAAGCCAGCCAGCCAGTACTTCTGATCGCCATTAAAAGGTGCATCTTCTGGAATATAAGGAATTTTCATGGGTACTTTTACTCAATCCCGTTCTCGCCCGTCATCAGTGGCATTGTCCGGTGTGAAAGCGGTTCCGCTTTCCCGCGCCGCAGCGTGTGCGACAGGGGAGAGCGGTGCTGCATCTGTCCGGTACAACGATTAATCCGGGCAATGATCAATTAATAATATTCAGTTCAGCCTGATCAGTATCACTGTCAGGAGAGTTTACCCACCGCAGCGGCGATTTCCGGCAATGCCGCACGTGCAAACAGCTCTTCAAAGTCAGGCAGGTGGCCCAGCACTTCCCGGTTACAGGCATCCTGGTACATGATCCAGCCGTAGGTTGCCAGACTGTCCATGGAGCGGATGTTACGTTGCGTCAGCGCCGCTTTGTAATCTGACATGCGTTTGGTACCAATCAGACTCGCCAGTTCATCATCGCTGTAGCTCTCGATAGCGGAACGGGCATGACGCTGCAGCTTGCTTATCAGCGAAAAGTCTTCCGTCATCAACAGATTACGGACCGCTTTTTCAACTGCCGCATCTTCAACCGGGGTGCCTTTCGGTAATTTCCCCAGCGCCAGCTGCTGGGCAAAACTCAGCACGGTGTAGTTGTTCAGCAGGACAAACATCTCCAGCGTATCGGTCGCGCCATAAGCCGGTACGGCACCGTTGGCGATGGTTTTACCCTGACGCCATGCGGCTTTAAACTTCGCCACCTGATGGCCTGCCAGCGCCGTCGACAGCTCTTCGAGCAGATCTTTGCGGCTCTTGGCTTTCAGAATCTCGCCGCCATCCTGATAGAGCAGCAGCGAGCGCGGCATCACGTAAACAAAGTGGTGACACTCCGTTTCCCAGTTCTCCAGCAGCCAGGCGGCACGCGGTGATTTGGTCGCCTCCAGATGCCAGTTCAGCATGGTCAGCACCGCCTGCTTATGCACCTGGGCCATTTCATCCTGATCGGCAATCGAGCCGAACTGTACCGAATCACCGGCAGCATGGCTGGCCAGCGATCCATAGGGGTCGTACTGGTAGGCGAAGCCGCCGCTCATGCCGTTGCCAAATCCTTTACCGAAGGTGCCCAGGTTGAGGATGGCGCCATTGGTCATATATTCGCAGCAGAAGTCACCGACGCCTTCAACCACGGCGGTGGCACCGGAGTTACGCACCGCGAAACGGTCACCGGCCTGGCCCTGCACGAACAGACGTCCGCCTGTCGCGCCAAACAGCGCAAAGTTACCAATCAGCACGTTGCCATCGGCATCCTGCGCGCCGCCACCAGGCGACATCACGATCAGTTCGCCGCCACACTGTCCTTTGCCGACACCGTCGTTACAGGTGCCGTAATGGGTCAGCTGCATGCCATCGTTGCAGAAGGCGCCAAACGACTGACCGGCAGAACCGGTGGTGGAAATTTTTACGCTCTCAGGGGCCAGATAGCGACGACCGCGATCGTCAGTCATTACGGCAGGCATCGCCTGCAGCTGCTCAGAACTCAGCTGATGGTTCAGCATCCGCTCAATATCGATGGCCAGCTGGCCGCCGACACTTTTGTTTCGGTTATTCAGCACGATGTTGTTGCCCAGAGTGACGTCAGGATTTCCCTGATCCACCAGCGACAGCTTCAGTTGCTCAATCCAGACATCATCCAGCTCAAAATCTTTTTCCAGATAAACCGGCTTGTCGATTTTCAGCTCAGGCACCACGGTAAGCATGGCGCGTAAGTCGAGCTTGCCCACTTCCAGCGGGTGATCCATCAGGTGCAACAGGTCAGAGCGACCGCGTGCCTCACGCAGGGAACGCAGGCCCATACGCGCCAGGATTTCACGCACTTCATGCGCCACGTTGAGGAAATACTGCGCCAGCTGACGTGGATCGCCATCAAACGCTTCGGCATTCGTGGTTAAGCCAGCCGGGCACTTAACGTTACAGTTCTTCGCCATCACGCATTTCAGCATCATCAGCGCCGTCGTACCGAACTCAAAGCTGTCGCCGCCAAGCAAAGCAGATTTCACCACGTCGCTGCCGGTCTGCTGTGCGCCAGAGCAGCGCAGCAGCACTTTCTCACGCAGGCCGTTGGCGCACAGCGCCTGGTGGACTTCAGCGATGCCGATTTCAGCCACGCGTCCGGTATATTTCAGGCTGGTCACCGACGCAGCGCCGGTACCGCCGGTGTTACCCGCAACGTTAATCACGTCTGCACCGGCTTTGGCCACGCCGACCGCGATGGTGCCGATCCCTTCAGACGAGACCAGCTTGACGATAACGCGCACCCGCGCGGCTTTGCAGTCGTGGATCAACTGCGCCAGATCTTCGATGGAATAGGTGTCGTGATGCGGCGGCGGTGAGACCAGCTCGACGCCAGGCGTACCGCCACGCGCGGCAGCAATCTCGACGGTAACTTTGGCCGCCGGTAGCTGGCCGCCTTCGCCAGGTTTCGCACCCTGACCAATTTTGATCTCCAGCTCTTCCAGCATCGGATCCGCCAGATAGGCAGCCCAGACGCCAAAACGGCCCGAAGCCAGCTGTTTGATGCGTGAGGCACGAATGGTGCCGTGACGGGAGTAATGCTCGCCGCCTTCACCGCAGTTACTCATGCCGCCGACCATATTGGTGCCGTGCGCGACCGCTTCATGAGCGGGAGCCACCAGCGCACCGTGGCTCATCGCCCCGGAGGCAAAGGTACGGGTAATTTCACAGGCTGGCTGCACTTCGCTCAGCGGCAGTGAAGGCAGGGTGGTGAAGATACGTGACAGATAATCGGCCGCTTTACCGTAAGCGGTCACTTTCAGACCGCCAGTCACCACTTCGCTGCTTTCAATATCGTCGCCGAAGCGGGATTTCAGGGCGCGTGACAGGTTCTGCAGGCGTTCGCTCTCAGGCTTCAGTCCTTCAATCGCATCGGTCAGACGCAGCATAAAGTGATTCAGGCTGCCATCTACCGCCTCACACTCCATGCCACGAATGGCAAAGCCGTTGTTGGTCAGCGAGTAGCGTCCCAGCTTGCGGCGGAACTCCGCTTCGCTGTCGATGTGGGTCAGGTCAGCCGGGAATGTCAGGATGTCGCGCAGGGCCGCCGGGCGACGTTTACGCTCTTCATACATCAGGCTTGAGAACTGACGGTAATCAGCAGTAATCGCGAAATTATTAATCACCTCATCCGGGATGCGCTCAAAGCTGCTGTCTTTAAAGGTCTCTGGCTTGATGCCAAACGCATTATCCAGTTTAGCCAGCGTCATCAGGCGGATGAAGTTGTCCTCTTCGCGCGCTTTGTCGGCAAAGCGAATCGGCTCTTCGGTCATATCGATAAAGGTCCGCACGGCGATGGTGCCGTAGGAGTGACCTGCGCCTTCTGCACGCTCTTTGAACAGGCCCAGCAACGGAACTTCAGATTCGCCCTGAATCTTCAGTGCACTCTGGTGCCAGTCAACGGCCATCTGCGCGATCGTCGCGAAGCCTGCGCCGCCCACCGGCGTTTTGATATTCGGGAAATACTTTTTCAGCACCGGATCATCGGTGTTGAGGAAGTTAGGCTCAAAGAACTCGCCGCTGCTGTAGCTCTCAACGGTACAGAGGCCCACTTTGCCCATGGTTTTCATCAGTGCTTTTTCAGCCGCTTTGGCATAGCGCTTAAAGGCTTTGTTACCTTCTTCACCTTCACCAAATTTCTCCTCTGCGCGCATCTGTACGCCCAGCGGATAGATAGCTGACGCCCCAAAGCCAAGTGTGGCGGCAATGTGGTGCGACGAGATGCTCTGGCCGCTTTCAACCACCAGAGAAACATCCAGACGCAACCCTTCCTTTATCAGGCGCTGGTTGATGGCGGAAACCACCAGCAGCATCGGGATCGCGGCGTGCTTTGAAGAGATATGGCGATCGGTAAGTACGGCGATGCCACCCTGGGTACGGGCAAAATCAACCACCTGTTGCGCCAGGTTATCAATCGCTTTTTCCAGGGCATTCGCGTTCGCGGTGGTGCTCAGCAGATCTTTGCCGATCACCGGCTCATAGAGCATCTCAAAGCGGGCATAAGGTGCGATGGTCTGCTCGCGTAAACGCAGCATATCGAGGTGGCTGAGAATCGGGGTCGGCACCACAATCTGACGGCCTTTGCTGCGGCCCAGATGGGGTTTCGCCCCCAGCGCGACACGCAACGTCATGCCATCCACTTCGCGAATAGAGTCCAGCGGCGGGTTGGTGACCTGCGCAAAGCGCTGAGAGAAGTAGTGCGCCATGCCGCCTTCATGATCGGATAAGCCGTTGATGGCGTTGCCGTAACCCATCGCGGAGATCTTCTCTGCGCCGGTATTCAGCATCGGGTCCATCATGAACTTGAAGCTTTCCTGGTTGTAGTAGTAGGCAACAAAGCGCTGATACGTTTTCAGATCGCCACGATAACGCAGCGGTGAACCCTGTTGTTCTGCCGGGATCTCGGGCAGATCGTCAAGACCGACGCGCGCTTCACGCAGCAACGCCGAATAATCTTTCTCTGCGGCCAGTTTTTCCAGCGCCTGCAGCGTGGTATAGCTGCGTTTTTCACGGTGATCGAAATAGAGCATACCGCCCGCTTCGATACGGCCACGACGCAACACGCTTTCAGGTGGGAAGGCGATCTGGCCGGCTTCCGACATCGCACCGATATAGTCAGCGGTTTCCACTGAACGCAGGGGACGCAGACCCAGACGATCAAGACGGGCGCCAATTACTTCGCCATTACCAAAGATTAAGGCAGCAGGGCCGTCGTTCTTCTCTTCATACAGCGAGAAGTACTCCAGCATGTCACGCACTTCTGGCGACAGCGCGCTGTCGTTTTCCCAGGCGGGCGGCATCATCGACACCACGGCGGTGATCAGATCGAGGTCATCTTCCATCAGACGGCTGTGGATGCTCTGATCCAGGCGCGAACTGTCGGACTGGCCTTTAGGCCGCACGATTGTCTTGCCACGGGCCAGTGCCAGCGCGGACTCAGCGATGCGGTTTTTACGGTCAGTGTTCAGCTCGCCGTTGTGCGCCATCAGGCGGAACGGCTGCGCCATCGTGGTATGGGGATCGGTGTTAGTGGAGAAGCGGGTATGGAAAAACAGCCCGCGCACCTGATGATCCGGATCGGTCAGATCTTTGAAGTAAGGGATCACCTCATTGGAATTCAGACGGGCTTTGAATACCTGCGTGCGTGACGACAGCGACAGCGGATAGAGGCCGCCAAATTCGCTTTCGGTAAAGGCTCGGGCTTCAATGGTTAACAGGGCACGGTAGATGCGTTTTTCGAAGTCGTTCTGATCAACTACATCCTGTGGCGCAGTGAAAATCCACTGCAGAATCGGTAACTGGAACTGCGCGGCTGCCGGGCGCGTTACGCTGCTGTCGAGCGGCATGTCACGCTTCATGAGTACCGGCAGACCAAAGCTGCTGAGGGTTTCATCCACCAGACGTTCGGCATTCGCGCGCAGCTCAGCATCTTTCGGCACAAAGAAGTTACCGACACCAAAGCGTCCCGCTTCCAGCGGCTGGCCGGTAATTTTGCGGAAGAATTGCAGCGAAAGATCAACGTTGACCCCCGCGCCGTCGCCAACGCCTTCCGCTGACATGCCGCCGCGGTGAGGCACCGTACACAGGGCGCTGTGCGCCATCTGCAGAATCTCGTGGGTCTGCTCGCCGTCCTTACGCGTAATGAAACCTACACCACAGCTGTCACTGCCTGCTGTCGGATCATACAAGCCATAGGATTGAGGTTTTTTAGTGGACATTGAGGGTCTCCTTAAACTGCTTTGACATTACCTGCACTGTTTCAGGGTCTGAGCGCAACGGGGGCGCTATCATTTTCATCGCCATGCTCTGTCGAGCGCGCGTCATAGCCCTGAGCATTTCTCTCCAGACATCGGTAAAACGTCCTTAATTGAGCTGCTCTCTGATTTCCGGTCTCTTAAAGGAGATGACTTAAACCACGCGGGAGTCTTCTTGTTGCATAGATATGCCGAGACAATGGCCCGTCTGGAAAGCTTTCAGCGGATTTCCAACTTATCGGGAAAGCGTAATCAGGTCAAATAGGGCGGTCAGACGGGATTATCAGGCGTTTTATCTGTTTAAGTGTATGAATTTAATAATTTTTCAGGTTTAAAATGTATCACTCTGATGCCTGGCGACAGGCCGATAAATGTGAACTGACTCACTGTAGTGCAGGCGTCAGATCTCTGCACCATGCTGGTGACAGGGTGTTAAGCAGCATTAAATGCTGTTCAGCACCCATGATGCATAGCATGTATCTGTTTTTCTTATGTCCGGCTATTTGAATGAAACCGCGGTTGGTTATAAGAAAAATTAATCAGCATGGGCATGCTTAAAACAGCATTAAAGATGAATGGCTATGCATATGAAAGGGTGTGCCTGTGCAACAGGACGCTGCCAGGATATTGAAAAAAGGCCGTACAGAGAAATCGGTGATTCGCTGGCGGCCTTACAGATTATTCATTTGGCACAGTCAGTCAAGGGTTTTAACCGCTTTGTCCTTAACGTCGCCGATCGGCGAGGCTGCTGCACCATAAAAGCGCATTTGATCCCTTATCTCCACGCGACGTGCTGCGACGGCAGCGGGTTAACTGCGCTATTATGAGGCTGTTTCTCTTCCAGGGAGTTGTTATGAAACAAATTCGTCTGTTGGCGCAGTACTACGTTGATTTAATGGTGAAGCTTGGACTGGTGAGGTTCTCGCTGCTGCTGGCGTCTGCGCTGGTGGTGCTGGCGATGATTGTCCAGATGGCGGTCACGATGGTACTGCGGGGCCATGTCGAGAGCATTGACGTGGTGCGTTCGGTCTTCTTCGGGCTGCTGATCACGCCCTGGGCGGTCTATTTTCTCTCGGTGGTGGTCGATCAGCTGGAGGAGTCACGGCAACGACTGGCACGGCTGGTGGATAAGCTGGAAGAGATGCGTACCCGCGATCTGGAACTCAATCAGCAGATGAAAGAGACCATTACGCAGCTGAATCAGGAGATCAGCGATCGTAAAAAGGCGGAGCTGGCACGCGAACAGGTGATGGATAAGCTGCGTGAAGAGGTAACGCGTCGTGAGCAGGCACAGATTGAGCTGGAACAGCAATCCTCCTTCCTGCGCTCCTTCCTGGATGCCTCGCCTGACCTGGTGTTCTATCGCAACATCGATAAACAGTTCTCCGGCTGCAACCGTGCAATGGAGCTGCTGACCGGCAAAAGCGAAAAGCAGCTGATTGGCCTGACGCCGCGCGATATCTATGATGATGAAGCGGCCACTAAGGTGCTGGAAACGGACGAGAAGGTGTTCCGCCACAACGTCTCGCTGACCTATGAACAGTGGCTGCAATATCCCGACGGACGCAAAGCCTGCTTCGAGATCCGTAAAGTGCCTTACTACGACCGCGTGGGTAAGCGCAGCGGATTGATGGGCTTTGGCCGCGATATAACCGAACGTAAGCGCTACCAGGACGCGTTAGAGAACGCCAGCCGTGAGAAGACCACCTTTATCTCTACGATCAGCCACGAGCTTCGTACGCCGCTTAATGGCATTGTCGGCCTGAGCCGCATCCTGCTGGACACCGACCTTAATCAGGAACAGCTGAAATACCTGAAAACCATCCACGTCTCTGCCATCACGCTGGGCAACATCTTCAATGATGTGATTGAGGTGGACAAAATCGAGCGCCGTAAAGTACAGCTGGATAATCAGCCGCTCGACTTCACCGGTTTCCTGGCCGATTTAGAAAACCTCTCTGGCCTGCTGGCACAGCCGAAAGGGCTGAAGTTTGTGCTCGCGCCGCAACTGCCGCTGCCGCATATGATTTCGACGGATGGAACGCGTCTGCGCCAGATTCTGTGGAACCTGATTGGTAACGCCGTGAAGTTCACCCAGCAGGGCGAGATCGTGGTGCGGGTAACCTATGAGCAGGACGAGACGCTGCGCTTTGAGGTGCAGGACTCCGGCATGGGTATCCGTCAGGAGGAGCAGGACAAGATCTTCGCTATGTATTATCAGGTCAAAGATCAGCATGGTGGTAAACCGGCTACCGGTACCGGCATCGGACTGGCAGTATCACGCCGCCTGGCGCAGGCGATGGGCGGTGATATCCGCGTGCACAGTGCGCCGGGACAGGGTTCCTGCTTCACCGTAGAGATTAAAGCGCCACGCATTGCTGAAGAGGTGGAGGATGAAGGCGTGGACGACAGCCTGCCACTGCCTGCGCTGCACGTGCTGCTGGTTGAAGATATTGAGCTCAATGTGATTGTGGCGCGCTCGGTACTGGAGAAGCTGGGCTGCAGTGTAGAGGTCGCCATGACCGGCAGCGAGGCGCTGGCGATGTTTGACCCGCTGGAGTTTGACCTGGTGCTGCTGGACATTCAGCTGCCCGATATGACCGGGCTGGATGTCTCACGTGCGATTCGCCAGCAGTACCAGGGAACGCATCTGCCCCCGCTGGTTGCTCTTACCGCCAATGTCCTCAAAGACAAAAAAGAGTACTTCGATGCGGGAATGGATGACGTGCTCAGCAAACCGCTGGCAGTGCCGGCACTCACTGCGATGATTAAAAAGTACTGGGATTATCAGGCAGAACCGGAAGAGGAGATCGCTGATGTCAGCGATGACAAAACCCGGATGCTGCTGGATGTCGCGATGCTCGAACAGTATATCGAGCTGGTTGGTCCCAGCCTGATTACCCAAAGTCTGACGATGTTTGAAAAGATGATGCCGGACTACCTTGCGGTGCTGGAGTCGAATCTGATGGCGCGCGATCAGAAAGGCATTGCTGAAGAGGGACACAAAATCAAAGGGGCGGCGGGTTCGGTCGGGCTGCAGCGTTTGCAGATGCTGGCGAAACAGATTCAGAGTCCGGAGTTACCGGCGTGGTGGGACAATGTGGGTGAATGGATTGATGAGCTGAAGCATGAATGGCGACACGATGTGCAGGTATTACGCGACTGGGTGGCAGAGCAGGATAAGTGATACCCCGGAAAAAAATGACCCCAGCCGAGGCCGGGGTGCGCGAAATACTGCGCCAACACCAGGGAAATCATTGCGGCCGCTATGATTTGAATAATTAATGCAGCCGCAGGGTATTGGTTAACACTGTCATCACCTTAGCAAATTCATCTTCTCATGCGACAAGATTCATTAAAATTTGTGATATTGAGCAGCGTTTAAATACAGAAAACATTAATTTGGCAACACAGTCAAGTAAGGAATTAATTTCTGTGCTGTGTTGCTGCTATTTTAATCAGTTTTGCGCTTTTTCGTGTAGTTTTAATGCTGCCGGGCAGGGAAACTGAAGCTGAGCAGCACCAAAGTGAGCCGCCGTTAACATTTGCCTTTTGAGTGAGGCTAACGCGCTGATATTGCAAGCGCGCTGCCTGAAATGACACGAATTATCCAAAACGATTTGGAATGATAAAAAAGAATCTAAAAGTTTGTCCTTCTGTCGTTCTGCTATCAGGGTTATTCCTGGAAGGAAATAGTGCCATTCTGGCAACCCGTGACGCCATTAAGCGCTGCTTATTTATCCGTTATAACGATAATTCTGATTAACCTTTGGGCGCGGCAGGATTAAGAAAATAATAACAGTTAAGCATGGTAAATGATTCATGCGGGCGCTTATTACTCATGATTAAGTGTTTATCTGGAAAGATGCTAAGCAATGGCAATGAATGGAACCGATTCCTTTTTTGCGGAAGTACTTGAACTATTTCGAACTGTTGCAGCATGTTGATGCAAAATGATTGAATAAAGTCTGGAAACAGCCTGTCAGTTTTCAGCGATAATCGTAAAAAGGCTGCTTTTTTAGCAGTGATTACATGAGTGATTGATTAACGTCTGAAACAAGTGTGGGAAGATTGCATGAACAAGCATAAAGGAAGCGTCGGACAGCGTATCAGACGTATTGTTGGTCGTATCGTACTGGTGTGGCTGGGAATATGGCTGGCGGGCATTTTACTCTTTTCGTTCTTACCCGTGCCGTTCTCAGCGGTGATGGCTGAACGACAGATTGGAGCCTGGTTACGCGGTGATTTTAGTTATGTCGCCCATTCAGACTGGGTCGGCCATGACGAGATTTCGCCCTGGATGGGGCTGGCCGTTATCGCCTCAGAAGATCAAAAGTTTCCCACCCATTGGGGCTTTGATGTGGCGGCGATTGAGTCTGTACTGGATAACAGCGATAGCCGGATGCGTGGGGCGTCCACGCTGTCTCAACAGACGGCGAAGAATCTGTTCCTCTGGGATGGTCGCAGCTGGGTGCGTAAAGGTCTAGAAGCGGGTCTGACGGTAGGAATTGAAACGGTCTGGACGAAGCGGCGTATTTTAACCGTCTATCTCAATATTGCGGAGTTCGGGCCCGGCATCTTTGGCGTTGAGGCGGCTTCTCAGCGCTACTTCCATAAGCCTGCCAGCCGGCTGACCGCAGCAGATGCTGCCTTACTGGCAGCGGTGCTGCCTAATCCGATACGTTATCGTGCTGCAGCACCCTCAGGCTACGTCAGAGAGCGGCAGCAGTGGATACTGCGTCAGATGCGCCAGCTTGGTGGGGAAGGCTTCCTGCAGCGTAATCAGCTCGACTAAGCATTAATCTTCATCGAAACCCGCTTCAAATAACTCAATGACCGCTGCCAGCGCCGGGATCTCCTCCGGGCCGCTGGCTTCAATCTCAATGTGGCCGCCTTTTGCCGAGTCGAGCATCAGCAGCGCAATCACGCTGCTGGCTTCGGCTTCAGTGCCCGCTTCATTGCGCAGTAATACTTCGGCATCAAAGCTCTGCACCAGCTCAAATAACTTCATCGCCGGACGTGCATGCATGCCCAGCTTATTTTTGATTTCTACAGTTTGTCTGACGGTCATGATTTGCGCTTTTCCAGCGTACGATGGCGTGACTGCACATTCTTACCCCGTGAACGGAAGTAATCTGCCAGCTGTTCTGCAATATAGACTGAGCGGTGTTTACCGCCGGTGCAGCCAATCGCCACGGTAAGATAGCTACGGTTATTGGTCTCCAGCATCGGCAGCCAGAGTTCAAGGTAGCTGCGCGTCTGGTAGATAAAATTATGCACTTCAGTGTGGCGATCAAGGAAGGCCGCCACAGGACGATCGAGGCCGGTCATCGGGCGCAGTTTGGGATCCCAGTGGGGGTTGGGCAGAAAGCGCACGTCAAATACATAGTCAGCGTCAATCGGAATGCCATGCTTGAAGCCAAACGACTCAAACACCATGGTCAGCTCACGTTCACGCTTGCCCAGCAGGCGGGTACGCAGCATCTCTGCCAGCTCGTGCACCGACATCTCTGAGGTGTCGATGATCAGATCGGCACGCGAACGAAGTGGCTCCAGCAGATCGCTCTCTTCATCAATCGCGCTCTCCAGCGAGAGGTTTTTGCTGGAGAGGGGATGCAGACGGCGCGTATCGCTGTAACGACGAATCAGGGTGTTGCGATCGGCGTCGAGAAACAGCAGCTGAGGGGAAAATGTATCAGGCAGATTATTCAGTGCGGTTTCAAAAATTTCCGGGGATTCTGGCATATTACGCACGTCGATGCTGACCGCCGCCGAAATATTGCGCTCAGCCAGCGAGTTAGCTAACTCAGGCAGCAGCACGACCGGCAGGTTATCAACGCAGTAGAACCCCATATCTTCCAGCGCACGGAGCGCCACTGACTTCCCCGAGCCTGAACGACCGCTAACGATCATCAGCACCATGACCTTCTCTCCCGTTTTAAAACCGGCACCCGGCCGGTAAAGACGCGTTACTGCTCCGACTGGACTTCCGTAATAATGGCATAGAGCTCTTCATCACTCTGCGCTGCGCGCAGACGACGGCAAACCGTTTTATCTGCCAGACGCTTTGCCACCAGTGACAGGGTGTGCAGATGTGTTTTGCACTGGTCAGCCGGGACCAGTAAGGCAAACAACAGATCGACCGGCTGGTTGTCGACGGCATCAAACGCAATCGGCTGTTCGAGGCTGATAAACACCCCAACCGCGCGCAGCGTATCCTCTTCCAGCTTGCCGTGCGGGATGGCTATCCCGTTACCAATACCGGTACTGCCCATGCGTTCGCGGGTCAGGATCGCTTCGAAAAGCGTCTGGTGCGGCAGGTTGAGCTGCTTAGCGGCCAGTTCGCTGATGATTTCCAGCGCACGTTTTTTGCTCTGGCAGTGGACGCCGCTGCGGGTGCAGTCTGGCGAAAGCACTGTGCTCAATTCCAGTGTGAGATCGTTGTTCATTATCGTTTCACTTGCGTGTTCACCAGGCCATTCACCGCCAGCGCGTATTGACGCGTGTGACAAACGGCGCCTGCTCAGATGACAAAACGGGGCGGATTATCCGCCCCATCCTGTCGGCTCTGCGCGCCAGGCGCGCGTCGCTAGCGTGAAGGTTAGTGTTTTTTCAGTTTATCTTTGTGTTTGGTCAGCTGACGGGTGAGCTTATCGATCAGTCCGTCAATGGCCGCATACATATCTTCCGCTTCGGATGTGGCGTGCAGCTCGCCACCATTCACGTGTAGTGTTGCGTCAGCCACCTGCGTGACTTTCTCAACCTTCAGGACAATATAGACCTGATTGATATGTTCAAAATAGTGTTCCAGTTTGGCAAATTTACCGTTGACGAATTCACGCAGAGGTGGAGTGATTTCAACGTGTTGCCCGGTCAGGTTCAGCTGCATAGGTCTTCCTTCTCATTTCTTTCAAACCAGTTGTTTACGCTGGTTCGATGGCGGGATGGATAAAGACTCACGATATTTGGCGACGGTACGCCGTGCCACCATGATCCCCTGATCAGATAACATGGAGGTCAGTTTACTGTCGCTCAAGGGTTTGGCTGGATTTTCCGCCGAAATTAATTTTTTCACCAGGGCACGAATCGCGGTAGAGGAGGCTTCACCGCCACCTTCGGTATTCACGTGACTGGAGAAAAAGTACTTCAGTTCAAAAATGCCACGCGGGCTGTGCAGATACTTCTGCGTGGTAACGCGGGAGATGGTCGATTCGTGCATCTCAACGGCCTGGGCGATATCCGCCAGCACCATCGGGCGCATAAATTCTTCACCCTGCTCGAAAAAGGCCTGCTGTTGCTCAACAATACAGCGCGTCACTTTCAGCAGGGTATCATTGCGGCTTTCCAGGCTCTTAATCAGCCAGCGGGCTTCCTGCAGATTACTGCGAATGAACTGGCTGTCGCTGTCGTTCCGCGTCGCGCCGCTCATTGCCGCATAGTGCTGATTGATCTTCAGGCGTGGCACGCTATCGGCATTGAGTTCAACCGTCCAGCGGCTGCCGATCTTACGCACCAGCACATCGGGAATGACATATTCTGGTTCGCCGGTGTTGATCGACTGACCCGGACGCGGGTCCAGCGACTGAATCAGCAGCATCGCCTCTTTCAGCACCTCTTCTTTGAGGCGTGTGACCCGCATCAGGCTGCGGAAATCGTGGTTTGCCAGCAGATCGAGATGTTCGCTGACGATCAGGCGCGCCTCTGCCAGCATCGGCGTTTCGGGCGCATATTGTGAAAGCTGCACCAGCAGGCAGTCACGCAGGTCGCGCGCGCCAACACCAATCGGGTCAAAGCGCTGGATGCGTTTCAGCACCGCTTCAACTTCATCCGCTTCGAGCTCATCATCGCCGATGCTGTCAAGGATCTCCTCAAGCGAAACGGTGAGATACCCGGTGTCATCAATAGCATCGACAATAGAGGTGGCAATGGCGCGATCGGTATCGCTGAACGGCGTCAGGCCGACCTGCCACATCAGATAATCCTGCAGCGACTGGGTTGTTTCGCCCTGATAAACCGGTAACTCATCATCCTGGTAATCGGTGCCGGTGCCGGAAGGCGTACCCGCGGTGTAGATCTCATCCCAGGTCGCATCCAGCGGCAGTTCATCAGGCATCTCTTTCTGCTCAAGCGCTTCGCGTGTATCCAGCGCCTCGGCCTCTGAAGACTCCCGTGAATCGATCTCTTCATGCAGGTCAGTCTGCTCAAGCAGCGGATTACTTTCCAGCGCAAGCTGAAGCTCCTGCTGGAGTTCAAGCGTAGAGAGTTGCAGCAGGCGAATCGCCTGTTGCAATTGCGGAGTCATTGCCAGCTGTTGGCTGAACCTGAGTTGTAAACCTTGCTTCATAGACAGGATGATCGTTCCCAGGTAAACATCGGTATTAACGACACCTTATCAGAGTCTGAACTCTTCACCCAAATAAACCCGCTTAACCTGCTCATCCGCAAGAATTTCATTCGGTGTGCCGTGTGCGATCAGGTGCCCCTGGCTGACGATATAAGCCCGCTCACAGACCGCTAACGTTTCGCGTACGTTATGGTCGGTAATCAGCACACCGAGGCCGCTGTCACGCAGATGCTCAATGATCTTCTTAATGTCGATAACGGAGATGGGGTCAACACCGGCAAAAGGTTCATCCAGCAGGATAAATTTAGGATTAGCCGCCAGTGCCCGCGCAATCTCAACACGACGTCGCTCACCACCTGAAAGTGCCTGGCCCATGCTGTCGCGCAGGTGCTCAATGTGAAACTCTTCCATCAGCTCACGGGCACGATCCTGGCGTTGCTCTTCGGTCAGATCGTCACGGATCTGCAAGACCGCCATCAGGTTATCGTAGACGCTGAGGCGACGGAAGATCGATGCCTCCTGCGGCAGATAGCCGATGCCACGACGCGCACGGGCATGCAGCGGCAGGATACTGATATCTTCATCATCAATAATAATGCGGCCAGCGTCACGCGGCACAATGCCCACTACCATGTAAAAGGTGGTGGTTTTACCGGCACCGTTCGGGCCTAGCAGGCCGACAATCTCGCCGGATTTTACCTGCAGGCTGACATCTTCTACCACGCGACGGCCTTTATATGCCTTCGCCAGGTTTTCTGCGATTAATGTGGCCATAGCTATCAGTTACTCTTCTTTCCGCTGTTGGACGAACCTTTGTCCTGAAGTTGCGACGGCACCAGTACAGTCGTGACGCGCTTGTTCTGGCCCTGACTGAAAGCCTGCATTTTCTGCTCTTTCACCAGGTAGGTAATACGATCGCCTTTGATGTTGCTGTCCTGCTGCTCAATGAACGCATTGCCGGTCAGTTCAACGAAATCGTTAGCCAGTTCATAGTGCAGTTTTGCGGCATGGCCCTGCACCGGCTTACCGCTGTCCTGCATCTGATAGAAGGTGGCGGGATTACCGTAGGCGTCAACGATGGTTTTCTTGCTGTCGCCGCCCGGACGGGTCACCACGACTTTATCTGCCGTGATTTTAATTGAGCCCTGCGTCACGATGACATTGCCGGTAAAGGTCGCGACATTGCCTTGCAAATCCAGCGCCTGATTCTGCGAGTCAATATTGACGGGCTTGTCCGAGTCACCGGTCAGAGCCAGCGCCGGAACGCTGGTTGCCAGCAGCATGCTGGCCAGTAAAAGCTTCAGGCTATTTTTGTTCATTTTGAATTTCATAAGAGGTTTTGACCTTCTCGATTAACTCGGCGTTTTTTGTCCGTAAATTGCCGCGCATTTTCATGCCGGTGGAGTTAAAACTGCGGCCATACAATGTCACCTGGTCATCAGAGGTAACGTCCTGAGTGACAAGATTAATCTGGGCGTTATCGGTTTTGATCCGCTCAAGCTGAGAATCCTGCGTCAGCGTATTCAGCTCAACATGGCCATACAGGTAAAGCATACGATCTTTGGTGAGCTTTGCTTTATCCGCGCGTAACGTCCAGGTAGGGATTTTGTTCTCATCAAAGGTGGTCATGACCGGATTGTCGAACCAGCTCAGTTCATCATCCGAGAAATAGGTCACTTTGTCAGAGACCAGTTTATATGACAGCGCGCCCTGCGGGTTATAAACCACAGTGTGTGAATCAGCACTGGTGTAGGTCGGTGACTGACTGTCCGTGCCGACTGGCGTGCCATCGTCATCCTGGTTAGTAAGATTCCAGCCGATCAAAACCAGTGCAATCAAGGTCAGAATCAGCGTTATCCAACGCCTGCTTTTACTCATACTGATTGCCCTTTGGCATCCTCAAATTTGTTCTGCGCCATTAAGATCAGGTCACATACTTCGCGAACTGCACCGCGTCCACCGGCAATCCGCGTGACATAATGCGCGCGCGGCAACAGGATCGGATGTGCATCCGCCACCGCCACGCTTAAACCCACTTTCGCCATAACCGGCCAGTCGATCAGATCGTCACCGATGTAGGCGACCTGGTCGTCGGAAAGAGACAGTTTATCCAGAAGTTCACGATAGGCCAAAAGCTTATCCGATTGTCCCTGATAAAGATGACGGATGCCGAGCGTTTTGCAGCGATCTTCCATCAGACGGGCATTGCGGCCGGTAATAATAGCCACTTCCACATCGGAGGTCAGCAAACAGCGAACGCCGTAACCGTCCCGCACGTTGAATGCCTTCAGCTCTTCGCCATTATTCCCCATGTAGATCACCCCGTCGGACATCACGCCATCGACATCGCAGATCAGCAGACGAATCCTGCTGGCGCGCGCCATAACGTCAGCGCTGACCGGGCCGTAGCAGGTTTCAATCGGGTGGGTTGCCTGTTGCATTTTCTCTTCCTGTTCAGACTACGCCAGCGCGCAGCATGTCATGCATATGTACCACACCGAGCAGATGGTCGTCATCGGCCACCAGAATCGAGGTAATGTTTTTGGTCTGCATCAGGTTCAGGGCTTCCACCGCCAGCATATTAGGCCGGACGCGGATGCCACCTGGCGTCATCACTTCCCCGATGGTGGCGCGCTGGAAATCGATGCCCATATCAAAGATGCGGCGCAGGTCACCATCGGTAAAGATACCTTCAATTTTCATCAGGTCGTCGACGATCACCGTCAGTCCCAGATTTTTGCGGGTAATCTCCAGCAGCGCATCGCGCAGCGAGGCGTCCCGTGTGACGTGCGGCAGTTCATCGCCACTGTGCATGATATCAGCCACATGCAGCAGCAGTTTACGGCCCAGCGCACCGCCAGGATGGGACAAAGCAAAGTCTTCGGCGGTGAAGCCGCGCGCTTCCAGCAGCGAAACCGCCAGCGCGTCACCCATCACCAGCGTGGCCGTGGTGCTGGTGGTCGGTGCCAGACCCAGCGGGCAGGCTTCCTGCGGAACATGGACACACAGATGCACATCGGCAACCCGGCCCATCGCACTGTCAGGCCTTCCGGTCATGCAGATCAGCGTAATGTGCTGACGCTTTAAAACCGGAATCAGCGCGAGGATTTCGTTCGACTCACCGCTGTTGGAGATGGCGATGACCACATCATTTTTGCTCACCATGCCCAGATCGCCATGGCTGGCTTCGGCCGGATGAACAAAAAAAGCGGGCGTGCCAGTACTGGCAAAGGTCGCCGCCATTTTTTTGCCGATATGGCCAGACTTGCCCATGCCCATCACCACCACTTTACCCTGACAGGCGTAGATCAGGGCGCAGGCGCGGGCGAAATCGTCGTTAATATATTGATCGAGTTGTTCCAGACCTTCGCGCTCAATGCGCAGTACGGTTTTCCCCGCCTGCTGGAAATCAAATGCTGTTGGTTGCTGATATGACATAGTGAGTCTGTCCTTGTTAGCCGTCCATGAATGCCGGCTGCATCCACAGCAGCGTCACCCAGACGAAGAAACCACAGAGTAAAAATAAGCCTGCCGTACGGCCAACGCGGCGGCGACGTAGCAGGCAGAGCAGGGCAAACAGCACGCTGACTCCCAGCATCACCCAGTAATCACGGGCGAAGGCGTGATAATCGACACTGCCAGGGTGAATCAGCGCCGGCAGACCCAGCACAATGGCAATATTATAAATGTTGGCGCCGATCAGATTGCCGATCGCGATATCATCTTCGCCTTTCAGCGCACCGGCAATAACCGTTGCCAGCTCGGGCAGGCTGGTGCCCACGGCGATCAGCGTCAGGCCCATCACCAGCTCGCTGACGCCAAAATAGTCGGCAAACGCCGTGGCATTGTCGATCACCATTCGTGTCGACATCGGCAGGATAATCAGCGCAACGGCCAGCCAGAGAAAGGCCACCGTATTTCCGCTCTCTTCGCGTGGCAGCTCGGCCAGCTGCTCGCGGGTCAGGGTGTCGTTGTTATCCCGTTCTGCTTTACGCGCAATGCGAATCACCACCATCAGATAAATCGCGGCAATGGCGATCAGGCCTATTCCATCCAGTCGACTAAGCTGATTGTCAAACAGCATGAAACCGCTGAGCAGGGTAACCAGCAACATTAACGGTAGTTCACGGCGTATCAGATTAGAATGGACGCTGAGCGGGTGCATAAGCGCAGCGGCACCCAGGATGAGTAAAATATTGGTAATATTCGAGCCGAGCGCGGTGCCAACAGCAAGATCCATCTGGCCATGCTGCGCCGCGGAAAAGGAGAGGATCATCTCTGGCAGCGAGGTGCCGATGCTGACAACGGTCATGCCAATAATCAGTGGCGGGATGCCAAATGATCGACACAGTATAGAGGCGCTAAACACCAGACGATCGGCACCATATGCCAGTAAAAGCAAACCGATAATCAGCAGTGCAGAAGCTACGAACATGAAAAATCCTTGCGTAAAAACCCAGGCCGGCAATGCCTTTCCCGACCGGTTTAAGGTTCTGTTTGGCGAGACAGGCGCTGATTTTGACCGTCCGGACGGCAAAAGTAAATTTAATGACCATTTTCGCCAAATCTTAGCGGTAAGTTTCTGTAAAGCTATCGTGAATCAGGACCGAACAGGCTACCATCGTACCCCATGTTTACGCCCGATCCTTACAAGAGGTTATAATGATCCAGCAGCAATCGAATCTGGTTGAGGTTCGTGGCGTGAGTTTTTCGCGCGGAGATCGCACCATCTTCGATGACATTTCGCTGACCGTGCCAAAAGGCAAAGTGACGGCGATAATGGGGCCGTCGGGGATAGGAAAAACCACGCTGCTACGCTTGATTGGGGGGCAACTTCAGCCGACCAGCGGTGAAATCTTTTTCCGTGGTGAAAACATTCCGTCATTGTCTCGCACTAAATTGTACGAAGCGCGCAAAAAAATGAGCATGCTGTTCCAGTCTGGCGCGCTGTTTACTGACCTGACGGTCTATGAAAATGTTGCCTGGCCGCTGCGTGAACATACCCGTCTGCCTCCTCCGTTGCTGCACAGCACAGTGCTGATGAAGCTGGAAGCGGTGGGTCTGCGTGGCGCGGCCCAGCTGAAGCCCGCGGAGCTGTCGGGCGGAATGGCGCGTCGTGTGGCACTGGCGCGCGCTATCGCGCTGGAGCCGGAACTGATCATGTTTGATGAGCCTTTCGTCGGTCAGGATCCGATCACGATGGGTGTGCTGGTAAAACTCATTGATGAACTGAACCATGCTCTGGGCCTGACCTGTATTGTGGTCTCGCACGACGTACCGGAAGTACTGAGTATTGCGGACTATGCCTATATCGTGGCCGGACAAAAAATTATCGCACACGGCACCACGCCGGAGTTGCGAGCGAACAATGACCCGCGCGTTCGCCAGTTTATTGATGGCGATGCGGATGGTCCGGTTCCCTTCCGTTTTCCTGCCGGCGACTATCTCGCTGATTTAACCGGCTCAGGGAGTAACTAAACTGATGGTGTTGAAGGCGCTGGCGACATTTGGACGTCAGGGAATTGAAACGTGCGCCAGTTTTGGACGCGCAGGACTCATGCTCTTTCATGCGCTGGTGGGCAAGCCAGCGTTCCGCAGACACACGCCGCTACTGATTAAACAACTTTATAGCGTCGGCGTGCTGTCGCTGCTGATCATCGTGGTTTCCGGTCTGTTTATCGGCATGGTGCTTGGCCTTCAGGGTTATCTGGTCTTAAACACCTATGGCGCGGAAACCAGCCTCGGTATGCTGGTGGCGCTGTCATTGCTGCGCGAACTGGGGCCGGTTGTGACCGCGCTGCTGTTCGCCGGACGGGCAGGGTCTGCACTGACCGCCGAAATCGGCCTGATGAAGGCCACCGAACAGCTCTCCAGTATGGAGATGATGGCGGTTGACCCGTTGCGCCGGGTGGTCTCGCCGCGCTTCTGGGCCGGTTTTATCAGTATGCCGTTACTGACGCTGATTTTTACCGCGGTAGGGATTGCCGGTGGGGCGCTGGTCGGGGTGAGCTGGAAAGGGATTGATCCTGGTTTCTTCTGGTCGGCGATGCAGAATGCCGTCGATTTTCGTGCCGATGTGGTTAACTGCCTGATTAAAAGTGCGGTATTTGCCATTACCGTGACGTGGATTGCGCTGTTTAACGGCTATGATGCGATTCCAACCTCTGAAGGGATCAGTCGCGCGACGACGCGCACTGTGGTGCACGCGTCACTGGCGGTGCTCGGATTGGATTTTGTGCTGACAGCACTGATGTTTGGGAATTGATGCAATGCAAAGCAAAAAAAGCGAAATCTGGGTTGGCATATTTATGATTATGGCGTTGCTGGCGGCGCTGTTTCTCGCGCTGCGCGTCGCCGATTTAAAGTCAATGGGCACCGAGCCGACGTGGAAGCTCTACGCCACCTTTGACAATATTGGTGGTCTCAAAGCCAGTTCGCCGGTCAAGATTGGTGGGGTGGTGATTGGCCGGGTGACCGACATTGAGTTAGAGCCGAAAACGCTGCTGCCGCGTGTCACCATGGACATCAGCGATCAGTATGCGAATAAAATTTCAGACACCAGCTCGCTGGCGGTTCGCACTCAGGGACTACTGGGTGAGCAATTCCTGGCACTCAATTTAGGATTTGACGATCCTGAACTGGGTTCGGCGATGCTGAAAGATGGCGATACGCTGCGCGATACGAAATCCGCCATGGTGCTCGAAGACCTGATCGGTCAGTTCCTTTATAAGAGCGGCGATAATAAACAAAACAGTGAAAACAAGGATGCGCAGGAAGGCGACAGTGCTGCGCCTGCGGCACCGGCTCAACCTTAAAGAAGAGGGTATACCATGTTTAAACGTTTACTGATGATTGCCATGCTGGTGGTTGCGGTACCGCTGACGGCAACCGCAGCCGATCAGAGCAACCCCTACAAACTGATGAATGAAGCGGCGCAAAAGACGTTCACCCGTCTGAAAAACGAGCAGCCGAAAATCAAGCAGGACCCTAACTACCTGCGTCAGATTGTGCGTCAGGAGCTGCTGCCTTATGTACAGATCAAATATGCGGGCGCGTTAGTGCTGGGCCGCTACTATCGTGATTCGACGCCCGCTCAGCGTGAAGCCTACTTCAGCGCCTTTGGTGACTATCTGGCGCAGGCTTATGGTCAGGCACTGGCACTGTACAACGGACAGAGCTACCAGATTCAGCCTGAGCAGCCGTTAGGCGATGCCCAGATTGTCGCTATTCGCGTTTCCATTATCGATCCAAATGGCCGTCCACCGGTTCGCCTCGACTTCCAGTGGCGTAAAAACAGCCAGAGCGGTAACTGGCAGGCGTATGACATGATTGCTGAAGGCGTCAGCATGATCACCACCAAACAAAATGAGTGGAGCGATCTGTTACGTACCAAAGGTATTGATGGTCTGACGGCGCAGCTGAAATCTTCTGCGGCACAGCCAATCACGCTGGATAAACAACAATAATGCACGAATCGTTACGCTGGGAGCGGGAAGCCAGCACGCTATTACTGAAAGGCGAACTGGATCGCGACACGCTGATGAGCCTGTGGCATCAACGTGAAACGCTGATTAAAGATGTCGATACCATCGACGTCGCGGCGCTGGAGCGTGTGGACTCTTCCGGGCTTGCCCTGCTGGTGCATCTGCGGGAAATCGCGCGGGCACAGGGTATTACCCCTCGCTTTACGGGCATCAGCGACAAACTGCATTCGCTGATAACGCTTTACAATCTGCAACAGATTATTGTTTCTGCGGATAAAAGCGCCTGATATCCGGTTGTTATGCTAAGCCCCTGTTTTCAACAGGGGCTTTTGCGTATTTAAGAGTCAGCCGCTTTCCTCTACTATGTCAGCCTTATTATTATTAAGTGAAGTTAAGCCCAATGGAAAACAGTGAAATTCAGGCCGTGCTGATGGCAGCATTGCCTTTAGATGAAGTGCATGTGATGAGCAATGATGGCAGCCATTTTCAGGTGATCGCCGTAGGCGAACTGTTTGGCGAACTGAGCCGCGTAAAAAAGCAGCAGGCTGTCTACGCGCCGCTGATGGAATTTATCGCGGATAACCGCATTCATGCTGTCTCTATCAAAACCTATACTCCCGCTGAATGGGCGCGTGACCGTAAACTCAACGGTTTCTGATCCCCAGCGTGGTGAACTCGTCGCTGGCGAGTCCAATCTTTAGCTAGTTAATTGAGAGCCGTGTTAATGGACAAATTTCGTGTGCAAGGCCCCACCCGCTTAAGTGGTGAAGTAACCATTTCCGGGGCAAAGAACGCCGCGCTTCCTATTCTGTTTGCTGCGCTGCTGGCTGAAGAGCCGGTCGAGATCCAGAATGTGCCAAAGCTGCGCGACATTGATACCACCATGAAGCTGCTGAGCCAGCTGGGTGCGAAGGTGGAACGCAACGGTTCTGTGCATGTCGATGCCAGCGCGGTAGATGTATTTTGTGCGCCTTACGATCTGGTCAAAACTATGCGTGCCTCAATCTGGGCGCTGGGCCCGCTGGTGGCGCGTTTTGGTCAGGGTCAGGTTTCCCTGCCGGGTGGCTGCGCTATCGGCGCGCGTCCGGTTGATCTGCACATCACCGGTCTTGAACAGCTGGGTGCCGAGATCAAGCTGGAAGAGGGCTACGTGAAAGCGTCAGTCAATGGCCGCCTGAAGGGCGCACTGATTGTCATGGACAAAATCAGCGTCGGCGCGACCGTGACCATCATGAGTGCTGCGACGCTGGCGACCGGTACCACCGTGATTGAGAATGCGGCGCGTGAGCCGGAAATTGTCGATACCGCCAACTTCCTTAACACCCTGGGCGCCAGAATCAGTGGTGCAGGCAGCGATAAAATCACCATCGAAGGCGTAGAGCGTCTGGGTGGCGGTGTTTATCGTGTCCTGCCGGATCGTATCGAAACCGGTACCTTCCTGGTGGCTGCGGCCATTTCGGGTGGCAAAGTGATGTGTCACAAAACCCAGCCGGATACGCTGGATGCTGTGCTGGCCAAGCTGCGTGATGCGGGTGCCGATATCGAAACCGGTGAAGACTGGATCAGTCTGGATATGCACGGCAAGCGGCCAAAAGCGGTCAACGTGCGCACTGCACCGCATCCAGGTTTCCCGACCGATATGCAGGCGCAGTTCACACTGCTAAACATGGTTGCGGAAGGCACGGGCGTGATTACCGAAACCATCTTCGAAAACCGTTTCATGCATATCCCGGAACTGATTCGTATGGGCGGACATGCTGAGATTGAGAGCAACACGGCGATCTGTCATGGGGTTGAAACCCTGTCAGGTGCGCAGGTGATGGCGACCGATTTGCGTGCGTCTGCCAGCCTGGTTCTGGCCGGTTGTATTGCGGAAGGAACGACGTTTGTTGATCGCATTTATCACATCGATCGTGGCTATGAGCACATTGAAGATAAGCTGAAAGCCATGGGCGCAAACATCGAGCGCGTCAGCGAAGAGTAATCCCGCAGATGCTCTGAAAGAGCCAGCCCCCTTTGGGGGCTGGTTTTTTTTCGCCTGAGGATCGCCTGAGTTTTCAGGCGGTATCGGAATGATCGACAGGCGCCCGGATACGTTTTCTGCGATCCAGCAGGCAGTGGGTCTCGGGATCGTAATAGCGGCTGGGCCAGATCTCACAAGGATGAACCTTGATCGCGTCAGCGATCAACCATTCGCCCTTGGGCCATGGACGCGTGAGCGCATTAGCCAGCGTTGATGAACTGAGACCTGCTGCGCGTGACAGCGCCGCGAGTGTCATTCCACGCTTATGCAGCGCCGCGATAATGTCAGCCGGGTGCCAGTCTTCCATCCTTTTTTGCATATCCTGTTCTCCTTTTCCCTGTCATTGCGTCGTCCCGCAGGACGTGAGCTTTCCTTTTTACCGTTATCTGGAAAGATTGAGGTTTTTATAGCAAATAGTTCCCATTAGTTTCCAGTAATATTTGGATCCAGCATCTGATCTGTGGGGTGGCATGCAAAAGGAGTGCAACAGCTAAGAGGTAACAAAAAGAAGTGAGAGCAGGGACGTAAAAACGGAGCCTGTCAGGCTCCGTGAGGGATCAGAAATCGCGCTGAACTGACATGTGCGCCAGCGACTCCAGCGCACTGCGCCACGGCGATTCAGGCAGAATGCGCAAGGCTTCAATGGCTTTATCCGCTTCCTGTTCGGCGCGGCTGCGCGTCCATTCGAGTGAACCACACTGATTCATCGCTTCCAGTACCGGTTCCAGCAGATGGCGGCCATTTCCCTGCTCAATGGCTTCACGGATCATCTTCGCCTGCTCAGGTGAGCCGTGCTGCATAGCATGCAGCAGTGGCAGCGTGGGTTTGCCTTCACTCAGATCATCGCCGGTATTTTTGCCCAGCGTCTCGCCATCAGCACTGTAATCCAGTAAGTCGTCAATTAACTGGAAAGCGGTGCCCAGATAGCGTCCATAATCCTGTAGCGCTTTTTCCTCTTCAGGTGTGGCTTCAGCCAGTATCGCCGAGGCCTGCGAGGCCGCTTCAAACAGACGCGCGGTCTTGCTGTAAATCACGCGCATGTAGCTCTCTTCGGTGATGTCGGGATCGTTGACGTTCATCAGCTGCAGGACTTCGCCCTCAGCAATCACGTTTACCGCTTCTGACATCAGCGCCAGGATACGCAGCGAACCCATGCTGGTCATCATCTGGAAGGCGCGGGTGTAAATAAAATCACCGACCAGCACGCTTGCCGCATTGCCAAACGCCGCGTTCGCGGTCGCTTTGCCACGACGCATATCGGATTCATCCACGACATCGTCATGCAGCAGCGTGGCGGTGTGGATAAATTCGATCAGCGCCGCATTGGTCACGTGCAGATCGCCCTTGTAGCCCATGGCACGTGCGGATAGCACGGCAATCATGGGACGGATACGCTTGCCCCCACCACTGATGATGTAGTAGCCCAACTGGTTGATGAGCGAGACATCTGAATTCAGCTGGTCGAGGATGGTCTGGTTAACGGCAGCCATATCCTGTGCGGTTAATTCATTAATCTGTTCTAAGTTCATTCGTCTTTTCAGCTATGACTCGTTATCTCTGCCATGGTAAGTGCTTTTACCCAGCCAGCGTTCAGGTAATCTGTTACTGATTGTACTTGAATTTTCTGCCTGAGAAACGGTTGCATTCAGCCTGTGTTTTTTTTCTGCAAGAGTGTGCAAAGTGCTCTTGTCTTCTTCTGGAGTTTTGCGTAGAATTCGCGCCCTATTGTGAATATTTAGCGCGCCGCCTGATGAACTAAAAGGCAAGCGCAGAAGCGGAGTTTTATATGTACGCGGTTTTCCAAAGTGGTGGTAAACAACACCGAGTAAGCGAAGGTCAGACCGTTCGCCTGGAAAAGCTGGACATCGCAACCGGTGAAACGATTGAGTTTGACCAGGTTCTGATGATTGCTAATGGCGAAGACGTGAAAATCGGCGCGCCACTGGTTTCAGGCGGAATGATCAAGGCAGAAGTTGTTGCTCACGGTCGTGGCGAGAAAATTAAGATCGTTAAGTTTCGTCGTCGTAAGCACTACCGTAAGCAAGCAGGCCATCGCCAGTGGTTCACTGATGTGAAAATCACTGGTATCACGGCATAAGAGGAGATCTGACAAATGGCACATAAAAAGGCTGGTGGTTCGACTCGAAATGGTCGTGACTCCAATGCAAAACGTCTGGGTGTAAAACGTTTCGGTGGCGAATCTGTTCTGGCAGGTAGCATCATCGTTCGTCAGCGTGGCACCAAATTCCACGCCGGTACCAATGTAGGTTGTGGTCGTGACCACACCCTGTTTGCTACCGCAGACGGTAAAGTACAGTTCGAAGTTAAAGGTCCGAACAACCGTAAATACATCAGCATCGTTGCTGAGTAAGGTTGTCGTGACGCAGACGTTTAACGTCTGAACGCACGAATTGAAGGCCCCGCAGCTCCTGCGGGGCTTTTTACATTCTGCGGTCTGTTGCGGTAAAAGCGACGCATCACAAAAGTTTGCTGTACACTTTATGTACGCACTGGCGAAAGCCAATCCTGATTTATCCGCCGCTGGTCAGCGCAGAAGACCCTGGCGGACCCGTCTGCAGAGTGCTGCAGGCGATTGTGTGACGGAGATAGAAAATGAAGTTTGTAGATGAAGCGACAATTTTGGTCGTCGCCGGTGATGGCGGTAATGGTTGCGTAAGCTTCCGCCGCGAAAAATATATCCCGAGAGGCGGCCCTGATGGGGGTGATGGCGGTGACGGCGGTGACGTTTATCTGATCGCTGATGAAAACCTCAACACCCTTATCGATTATCGTTTCGAAAAATCTTTCCGCGCCGAGCGTGGGCAGAACGGCCAGAGCCGCGACTGTACTGGCAAACGCGGTAAAGATATCGAAGTTAAAGTGCCGGTCGGCACCCGGGTTATCGATCAGGGTACCGGCGAGACACTGGGCGACATGACGCGTCACGGCCAGAAACTGATGGTCGGCAAAGGCGGCTGGCATGGCCTGGGTAACACCCGCTTTAAATCATCTGTAAACCGCAGTCCGCGCCAGAAAACCATGGGTACCCCAGGTGAAAAGCGCGATCTGCAGCTGGAGCTGATGCTGCTGGCAGATGTCGGGATGCTGGGCTTACCGAATGCCGGTAAATCGACCTTTATCCGTGCCGTATCGGCAGCGAAGCCAAAAGTGGCGGACTATCCGTTTACCACGCTGGTGCCGAGCCTGGGCGTGGTTCGTATGGACAGCGAGCAGAGCTTCGTCGTGGCCGATATCCCTGGCCTGATTGAAGGCGCAGCCGATGGCGCAGGCCTCGGCATTCGCTTCCTGAAGCACCTTGAGCGCTGCCGCGTGTTGCTGCACCTGATCGACATCGACCCCATCGATGAAAGCGATCCGGTTGAAAATGCCCGCATCATTCTCGGCGAGCTGGAAAAGTACAGCGAGAAGCTGTTCAACAAGCCACGCTGGCTGGTCTTCAACAAAATTGATCTGATCAGTGAAGAAGAAGCGCAGTCACGGGCTAAAGCGGTGGCTGAAGCACTGGGCTGGGAAGATAAGTATTACCTGATTTCTGCCGCAAGCCGTACCGGTGTCAACGAACTCTGCTGGGACGTGATGAGCTTCATCAACGCTAATCCGAAAGAAGCGGAGCTTGAAGAGAAGCAGCCGGAGAAAGTGGAGTTCATGTGGGACGATTACCACAAAGAAACCATTGAAAACACGGTTGAAGTGGAAGATGAAGAGTGGGATGACGACTGGGATGATGAAGACGACGAAGGCGTTGAAATTATCTATCAGCGTTAACCGATCGCCTGCTACAGCGTGATATGCAATGCCCCCTTTCAGGCCTGAAAGGGGGCATTGTTCTTTCTGCAGCTAGCTCATCACCGCTACACTCAGTCGCGCACTGCAGCACAGCTGATCCCGACCGTTCCGAATCTCAATCTGCCAGCTCTGACTGCGTTTACCCAGATGCAGTGGACGGCAAATTCCCCGCACCAGACCGGCAGAAACCGCACGATGATGGCTGGCATTCACTTCTACGCCAACCACGCTGCTGCCTTCCTCAACCGCCAGATATCCGGCAATTGAGCCCATCGACTCCGCCAGCACCACGGACGCACCGCCATGCAGCAGCCCGAACGGCTGTTGCGTACGGGCATCGACCGGCATCGTCGCTTCCAGATAATCATCACCTATCAGGGTAAAAACGATACCCAGATGGGCCACCAGAGAGTTCTCACCCAGCGCATTCAGGGCGGGAAGATCAATGGATCGCTTCCAGATCGCTGTCATCATCAGGCTCCCAGGGTTGCGCCACCATCAACCACAATATCCTGCAGCGTCACATGGCTGGCAAGATCCGACGCGAGAAACAGTACGGTGGCTGCAATTTCCTGCGGCTGCGCGATCTTGCCCAGCGGGATACCCAGCTTGAACTGATCCGGGAAGCCGGCAATCATCTCCTGCTCACCCGTCGGTGTGTGCCACAGGCTGCGCTGCATATCGGTGTCGGTGGAACCGGGTGAAACGATGTTGCAGCGGACGCCATAGGGCGCCATCTCCAGACCCACGGTCTGACAGAGACTGCGCAGCGCCGCTTTTGAAGCACCATAAGCGGACATGCCGATACGCGGGGCGTGAGCCGAATTAGACGCGACGGTGACGATGGCACCGGCGCGCTGTTCGCGAAAGCGTGGCAATGTCTGCTGGAACAGATTAAACGCGCCGCCCGCATTGACGTTAAGACACGCCTGCCAGTCGGCAAACGACAGCTCATCGGTAGCACCAATCCGTAAGATACCGGCTGCGTTGACCAGCACATCAATGCGCGGCTGCGCGGCCAATACGCGCTGGCAGATCGTTTTGACCTGCGCCGGATCGGCTACATCCATCGTGTGGCAGGGAAACGGGTAATCATGGCCCTTGAAACGTTGATCAAAGGCCTCGACCTGCGCGCCAGCCTGATGAAAGGCTAACGCAGTATGATAGCCGATGCCCTGGCCGGCACCGGTTACCCAGACGATTTTACCGCTGAAGTCGAATGTGTGGCTCATTTCGCCGGCTCCCGCGCCAGCAGCGCCCACCAGCCATCAATGCTCGGATTTTTCGCCAGGCTGACGAAATCGATATCACGATGTACCTGACGCCAGCGTGCCGCCAGCGCCATCACGCGTACTGAATCCAGACCGTAATCAATCAGGTTTTCATCATCTTCCGGCGCATCATCATCTTCCAGCAGCGGCAGGATCAACGCGCGCAGATCATCTTTGCTGAGTGGCACAGGCATCAGATCGGCGGTCATCACCACTTTTCCGCTACGGCCCGCGGTGTAGGTCAGCGCCATCATATGTTCCTCACGGCTGAAGTCAGCCAGCGCATCGGCCACCATAAACGGCTGAATATTGCGCATAAACGCATCGGTGGCCGTAGTCAGGCAGCCAATATGAGCATAGACGCCGGTGATAATCAGCTGATCGCGGCCCATCTCCTGCAGGATCGACTCCAGCGGCGAGCGGTGAAATGCACTGTAGCGCCATTTGGTCAGGACCTGATCGTCCTCATCCGGTGCCAGCGCATCCACGATCTTCTGCTGATCGGGATGTTTATTCAGTCCCGGTCCCCACATGTCGTTGAGCAGCGCACGATCTTCATCGCTCTGCGCGTTTGGCTGAGCGGTGTAAAACACCGGAATGCCCTGCGCTTTGCAGTAGCGACGCAGCCGGGCAATATTGTCGACTACCTGCTCAACCAGCGGGCTATTTTCGCCCCAGAAGTTGAGAAAATAGCGCTGCATATCGTGGATCAGCAGGGCGGCACGGTCCGGCTCCAGCATCCATTTCACTTTGTTGTTGGGCAACTCGGTGGCGGCTGGCAGCGGATAAGAGGTCAGTTGTGGAATAGCCATTGAAAATCTCCGGACAGATCAGGCTTGCGCTTGTTGATCGGCAAGTTGTTGGCGCAGACGTTTTTTGTCCACCTTTCCGACCGCGGTCAGCGGCAGGGCATCTACGCAGGTAATACGGTCGGGCAGCTTAAATTCTGCCACGCCAAGTTCACGCAGGTGACGACGCAGCGCCACCGGCTTAACCGGCTGACGGGTAACGATAAAGGCACAGCTTTTTTCACCCATCAGCTCGTCACTCATGGATACCAGCGCAGCGTGGATCACATCCGCATGGCGCTGCAGCAGGTTTTCGATCTCTTCGGCTGCGATCTTTTCGCCACCCCGGTTGATCTGATCTTTCTCCCGGCCCTGCACGATGATGTTGCCAGAGGGCGTGATCTCAATCAGATCGCCAGAGCAGTAAAAGCCCTGGTCATCGAAGCTGGCGGCGTTATGTTCCGGGCTGTTGTAGTAGCCACGGAAGGTATAAGGACCACGGGTCATCAGTCGACCGATGGAGCCTGCTGGTAATGGGTTACCCTGATCGTCGGCGACCCACACCTCGTCATCCGGGGAGATCGGGCGTCCCTGCGTGGTGAGAATGGTCTGCTCATCGTCATCCAGTCGGGTGTAGTTCACCAGACCTTCCGCCATACCAAATACCTGCTGAAGGGTGCAGCCGATCTCGTTCTGGATGCGCGCGGCCAGCGTTTCGCCCAGCTTTGCGCCACCGACCTGAATGCGTTGCAGCGAGGCCAGCGCGGCATTGCTGCCCCATTCCTGAATTGCCTGCAGCCAGAGACTGGCAGCGGGCGGAACCAGGCCGGTATCGGTGACCTGATGTTTTTCAATCAGCGGGAAGCAGAGCGTTGCGCTGGGATCGGCGGCTAAGATCACCTGTCCGCCCGCGTAAAAAACGCCCAGCGCGCCCGGCGAACTCATCGGGAAGTTATGCGCGGCGGGCAGGGCGATCAGGTAGCGGGTGTCGGCGGTAACATCGCAGATAACGTCACTCTCACGGATGCTGTAGTAGTAATCATTATGGGTACGTGGGATCAGTTTCGGTGTACCGGTACTGCCACCCGACAGCTGGAAAAAGGCGACTTCATCGCCTGCGGTCGGGGTTGCGATGAAGTTGCCCGCGGGTTCAGCCAGCAGGGCGTCGAGGCTGTTTTCCGTCTGAGCGTCATTACGCAGGATCACCTGTTGGAGTGAACGCTGATCGCGGCGAAGTTGCGCAATAAACGCATCATCGGCGAACAGTGCGTGGCTGCGATCGGCAATTAACAGGCTCGGCGAGATCTGACTGGCATAGGCGGCCAGTTCGGTGCGCTGATGGCTGAACAGGGCGTTAACCGGGGCGACGCCGATTTTGAACAGGGCAAACAGCGTCAGGTAAAATTCCGCCACGTTGCCAAGCTGCACCAGCGCCGTATCGCCTGACTTCAGGCCGCGACGCTGCAATGCCGCGGCCAGGTTGTCACTCAGCGCCGCCAGCTGGCGATAGGTAAATTGTCGTTCGCCATCAATCACCGCTACGCTCTCGCTGTCGCGATGACGTTCCAGGATATCGGTCATCGGCAGATCGAGCCAGTAGCCTTTTTCACGGTAACGTGCAGCCAGATCGTCCGGCCAGCGGCTATAGGAAATCGTCATACAGGTTCCTTTATTGCAGTCCAAAAGCGCGAAGCATGGTGTTGAGTTTGACGCCGGTTTCACGCCATTCTGATTCAGGTTGTGAGTCCGCTACGATGCCTGCGCCCGCAAACAGCCGCACCCGCGGGCCATTCACCGTACCGCAGCGAATGGTGACGACCCATTCGCCATTGCCCTGATCGTCACACCAGCCGACGATGCCGCCAAACAGCTGACGTTCAAATGGCTCCAGTCGCTGAATCAGCGCCTGAGCACGCTGATACGGGAAGCCGCTGAGGGCCGGTGTCGGATGCAGCAGACAGGCCAGTGACAGCGCATTTTCGCGATCGTCCAGCACGTCACCCTGAATCTGCGTAGCGAGATGCCACAATGTTGCGGTGGTCAGCAGTGAAGGTGTCTCGGGGACCGACAGCAGGCGGCTGCGCGGCTGCAGCGTCGCACGCATCGCATCCGTGACCAGCTTATGCTCATGACGATCTTTTGCTGAGTGCATCAGGCTGTCGCCAGAGGCCTGGTCATGCTGCGGATCGCGATGACGCGGCGCTGAACCGGCCAGCGGACAGGAGCTGAACTGGCGGCCCTGCTTACGAAGCATCAGTTCCGGGCTGGCGCCAACCAGCGCGCCGCCATCGGGCAGCGGCAGATGAAAGTGGTAGCTGTTAGGGTTCTGCGCCACGATGCGCTGCATCAGGGCGGCCGTATCAACCGGCTGTTCCGCCACGATATCCATCAGCCGCGACAACACCACTTTATCCAGATCGCCGCGCTGCGTGGCAGCCACTGCCTGCGCAACCATGTCGATGAAAATGTCATGTTCCGGCACCGCTGTGCGGCGACGCACCTGCGGCAGTTCAGCCTCAGCCAGAGAGGCACTGGCGTTGAGGTCGTCACGGTTAAAGGTCTGATACGACTCAGGGATAAACAGCGCAGCGGGCTGATCCACGTCGAAGGGGATTGCACCCACCAGAATGGGATGGGCAATGCCCTGTTTTCTGGCTGAAGCAAAATGGTGCTGTAGTTGCTGTTGAAACTCCCCTGTCAGCTGCTCACCCTGCTTCACCGGCGCGGTAAGGGTAGTAAAACAGCCCTGTGTGGTCAGGCTTTGCCAGGGAGAGGTAAACAGAAAGCCACGGCAGAGTGCCGGGAAATCCTGCAACAAGGGATGTTCAAATGCCAGCGATTCCACCATAATTTCCACCTATAAATGATAAGATAACTAATAATGATTATCATTTGTATTGTGGGCCAGTAACCTACGTTGATTAGCCGAAAGTGTCAATAATTACGCGGCGATTCAGCTGGCATGGCCGGTTAAATCAGCACAAATGGTCTCTCTCTTTTTGCGGGTAAAAGTGGACGAAAATCTATGAGTAAACATGGTGTCACATCGGCGATAGCGCTGTTTTTCCTGAGTATCAGCCTGTTCAGCGTTACCGCTGCTGCCCAGACCGGCTGGCCGCGGACTGTCGCCGGGACAACGGGCAATATCACGCTGACCCAGGCACCCATGCGCATTGTTTCGACCAGCGTTACCCTGACAGGCTCGCTGCTGGCGATTGATGCGCCGGTCGTCGCCAGTGGCGCAACTGCACCCGGCAGTCGGCTGGCTGATAAGCAGGGATTCTTCCGTCAGTGGGGCGAAGTGGCCAAACAGCGCGGCGTCAAACGTCTCTACATTGGTGAGCCCAGTGCAGAAGCGATTGCTGCTGAAGCGCCAGACCTGATTGTGGTCAGCGCCACCGGGAATGATTCGGCGCTCAAACTGGTCGATCAACTCGCGGCGATTGCGCCGGTGCTGGTGGTGAATTACGACGATAAAAGCTGGCAGCAACTGGTGACGTTGCTGGGCGAGGCGACCGGGCATGAAGCGGAAGCTGCCGCCCGGAAAGCTGAGTTTGATGCGCGAGAAAAGGCTCTGAAAGCGAAGCTGACCCTGCCGCCGCAACCGGTTTCAGCGATGGTGTGGAACGGGGATGGCCGGGCAGTCAATCTGTGGACGGATGCGTCGGCGCAGGGGAAATTACTGCAGCAACTGGGCTTCACCCTGGCGACGCCGCCAGCCACTCTTCAGGCTGGTCACAGCATGGGACAGCGTAAAGATATCCTGCAACTGTCAGGGGAAAATCTGGCGGCAGGCCTTAATGGTCAATCATATCTGCTGTTTGCCGCTGAAGAGCCCACTGCCGCACAGGTGATGAGCAACCCTTTCCTGGCGCAGACCCCAGCGGTACGCGCCAAAGCGGTCTATGCGCTGGGGCTGGATAGCTTCCGGCTCGACTACTACAGCGCCAGCAATTTGCTGACGCGGCTGGAAATGCTGTTCGTTAAATCATGATCCCGTTTCCGCCGGTGCAGGCGGTTGATAGCGACGCAGACGCGCCATCAGCAGCCACATGATGATGCCCAGCACGGTGGCTGCCAGACCAGACAGGCTGGCCGCCTGCTGGGGCAACAGCAGTGAACCCATCGCGCCAATCATCGCTGCACCTATCGCATCGCCGGTGACATTCTGCGCTGTCCAGAGGCTGTTGATCCTGCCGAGCAGCGCATCAGGCGTCAGCGTCTGGATCATCGCGTACTGCACCAGGCTGTTGATGGCACTGAAATAGCCAAAGGCCGCGAGGCAGACCAGACTGGCGCTGAACCACGGCATCAGGCTGAACAGAGCCAGCGCGACGAAAGCAGCAATAGCACTCGCCAGAATCAGGCGGCCCGGCTGCGGTGACTGTGCCAGCCGTCCGCTGGTGAGGGCACCTGTGGCAGCACCCAGCGGAACGGCGGCATACATCAGCCCTAACTCCGTCACGCCGACCTGCCAGTGTGGCGCCAGCGCCGGATAGAGCACGCGCACCGCGCTGGCTAACGTCACCAGCGCGCCGACCAGCGCCGCCATGCCAACGATCGGGCTGGCAAACAGGAATTGCACGCCGCTGACCAGTGCTTTTAGCGGATGCTCACGCGGCTGCGGCGGTGGCGCCAGCCGCGGCAACCGCAGCAGGGTTAGCACCGTCAGCAACGTGCCGAACGCCGCCAGTCCGTAGTTCCACGCCACACCGCCCTGCGCGATGACCAGTCCGGCAATGGCGGGGGAGAGAATCGCGCCAAAGCGCACCGTCAGCATGGTAATCGCACCTGCTTTCATCAGGTTTTCACGCCCGACCAGCGCCGGAGTCGCCGCCAGCAGCGCGGTGACGCCTATCGCGCCGAAAAAACCATCCCACAGTCCCAGCACAAAGACGGCGATCACCGACGGCGAAGGGAGCAGGGCATTGATGCATAAGGCGACAAAGCCCAGGCCACAGGTGGATCGGGCAAACAGGATCAGACGTCGGCGCTCATAGCGATCCGCCAGCACGCCGCCGGTCAGCAGGCCGATAAACATGCCGGCACCGGCCAGCGTCACCGCCAGACCCACCAGCAGCGGCGACTGCGTTAGCTGCTGAATCTGAACCGGTACCGCCACCGCCAGCATGCCGAGGGCGACGATGGAGATAAAGCGGGCGATAAAAATGGCGCGAAAGGCGGGGTGGGTTCTCAGCAGGCTGAGATCGATAAAGTGGGAGGGTTTGTTCATAACGTCGCTTTTTTGCACCCATTTTCCTCATCATTGAGTCCGGGAGTCATGGTAACATACAAAAAATCACTAATAACGATAACAAGTATCATTATCATAATGACTCGTGCTGCGATCTAAATGAATCGGTGAAGGTTTAAACGTTATGCGTCAACTTCGTGCAATAGCAGGTTCAGGGATGCTGCTGTTGTTGCTTCTCGCGCTCAGCCTGATGCTGGGTGCCAAATCTATCCCCTTTCATGATGTCACGCAGGCCTTATTCAGCGACTGTAACCGCGTCGATTGTGTCATCGTGCGCGATGCCCGACTGCCGCGCACCCTGGCGGGTCTGCTGGCCGGGATCAGTTTAGGTCTGGCGGGCGCGCTGATGCAGAGCCTGACGCGCAATCCGCTGGCCGATCCCGGCATTCTCGGTATCAACGCCGGTGCAGGCTTTGCGGTAGTGCTGGGCATCGCCCTGTCTGGCGCTGACTCCCCCGCGGACTGGCTTGGCTTTGCCTTTACGGGCGCACTGCTGGCCTCCCTGCTGGTGGCGCTGACCGGTGCGCTGGGCGGTGGCCGCGTTAATCCGGTGCGTCTGACGCTGGCAGGCGTGGCGCTGGGTGCAGTGCTGGAGGGGTTAACCTCTGGTTTATCGCTGCTCAATCCTGACATCTACGATCATCTGCGTTTCTGGCACAGTGGCTCGCTGGATATCCGCAATTTTGCCATTCTGCGCACCACCTTTCCGGCGGTAGTCGCCGGGAGCCTGCTGGCGCTGCTGCTGGCGCGTTCGCTCAACAGCCTGAGTATGGGCGGTGATATGGCGACCGCGCTGGGTACCCGGGTGATGCGTACCCAGCTGGTGGGATTACTGGCTATTGCGCTGCTGAGTGGGGCGGCGACAGCCGCTGTCGGCCCCATCGCGTTTGTCGGCTTAATGACGCCACATCTGGCCCGCTGGCTGCTGGGTAACGATCATCGCTGGATGCTGCCCGGAACCCTTCTTATCACCCCCTGTTTGCTGCTGGCCGCCGATATTCTGGGACGGCTGCTGGTACCGGGCGAACTGCGCGTGTCGATTGTCACGGCCATACTGGGCGCGCCGATGCTGATTGTGCTGGTGCGCCGCAAGTCGGGAAGAGGGCAGCTATGAAACGGGTGATGATTAATGCGCTGATGCTGCTGGTGGCCTGCGGGGTGCTGGCCTTTCTGAGCATTACGCGCGGCACCTTACCGATCTCCGCCAGCCAGTTGTGGGCCCTTATCAACGGCGAGGCGGCGCGTAACATACAGCTGATTGTACTGGAGTGGCGACTGCCGCGTGTCATGATGGCGCTGCTGATTGGTGCGGCACTGGGCGTCAGCGGGGCAATTTTTCAGTCGCTGCTGCGCAACCCGCTGGGCAGCCCCGATATTCTGGGTTTCAATACCGGCGCTTACAGCGGCGTGCTGGTGGCACTGGTGCTGTTCCAGCAAAACATGGAGGGCATGACGCTGGCGGCACTGCTTGGCGGACTGCTCACGGCGGGCGTGGTCTGGCTGTTCAGCTGGCGCAACGGCGTGGAGACCTTTCGTCTGATCATTGTGGGCATCAGCGTGCGGGCGCTGCTGATGGCGCTGAACAGCTGGCTGATTATCAGCGCCTCACTGGAGGCGGCACTGAGCGCCGGGCTCTGGAGCGCCGGTTCACTCAACGGCATTACCTGGGCGAAAACGACGCCGGTGATTACCGTGCTTCTGCTGGCGCTGCTGGCGACAAGCATGCTGGCCCGGCGCATGCGTCTGCTGGAGATGGGTGACGACACCGCCTGCGCGCTGGGCGTACCGGTTGAACGCAGCCGCGTTTTGCTGATGCTGACGGGCGTGATCCTCACCGCCGCCTCTACCGCGCTGGTCGGTCCTGTCTCCTTTATTGCGCTGCTGGCACCGCAGATTGCTCGTCGGCTGTGTGGCGGTATCAAAGGCGCGCTGCCGCTGGCTGCCTTGTGCGGCGCG
Source organism: Pantoea sp. OVA07A (assembly GCF_019969975.1). Lineage (NCBI taxonomy): Bacteria > Pseudomonadati > Pseudomonadota > Gammaproteobacteria > Enterobacterales > Erwiniaceae > Pantoea > Pantoea sp. OVA07A. Next base: position 393,663 of record NZ_JAHXYM010000002.1, on the reverse strand, counting down.
CTGCTGTTAACCGCCGCGGATTACGCCGCGCAGCACTTTTTCCTGCCTTATCAGCTGCCGGTTGGCGTCATCACGGTTAGCCTGGGCGGACTCTATCTGATTGCTCTACTGGTACGGGAGGCGCGACGCCAATGACAGTGAAAACACGTTTGCAGGGCGACGCGCTGACGCTGGGGTATGACAAAAAAATCGTGGCGGAGAATCTCACCGTCGCGATCCCCGACGGTGAACTGACCGTTATTATTGGCCCCAACGCCTGTGGAAAGTCGACGCTGCTGCGTACCTTAAGCCGCCTGGTCTCGCCCCTGAAAGGCCAGGTGCTGCTGGATGGCAATGCGATTGCTCACTACGCTACCAAAGAGGTGGCGCGTCGGCTGGGGCTGCTACCGCAAAGCTCGAATGCACCAGCGGGCATCAGCGTCAGCGAACTGGTCGCGCGCGGGCGTTATCCGCACCAGTCGCTGTTTGGTCGCTGGCGACAGAAAGATGAGACGGCTGTTCAGCAGGCAATGCAGGCTACCGGCGTGGCAGACTTAGCGCAGCAGCAGGTTGATACGCTCTCTGGCGGCCAGCGGCAGCGGGTGTGGATTGCGATGGTGCTGGCTCAGCAGACGCCACTGTTGCTGCTGGATGAACCGACCACCTGGCTCGACATCGCCCATCAGATTGAGTTGCTGGAATTAATGCAGGATCTCAATCAGCAGCATGGCCGTACGCTGGTGGTGGTGCTGCATGATCTCAATCAGGCGTGCCGCTATGCCAGCCACCTGATTGCGATGCGAGACGGGAAAATCATTGCCGAAGGGAAACCGGCGGAGATCGTCACGCCGGAACTGATAGAAGCGATCTACGGCCTGCGCTGCATCATCATTAACGATCCGGTGGCCGGTACGCCGATGATTGTGCCGCTGGGAAGAGGCTGACCTGCGCTTTCTTCAGGTGGAGAAAGCGCAAAGTCAGAACGGTTCAGGGATTCAGCGACGCCAGGCACTGCTGCAGTCGTGGCCCAATCTGTTCGAACATGCGCGGTGAGATGATCTCGACGTGCGCACAGTCCAGCGGCCAGATAGTCAGCTCGCCGACATAGGGCGCCCAGGCGCGGCGCGCATCCTGACCGGGCTGCTGCGTCTGTTCCGCCAGGAACAGGGTTGCGTGTCCGGTGAAACGGGCACTGCGCGCTGTTGCCAGCAGGCGCACCGAACTGGCGTAGTTGGCTTCAATGGTAGTAAACAGTGCCTCCATTCCTTCACCGGCCTGCTGCCGTTGCGCAGCGATAAACTGCTCGCGCTCACGATTAACCTCTTCCAGCACCGCCGGATCCAGCACGTTTTCACCGCGCCGTTCATCCCAGTTCTGCGTCTCCGGCGGCCAGGTATCCAGCAGTCCGAGGAAGGCAACGGTTTCACCTTCGGCCTCCAGCCGCGCGGCGATACCCTGCGCCAGCGTGCCGCCCAGCGAGTAGCCCAGGAAATAGTAAGGCCCCTGTGGCTGCTGCTGACGCACCGTCGCCAGATGCGCCTCACACACCGCGTCAAGGTGCTGCGCCTGGTTCAGCGGGCTGGCGGTGTCGGGTGACTGAATGCCGAGTAGCGACCATCGTGCATCCAGATAGCGCTGCAACACGCTGAACTGCCAGGCAAAACCGGAGGCGGGATGGAAGCAAAACAGCGTTGGGCCAGTGCCGCGTCGCAAGGGTAATACCGCTTCAAATCCGGCACGAGCCACATCCGCTGGCTCGCTGCTGAGCAGTTTCGCCAGCTTTTCTACCGTGGATGCCACCATGATCTGGCCCACTGACACCGGCTGATTCAGCGTCCGGCGCAGTTGTGCTGCCAGCCGCATCGCCAGCAGCGAGTGGCCGCCCAGCGAGAAGAAATCATCCTGGGCGCTCACCGGTTCGCACTCCAGCAGCCTGGCAAACGCCTGTGCCAGTGTCGTTTCGAGTCCGGGATGCGGCGCGCGACCAGCCAGCGCTGCCTGCGTTTGCGGCAGCGGCAGCGCTTTGCGATCCAGTTTACCGTTGCTGCTGAGCGGTAACGCCGCCAGCTGAACAATCGCCACCGGCACCATATGCGCCGGTAACTGTGTGGCCAGAGTCTGACGCATTGCGTCGGTATCGATCGAGCCATCAGCCACCACATAGCCGACCAGCTGGCGGGCATCGCCCTGCTGATCGCTGCTGCTCCCCAGCACCACCGCATGTGTGACGGCCTGCTCAATGCCAGGTAGCGCAGCCATGGCGTGGTCGATCTCGTTCAGCTCGATACGCTGTCCGCGAATTTTAAGCTGATCGTCGCTGCGGCCCATATACTCCACCGCACCATCCGGCAGCCAGCGCGCCACATCACCAGTGCGGTACATCCGGGAGCCGTGACCCCACGGATCGGCGACAAACCGGCTGGCGGTGAGGTCGGGACGATCAAGATAGCCATGTGCCAGCTGCACGCCGGTCAGATAGAGATCGCCAGCCACGCCCGGTGGCACCGGCTGCAGACGCGCATCCAGAATCCGTAAGCCGGTGTTCCAGACCGGGAAGCCAATCGGCACGCTGGCCCCTTCGACGGCCGCCAGTTCCGGGCCAAAGGCCGGATAGTAGCTGACATCAACCGCCGCTTCGGTCGGGCCATAAAGATTATGCAAGGGCACCCGGGTCAGCGCCTGCCACTGGCGCGATAACTCTGCGGGCAGCGCTTCGCCGCTACAGAAAACCCGGCGCAGGGTGGCGCAGCGCGCTATCGCGTCACCTTCCTGCAGCGAAGCGACAAAAGCAGCCAGCATCGACGGAACAAAATGGGTGGTGGTCACGCGGTAGCGGGCAAACAGCTGCTGCAGCGCGTCCGGGTCGCGATGAGCATCGGGCGGAGCCATCACCAGCCGTGCGCCGACGATAAGCGGCCAGAAGAACTCCCATACCGAAACATCAAAGCTGCTCGGGGTTTTCTGCAACACCACATCATCGCTGCCGAGCGGATAGCGATCCTGCATCCATAACAGACGGTTGACGATCGCCTCATGACTGACCAGCACCCCTTTTGGCCGACCGGTCGAGCCGGAGGTATAGATGATGTATGCGCCATCCTGTAGACGCGGGGCCTGCATCAGCACGCTATCAACGGGTGTTAACAGCGCGTCGTAAAACAGCGGCGCGACGGGTGAGAGTGCCGCCAGCCGCTCGGCCAGTTCACGACAGGTGATCAGCGTTTTCGGCGCGGCATCTTCCAGCATCATCTGTAACCGATCGTCCGGGTAGCCGGTATCAAGCGGCAGCCAGGTTGCCCCCACGCTGACGATCGCCTGCAGCGCCAGCGATAAAAAGACCGAACGCGGCAGCGCTACGGCGACGATATCACCCGGCGTCACTCCCTGCGCAATCAACTGTTGCCCCAGCGCGGCGACCTGCTGCTGCATCTGTTGATAGTCAAGCTGATGCCCCTCATCTGCCAGTGCCGGAGCGCGCGGCGAACGCTGTGCCTGACGGAGCAGCAGGCTGCTCAGGGTTTCTGCGGGCAGCATTACGGCAGTCTGGTTGATCGCCGCGAGCTGCTGATGCTCTTCCGGCATCAGCATGTCCAGCTCGCCACAGGCACTGGCTGGCCGGACGGCAAGCTGCTGAAGCAGCAGGCCAAAGCGGCTGGCGTGTTGCTTTAGCGTTGTCTCACTGTAGCGCTGTGCATTAGCCAGTAACTCCAGCGTCAGGTCGCCCTGTTCGCTGAGGTAGATAGCAATCTCCAGATCGCGTACCGGTCCTGACGCCAGCTGATGGGTTATGCCTTTGATGCCAGCGAAATCGAGCTGGTAATCAAACATCTTCAGGTTGATTACCGGCCCATAGAGCGGATCGCTGTCGCCGGAGCGACCCAGATCGCGCTGCACCTGTTCAGCGTCGTAGCGCTGATGGCGACGCATTTTTTTGACTTCGCCCGCCAGACGCCCGGCCAGTGCCGTCAGCGGCTGTGCCGGATCGTAATGCACCGCCATTGGCAGCACGTTAATCACCGGACCGGTGGCGCAGAGCGCGGCCGAGCCGATGCGGCGCATAAAGATGAAACCGGCGGCGAACGCATGCTGACCGGTGAGGCGCGCCAGCCATAACGCCACCAGCGCAAAGGCGGTATCTGCGGCGCTGAGGTTGTGCTGCCCGGTGTGCGTCAGCAAAGCCTGAAACGTGTCGCGATCCACGGCAAACGTATGGCGCAGCAGGTCGGTACTGGCGCTCTGACCGGCCAGCGGCAGAGCGGACAACGAGGCGGGCGCAGGTAGCTGCGCGCCTTTCTCCAGCCAGAACTGGCGATCGCGCTGCCAGCCCGAAGATTGCTGATAGCGCTGATATTCATCAACGACGTCGCTGAACGGCACAAACGGGCTTGGCTCCGGCGTGTCGCCGCGCTGCCAGGCGCTGTAAAGATTGGCGATACGGCGGGTCAGGGCGGTGAAACTAAAACCATCGACCACCAGATGATGGTATCGCTGATACCAGTACCAGTGATCCTCGCCCAGCCGAAGCAGGCTGTGATGGTAAAGCGGCGCGCCGCTCAGCACCCGCAGATCGCCGGTCATATCCTGCTGCATCAGCGCACGTGCTGCGGCCTCCGGATCGGCGGCGTCGCGCAGATCGATCACCTCAGGCTCGCGGAAAGCCTGGGGTTCAGGCCACTGTAGCGGTTCACCCTCCTGCTCGCCAAAGGCCATATTCAGTGTGTCTGCTTCCTGCATGCCAGCAATTATGGCCCGTGACAGCAACGCGCTGTTCAGCGCACCGCGCAGTTCGACAAAATGCGCCACGGCGTAAGCATTGGAATAGGGCGATAGCTGGTCAGCGATCCAGATTCCGGGCTGAGCGGCCACCAGCGGCAGCGTTTTTTGTTCTGTCTGCGGGTTGAGAGTGATCTCAGACATTTTCGCCTCTGTCCTGCGTCATAACCGGACGGATATCGTGCCAGTTTTCATTCAGCCAGCTCAGACAGTCAGCCTGTGGCCCGGGACCAAACACCGGCTGCCATCCTGCCGGAACCGCACAAAAGGCGGGCCATAAGCTGTACTGCTGCTGATCGTTCTTCAGCACCTGACAATCCTGTTGCGGATCGTCGAAAGGGTTAAGTTGTTGCATGTCGGTCTCCTGTCCGCAGTCACCGGGCGCGCTAACGCCGCTGTCCTGCATATCCGATATCTTTCAGTGGCGCGCAGAAGGCGGAATATAAGCGGGTTAGGGCTATTGCTATATGGCTTTAAGGCCTGCCAGCAGTCCGCCGCGCCAGCACAGCGCATCGTGACCACCTTCGACCGGGTGATAGCTGACCTGATGTCCGGCAGCGGTCAGATCGTGCTGAAACTGCTGGTTTGCTGCCAGAATCAGCCGTTCGCGTCGTCCCGCTTCCAGGTAGAAGCGGCGAGGGGGGGCCTGCAGTAAGCCCTGTTGTAACTGCTGTGGCAGCCAGCCATTGGGATCGCCGCGCGCGGGCCACCAGAACGACCCGGAGAGGCTGATCGCCCCAGCAAAGGTTTCCGGCCAGGTCAGGGTGGCGTAAGCGGCAGAAAGGCCGCCAAAACTCTGTCCCGCTACCAGCGTGCTGTCGGCACGAAACGGCGCCCAGCGCTGAACCTGCGGCAACAGCTCGTGCTGAATCGCCAGCCAGAAGTCAGGGTTACAGGTCAGCTCACGCGTGCGGTGTTCGCGGTCGATGATGTCGATCATGACATAGACCGCAGGGGGCAGTTCGCCTGCCTCTGTCAGTTGCTGAAGCGGGCCGGCAACCGGCATGTTCTTTGCCCAGAACTGACCATCCAGCAGCAGTACCAGCGGACGATCGCCTGCACTGGCGTCTCCGGTAACAGAGATCCAGATCTGACGCTGGTTCCCCAGCCGTTCGCTGCGCCACAAATAGTGTTGCAGCGGAATATCGGCGGCACGGCCCTCATCAACTGCACGCCACACCTGCTGATCCGGCGCGTGTGGCAGGTGCAGTGGCGAGACCCTCATTCCGCGTCCACCCGCCCAGCTTCGCAGAGGATTCAGCGGATCGCTTTGCGCCTGCGGGAATTTCTGACTCCACCACTGGCGCACTGACTGCATATCGGCCTGCCCGGTAAAAGTCTCTTCCTGACTATCAGGAATCAGGCAGTAGCTGCCGCGCCAGTCAGCGGGCAGAGCGGTTTGCCACCACCAGACATCGGTATCGGGAACAGGCGTTAATGAGGAGGGGACCGCTGAATGATGATGATCGGTTACGCCGGTAATATTGATCCAGACGCGCCGGGTATCGGAGTGCTGCGTGTCACCCTGGGGATCGCGCCAGAAAAAGGTGACCTGACAGGTTCCCTTTTCGCCAGCTTCAACCAGAGGAATGCCCCGTTGCTGCTGCTGTTGCCACCAGCGTTCACTGCCGGTTTCTTCATTTAACCACGTCATACGCGCCATCTTTCGATCACCCTTGATTAGGGTCATGCATGTTATGAATAATAGTATTGATAATTATTTGCATTTGCAATAGGGTGTTTCCGCCCGACAGGGAGCGCGCGCATCCTCTCTGCCGCACCGGCTTTCAGACTGATGCAAAGCGGTTCTGACGCTGGCCCGGCGACAAGGGGAAAACGTTGCAGGCAAGGTTATTACTTTTTTACCGGCACGCCGGCAGTGGCATCCTCGCCGGCACTCCAGGAACAGAAAAATGAAAAAGTTATCCCGGCTTTCGTTAGCCATTATGATTGAACTGGGTTTCACCGCCTCTCTCATTTCTGCCGGTGCCGTGGCTGCTGAAGCCACCCGCGAACCGGCTATCGACAGCAGCCCCTCCGATACCCTCCACGACGACACCATGATGGTGACCGCCGCCGAGCAGACGTTGCAGGCACCTGGCGTGTCGACCATCACCGCCGACGAAATTAAAAAACATCCACCCGCACGCGATGTCGCCGAAATTATTCGCACCATGCCTGGCGTCAATCTGACCGGTAACTCCACCAGCGGCCAGCGCGGAAACAATCGCCAGATCGATATCCGCGGCATGGGGCCGGAAAATACCCTGATTCTGATCGATGGATTGCCGGTGACCAGCCGCAACGCGGTTCGGCTTGGCTGGCGTGGCGAGCGTGATACGCGCGGCGACACTAACTGGGTGCCGCCAGAGATCATTGATCGCATTGAGGTAATCCGCGGTCCGGCAGCGGCTCGTTACGGTAACGGTGCAGCGGGCGGCGTGGTGAACATCATCACCAAAAAAGAGATGGATAATCAGTGGCACGGCTCATGGAGCGCCTATTACAACGTGCCGGAACACAAGGAGGAGGGCGCGACCCGTCGCACCAACTTCAGCCTTGAAGGGCCACTGGGCGATGATGTCAGTTTCCGGCTCTATGGCGGACTGGCAAAAACGCAGGCTGATGCTTACGACATTAATGAAGGGCACGCCGCAGACCGCACCGGCAGTTATGCCGGATCGTACCCGGCGGGCCGGGAAGGCTCGATCAACAAAGATATTCATGGCCTGCTGCGCTGGGCATTTGCGCCGATGCAGACGCTGGAAGTGGGGGCCGGTTACAGTCGTCAGGGCAACCTCTACGCCGGGGACACGCAGAACACCAATACCAACGCCCTGGTGAAAAGCAAATATGGTGACGAGACCAACCGGCTCTATCGGCAGAACTTTTCTGTTAAGTGGACCGGTGCCTGGGATAATGGCATCAGCACCAATACCTACGCGCAATATGAGAATACCCGCAACGCGCGTCTGAATGAGGGGCTGGCGGGCGGCACCGAAGGCATCTTCGCCAACAGCAACTTCAATACCATCCAGCTGGATGATGTGTTGTTGCACAGTGAGATCAGTGTGCCGTTTGAATGGCTGGTGAACCAGACCGCGACTTTCGGGACGGAATGGAATCAGCAGCGGATGAAGGATCCTTCATCGACGACTCAGGCCGCCAGCTACGGGTCGATTCCCGGTATCGCTACGACCGGCCGCACACCCTATTCACAGGCGGAAATCTTCTCGCTGTTTGCCGAAGACAATATTGAGCTGACCGACAGCACCATGCTGACGCCGGGCCTGCGCTTCGATCACCATTCGATTGTCGGCGATAACTGGAGCCCGTCGCTCAACCTGTCACAGGGATTAGGCGATGAGTTCACACTGAAAATGGGCATTGCGCGCGCCTATAAAGCTCCGAGCCTCTATCAGACCAACCCGAACTATCTGCTCTACAGCAATGGTCAGGGCTGTGCCGCCAGTGCCGGTGCCTGTTATCTGATGGGTAATGACGAACTGAAAGCGGAAAACAGCATCAATAAAGAGATTGGGGTCGAATGGAAGCGTGACGGTTACCAGGCGGGCCTGACCTGGTTCCGCAACGACTATCGTAACAAGATCGAGGCTGGCACGGCGCCAACCGGCACCGCATCTAACGGCAAAACCGACATCTACAAATGGGAAAATGTGCCCAAAGCAGTCGTCGAGGGGCTGGAAGGCACGGTCAATGTGCCGTTCTCTGACAGCGTGACGTGGAACAATAACTTCACTTACATGCTGCAGAGTAAGAATAAAGAGACCGGCGATCGTCTGTCGATTATTCCGGAATATACGCTCAATTCGACGCTGAGCTGGCAGGCGATGCAGGACCTCTCCCTGCAAACGACCCTGACCTGGTACGGTAAACAGGTACCGAAGAAATATGACTATAAAGGTAACGCCGTCACCGGTAGCGCCACCGATCAGGTGAGCCCCTATTCGGTTGTGGGCATGAGCGGCACCTATGACGTTAATAAATATGCCAGCGTCACCGTGGGTATCGACAACCTGTTCGACAAGCGCCATTTCCGTCAGGGCAACGCGCAGACCACCGGCAATGCCACCACCGGAGCGTGGCTCTATGGCGCAGGGGCCAATACCTTTAACGAGTCGGGCCGCACCTGGTATATGAGCGTGAATACCCGCTTCTGATGGACGGGCAATAAAAAGCGCAGCGGTTGACCTGACCGCTGCGCTTTTTTCATGACTGAATAATCAGTTGTTCTGATTGATATCGCGGTAGAGACGGCTCTCAAATCGCACCAGCGGAATACGGCGGGTACGCTGATCTTCCGGCGGGACCGCATAACCGGAAAGGAACTGAACGAATGCCACCCGCGCACCACTGGAGGTGGTGATAAAGCCCGCCAGGTTATAGACGCCCTGCAGTGAGCCGGTTTTCGCCGAGACTTTGCCATCCAGCCCCGCCTCATGCAGCCCGCCGCGATACTGCAGCGTGCCGTCGTAACCTGCCAGCGGCAGCATCGAAATATAATCCAGCGTGTTGTCATTCTTCGCAATGAACTGCAATACCTGCATCATGGTTTGCGGCGAAATCAGGTCATGGCGGGAGAGACCTGAACCATCCACCTGAATGCTATTACCCATGTCGACATTGGCTTTGGCTTTCAGGATGCGGCGAACGGCATCCTGTCCGGCGCGGAACGTGCCGGGCACATTGAAGTAGTGATGACCAATGGTGCGAAACACCGTGTCGGCAATCATGTTGTCTGACTTCTTCAGCATGGTGTGCAGCAGCGTATGCAGCGGCGCGGACTGGGTCGATGCCAGCACGGTACCCGGTTCGGTGACCTGCGTCTGTCGCACCAGATGCCCGCTATAGTCAATCTCAGACGACCGCAGTTCCGCCTTGAGGATTTCGCCAGCCCAGGCCGCGCCATCCTGCACCGCAAATGCCAGCGGCAGCGGTTCCGCGCGCTGGCGCATACAGCCCGTGAGGGTGTAGCGGTTCAGCTCGCCCGGCACCACATCCAGTTCGCAATATTGCCCTTCGCCGCTGTTGCGGCCAATGGTGCGCACCTGGCTGTACATATGCGCCGGATAATAGGAGGCGATACGTACAAAGGCATTCTCACCCGGCGTATTAGCACTGTAGAGCGACACCGAGAAGCAGTTTTTATCAACGATTGCCGCACCCGGCGGAGCACTGAAGCACTGGGTCATATCGTTCCACGGCCAGCCCGGCGCCATATCGTGACTGGCAAAAACGGAGGTGTCGATAACCAGATTGCCTTTGATATGGTTAATGCCCTGCTTCTTTATCGCCGCCACCATGTTGCGCAGATCCTGACGGCTTAAGGTGGGATCACCGCCGAAACGTGCAACTAAATCGCCGTTCAGGGTGCCATCGATAATGGCGCCGCGAGTCTCAAAAGTGGTCTGAAAACGGAAGTCGCCACCCAGTTCCAGCAATGCTGCCAGCGCCGTCACCACTTTCATGGTACTGGCGGGCAGGGCCATCTGTTTTCCGTGATAATCAATAATCGGTGTTGATGCGCCTACTTTTTGTACCATCAGCGCCAGATTGGCGCCGTCTGGCAGGTACTGCATGTATTCATCAACTGGCGCTGCGTGTGCCTGCAGCATAAATGCGCAGCTTAATCCGGTAACAAGTCGTGAAAATCGCATAATCTCGCGGTAACTGGCAGGTGAGGGCGTCAATACTACGTCGCTGGACGGTGCAAAGTAAACGATGACCCGCAGGGAACTCTGGGGTAAAATACGTATCAAATTGCAAAACTCTTTTCTGGCCTGGAAGCATCTCCGGGTCAGGATTCTTTTATTTGCAAAAACGGGCTAATGCGCCGCAGAACGCTTTTTTCTGCAGTCACCGGTCAGGATGACATCGTTAAACAGGAAAGATGGCGAGGAGCTTAAATGAATCAGATTCCGATGACGTTAAGAGGCGCTGAAAGATTGCGCGAAGAGCTGAACGAGCTGAAAACCGTGAAGCGCCCGCGCATTATCGCCTCTATCGCTGATGCACGCGAACATGGCGATTTAAAAGAGAACGCGGAATATCACGCTGCGCGTGAAGAGCAGGGTTTTTGCGAAGGTCGTATTCAGGAGATTGAAGCCAAACTCTCCAATGCGCAGGTTATCGACGTCACTCAGATGCCGAAAACCGGACGCGTGATTTTCGGTGCAACCGTCACCGTGCTGAACGTCGAAACCGACGAAGAAGCCACGTATCGCATTGTGGGCGATGACGAAGCGGACTTTAAGCAAAATCTGATTTCGGTCAATTCGCCGATGGCGCGTGGCCTGGTGGGTAAAGAGGCCGATGACGTGGCTATCGTGAAAACCCCGGGCGGCGACGTTGAGTATGAAATCCTGAAGGTGGAATACCTTTAAGATGTTGCTACGCTTTGAAAAGCGTTAAAGCACAATGTAAAGAAAGGAAAAAGGCCGCATTGCGGCCTTTTATCTGAGGTAAGAGCATGTCACTTTCTTTGCCCACTTAGCGTGGCAGAGAAATTTTGCTCTCTTTAGAGGGGCGATACAGCACCAGCGTTTTGCCGATCACCTGTACGTTGCTGGCACCGGTCTCACGCACGATAGCCTCAACGATCAGCTGTTTCGTTTCACGATCTTCCGAGGCAATTTTTACCTTGATCAGTTCGTGATGCGACAGAGCCTGCTCGATTTCGGCCAGCACGCCTTCAGTCAGGCCATTGCCACCCAGCATAACCACTGGCTTGAGCGGATGGGCGAGGCCCTTGAGGTGCTGTTTTTGTTTGGTACTTAGATTCATCGTAGTTTTTTACTTACTCAGGGATTGAAAACGGTTCATTCTACCGCCATCTCGGGTATATCACCAAATCGACGCAACCCATTGCGTGCAGGTTTATCGCTACGATGACGATTTAGTTGGAAATATTATGACGGGTAAAAAGCGTTCGGCCAGCTCCGGCCGCTGGCTTCAGGAACACTTTAGCGATAAATATGTGCTCCAGGCGCATAAAAAAGGGTTGCGTTCGCGCGCCTGGTTTAAACTTGATGAAATACAACAGGGTGACAAGCTTTTCAAACCCGGCATGACCGTGGTAGATCTGGGTGCTGCACCCGGAGGCTGGTCGCAATATGTGGTACAGCAAATTGGGAACAAAGGGCGAGTCATTGCCTGTGATATCCTGCCAATGGATCCGATAGTCGGTGTCGATTTCCTTCAGGGCGATTTTCGTGAAGAATCGGTGGTCAATGCGCTGCTTGAACGCGTTGGCGATCAAAAAGTTCAGGTTGTCATGTCCGATATGGCGCCGAATATGAGTGGTACACCTGCCGTAGATATTCCCCGGTCGATGTATTTAGTCGAGCTGGCGCTGGAGATGTGTCGGGATATCCTGGCACCTGGCGGCAGTTTTGTAGTGAAAGTGTTTCAGGGAGATGGCTTCGATGAATACCTGCGGGAAATTCGCTCCCTGTTTACGAAAGTGAAAATTCGTAAGCCGGACGCTTCACGTTCACGTTCACGTGAAGTGTATATTGTGGCGACTGGGCGCAAACTATAACCAAATTGCTGGAGAAGTCCGCAGTTTTGCTGCGATTCCATGTATGCGGGATCTATAGTACCCTACGCTATCTGTTAACACCGTTGTAATATGAGGTTAATCCCTTGAGTGACATGGCGAAAAACCTGATTCTCTGGTTAGTCATCGCGGTCGTGCTGATGTCAGTATTCCAGAGCTTTGGGCCCAGCGAGTCGAATGGCCGTCGGGTTGATTATTCAACCTTCCTGTCGGAAGTGAACCAGGATCAGGTCCGCGAGGCACGTATTAACGGGCGTGAAATTAACGTCGTTAAAAAAGACAGCAATAAATACACGACCTACATTCCTGTCAACGATCCCAAGTTGCTCGATAACCTCTTGACCAAAAACGTCAAAGTGGTTGGCGAACCGCCGGAAGAACCAAGCCTGCTGGCTTCAATCTTCATTTCGTGGTTCCCGATGTTGCTGCTGATCGGTGTGTGGATCTTCTTTATGCGTCAGATGCAGGGCGGCGGCGGTAAGGGCGCGATGTCCTTCGGCAAGAGCAAAGCCCGCATGTTGACGGAAGACCAGATTAAAACCACTTTCGCCGACGTAGCAGGTTGTGACGAAGCGAAAGATGAAGTTGCTGAACTGGTGGAATATCTGCGTGAGCCGAGCCGTTTCCAGAAGCTGGGCGGTAAGATTCCAAAAGGCGTTCTGATGGTGGGGCCACCGGGTACCGGTAAAACCTTGCTGGCAAAAGCGATTGCCGGCGAAGCGAAGGTGCCTTTCTTTACCATCTCCGGTTCTGACTTTGTGGAAATGTTTGTCGGTGTCGGTGCATCCCGTGTGCGTGACATGTTCGAACAGGCCAAAAAAGCGGCTCCGTGCATCATCTTTATCGATGAGATCGACGCAGTCGGTCGTCAGCGTGGCGCCGGTTTAGGCGGTGGACATGACGAACGTGAGCAGACGCTGAACCAGATGCTGGTTGAGATGGATGGTTTCGAAGGTAACGAAGGTATTATTGTTATCGCCGCAACTAACCGTCCTGACGTACTGGACCCTGCGCTGCTGCGTCCAGGTCGCTTTGACCGTCAGGTTGTTGTTGGCCTGCCAGATGTTCGCGGTCGTGAGCAGATCCTGAAAGTGCATATGCGTCGTGTGCCGCTGGCAACTGATGTTGATGCAGCAATCATTGCACGTGGTACGCCAGGCTTCTCGGGTGCCGATCTGGCCAACCTTGTTAACGAAGCAGCGCTGTTCGCGGCCCGTTCAAACAAGCGTGTGGTTTCGATGGTAGAGTTCGAGAAAGCGAAAGACAAAATCATGATGGGTGCGGAACGTCGCTCCATGGTGATGACGGAATCGCAGAAAGAGTCAACTGCCTACCACGAAGCAGGCCACGCCATTATTGGTCGCCTGGTGCCAGAGCATGACCCGGTTCATAAAGTAACGATTATCCCGCGCGGTCGCGCACTGGGTGTGACCTTCTTCCTGCCTGAAGGCGACGCGATCAGCGCCAGCCGTCAGAAACTGGAAAGCCAGATCTCAACGCTTTACGGCGGTCGTCTGGCAGAAGAGATCATCTACGGTGCAGAACGTGTTTCTACCGGTGCGTCCAACGATATTAAAGTTGCGACCAATCTGGCGCGTAACATGGTGACGCAGTGGGGCTTCTCTGAAAAACTGGGTCCGTTGCTCTATGCAGAAGAAGAGGGTGAAGTGTTCCTCGGACGTTCTGTCGCGAAAGCGAAACATATGTCTGATGAAACGGCCCGCATCATCGACCAGGAAGTTAAGCACCTGATCGACAGCAACTACCAGCGTGCTCGTCAGATTCTGGGTGAGAACATGGACATCCTTCACGCGATGAAAGACGCGCTGATGAAGTATGAAACCATTGATGCACCGCAGATCGACGACCTGATGGCGCGCCGCGAAGTGCGTCCGCCAGCGGGCTGGGAAGATCCAGGCAGCAACTCAGACAGCAACGGTACGCCAAAGGCGCCACGCCCGGTTGATGAACCGCGTACGCCAAACCCAGGCAATACCATGTCAGAGCAGTACAACAAATAAGACGCAACATCGTCAGACAAAACCCCGGCTGGTCCGGGGTTTTTTACATCCAGATATTGATCAGCAAGGAGTTTCCGCCATGAAGTTGTTCGCCCGTGATTCCCATCTCGATTTATCTTTTCCACATGTGATGGGCATTCTTAACGTCACGCCGGACTCCTTTTCAGATGGTGGAAAGCATAACGCGCTGGTTGATGCGCTGACGCATACCAATGAGATGGTCAATGCAGGCGCAACCATCATCGATGTGGGTGGGGAATCAACCCGTCCTGGCGCGGATGAAGTGAGTGTGGAGGAGGAGCTGGAGCGGGTGATTCCGGTCATCGATGCCATTGCCCAGCGTTTCGAAGTCTGGATTTCAGTGGACACCTCTAAAGCTGACGTCATCCGGGAAGCCGCGCGAGTAGGTGCTCACATCATAAACGACGTGCGTTCGCTTTCTGAACCCGGAGCACTGGAAGCCGCCGCCTCGACCGGGCTGCCCGTCTGTTTAATGCATATGCAGGGCGAACCGCGCACCATGCAGCAGGCACCGGTTTACGAAAATATTTTAAGCGAAGTGGACACTTACTTCGCTCAGCAGATAGCGCGCTGCGAAGCGGCGGGCATTAAAAAAGAGCGTCTGATACTCGACCCGGGCTTCGGTTTCGGTAAAAATCTCAGCCACAATTATGAACTGCTGGCTCATCTTGGCGATTTTCACCACTTCGGCCTGCCGCTGTTAGTGGGGATGTCGCGTAAATCGATGATTGGCCAGCTGTTAAACGTCGGCCCGTCACAGCGTTTAACCGGCAGCCTGAGTTGCGCGGTGATTGCTGCTATGCAGGGCGCGCAGATTATTCGCGCCCATGATGTAAAAGAGACGGCTGAAGCGATGCGCGTGGTCGAAGCGACCCGAAGAGCAAAAGGAGTATCATGAGTAATCGTAAATATTTCGGTACAGACGGCATTCGTGGCAAAGTCGGTGAAGCACCCATCACCCCCGATTTCGTCCTGAAGCTGGGCTGGGCCGCAGGTAAAGTGCTGGCGCGCCACGGTTCAAAGAAGATCATCATCGGTAAAGATACCCGTATCTCTGGTTATATGCTGGAGTCCGCGCTGGAAGCCGGTCTCGCTGCAGCAGGCCTGACGGCCGCCTTTACCGGCCCGATGCCGACACCAGCCATCGCCTATCTGACCCGTACCTTCCGCGCAGAGGCGGGCATTGTGATTTCAGCGTCACATAACCCGTTTGACGACAACGGGATTAAATTCTTCTCGTCCGAGGGCACCAAACTGCCCGATGACGTCGAAGAGGCGATTGAGCTGGAGATGGAAAAGCCGATTACCTGCGTTGAATCAGCGCAGTTAGGCCGCGCCAGCCGCATCGTCGATGCAGCAGGGCGTTACATTGAGTTCTGCAAAGGGACGTTCCCCAGCGAACTGAATCTGAATGGCCTGAAAATTGTGGTCGACTGCGCCAATGGCGCCACCTACCACATTGCGCCGAATGTATTGCGTGAACTGGGCGCGACGGTGATTGCTATCGGTGTCCAGCCAGACGGCATGAACATCAACAAAGAGTGCGGTGCCACCGATCTCAAACTGCTGCAGCAGCGCGTGCTGGCGGAGAAGGCCGATATCGGCCTGGCCTACGACGGTGACGGCGATCGCATCATGATGATTGACCATCTGGGTGACAAAGTTGATGGCGACCAGATCCTCTACATCATTGCGCGTGAAGCCCTGCGTCAGGGACAGTTACGCGGCGGCGTGGTGGGTACGCTGATGAGTAACATGGGGCTGGAGTTAGCGCTGAAACAGCTTGGCATTCCGTTTACCCGTGCCAAAGTCGGTGACCGTTATGTACTGGAGAAGATGCAGGAGAAGGGCTGGCGTCTCGGTGCAGAGAACTCCGGTCATGTGATCCTGCTGGATAAAACCACAACCGGTGACGGTATCGTTGCAAGTTTGCAAGTGCTCACTGCGATGGTGCGTAACCATATGAGCCTGCACGATCTCTGTAGTGGCATGAAAATGCTGCCGCAGGTTCTGGTTAACGTACGCTTTGCGGGCGAACATGATCCGCTTCAGAGTGACGCGGTGAAAGCTGTCACGGCCGAAGTGGAAAAAGCGCTGGCGGGTCGCGGACGCGTTCTGCTGCGTAAATCAGGTACTGAGCCATTGATTCGTGTCATGGTCGAAGGCGAAAATGAGGCGCAGGTCACCGAACTGGCGAATCGCATCGCCGACCAGGTCAAGGCCGTTTAAAACCGTAACAGGCGGTCTGCAGGGTGCTGAACTGCCTGTAAAATCACCGGGATGGCGTTTTTTTCTGCAAACAGTAGGGGTAGTAAAAATTGCACTTGCAGAGATATGCGCCTTTGGTTAGTATTCACACCCGCTTCTGATGGGTGATGACGAGACTCCCCATCAATACTGGTTGAAGCTTTAACTGTACGATTACCGTGCAAGGAACAGGATGATATGTACCAAGCTCTTTTAGTAGTTTTCCTTATTGTAGCTATCGCCCTCGTGGGTATGATCATGCTGCAGCAAGGCAAAGGCGCTGATATGGGAGCCTCATTCGGTGCAGGCGCATCCGGTACGGTGTTTGGTTCTTCGGGTTCAGGTAATTTCATGACTCGTACAACCGGCATCTTAGCAGCGCTGTTTTTCATCATCAGCCTGATTCTGGGTAATCTGAACAGCAATAAAGCGTCTAAAGGAAGCGAGTGGGAAAATCTTTCTGCGCCGGCGCAGTCTTCTCAACAGACTGAAAAGCCAGCTCAACCGGTAACGCCGGGCAGCGATATTCCTAAGTAAGGTCGTCAGCACAACGAATCGTTGTGATCAGTGTAGTGCCGTGGTGGTGGAATTGGTAGACACGCTACCTTGAGGTGGTAGTGCCCGATTGGGCTTACGGGTTCAAGTCCCGTCCTCGGTACCAAATAGCAGTATCCCTTGCATTTTATGCAGGTCTGGCGTATTATTCGCCACGTTTTCGGACGCGGGGTGGAGCAGCCTGGTAGCTCGTCGGGCTCATAACCCGAAGGTCGTCGGTTCAAATCCGGCCCCCGCAACCAATTTTCCCTTTGAGTTCTTTTTCAAATATACTGTATGCATCGACGGACGCATTCACGGTTATTTTTTGAAAGAAAATTCTTTGGATGGAGTCCGGGCCGCATTGCGGCATACAGGGTCCAGTGATTAAAAGCCCCGAATATTCGGGGTTTTTTGTTATTAGCGAATCGTAATACTGGGCTATAGGCCCTTTTTTTATGTCTTGGGGGTGGGCTTGTCCACATTAGAGCAAAAATTGACAGAGTTGGTATCGGCTCCCGTAGAAGCGCTGGGTTACGAACTGGTTGGAATTGAATTCGTTCGTAGTCGCACATCTATCCTGCGCATCTATATTGATAGTGAAGATGGCATCAATGTCGATGATTGCGCCGATGTCAGCCACCAGGTAAGTGCGGTAATGGATGTTGAAGATCCCATTACGGTCCCTTACAACCTAGAAGTCTCTTCACCGGGACTCGATCGTCCTCTGTTCACTGCAGAACACTACACCCGCTTTATGGGTGAAGAAGTGAGTCTGGTGTTGCGTATGGCCGTGCAGAACCGCCGTAAATGGCAGGGAACCATTAAGTCAGTTGATGGCGAGATGATCACGGTGCACGTTGAGGGTAGCGATGAAGTGTTCGCACTGAGTAATATTCAGAAAGCGAACCTGGTCCCCCACTTTTAAAAGTCCGGATTGAGGCTAACCAGGATGAACAAAGAGATCTTAGCTGTTGTAGAAGCCGTTTCTAACGAAAAAGCCCTGCCGCGTGAGAAAATCTTCGAAGCGCTGGAGAGCGCGCTGGCGACTGCGACCAAGAAAAAGTATGAGCAGGAAATTGAGGTACGCGTCAGCATTGATCGCCGCAGTGGCGATTTCGATACTTTCCGCCGCTGGGAAATCGTAGAAGAGGTGACACAGCCGACGCGCGAGATCACGCTGGATGCGGCCCGCTTCGAAGATGAAGCATTCAATCTGGGCGAATATGTCGAAGATCAGATTGAATCGGTCACCTTTGACCGTATCACCACTCAGACCGCTAAGCAGGTTATCGTGCAAAAAGTGCGCGAAGCTGAGCGCGCAATGGTGGTTGATCAGTTCCGTGAGCAGGAAGGCGAAATTATCACGGGCGTGGTGAAGAAAGTTAACCGCGACAACATCTCCCTCGACTTAGGCAGCAATGCCGAAGCGGTGATTCTGCGCGAAGATATGCTGCCGCGTGAAAACTTCCGTCCAGGCGACCGTATTCGTGGCGTACTCTACTCTGTACGTCCGGAAGCGCGTGGCGCGCAACTGTTCGTGACGCGTTCTAAACCAGAAATGCTGATTGAACTGTTCCGCATCGAGGTGCCAGAAATTGGCGAAGAACTGATTGAAATTAAAGCCGCTGCCCGTGATCCGGGTTCGCGCGCTAAAATTGCAGTCAAAACCAACGACAAACGTATTGATCCGGTGGGTGCCTGTGTGGGCATGCGCGGCGCGCGTGTTCAGGCAGTTTCCAGTGAACTGGGCGGCGAGCGTATCGATATCGTGCTGTGGGACGATAACCCGGCGCAGTTTGTTATTAACGCCATGGCTCCGGCCGATGTGGCGTCAATCGTGGTTGATGAAGATAACCACACCATGGATATCGCCGTAGAAGCTGGCAATCTGGCTCAGGCGATCGGCCGTAACGGCCAAAACGTGCGTCTCGCTTCACAGCTGAGTGGCTGGGAGCTGAACGTGATGACCGTCGATGATCTGCAGGCTAAGCATCAGGCTGAAGCACATGCAGCGATCGATATGTTCACTAAACATCTCGACATCGACGAAGAGTTCGCCACCGTACTGGTGGAAGAGGGCTTCTCCTCGCTGGAAGAGCTGGCATACGTGCCAATCAACGAGCTGCTGGAAGTCGACGGCCTCGACGAAGAGACCATTGAAGCCCTGCGTGAACGAGCAAAAAATGCGTTAACCACCCTGGCACTGGCGAAAGAAGAGAGTCTTGGAAATCAGGAGCCCGCTGAGGATCTTCTGAATCTTGAAGGCCTCGATCGTGCGCTGGCGTTCCGCCTGGCGTCGAAAGGCGTTTGCACGCTGGAAGATCTCGCTGAGCAAGGTGTTGACGATCTGACGGATATTGAAGGCATGTCTGATGAACAAGCCGGCGCGCTGATTATGGCCGCACGTAATATCTGCTGGTTCGGCGATGACGCGTAATAACAGGAAGGAACAGCATGACAGATGTAACCGTAAAATCGCTGGCCGCAGAAATTCAGACTCCGGTCGATCGCCTGGTACAGCAATTTGCTGATGCGGGGATCCCTAAGTCTGAAAATGACGCGGTGACCCAGCAAGAGAAAGAAACCTTACTATCTCATCTGAACCGTGAACACGGTCAGGTCGGTTCAGCTAAGCTGACGCTGCAGCGTAAAACGCGCAGCACCTTGAATATTCCAGGCACCGGGGGTAAAAGTAAGTCGGTGCAAATTGAAGTCCGCAAAAAGCGTACCTATGTGAAGGGTGATGCAGAGGCTGAGCAAGCTCAGGCAGAAGCTGAAGCCGAGGCGCAGCGTGAAGCGGAAGAGCAGGCGCAACGCGAGGCTGAAGAAAAAGCCCGTCGCGAAGCTGAACAGAAAGCGCAACGTGAAGCCGAAGATAAAGCCAGGCGCGAAGCCGCTGACAAGGCCAAACGTGCAGCAGCGGAAAATGAAAAAGTGACAAATCAACCTACCGACGAAGTGACCAGGGCTGCGCAATCAGACAAAGCCCGTCGCGAAGCTGAAGCTGCCGAACTGAAGCGTAAAGCTGAAGAAGAAGCCCGCCGTAAGCTTGAAGAGGCTGCCCGCCTCGTAGCAGAAGAAGCCCGCCGTCTGGCTGAAGAGAAATCAGCTGAATGGGAAAAACCGGAAGAAGAGGATAAAGGCGACTATCACGTCACCACTTCGACCCATGCCCGTCAGGCGGAAGATGAAAACGACCGTCAGGTTGAAGCAGGTCGTGCGCGTGCGCGTACTACTGCTAAAGCTGCGCGTCCGGCGAAAAAAGGCAACAAACACTCTGAAGCCAAAACTGACCGTGAAGAAGCGCGTGCGCAGGTTCGTGGTGGTAAAGGCGGCAAGCATCGCAAACCTAGCGCACTGCAGCAGGGCTTCAACAAGCCAGCGCAGGCCGTTAACCGCGATGTTG
Source organism: Pantoea sp. OVA07A (assembly GCF_019969975.1). NCBI lineage: Bacteria > Pseudomonadati > Pseudomonadota > Gammaproteobacteria > Enterobacterales > Erwiniaceae > Pantoea > Pantoea sp. OVA07A. The sequence goes on along the minus strand of NZ_JAHXYM010000002.1, from coordinate 373,100 downwards.
TGATTGGCGAAACTATCACCGTAGCCGAACTGGCTAACAAAATGGCGGTGAAAGGTTCTCTGGTCATTAAAGCGATGATGAGAATGGGCGCCATGGCGACCATCAACCAGGTCATCGACCAGGAAACTGCACAGCTCGTTGCCGAAGAGATGGGCCACAAAGTGACCCTGCGTCGTGAGAACGAGCTGGAAGAAGCGGTAATGGACGATCGTGATACTGATGCTGCGCAGGAGTCTCGTGCTCCGGTTGTCACCATCATGGGCCACGTCGACCACGGTAAAACGTCCCTGCTGGACTATATCCGTTCCACTAAAATCGCCTCTGGCGAAGCGGGCGGTATTACTCAGCACATCGGTGCTTACCACGTTGAAACCGACAACGGTATGGTTACCTTCCTGGATACCCCGGGCCACGCCGCGTTTACCGCGATGCGTGCACGTGGTGCGCAGGCGACCGATATCGTTATCCTGGTGGTTGCAGCAGACGATGGCGTGATGCCACAGACTGTCGAAGCTATTCAGCACGCCAAAGCCGCTAAAGTGCCGGTTGTGGTTGCAGTGAACAAGTGCGATAAGCCAGAAGCGGATCCGGATCGTGTTAAAAACGAACTGACTCAGTACGGTATCATTCCGGAAGAGTGGGGCGGCGAAAACATGTTCGTTAATGTCTCTGCGAAAGCGGGTACCGGCATTGATGACCTGTTAAACGCTATCCTGCTGCAGGCGGAAGTGCTGGAACTGACCGCTATCCGTGAAGGTATGGCGAGCGGCGTGGTGATCGAATCGTTCCTCGACAAAGGTCGTGGTCCGGTTGCCACCGTGCTGGTACGTGAAGGTACGCTGAACAAAGGCGACATCGTTCTTTGTGGTTTCGAATATGGCCGCGTTCGTGCAATGCGTGACGAACTGGGTCGCGAAGTCATGGAAGCGGGTCCATCTATCCCGGTTGAGATTCTGGGCCTGTCCGGCGTGCCGGCTGCGGGTGATGAAGCGACCGTGGTACGTGACGAGAAGAAAGCACGTGAAGTTGCGCTCTATCGTCAGGGCAAATTCCGCGAAGTTAAACTGGCTCGCCAGCAGAAATCTAAGCTCGAGAACATGTTTGCTAACATGACCGAAGGCGAAGTGTCTGAACTGAACATCGTTCTGAAAGCTGACGTTCAGGGTTCTGTGGAAGCAATCTCCGACTCCCTGCAGAAACTCTCCACCGACGAAGTGAAGGTGAAGATTGTGGGTTCAGGCGTGGGCGGGATTACCGAAACCGATGCGACCCTGGCTGCTGCCTCTAACGCCATCCTCCTTGGCTTCAACGTTCGTGCCGATGCCTCTGCGCGTCGCGTCATTGACGCAGAAAGCCTGGATCTGCGCTACTACTCTGTCATCTATAACCTGATTGACGAAGTTAAAGCGGCGATGAGCGGCATGCTGGCACCAGAGTACAAACAGCAGATCATCGGTCTGGCTGCGGTGCGCGATGTGTTCAAATCACCGAAGTTTGGCGCGATTGCCGGTTGTATGGTGACGGAAGGTAACATCAAGCGTCACAATCCAATCCGTGTCCTGCGCGACAACGTGGTAATTTACGAAGGCGAGCTGGAATCTCTGCGTCGCTTTAAAGATGACGTCAACGAAGTGCGTAACGGCATGGAGTGCGGTATCGGCGTGAAGAACTACAACGACGTTCGCGTTGGCGATATGATCGAAGTGTTTGAAATCATCGAAATTAAACGCACCATCGAGTAATAGACTGCTGATGTGTTGCAATTTGGGAGGCCTCTGGCCTCCCGAATTATTTGGGAGAAATAATGATGGCGAAAGAATTTGGTCGCCCGCAGCGCGTTTCACAAGAGCTGCAAAAAGAGATTGCGATGATCCTGCAGCGTGAGATCAAAGATCCACGTCTTGGCATGATGGTCACCGTATCAGGCGTTGAAGTCTCACGCGATCTCGCTTACGCAAAAGTGTTCGTGACTTTCCTCAATGACAAAGATGAAGAAGCGATTAAACATGGCCTGAAAGCGCTGAAAGAAGCGTCAGGTTATATCCGCATTCTGCTGGGCAAAGCGATGCGTCTGCGTATCGTGCCTGAGCTGACTTTCTTCTACGACAACTCGTTAGTCGAAGGGATGCGCATGTCCAATCTCGTCACCAGCGTCGTGAAGAACGATACTGAACGCCGTGGTCCGGACGCCACTGGCGATGACGAGGAGGCGTAATGAGTCGTCCGCGTCGTCGCGGTCGCGACGTCCATGGCGTGTTGTTGCTGGATAAGCCACAAGGCGTCTCGTCAAATGATGTCCTGCAGAAAGTGAAGCGTATCTTTAACGCGAATCGCGCAGGACATACCGGCGCGCTGGATCCTCTGGCTACCGGCATGTTGCCGATCTGCCTGGGTGAAGCGACTAAGTTTTCGCAGTATCTGCTCGATTCCGACAAACGCTATCGCGTGATTGCCCGACTGGGCGAGCGGACCGACACGTCAGACGCCGATGGCAACATCGTGCAGACGCGTCCGGTCAGCTTCAGTCAGGCCGATCTGGACAGTGCTCTGGAGAGCTTCCGTGGCGAAACGCTGCAGGTGCCTTCGATGTTTTCGGCACTGAAGCATCAGGGACGCCCGCTGTATGAATATGCGCGTCAGGGCATTGAGATTGCGCGTGAACCGCGTCCGATCACTGTCTATGAACTGCAATTTATTCGCTGGCAGGATAACGAGCTGGAGCTGGAAATTCACTGCTCCAAAGGCACCTATATCCGCACCATCATCGATGACCTGGGCGAAAAGCTGGGATGCGGTGCGCACGTGATTATGCTGCGTCGCGTTCAGGTTGCCCGTTATCCGTATGAAAGGATGGTGACGCTGGAACAGCTCAACACCCTGCTGACGGAAGCCACAGAAGCCGGCATTCCACTGGAAACGCAGCTCGATCCGCTGTTGTTGCCAATGGACAGCCCCGCCTCTGATTTCCCTGAAGTGAATATCCCGCCTGCCGTGGCAGATTTCTTCCGCCAGGGACAGCCGGTACAGGCCAGCAATGCGCCTGCCCAGGGGCTGGTAAGGGTATCGGAAGGCGAAGCGCGTAAGTTTATCGGTATGGCAGAAATTGCCGACGATGGCCGGCTTGCGCCACGTCGTTTAGTGGTTGAGTATCAGGATTGAGCCAGGCGTTCACTTTTCGCTGATGGGGCATTTGCGTTGCTATCGGGCGCAGAGTAGAATAGCGCGGCTTTAAAGCGGGATGCTGAATTAGAGATCGGCACCCATACATTCATTTATTACTGGAGTTTATTATGTCTCTAAGCGTAGAAGCTAAAGCAGAGATCGTTGCTAAATATGGCCGTGGTGCTAACGACAGCGGTTCAACTGAAGTTCAGGTTGCCCTGTTGACCGCGCAGATTACCCATCTGCAGGGTCACTTCTCTGAGCACAAAAAAGACCACCACAGTCGCCGCGGTCTGCTGCGCATGGTATCTCAGCGTCGTAAGCTGCTGGACTACCTGAAGCGTAAAGACGTTGCACGCTACAGCAGCCTGATCGAAAGTCTCGGTCTGCGTCGCTAAGTCTGAAGAATCTGATCGTCGGGGCATTATGCGGGCTTTTGCACTCTGTGCAGCTTACGATCGGATTTGTGCGAGTTTCGTGAAGAGGGGGCCTTTATGGCCCCTTTTTTCGAGCAATCGGCAGCAATCCGGACCAAACTGATGTATTGTTGCTTAGTGTGATCTTTAGTTTGCAGAATTTCGCGCGGCTAATGAGAGGCTTTACCGCAGGGGCGGTCGAGGGTTGTCATTAGTCGCGAGGATGCAACTGAAGATTGGTAATCAATGGCGGGCTACAGATAGCCATGCCCCGAAGTTAAGGACTTTGATTTTGCTGAATCCGATCGTACGCAAATTCCAATATGGTCAACATACCGTCACGCTGGAAACCGGCATGATGGCTCGCCAGGCGACAGCCGCTGTTATGGTGAGCATGGACGATACTGCAGTATTCGTCACTGTAGTAGGTCAGAAAAAATCTAAACCAGGTCAGGATTTCTTCCCACTGACCGTGAACTATCAGGAGCGTACTTACGCTGCTGGTCGTATCCCAGGCAGCTTCTTCCGTCGTGAAGGCCGTCCAAGCGAAGGCGAAACCCTGATTTCGCGTCTGATTGACCGCCCGATTCGTCCGCTGTTCCCGGAAGGTTTTGTTAACGAAGTTCAGGTTATCGCCACTGTTGTCTCTGTGAACCCACAGGTTCATCCGGACATCGTTGCCATGATCGGTGCTTCTGCTGCACTGGCGCTTTCTGGTCTGCCGTTCAATGGTCCAATTGGTTCTGCGCGTGTTGGTTACATCAACGATCAATATGTCCTGAACCCAACCGCAGATGAGCTGAAACAGTCTCGTCTGGATCTGGTGGTTGCCGGTACGCAGAATGCCGTTCTGATGGTTGAATCTGAAGCTGAGATCCTGTCAGAAGAGCAGATGCTGGGTGCCGTGGTCTTTGGTCACGACCAGCAGCAGATCGTTATCGAAAACATCAATGCCCTGGTTGCTGAAGCGGGCAAACCACGCTGGGACTGGCAGCCAGAAGCGGCCAATACCGCACTGATTTCTCGCGTTGCTGCCCTGGCAGAAGCGCGCATCAGCGATGCTTACCGCATCACTGACAAGCAGGAGCGTTACACCCAGGTTGGCGTCATTAAAGACGAAACCATCGCTGCGCTGCTGGCTGAAGATGAAACGCTGGATGGCTCAGAAATCGGCGACATCGTGCATAGCCTTGAAAAAACCGTCGTTCGTACTCGCATCCTGAATGGCGAGCCACGCATTGATGGTCGTGAAAAAGATATGATCCGTGGTCTGGATGTGCGTACTGGCGTATTGCCACGTACACACGGTTCATCACTGTTCACTCGTGGTGAGACGCAGGCACTGGTTACTGCAACGCTGGGTACGACCCGCGATGCGCAGAATCTTGATGAGCTGATGGGCGAACGTACCGACAGCTTCCTGTTCCATTACAACTTCCCTCCATACTCTGTCGGCGAAACCGGCATGGTAGGTTCGCCGAAGCGTCGTGAGATTGGTCACGGTCGTCTGGCGAAGCGCGGCGTGTTAGCGGTAATGCCTAAAGCGGAAGATTTCCCTTACACCATTCGTGTTGTTTCTGAAATCACCGAATCTAACGGCTCTTCTTCAATGGCCTCTGTCTGCGGTGCCTCACTGGCGCTGATGGATGCAGGTGTGCCAATCAAAGCCGCCGTTGCCGGTATTGCAATGGGTCTGGTGAAAGAAGATGAGAAGTTTGTTGTTCTGTCTGACATCCTGGGCGATGAAGATCACCTGGGCGACATGGACTTCAAAGTAGCCGGTAGCCGTGAAGGTATCACCGCGCTGCAGATGGACATCAAAATCGAAGGCATCACGCGTGAAATCATGCAGGAAGCGCTGAACCAGGCCCGGGGTGCACGTCTGCACATTCTGGGCGTTATGGAACAGGCTATCAGCACGCCGCGTACTGAGATTTCTGAATTCGCACCACGCATTTACACCATCAAAATCAGCTCTGACAAGATCAAAGATGTGATCGGTAAAGGCGGCTCAGTGATTCGTGCACTGACCGAAGAGACCGGCACAACGATTGAAATTGAAGATGACGGCACCGTGAAAATCGCTGCGACCGATGGTCTGAAAGCGAAAGAAGCGATTCGTCGTATCGAAGAGATTACCGCAGAGATCGAAGTGGGCCGCGTTTACAGTGGTAAAGTGACCCGTATCGTTGACTTCGGCGCCTTCGTTGCAATCGGCGGCGGTAAAGAAGGTCTGGTTCACATTTCACAAATCGCTGATAAGCGCGTTGAGAAAGTGACCGACTATCTGCAGATGGGTCAGGAAGTACCGGTTAAGGTGATGGAAGTTGATCGCCAGGGCCGTGTACGTCTGAGCATCAAAGAAGCGACAGAATCTAAGCCGCAGGCTGAAGAAGCTGGCGCGGTGACCACGCCTGACGCTGCTGAATAAGTCGTTGCTGATTTGCCCCTCTCTGCCTGGCAGAGAGGGGCGTTTGTATCATCGCGAGGGCGGGAATCCTTGTGCACAGCAGGCGGATGACAGGATGGTTATCCCAATGTTTGTATTCGGGAGTGGGAAATGAAGCCTTTTCTGCGCTGGTGTTTTGTTGCGACAGCTTTGACGCTGGCAGGATGCAGCAACTCCAATTGGCGTAAGAACGAAGTTCTTGCAGTGCCTTTACAGCCCACACTGCAGCAGGAAGTGATACTGGCGCGCATGGAACAAATTCTTGCCAGTCGCGCTCTCACCGATGATGAACGCGCACAGCTGTTATATGAGCGCGGAGTGTTGTATGATAGTTTAGGTCTGCGGGCATTAGCGCGGAACGATTTTTCGCAAGCGCTGTCTATAAGACCAGATATGCCCGAAGTGTTTAACTACTTAGGCATATATTTAACGCAGGCGGGCAACTTTGATGCCGCCTATGAAGCGTTTGATTCTGTACTTGAGCTTGATCCAACTTACAACTATGCGCATTTAAACCGTGGTATCGCCCTCTATTACGGCGGTCGATACAAGTTAGCGCAAGATGATCTGCTGGCGTTTTATCAAGACGATCCTAACGATCCTTTCCGCAGTTTGTGGCTCTATCTCGTTGAACGTGAGATGGATGTCGACAAGGCAAAAGTCGCGCTTCAACAGCGTCACGACAAAGCGGTCAGAGATCAATGGGGATGGAATATTGTCGAGTTCTACCTTGGAGATATCAACGAGAAAACGTTGATGGAAAGTCTCAAGGCGGACGCAACGGATAACACCTCGCTCGCTGAACATCTCAGTGAAACCAACTTCTATTTAGGTAAGTACTACCTAAGTCTGGGGGAGAAGGACGACGCGAAAGCGTTGTTCAAACTGGCGGTGGCCAACAACGTCAATAACTTTGTTGAACACCGATACGCATTGTTGGAACTGGCGCAACTCGGCCAGGCACAAGACGATTTATCAGAATCTGACCAGCAATAGCTGACGAACTTAATTTGCCTGTAAAACCTGTTAAGTCATCATCTTAAAGGATGAAGGCTTTTCTGTTCGTCAAAACTTTTAATTTGAGCCGGTTCACACTTTTTGATGAAAATGACTGAAAGTTTTCACGACGAGTTATGTAGACTGGCCGCCGCAATCTAAGAGGCACGTGTACTACATGACTGATATTCAAACCACTTTTGCTGACCTTGGCCTGAACGCCGACATCCTTGAATCACTGAATGGCATGGGCTACGTAAAGCCATCCCCAATCCAGGCTGAGTGTATTCCTCACCTGCTGGCGGGCCGTGACGTGTTAGGCATGGCGCAGACCGGGAGTGGTAAAACCGCGGCGTTCTCTCTGCCGCTGTTACATAACATTGATCCTACTGTTAAAGCGCCACAAATCCTGGTGCTGGCACCTACCCGCGAACTGGCGGTACAGGTTGCTGAAGCAGTTACCGAATTCTCTAAACACATGCGTGGCCTGAACGTGGTTGCCCTTTACGGCGGCCAGCGTTATGACGTGCAGCTGCGCGCACTGCGTCAGGGACCACAGGTTGTTGTGGGTACGCCTGGCCGTCTGCTTGACCACCTGAAACGCGGCACGTTAGACCTTTCTAACCTGCGTGGCCTGGTGCTGGATGAAGCAGACGAAATGCTGCGCATGGGCTTCATCGAAGACGTTGAAACCATCATGGCGCAAATTCCAGCCGATCATCAGACCGCGCTGTTCTCTGCAACCATGCCGGAAGCGATTCGTCGTATCACCAAACGCTTCATGAAAGATCCACAGGAAGTGCGTATTCAGTCAAGCCTGACCACGCGTCCTGATATCAGCCAGAGCTACTGGACCGCTTACGGTCGTAAAACAGACGCACTGGTTCGCTTCCTGGAAGCAGAAGACTTTGATGCTGCCATCATCTTCGTGCGTACCAAAAACGCAACCATGGAAGTAGCAGAAGCGCTGGAACGTAGTGGCTATAACAGCGCCGCGCTGAACGGTGACATGAACCAGGCTCTACGTGAGCAGACGCTTGAGCGCCTGAAAGATGGTCGTCTCGACATTCTGATTGCAACCGACGTTGCGGCCCGTGGCCTGGACGTTGAGCGCATCAGCCTGGTTGTTAACTACGACATCCCGATGGACTCAGAATCTTACGTTCACCGTATCGGCCGTACCGGTCGTGCTGGTCGTGCTGGCCGTGCGCTGCTGTTCGTTGAGAACCGCGAACGCCGTCTGCTGCGTAACATCGAACGTACCATGAAGCTGACTATACCTGAGGTAGAACTGCCTAACGCAGAACTGCTGGGTGAGCGTCGTCTGGCTAAGTTTGCTGCTAAAGTTCAGCAGCAGCTGGAAAGCAGCGATCTGGATCAGTACCGTGCTCTGCTGGCTAAAATGCAGCCAGAAGAAGAAATGGATCTGGAAACACTGGCAGCCGCACTGCTGAAGATGGCACAGGGCGAACGTCCTCTGATTCTGCCACCAGAAGCACCGCGTCCGGCACGTCGCGAATACCGCGATCGTGACGAGCGTGATGGCCGTCGTGACAGCCGTGAAGCGCGTGGCGATTCTCGTGCTCCGCGTGAAAACCGCGAAAGCCGTGATGGCGATCGTCCACGTCGCGAACGTCGTGACGTTGGCGAAATGCAGCTGTACCGCATCGAAGTAGGCCGCGATGATGGTGTTGAAGTTCGTCACATCGTTGGCGCTATCGCTAACGAAGGCGACATCAGCAGCCGTTACATCGGTAACATCAAGCTGTTCGGTACCCACTCGACTATCGAGCTGCCGAAAGGCATGCCAGGCGATGTGCTGCAGCACTTTACCCGTACCCGTATTCTGAACAAGCCGATGAATATGCAGTTACTGGGTGATGCACAGCCGAACGAAGGCCGTGGTGATCGTCGTCCAGCTGGTGCTGGCGGTGAGCGTCGCAGCGGTCCTGGTGCAGGCGGTCCGGGCGCAGCTAACCGTGAAGGTGGTCGTCGCTTCTCTTCTGAACGCCGTGAAGGTGGTCGTGAAGGCGGCGGACGTACTTTCAACCGTGAAGGTAGCCGTGGTCCACGTCGTGAAGAGGGCGCAGCCGCCGCTCCACGTCGTCGTGATGCATAACGACTTAGCGTCGTAACAAAAAGGGAAGCCAGTGGCTTCCCTTTTTTTATGCCTGTCAGGCACCGCCGCTGATCATCACACGCTCGCCGCTGACCCAGGCGGACTCTTCAGAGGCCAGAAACAGCGCAACCTGCGCCACATCTTCCGGCAGACCAAAGCGTCCCAGCGGCGTGGCTGCCAGCAGTTGCGCTTTGAGCTGCGGACTCATCCTCTTCGCGGCCAGTAATCCCTCCGTCAGAATCATGCCTGGTGCCAGGGCGTTAACCCGGATGTTCTTTGCGCCCAGTTCGCGCGCCAGTCCCTGGGTCAGGGTATCCACTGCGCCTTTGGTTGCTGCCCAGAGCACGGAACCTGGCGTGCTGTTTTTACTGTTCAGGGCGCTGAGATTAATAATGCTACCGCCGTGCGACGGGAAGTGACGAATCGCCTGCTGACAGACCATCAGCGTACCCAGCAGGTTAACGTTAATCTGCTGCTGCATCTCCTCCAGCGTCAGCGCCGCAAACTCGCCGTGATGAAAACTGCCCGCATTGTTCACCACAATGTCGGGCGCGCCGAAGCACTCTGCGGTGGTGGCGAAGAGCCGTTCCACATCCCGCAGGAGAGAGATATCTGCCTGTACCGCCACGGCTTCACTGCCCAGGTTGACGATATCGCTGACCACGTCAGCCGCTCCCACTTCATCCTGACGATAATTGACCACGACGCGGGCGCCAGCCGCGGCAAAAGCGATGGCAATCGCCGCACCAATGCCTTTTGAGGCGCCTGTTACCAGCGCGATTTTATTCTGCAGTGCCTTCATTATGTTGTTCTCCGCCGTAATGATTGCGTCGAAAGACTATGCGCGCTGGTGCCGAAAAGCGGGTAGTGCAATCCTGCAAGCTTCTTGCACGATCCTGCAAAAGTAACGCAGCGGGCCAGGTATTCCGCTCAGCGTCAGGTAATATCAGCACAGATAGCGGGAGGGGAGAACACAGTGACAGAGAGTGAGAAGTGGCAGGGGCTGGCGCAGTTAATTGCCCGTCATGCTCCGGAGGATGGGCGGCATTCAAGCGCCATAGATTGCCTTTTTTTTGGCCGGGTTTCAGCACCGACTGAGCCAATGCACTTTGCTCAATGGGCCAGTTTTGCCCTGGTGGCACAGGGCGGTAAGGCGCTGCATATCGGTGATGAGGTGCTGCACTATGGTCCGGGCGATCTGCTGCTGGTGACGCTGGATATGCCGGTGCGCGCCTGCGTCACCGTCGCCACGCCGGAAAAACCCAATCTGGGGATTGGTATTGCCATCAATGAATCCCGGCTGATGCGCTACCTCGAACAGTTTCCCCCGACGCTGCCGCTGGTGACACCAGACAGTGAACGCGGCGTCACCGTGCATAAGGTCTCACCTTTGCTGGTGGATGCGGTTATCCGGCTGGTACGCCTGCTTGACCATCCTGAGGACATTGAGGCGCTGGCCCCGCTCATTGAGCAGGAGATTTTCTATCGGCTGCTGACCGGGCCGGAAGGTTCGCGCATCCTGAATATGGCGCTGGCTGAGCGGCCGGGCAACCGGGTCGCGCAGGCTGCCCGCTGGCTGCGGGAAAATTTTCATCAGCCGCTGAAGATCGATCGGCTCGCCAGCAGTGTCGGCATGAGCATCTCTTCGCTGCATCATCACTTCAAAGCCGTGACGGCTATGACGCCGATGCAATACCAGAAACAACTGCGGCTGAATGAGGCGCGACGTTTGATGATGGTAGAAAAGCTGGATGCCGGTACGGCAGGCTATCGGGTGGGGTATCAGAGCGCGTCACAGTTCAGCCGGGAGTATCGCCGCCTGTATGGGCAATCTCCGGCCAGGGATAGTCGTCAGCTGGCGGTGAGCCCGGAGAGATTGCGCCCACCGCAGAACTGATTACAGGCTGTTAGCCGCTTCCATCGCAATGGCGAAGGAGCGCAGGCGCGCTTCGGAATCAAAAATCTGGCCATTGACCATAATTTCATCCGCCTGGGTTTCACGCATCAGCGAGGCCAGCCCATGACGCACTTTGTCCGTATCGCCGACCAGCGACATGCTGAGCGCCTGCTGTACACCATACTGTTCTGATGGCGACCAGAGATTATCCATATTTTCAACCGGTGCCGGTAACGGGCCCGGTTTGCCGCGGCGCAGGTTGATAAACTGCTGCTGCTGCGAGGTAAACAGGAAGCGCGCATCACGCTCACTGTCTGCGGCGATCACGTTAATGCAGACCATGGCATAAGGCTTGTCGAGACGCGCCGATGGCTGGAAGTTTTCACGGTAGACGTGCAGCGCCTGGAACAGTTGGTCAGGGGCAAAATGGGAGGCAAACGCAAACGGCAGGCCCATTTTCGCTGAAAGCTGTGCGCTGTAGAGACTGGAGCCGAGCAGCCAGACCGGAATCTGCAGGCCCAGACCGGGTACCGGCTGCACTGGCGGCTGCGCATCCGCTTCGGCATCGAACCAGCTAATCAGTTCAGCCACATCCTCGGGGAACGTGTCGATGTGCATGTTGGCCTGATGACGGCGCAGTGCCATCATGGTGCGCTGGTCAGAACCTGGCGCGCGACCTAAGCCGAGATCGATACGGCCAGGATAGAGAGAGGCCAGCGTACCAAACTGCTCGGCGATCACCAGCGGCGCATGGTTAGGCAACATAATGCCGCCGGAGCCCAGCTTCAGAGTCTCGGTATTCGCCGCCAGATAGCCAATCAGCACGGAGGTGGCTGCGCTGGCAATCCCCGTCATGTTGTGATGTTCAGCCAGCCAGTAGCGTTGATAGCCCAGTTTTTCAGCCTGACGCGCCAGCGCCAGCGAATTATGGAACGCATCCCGAGCGGTCGCGCCCTGTGGAATCGGCGCGAGATCCAGCACGGACAGGCGAAGAGGTTTTTTATCAGACATGACTACTCCCGTTGTATGGCGCAGGCGTTAAGTTAAGGCCTGCACCATTTAGTATTACGCATCATTCCTTATATTAAAACTGCTAACCTCAGCAGGAATATAGCCGGTATGTGCTTTTATTCAGGATGCCAGCGTCATGCCCGCCAGTTTGCGCCAGTAACCGTTACAATCACTGCCTTTTGCGACCATTAGCGGAGCCTGACCGTTTTCATTGGCGCGGAAACGGTCGATCTCTGCCAGCGTCGTCACATCCTGCGGCGAGAGCCGTATGCAATCGACCTGGCCGTGCATACCAGCCAGATCGTTACCCAGGTTATAGCAGTAGCCGCTCATGGTCTGAATGCCATTGAGGACGAACACCTGCTGCCCCTCCTGGGAGTTGACGCGCCGGCCTGTCGGATAGTTGATACAGCAGGTTTCGCAGTCATCTTTCGCGCGGTTTTCCGAGCGGGCGGTGAAGCAGCGCGCTGAGAGCGCCAGCGGCAGATGACCGTAGCCCAGCACCTCCACCTCAAACTGCTGCCGGATACCCCGCGTCTCGCACTGCTCCAGCAGCTGTAGCAGCCAGTCACGTGACATCTCCACCGGCATACACCAGCGCGTCATGCCCTCTTTGACCAGCAGCTGCAGCGTGTCGGCGTTATAAACATTGAGCGTCGGACCCGCGACAAAGGGCAGATGACGCTCAGCGGCCATGTTAACCGTGCCGATATCATTGGCTTCAATCAGGAACTCACCGTTCTCTACGTAACGCTGCAGCTCTTTCAGCTCAGAGGGCGATTGCAGCAGCGCCAGCGTGCTCAGCACCACCTGTTTGCCGCTGGCCGCGAGTTCACGAGCCAGCGCCATCCAGCGGGCATAGGGCGTGGCGCGACGTTTACTGCACACCGCTTCGCCGAGGTAGATAATATCCGCGCTACTGCGGGCAGCCTGCTGGTAAAAATCTTCCAGCGTATCGGTCGGCCAGTACCAGAGCACCGGCCCAAGGGCATATTGCATCATGACTCCTTATTGCCATTCACGGTGATAAGCACCCAGCGTGGTTTGCGAACCTTCTGAGAGATCGCCCAGCGTCTGCATCCACTGTGGTGCGACTTCAAACTGTTCCGGCTGCGCCTTGCAGCGATCAATTGCCTGACGCCAGACGCGCGCCACGTCAGCGACATAGGCAGGGCTGCGCTGACGGCCTTCGATTTTCACCGAGGCGATGCCAGCCCGCAGCAGTTCCGGCAGCAGCTCCAGCGTGTTCAGACTGGTGGGCTCCTCGAGCACGTGATAACGCTTGTCGTTAACCATATAGCGTCCTTTGCAAAGTGTCGGATAACCCGCGCTTTCGTCCGGGGCGTAGCGATCGATCAACACTTCATTAAGACGTGACTCCATGCCCTGCGGCGTCTGCTGCCAGCGCACAAACTTCGCCGGAGAGCAGGCACCGGCGCTGTTAGGTGATTCACCGGTCAGCCAGGAAGAGAGGTAGCAGCGGCCTTCCGCCATGATGCACAGGCTGCCAAAGGCGAACACCTCCAGCGGCACCGGCGTGCTGCGCGCCAGCTGTTTAACCTGGTGAATCGACAGCACGCGCGGCAACACCACACGCTGCAGATTGAAGTGGCGATGGTAAAAGCGAATCGCCTCCAGATTGGTTGCCGAAGCCTGTACAGAAAGATGACGTTCAACCTGGGGATAGCGCGTCGCGGCATACTCCAGCGTGGCGATATCCGCCAGGATCAGCGCGTCGGCTCCGTTTTGCGCCGCCACATCAATCGCCCGCTGCCAGCGGCCCATGCCATCCGGATGGGCAAAGGTGTTGATCGCGACATGCAGTTTGCGGCGATGTTGATGAAGATAACGCGCGGCTTCAGCCAGTTTCTTATCGGTGAAATTCAGACCCGCAAAATGACGGGCATTGGTGTCATCTTTCAGCCCCACATACACCGCATCAGCGCCATTCTCTACAGCGGTGCGCACTGCGGGTAAGTTTCCTGCCGGGCAGAGCAGTTCCATAGATATTCCTCTCAACATGCAGATGGGCGTCGAGTCTAGGCATCTGGTCCGGGCTGCGTGTTGATTTGGGGCAGTGAAATTCAAATTCATCCGCCCGACGGCGCTTTTTTTACCTGCATGGCAGCGGTTTTTATTGATCTCAGAGGAGGCGCGCAGAAAAGGATATGGCAATATACGTAAAATTTTCTGAAGGGAGTGACGAAAGTGTTAGAGCGGATACATGCCCATTGTGTGAAAAACGGTCCTAAAATCTTAGGGTTACCCGCTGCGTTCACCCCATTCCCGGTCAAAAAGTTGCTTCTGCAACAACTCTTAAACTGGCAATTTCGTCATGCTTTGGCTGAAGGTGAGTTAGACTTTCTGGATGGTCGCCTGCTGGGTATTGAAATTGCCGATCTCAATCTGCAATGGATAACCACGCTGCAGGACGGCCGACTGGCGGTATTGCAACAGTCCGAAGCGGATGTCTGGTTTCGGGGCAATGCCAATGATCTGTTGCTGGTGGCAGCACGTAAAGCAGATCCCGACATGCTGTTCTTTCAACGCCGGCTGGTGATTGAAGGTGACACTGAACTGGGACTTGAGGTGAAGAACGTAATGGATGCTATTGAACCCGAGGCTATGCCCACCGCGTTACGCACGGCAATTGAGCAGATGGCGGCATTTGTCGACGCCGGCATGAAACAGGACGCGAAGGCCGCTCAGGCGCGCGCAGGTGCTGCATGTTGATTCGTAGTGAAATTGGCGTGGATGCCGCAGGCATCGACGCGCTGCTCAGACGCTGCTTCAGTACCTCAGCAGAGGCGGAACTGACTCAGGCGCTGCGTGAAGATGGCTTGCTGACCTTAGGCGTGGTCGCGACGGATGACGAGGGACAGGTGCTGGGTTATGCCGCATTCAGTCCGGTCAGCGTTCAGGGTGAAGATCGCGGCTGGGTTGGGCTGGCACCGCTGGCCGTCGATGAGACGCTGCGCGGTCAGGGAATTGCCAGCAAGCTGATCTATGAGGGGCTGGATACGCTCAATGAATTTGGCTACAGCGCGGTTGTGGTGCTGGGCGATCCGGCGCTGTTCAACCGTTTTGGTTTTGAACCGGCGGCACGCCACGGCCTGCGCAGCCGCTGGCCGGGTACAGAGGCAACGTTCCAGGTCTACCGTCTGGCCGATAATGCGTATGACGGGGCGGAAGGGCAGATCGACTACGCCGAACCCTTTAATCGCCAGCCGTAATACCCAGCCAGCTCTCCAGACAGCCGGGCTGGCCCGCCACCAGCAGTAATTTCTGCTGGCGGGTCAGTTGCTTGACCTGATACTCCAGCCTGGAGGCGCTGGCGCGATCGCCCGCGTCACAGTGAAACACCAGGTCCAGCGGCCCTTTGCCGCGCAGCGCGCGGGCGCCGCGTCCGCTCTGGTGCTGAGCGACCCGGCGCACCACATCCGTGGTGATACCGGTGTACAGGCTCCCTTTCGCCGTACGGACGATGTAGAGTTGCCACTGCTGACTCATCGCAATCATTTCCCAAAAAAAGGTGCCGGGCAGTGTAGCGCGCTTCACTCTCCGGTGCACCGCCAGGAGTTTATCTTGTCCGATCACGCCCATCTGGTTCGCTATCTGAGAAAGCAGCATGTGCTTTCACTCTGCTGTACCGCCGACGATCAACTGTGGTGCGCTAACTGCTACTACGTCTTTGACGAGACGCGCATGGCCTTCTGGATCATGACGGAACCCGATACCCGCCACGGTGAGTTAATGGTGCAGAATCCGCAGGTTGCGGGCACCGTCAATGGCCAGCCCAGAAGTGTGCTGCTGATTAAAGGGGTGCAGTATCGTGGCCATGTCAAACGGCTGGAGGAGACAACAGAGCAGATCGCCAGAGCCGCTTACCAGAAACGTTTTCCGGTCTCACGCAAAGTGTCGGCACCGCTGTGGGAGATTGTGCTGGATGAAGTGAAGATGACGGATAATGCGCTGGGATTCGGCAAGAAAATTGCCTGGCAGCGGGAGAAATAGGAACGCCCTTTTCAGCAGAAAAGGGCGTCGCGGCTTACAGCGCTTCGAGGATCCGCAGGGATTCACGATTAAAGGCCGGTAAATCGGCCGGGGTGCGGCTGGTGACCAGCTTATCGTCGTCTACTACCACTTCCTTATCATGGAAGTCGGCACCGGCATTGATCAGGTCAATGGCAACGGCTTTAACGGTAGTCATCTTGCGACCGCGCACGCCGTTAGCGCTAATCAGCAGCTGTGGCCCGTGGCAGATGGCAAAGATTGGCTTGCCGCTGGCGACAAACTCTTTGGTAAAAGCAACAAAACGATCGTCGCCGCGCAGGGCATCGGGCGAGTGACCGCCAGGCAGGAGCAGAGCGTCAAATTCAGCCGGGCTGACGTCATCAATGCTGCGATCGATGGTCACTTCCGCTTCGCCTTTCTTGCCTTTAACGACATTACCGGCTTGTTTCTCAATGGTAACCACCTCAAAACCAGCGCGTTTGTAAACTTCCGCAGGTGAGGTAAATTCTGAGTCTTCAAATTCATCGGTAATTAAAACCGCCACTTTCTTGCTCATTTTTTTCCTCCTTCAGCATGTGGAGCGCGAGACGCGCTTTCCGGATAACGCTATAAGCCTGGTCGCTGAGAGTGAGAACGCAAGCCAGCCCGTTAAGATCAGCTATCTTTTAACCAGTCAGCAGTGAAATAAGGATGAATCTGAGATGAATCGCGTATTACTGACCGGTGCCACCGGCTTAGTCGGGTCGCATCTGCTGCGCTTACTGATTGAGGATCCACGCGTCGATGAGATCATCGCGCCAACCCGTCGGCCACTGCCCGCGATGAACAAGGTGGTGAATCCGGTTGAGGCCGATCTCACCGATGTCCTCGGGCCGCTGCAAAGTTCGCTGGACACGGTGTTCTGCTGCCTGGGCACCACGCGTAAGCAGGCGGGCAGTAAACAGGCTTTTATCCACGTTGATTACACCCTGGTGGTGGACAGCGGGTTAAGCGGATTACGTCTGGGGGCGAAGCAGATGCTGGTGGTCAGTGCGCACGGGGCCAGTCGTCACTCGCCGTTTTTGTACAATCGCGTCAAAGGCGAAATGGAGAATGCGCTGCGCCATCAGGGCTGGCCGCGCCTGACGCTGGTGCGGCCTTCATTGCTGCTTGGGGATCGCGCGCAGAAGCGCCGGGGCGAAAGCCTGGCGGGACCGCTGTTTTCGCTGCTGCCGGGCAACTGGCGGGCGGTCAGCGCGCACGACGTGGCACGCTGTCTGCACCAGCAGGCTTTTACGCCGGGGAGTGAGAGCGTCAATATCATTGAGTCTGGCGAAATCCCGCGCCACTCAGCGTAACTGCCAGATAATCTGATTACGGCTGCCGCGCCATTGCAGCGTGGCATCCTTCTCCTCTTCGACAAAACGGCCATCGATCAGCACGTCGAGATAGACCAGCACAGCGCGCTGCGCCGCATTCAGCTCCTGCATCCGGTAACCGGTCCAGAGCCAGATATCTTTACCGGGACACGTCTGTCGCACCCGTTTCACCAGACGGCGAATGTGCGGCACGTTATGCGGGTGCAGCGGATCGCCACCACTCAGCGACAATCCCTGGCGTGGAATGCGGGTGTCCTGCAAATCCGCCAGCAGTTGCTCCTCCATCTCAAGCGTAAAGGGCACGCCGGAGTCGAGCCGCCAGGTGCTCTGGTTGTAGCAGCCGCGGCACTGATGTTCGCAACCAGCGACAAACAGCGTGCAGCGGGTGCCGGGTCCATTAACGATATCCACATCATAGTAGCGATGGATGTGCATCATCCCAGCGGTCCTTCAGACAGATGCTTCACCCGACGCTGCACTTCCTGCTGTTTACCGGCATTAAAGGGCCGCGCATCCGGGCTGCCCAGATAGCCGCAGACCCGCCGGGTGACGGAGACGCGCGCCGGATCGTGGTTGCCGCAATTGGGACAGGTGAAGCCGCGGCTGGTACAGGTGAACTCGCCGTTGAAGCCGCACTCGTAACACTCATCAATCGGGGTATTGGTGCCGTAATAGGGCACGCGGTCGTAGCTGTAATCCCAGACATCCTCCAGCGCCTTGAGGTTGTGCTGCACATTCGGGTATTCGCCGTAACAGATGAATCCGCCATTCGCCAGCGGCGGATAGGGCGCTTCAAAGTCGATTTTGTCGTAAGGATTGACCTTCTTCTCAACGTCAAGATGGAAGCTGTTGGTGTAGTAGCCCTTGTCGGTAACGCCTGGCACCAGGCCAAACTGCGCCGCATCAAGACGGCAGAAACGGTCGCACAGATTCTCGCTTGGCGTGCTGTAAAGGCTGAACCCATAGCCTGTTTCAGCTTTCCAGCGCTCGGTGGCATCGCGCATGTAAGCAATGATCTCTACCCCTTTGGCGCGCAGGGCCGCGTCATCGTAAGGATGCTGATGACCGCCGCTGAGCGCATTCAGGGTTTCATGCAGGCCGATATAGCCCAGCGACAGCGACGCGCGGCCATTACGGAAAATAGGACCGACTTCATCATCCGCATTCAGCCGAACGCCACAGGCGCCTTCCATATAGAGGATGGGCGCCACGCGCGCTTTGGTCTTCTCCAGCCGCGCCACCCGCGTCATCAGCGCCCGCTTAGCCAGCAGCAGTCGCGCATCAAGCAGCGTCCAGAAGCGCGCTTCATCCCCGCCCGCTTCCAGTGCGATGCGCGGCAGGTTCAGGCTGATTACCCCGATATTGTTGCGGCCCTCATGAATCTGCTCGCCGTTCTCTTCATAAACGCCAAGGAAACTACGGCAGCCCATTGGGGTTTTAAACGAGCCGGTGACTTTAACCACCTGATCGTAATTGAGGATGTCGGGATACATCCGCTTGCTGGCGCACTCCAGCGCCAGTTGTTTGATATCGTAATTAACGTCGCCCGCCCGGCGGTTGACGCCTTCGCGAATGCTGAACACCAGTTTAGGGAACACCGCCGTCTTGCGATTTTTACCCAGTCCGGCCAGCCGGTTAAGCAGAATTGACTGCTGAATCAGCCGGGCCGCCCAGTCCGTCCCCAGACCAAAACCAAAGGTGACAAACGGCGTCTGGCCGTTGGCGGTGTGCAGGGTATTCACCTCATACTCCAGCGACTGAAAGGCGTCGTAGCACTCTTTCTCCGTACGCTGGCGCGCATACTGCTCGGCCTGCGGGATCTGCCACTGCTCAGCAATCGCCAGATGCCGGGCATAGCTCTGCTCAACAAACGGGGCCAGCACTTCATCAATACGGTTAATGGTGGTGCCGCCGTAAATATGGCTGGCGACCTGCGCGATGATCTGCGCCGTCACGGCGGTGGCGGTGGCGATCGATTTAGGCGGCTCGATTTCAGCATTGCCCATTTTGAAACCGTTGGTCAGCATGCCTTTCAGATCGATCAGCATGCAGTTGAACATCGGGAAGAAAGGGGAGTAGTCGAGATCGTGATAGTGGATCTCGCCGCGCTCGTGCGCCAGCACCACATCGCGCGGCAGGATCTGCTGCTGTGCGTAGTGTTTTGCCACGATCCCGGCCAGCAGATCGCGCTGCGTCGGGATCACTTTGCTGTCTTTGTTGGCATTCTCGTTCAGCAGCGCCGCATTGGTCTGATCGACCAGTCCGCGAATGGCGTGATGTAACTGGCTCTGACGATCGCGGGCGACATCGCGATCGTGGCGGTATTCAATGTAGGCGCGGGCCAGTTGAGGGTAAGGACCCGCCATCAGCGTCTCTTCAACCGCACACTGAATTTCACGGATATCCACTTCCGGACAATCGGCCAGCCGCAATGCTACGCGCTCAGCGACCTGCGCGCACCAGGCCGCGTCTTCTACTTCGGCTGCCCGTGCCGCCGCCGCCACGGCCTGCTCAATACGCTGCGCATCAAAGCCTGTCCGGCATCCATCACGCTTGATTACCACCGTCGCCATTTTTCTCTCCATAAACTACATATAGGGGTCGAAAGGATTCTATTCGCTACATGTAGTGATTGCTGAGAATTATTGCGATCTGATTTGACCTGAAACAAGGAAGCCTCAACCCGCAGTAAACTCTGGCTGATGTAAAAAATCGGGTGCTGGTTCAGGTTTCCTGCAGGATTCACTGGCGGATTGGCGTGCAGCAACTTTAATCAACGTTCTGCCCTGTCAAAACGTTGACGTTACAAGGATGCCCGCCAATGTGGTTACCCCGTTCTTTGCTCCTGCTCCTGCTCCCGGCCCTCAGCCCAATCGCCCTGGCAAGTCCGCTGCCGCTGATGCCCTGGCCGCAACAGGTGGAACAGCCCGCCAGCGGCGGCACGCTTATCCTGACGCCGCAGCTGACGCTGCAAATCGCCGGCGATCATCTGGCGGGTGCTGAAGCGCGCTGGCTGGAGCGAATCAGTAATCAGACCGGCTGGCCGCTGTTGCCCGCCACCCAGCCGGTGGCAGCACCGACTATCCGCATCGTCATTGCGAAGGCGGTGGATCCGCAGCCGCTGCCTGATAGCGATGAGAGCTATCAGTTGCAGGTCGATGGCGACGGCATCCTGTTAACCGCGCCCAGCCGTTTCGGCGCGATGCGCGGCATGGAAACCCTGCTGCAGCTGATACAAAACGGCGCACAGGGGACAACCATTCCTTACGTCACCATCCACGATCATCCGCGCTTTCCGTGGCGCGGCGTGCTGATCGACACGGCGCGTCACTTTATGCCGGTGGAGACGCTTAAACGGCAGATCGACGGCATCGCCGCCGCGCGGATGAACGTCTTTCACTGGCATCTTACTGACGATCAGGGCTGGCGCTTCGCCTCCAGCCACTATCCCCAGCTGCAGCAGAAAGCCAGCGATGGCAACTATTACAGTCAGCAGCAGATGCGGGAGATCGTGAAATATGCCACCGATCGCGGGGTGCGTGTGGTGCCGGAGCTGGATATGCCGGGACATGCTTCCGCGCTGGCGGTGGCGATGCCAGAGCTGATTAGCGCACCCGGCCCCTGGCAGATGGAGCGCGGCTGGGGCGTCTTTAAACCGCTGCTCGATCCCAGCAACGAACAGGTTTATCAGGTGATCGACACGCTGGTGGGTGAGATGGCGGCGATCTTCCCCGATCCCTGGCTGCACATTGGCGGCGATGAGGTGGATCCGACACA
Organism: Pantoea sp. OVA07A; assembly: GCF_019969975.1. Taxonomy (NCBI): domain Bacteria; kingdom Pseudomonadati; phylum Pseudomonadota; class Gammaproteobacteria; order Enterobacterales; family Erwiniaceae; genus Pantoea; species Pantoea sp. OVA07A. Next base: position 351,901 of record NZ_JAHXYM010000002.1, on the reverse strand, counting down.
GTGGAACGACTCGCCTGCTATCCAGCAGTTTATGCGCGATCACGATCTGAAAGATGCCCATGCGCTTCAGGCATATTTCAATCAGCGGGTAGAGAAGATCCTGGAAGTCCATCACCGTCAGATGGTGGGCTGGGATGAGATTGCCCATCCCGATCTGCCGCGCAGCATTCTGATCCAGTCGTGGCAGGGCCAGGATGCGCTGAGCGCGCTGGCAAAAGAGAACTACCGCGGCATCCTCTCCACCGGTTTCTACCTTGATCAGCCTCAGCCTGCCAGCTATCACTACCGCAATGAGGTCACGCCACAGGGCCTCAACGGCCAGGATCGTCTGCGGCCAGGCGATCAGGCGCAGAGCTGGTCATTCACCATGCCGCGGCTGAAAGGCAGCCCGGTGAAGGGCAGCTTTACGCTGATACAGGGAGAACCAGGCTGGCGCGGTTTTATCGACTTCGATGGCAAAGCCCGCCGGATGGTCAGTCAGATCAACTGGCTCTCGACGCGGCAGGTGCGGTTTAGCGTGGATAGCTGGATGGGGCCGTTCCAGCCGGTGTTTACGCTGCAACAGAACGCCCTCAAAGGTTATGCAGAGGTAGGCAACGTGCGTTATCCCACCAGCGGTCAACGGCTGGCGCAGCCGCCTGTGGGCATCGCGCCCGCGCTGCCCACACCTGAGCAGGTGCAGCAAAATCTGCTGGGTGGCGAGGCGGCGCTGTGGGCGGAAAACATCAACAGCCAGATTATTGATACCAAATTGTGGCCGCGCGCCTTTGTGGTGGCCGAGCGGTTATGGTCGGCACAGGATGTCACCAATACCGACTCGATGTATTCGCGGCTGGCGGCGATGGATCGCTGGAGCAGCGTGTCGGTCGGAACGCTGCAACACGCGCAGACGGAGCAGCAGATGATGCGGCTGGCCAGTGGGCATGACATCGCCCCACTGCGGGTACTGGCTGAGGTGCTGGAACCGGCGCAATACTACACGCGCCAGCATCTCAAGTTTCAGGCGGGCCATTACGACTACCATGAACCCCTGAACCGGCTGGCAGACGTACTGCCCGCAGAGAGTGAGGCGGTACGTCAGCTGGAGCAGCAGGTCGCCGTGTTAATCGCCAATCGTAATAATCCGGCTGCCGCCTCTGCGGTTCGCGCGCCGCTGCAGCGCTGGCAGGCTAACACCAGCGCGGTGCTGCCGATCATTAACGCCAGTGCAACGCTGAAGCCGCTGGCACAGAGCGTGCAGCAGATCGAGGCGCTGAGCGCCATGGGCCTCGCGCTGGTTAATGCTTACGTTCGCAATCAGGCGTTTGGTGCCAGTGAAGTGGCGGAGATGCGTGCGACACTGGATGCCGCCGCAGAGGTACAGGATGAAACGGTGATTGCGCTGGTCAGGCCGCTGGAGACGCTGCTGCGCGCCTTTCAGTAAACGCTGCGGCCGGATAAACCGGCCATAGCGTCCTCAGGCCGGGCCGCTGACCGAGTGGCGGCGCACCAGGGTCGGGCTGAACATGTGGGTCACTTCCGGCAGCGGCTGATTGTTGGCCAGCGCCAGCGCCAGCTGGGCCGCCTGCTGCGCCATGGTGACAATCGGATAGCGGATGGTGGTGAGGCGCGGTCGCACATAGCGCGAAACCAGCACATCATCGAAGCCGATCAGCGACATCTCTTCCGGCACCCGAACGCCGTTATCGCTCAGCACCGCCAGCGCGCCGGCGGCCATTGAGTCGTTGTAGCAGGCGACGGCGGTGAAATTCTTGCCGCGACCCAGCAGTTCCGTCATCGCCTGCTCACCGCCCACTTCATCTGGTTCGCCCCAGGTGACCAGCCGATCGCTGCACGGCAGGCCATGTTCTTTCAGCGCATCGTAGTAACCCTGCAGGCGATCTTCTGCATCGGAGATGGTGTGGGTCGAGCAGATAAAGGCGATATTCTGGTGGCCAAGCTGGATCAGATGACGGGTTGCCAGCCAGGCGCCGTAGCGATCGTCGAGCGCGATACAGCGCTTTTCAAAGCCTTTTATCAGCCGGTTCAGCAGCACCATGCCAGGCACCTGCTTCATCAGCACTTCCAGCTCTGCATCGGGGATTTTCTTGGCGTGAACCACCAGCGCCGCGCAGCGGTGACGCATCAGTTGTTCAATCGCCTGCCGCTCTTTTTGCTCATTATGGTAACCGTTACCAATCAGCAAAAAGTTACCGGTGTCACCTGCAACCTCATCCACGGCTTTAACCATTGCGCCAAAAAAGGGATCGGAGACGTCACCGACAATCAGGCCGAGCGTTTCGGTCGATTGCTGCGCCAGCGCGCGTGCGTTGGCGTTCGGGTGATACTGAAGCTGCTCCATCGCCTGACCTACGGCCTGTCGGGAGCTGTCGCTGGCTTTGGGAGAATTATTGATTACACGGGAGACTGTGGCGACAGAAACGCCAGCCAGTCGCGCAACATCCTTTATGGTAGCCATGCGTTGACCTGCTTTGGGGAAAACGTTTACACATCGCATCAGTGTTACGGAAAAGGGCGGACACATCAACCCGACAGAATGCCAGCGTCGTCGCAAAAAGGGGTAAAAACGGTCACTGCTGCACGTCTTCTGCTGAGGCGTCGCACCATGCTATGCTCAATCTCCCACCTGGCTACCGTGAAAAACAACGATGAAAACCAAAGTGCCACATCTGGCGCACTGGGGCGCCTTTACCGCCGTCACTGAAAACGATCGCCTGATTGGCTGCGAACCTTTCTTCGCCGATGCCGATCCGTCACCGATGATCCACACCATTCCTGAACTGGTCTATTCCGACAAACGCATTCGTCAGCCGATGGTGCGGCGCTCGTGGCTGAAGTCACGCGAAAAAAGCGACCGTACGCTGCGTGGCCGGGAGGATTTTGTTGCCGTCGACTGGGAAACCGCACTGGATCTGGTGGCGGAGGAGAATCGCCGCATTCGCGAGCGCTATGGCGCATCGGGCATTTTCAACGGCTCCTACGGCTGGTCATCGGCCGGACGTGTTAACCATGCCCGCACCCTGATTCGTCGCTTCTACTTTCAGGGCGGCGGCGGTGTTGATCAGCAGGGTAACTACAGCTGGGGCGCCGCGCAGTTCTTCCTGCCCTATGTGATTGGCACCTACATGCCGCTGACCGGGCGCGTCACCGAATGGCCGCAGGTGGTGGAACATGCCGAAATTTTTGTCGCCTTTGGTGGGCTGGCGCTGAAAAACGCCCAGGTCGCCTCGGGGGGCGCAGGGCAGCACAGCCTGAAACCGGCGCTGATGCAGCTGGCGGCCAAAGGCACGCCGGTGATCAACATCAGCCCGATGCGGGATGACTGCCCGGAATTTGTTAACGCCGAGTGGATTCCGATTCGCCCCAACACCGACGTGGCGCTGATGCTGGCGCTGGGTCATGAGATCACCCAGCGCGGTGCAGTTGACGAAGCGTTTCTCGCCAGCCACTGCACCGGCTGGCCGCAGCTGCGCGCCTATCTGCTGGGCGAAACCGACGGCGTGGCGAAAACCGCCGGCTGGGCCAGCCGTATCACCGGCATCCCGGCCGATCGCATTGTGCAGCTGGCGCAGCAGCTCACCGGCAAGCGCAGCTTTATTACCTGCTCCTATTCCGTTCAGCGCGCCCATCGCGGCGAGCAGCCTTACTGGATGATGATTGCGCTGTCGTCGATGCTTGGCCAGCCAGGCCTGCCGGGCGCAGGTTTCTCTTTTGGTCACGGTTCGATGAACAGCGTCGGCAACCCGCGCCAGGAAGGTCCTGCTCCGATGATGAGCACCGGCCCCAATCCTTCCGGGCTGTCGATTCCGGTGGCGCGGATCAGCGATATGCTGCTCAATCCCGGCCAGCCTTACCGCTTTCAGGGCGAAACCCTGCACTATCCCGACATTCACATGGTGCACTGGGCGGGCGGCAATCCTTTCCATCATCACCAGCAGCTCAACCGGCTGGTGGAGGGCTGGCAGCGGCCCGATACGGTCGTGGTGCAGGATATCGTCTGGACACCCGCCGCGCAGATGGCGGACATCGTACTGCCCGCGACCACCACGCTGGAGCGCAATGACATCGGCGGCTCCTCCCGTGACCGCTTTGTGCTGGCGATGCATCAGGCGATTAAACCGCAGCATCAGGCGCGCAACGACTTCGATATTTTTGCTGACCTGGCGGAGCGCCTCGGCTACCGCGATACCTTCACCGAAGGGCGCAACGAGATGCAGTGGATCGCCCATCTTTATCAGCAGTGTGCGACGGCGCATCAGCGTAAAGGCATCGATTTCCCGTCGTTTGAGGAGTTCTGGCAGCGCGGCTTTGTGGAGATCCCCGAAGGGGGCAAACCCTATCAGTTTATGGATGATTTCCGTGCCGATCCGCAGGCCAATCCGATTAAAACCGCCAGCGGCAAAATCGAACTCTTCAGCCAGACCATTGCGGACTACCAGCTGGACGATTTCGCCGGCCATCCGGAATGGCGTGAACCCCAGGAGTGGCTTGGTTCGCCGGTCAGCCGCGACTATCCGCTGCACATGATCTCAATTCAGCCTTCCGACCGGTTACACAGTCAGCTGGATGCGACAGAAACGGTGCAGGGCAATAAAACCGCCGGACACGAAACGCTCTACATGCATCCGCAGGATGCGGCCGCGCGCGGGCTGGTGGAGGGCGACGAGATAGAGGTGAGCAACGCACGCGGCGTGATGCTGGCGGGCGTGCGGATCACCGATGGCGTGACGCAGGGCGTGGTGATTATCGCCACCGGCGCCTGGTTTGATCCCGGCTTTGGCAAGGCGTGGCAGCCGCACGATCGCGCGGGTAACCCCAACGTGCTGACGCTCGACATCGGCACCTCGTCGCTGACGCAGGGGCCAAACGCCATGAGCTGCCTGGTGGAAATCAAAAAACATCAGGATTGCACAATAGCGTAAGGATCTCATGGCTGGTTACATTTTGCCGGTAACTGTTGCGTTTGAGAGATGGCAGCCGATCGATCCCTCTTGCTACATTCAGGGTCCCAGAGGTATTGATGGGTGAACATCAATAGATTTTCTTGATTACACCAACCTGCGCAGATGCGCAGGTTTTTTTTTGCCAGAAATCGGCTGCCGATAACGAACTGATACACAGTTTTCCTGTTATACGGCCAGCGCTTTCTTTATAACTGCTGGCACCAGCCCCTTTCTCTTTATTTTGCGCAGCGGAATGCCATGCCCCGGATTAAAAAACTACTGGGAAAAGACCAGATAAAAGCGCCGTTTAACCCTTTTCGTTTCCGACTGATCTGCCTGGGTGTCACGACCTGTCTGGTGGTGCTGCTGGCGCGCGTCGCGGACCTGCAGTTCCTGAATCAGCCGATGCTGGAGCACGAAGCGGATCAGCGATCGCTGCGTACCGTGACGCTGCCGACCAGTCGCGGCACGCTGCTGGATCGTAACGGTGAAGCGCTGGCGCTCAGCGTCCCGTCGCGCGACGTGATTGCCGATCCGCAGCGCGTGCTGGAGAGCAACCCCGATTTTACCAGTGCCAAATGGGCCTATCTGGCGGCGGCGCTCAACACCCGTCCCGAAGAGCTGGCGGCGCAGATCACCGCCAACCCGAAACGTCGCTTCCTCTATCTGGGGCGTAAAGTCGAGCTGGGCATCGCCAAAGATATTAAAGAGCTGAAGCTGAAAGGCATCAGCGAAGTCTATGACGACAGCCGTTTCTACCCGATGAGCGAGGCCTCTGCGCCGCTGATCGGCATCGTCGGGGCGGATAACGTCGGCCTGAACGGACTGGAAAAGGGCTTTGATAAAGTATTGCAGGGCGAGCCGGGCAAAGAGGTCTATCGGCAGGATGCCGCGGGCAATATCATCGCGATGATCAACTATCAGCCGCCGACCCAGCCGCCGACGGTACAGCTCAGCATCGACAAATATGACCAGTACACGCTCTACAGCAAACTGCGCGACGGCGTACTGATCAACAAGGCGGACTCGGGTGCGGCCGTGCTGGTGAAAATCGACACCGGCGAGATTCTGGCGATGGCCTCCTATCCGTCGTTCAACCCCAACAACTATGAAGGGGCAACGCCCGCGCAGATGCGTAACTCTGCCATCAATGACAGCTATGAACCGGGATCGACCGTCAAGCCGTTAGTGGTGATGGAAGCGCTGGAGCGCCACCTGGTGCGCCCGGATTCGGTGATCGACACCACGCCTTACAGCGTTAACGGCCACCTGATCCGCGATGTCGGCCACTGGCCGCGCCTGACCATGACCGGCATTCTGCAAAAATCGAGCGACATCGGCGTGTCACACCTCGCGCTGGCGATGCCCGCCGAAGCGCTGGTCAACACCTATCATGCGTTCGGCCTTGGCAAACCAACCGGCTTAGGGCTGACCGGCGAAAGCGTCGGCTACTTTCCGTTGCACCGCACCCGCTGGGCAGATATCGAGCGGGCCACCTTCTCCTTTGGCTATGGCCTGCGTGTGACGCCGCTGCAGATTGCCCGCGAATACGCCACGCTCGGCTCCTATGGCATTTACCGTCCGCTGTCGATCACCCGCGTTACGCCACCGGTCATGGGACGCCAGGTCGCCAACCCGGAAACGGTGAAAGAGGTGGTGCACATGCTGGAGAGTGACGTCCTGCCGGGCGGAACCGGGTTGAAAGCCGCGGTGCCGGGCTACCGTCTGGCAACCAAAACCGGTACGGCGGAAAAAATGGGCACCAGCGGCAAGTATGATGGCGGCTACGTCAACTACACCGCCGGTCTCGCTCCCGCCAGCCATCCTGAAGTGGCGCTGGTGGTGATGATCAACCATCCGACGGCGGGCGATCACTTCGGTGGCTCGGTTGCTGCGCCGGTGTTCGGCAATATCATGGGACCGGTACTGAAACACATGAATATTGCACCGGATGCCATCTACACCAAACCGGCGGCCACTCCTTCAGATAAATCTTAGACAAATCAGAGTGTAAGCGAGGCGTGAAGGATATTCACACCTCGTTGCACTTCCCCGAATTCGGTTGCGTTTTCCTGCTGTCTCCGCGCGGTCAATCAGTGCGAGGATAGCAGTCCCAGAGGTATTGATGGGTGTGAAAACAACACCGCTTCGGCAGTGAGACCCTGTTATTACACCGACCCACGCAGATGCGTGGGTTTTTTTTGCCTGCTCGCCTGAGCCTGCCGTTATCGCTGTAAAAACCGCCGCTAAATCAACATCGTTCTTAACGAAACCCTGACAGTTTGCCAATAGAAAGGCGCGTCGCCTTTCACTGATAATGGCCGCCGTGAAGCCTGGCGGTTTTTTGTCCGCCGCCGCTCACTGCCGCATTCCGCACGTTCCGGGATTTCTTTTTCTGCTTATCTGAAGAGTTCGACGATGACTCACCTTTCTCGCCCCGCGCGTTCCTTTGGGCTTAAATGGCTGCTCCTGTTGCTGGTGATGGCGATTATCGCTGGGGTTATCTGGCGTCTGCTGGCGGCGGGTCACGGGCCGGGCGAGGGGATGCCGTCGGGCAGACCGGGTGCGCATGGCATGATGGGCGGAGGGGCGACGCTGGTTCACAGCGGTGTCGCCAGCACGGCGGATGTGCCGGTGTGGCTGAATGCGCTCGGCACGGTCATCCCCAACGCCAGCGTCACGGTGACCAGCCGCGTTGACGGCCAGCTGGAGCAGGTTTTCTTTACCGAGGGGCAGAAAGTCAGCGCCGGGCAGCTGCTGGCGCAGATCGATCCGCGCAGCTTTCAGGCCACGCTGAACCAGTATCAGGGCGAACTCAGTGAAAACCAGGCGCTGCTGAAAAGTGCGGAGCTGACGCTGGCGCGCTACCGCAAACTGGCGGCGCAGGATGCACTGGCGCGTCAGGATCTGGACAGCCAGATTGCCACTGTCGGGCAGTATCGCGGTGCCGTCGCCGCCGATCAGGCGCAGATCGCCAGTGCGAAACTCAGCATTGAATATGCCCGGATCACCGCCCCGATCAGCGGGCGCGTCGGCCTGCGTCAGGTCGATCCCGGCAACATGGTTCAGAGTGCCAGCAGCACCGGCCTGGTGACTATTACCCAGATGCAGCCCGCCGCCGTGACCTTTAGCGTGCCGCAAAGCGAAATCCCGACGCTGGTCAGCGTGCTGCATCAGGGGCAGAGCCTGCCCGCCACGCTGTATGATCAGGACAACCAGCATCAGCTCGGCAGCGGCGAGGTGAAGTTCATCAGCAACCAGATCGACACCGCCACCGGCACCGTGGCGCTGAAAGCGGTGTTCGCCAACCAGGATGAGTCGCTGTTTGCCAATCAGTTTGTGAATCTGCGGCTGCAGACCCGGGTGCTGAAAGGCGCGACGGTGATCCCGGCCCAGGCGCTGCAGCTGAGCAGCGACGGCAGTTTTGTCTTTGTGATCAATCAGGATCACAGCGTCACGCGCAAAGCGGTCACCACCGGTCCCGCTTTCGGAGACGATCAGCAGGCGATCCTCAGCGGCGTTTCGCCGGGCGATCGGCTGGTGACGGAAGGGATCGATCGTCTGACCAGCGGCAGCAAAGTGTCGCTGGCTGATGAGACGCCTGCCGCTGCGGGTGCTGTGTCGAAATGAACCCGTCGCGCCTGTTTATTCTGCGTCCGGTCGCCACCATTCTGCTGATGGTCGGCGTGCTGATCGCCGGCATTTTTGCCTGGAAATTCCTCTCTACCTCGGCGCTGCCGCAGGTCGACTATCCGATCATTCAGGTCACCACGCTCTATCCGGGTGCCAGCCCGGATGTGATGGCGTCGTCGGTCACCTCACCGCTGGAGCGCCAGTTAGGGCAGATGGCGGGACTGAGCCAGATGAGCTCCACCAGCGCCAGCGGCTCGTCGATCATTACCCTGAAGTTCAGCCTCGATCTGTCGCTGGATGTCGCCGAGCAGGAGGTGCAGGCGGCGATCAATGCGGCAAATAACCTGCTGCCCGACGACCTGCCCAATCCGCCGACCTACAAAAAGGTTAATCCGGCGGACAGCGCGGTGGTAACGCTGGCGGCCAGTTCCAGCACGCTGCCGTTGACCGCGGTGCAGGATCTGGTCAACACCCGGGTGGCACTGAAGTTGTCGCAGATCTCCGGCGTCGGGATGGTGACGCTGGCGGGCGGCCACCAGCCGGCGATTCGGGTGCAGATGAATCCTCAGGCGCTGGCGGCGCATCATCTGACGCTGGAGGCGGTAAATACGCTGATTGGCAACAGCAACGTCAATGGCTCCAAAGGCGGCTTTGACGGGAAATATCATTCGGTGACCATCGACGCCAACGACCAGCTGCGCACCGCAACCGAGTACGGGAACCTGATCCTCAGCTATGAGAATGGCGCGGCGCTGCGCCTGAAAGATATCGCCCACATTGAACAGGGTCCGGAAAACAGCTTCCAGTCGGCGTGGGCCAACAATCAGCCCGCGATTGTGATCAGCGTGCAGCGCCAGCCGGGCGCGAACGTGATCCAGGTGGTGGACAACATCAAGGCGCAGCTCCCCGCGCTGCAGGCGGCGCTGCCGGAGGGGGTGAAGATGACCATTCTCTCCGATCGCACCCAGACCATCCGCGCCTCGATCAGTGACGTGCAGTTTGAACTGATGCTGTCGATTGCGCTGGTGGTGATGGTGACTTTCCTGTTCCTGCGCAACGTGGCCGCCACGCTGATTCCGAGCGTGGCAGTGCCGCTGTCGCTGGTCGGCACCTTTGGTGTGATGTATCTGGCGGGCTTCAGCCTGAATAATCTGTCGCTGATGGCGCTGACCATCGCCACCGGTTTTGTCATTGATGACGCTATTGTGGTGGTCGAGAACATCTCCCGGCGGCTGGAGCAGGGCGAGTCACCGATGGAAGCCGCGCTGAAAGGCTCACAGCAGATTGGCTTCACCATCATCTCGCTGACCTTTTCGCTGATTGCGGTGCTGATCCCGCTGCTGTTTATGGGCGATGTGGTCGGGCGACTGTTCCGGGAGTTCGCGATTACGCTGGCGGTGGCGATTCTGGTGTCAATGCTGGTGTCGCTGACCCTGACACCGATGCTGTGTGCCTGTCTGCTGCGCCATATTCCGCCAGAACAGCAGTCGACGTTTGCCCGCAAGGGCGGCGAACTGTTTGATGCCCTGGTGCGCGGCTATGACCGGCTGCTGACCGTGGTACTGAACCATCAGAAACTGACGCTGCTGGTGGCGCTGGCCACCTTCGGGCTGACGGCGCTGCTCTACATGATGGTGCCGAAAGGCTTCTTCCCGACCCAGGATACCGGGCTGATTCAGGGCATTACCGTCGCCTCACAGGACGTCTCGTTTAACGCCATGGCAACGCGGCAGCAGGCGTTGTCGGCGCGGATCCTGAAAAACCCGGCGGTGGAGAGCGTCTCATCGACGATCGGCATCGACGGCACCAACACCAGCCTTAACAGCGGGCGGTTGCAGATCAACCTGAAGCCGTTTGGCTCCCGCGATCTCAGCGCCAGCGAGGTGATCAGCCAGCTGAAACAGGCGACCGCCAATGTGCCGGGCATCCGGCTCTATCTGCAACCGGCGCAGGATCTCACCGTCAACGATCAGGTCTCGCCGAGTCAGTATCAGTTCACCCTCGATGATGCCGACAGTGAAAATCTGGTCAGCGCGTCGCCGAAACTGGTGGCGGCATTGCAGCAGCGGCCCGAGTTTAATGGCGTGGTGAGTAACCTGCAGGATCAGGGGCGCGTCTCTTACGTTGAGCTGAACCGCGATAAAGCGGCGCGCTTCGGCATTACTGCCTCGGACGTGGACACCGCGCTCTATAACGCCTTTGGTCAGCGGCTGGTCTCGACCATCTTCACCCAGTCGAATCAGTATCGGGTGGTGCTGGAAGTGGCTCCGGCATACCAGCAGGGTCCGGCATCGTTTGATGATGTCTGGCTGCAATCGTCCGGCAGCAGCAGTTCGGCGTCGTCATCCACCAGCACGACTTCATCAACGTCAACGTCTTCGTCAACATCGTCGTCTTCGTCAACGTCCACTTCAGCCTCTGACACCAGCGCCAGCACGACCAGCAGCGGCATGGTCAAACTCACTGCTATCGCCACTATCCACCAGCGCACCGGTTCGCTGATGCACATGCGGCTGAATCAGTTTCCGGCGGTGATGATCTCCTTCAACCTTAATCCGGGCTATTCGCTGGAGGATGGACAGCGGGCGATCGCGGAAGTACGGCAGCAGCTGCATCTGCCGGAGAGCACCACGCTGCGTTATCAGGGGGAAACCTCGGCGTTTCAGAGCGCCACCGGCAACACGCTGTGGCTGATTCTGGCGGCGCTGATCACCATGTATGTGGTGCTCGGCATCCTCTACGAGAGCTTTATCCATCCGGTGACCATCCTCTCTACGCTGCCGTCGGCGGCGGTGGGCGCGTTGCTGACGCTGCTGCTGGCGGGCACCGAATTCAGCCTGATTGCGCTGATTGGGGTGATACTGCTGATCGGCATCGTGAAAAAGAACGCCATCATGATGATCGACTTCGCGCTGGAGGCGGAACACCATCAGCAACTCAGCGCACGCGACGCGATTCATCAGGCCTGCCTGCTGCGCTTCCGCCCGATTCTGATGACGACGATGGCGGCGCTGCTGGGTGCGCTGCCACTGATGCTGGCCTCCGGCTCCGGGGCAGAGCTGCGTCAGCCGCTGGGGCTGGTGATTGTCGGCGGGCTGATTGTCAGTCAGGTGCTGACACTCTTCTCCACGCCGGTCATTTACCTCCTGTTTGATGGGCTGGCGCAGCGCGGTAGCGCCTGGGTGAAACGCCGTCAGCAGCGGGCGCGGAGCGGGCAATGAATCTGACCCGGCTGTTTATCTTTCGTCCGGTGGCGACGCTGCTGCTGACGCTGGCGATCCTGCTGCTGGGCGCGCTGGGCTACCGGCTGCTGCCGGTGGCACCGCTGCCGCAGGTCGATTTTCCTACCATCATGGTCAGCGCCAGTCTGGCAGGCGCCAGCCCGGAAACCATGGCGGCGACGGTCGCTACGCCGCTGGAACGTTCGCTGGGGCAGATTGCCGGTATTAGTGAGATGACCTCCAGCAGCTCGCAGGGCTCCAGCAGCATCATCCTGCAGTTTGAACTGGACCGCGATATTAATGGCGCGGCACGCGACGTGCAGGCGGCAATCAACGCGGCGCGCAGCCTGCTGCCCAGCGCAATGGCCTCGCTGCCAACCTATCGCAAAGCCAACCCGTCAGACGCGCCAATAGTGATGCTGGCGCTGACCTCTGCCACCCGCACGCCAGGCGAGCTCTACGATCTGGCGGAGAGCAAAATCGAACAGGAGATGGGGCAGGTACAGGGCGTCGGCGAAGTGTCGCTGATGGGCAGCGCCTTACCGGCGGTGCGGATTGATCTGCAGCCGCTGAAGCTGACCCATTACGGCATCTCGCTGGAGACGGTGCGTGCCGCCGTCGCCAACAGCACCACTAATCTGCCTAAAGGGATCTTACAGGGCAGTGACCAGTCGTGGCTGGTGGACAGCAACGGCCAGCTGGAGAAGGCGGCCAGCTACCGCGATCTGATCATCACTTATCAGCAGGGCAACGCGGTGCGGCTGCGTGACGTCGCCACGGTCTATGACTCGGTAGAAGATCGCTATCAGGCGGGGTTTCTGAATGCCACACCGGCGGTGATGATCGGTATCAAACGTCAGGCGGGTGCCAACATGCTGGAAACCATCGACGCGATAAAAGCGCAGTTGCCGCAGCTGGAAAAGAGTCTGCCTGCTGACAGCCAGCTGAACGTGGTGGTTGACCGTTCGCCTGGCGTGCGCGCCTCGCTGTATGACACCGAAGAGACGCTGCTGATCGCGGTGCTGCTGGTGATTGCGGTGGTGTTTATTTTTCTGCGCAATCTGCAGGCGGTGATCATTCCGGCGCTGGCACTGCCGGTGTCGCTGATCGGCACCTGCGCGGTGATGTATCTGCTGGGATACAGCCTGGATAACCTGTCGCTGATGGCGTTGATTATCGCCACCGGCTTCGTGGTGGATGATGCGATTGTGGTGCTGGAGAACATCACCCGTCACATTGAGCGCGGGCTGAGCCCGCTGCGGGCAGCGCTGCGCGGGGCGCAGGAGGTGAGCTTCACCGTGCTGTCGATGACCGTGTCGCTGATCGCGGTGTTCATCCCAATCCTGCTGATGGGCAGTATTGTCGGGCGGCTGTTCCGCGAATTCGCCGTGACGCTCACCGTGTCGCTGCTGATCTCGCTGTTTGTCTCGCTGAGTCTGACGCCGATGCTCTGCGCCCGCCTGCTGAAACCAAAGCCGCCCGTCAGCCAGCGGCCGCATCCGCTTTATCAGTTGATTGAAAACCAGCTGAATCGTCTGCTGGCCGCCTACGGGCGCGGGCTGGCCTGGGTGATGCGCCATCAGAAACTGACGCTGCTCAGCCTGCTGCTGACCGTACTACTGAATGTTTTTCTCTTCGTCGTGGTGCAGAAGGGCTTCTTCCCCAATCAGGATACCGGGCTGCTGATGGGTGCGCTGCGCGCCGATCAGAACATCTCGTTCCAGGCGATGAAGCCGAAAATGCTGATGTTCACGCAGATCATTCAGGAAGATCCGGCGGTAGAGAGCGTGATGTCGTCGATGGGCAGCGGGATGTTTGGCTCCCGTAACAGCGCCAACTTCTTTGTGCGGCTTAAAGATTTTGATCAGCGCGATGCGACCGCCACCGAGGTGGCCAACCGGCTGACGCGCAAAACCAGTCACATCGCCGGGGCGCAGATGTTCCTGATGGCGGCGCAGGACCTGCACATTGGCGGACGCAGCGCCAACGCCACGTATCAGTACAGTCTGCAGGCGGACGATCTCGATCTGCTGCGCACCTGGACGCCGAAAGTGCAGGCGGCGCTGGCGGCGATCCCCGAGCTTAACAGCGTGGACTCCGATTCGCAGACCGGCGGCCAGGAGGTAGAGCTGAACATCGATCGTGATCGCGCCACCCGGCTGGGCGTCAACGTGAACATGCTGGATACGCTGCTGAACAATGCGTTCAGCCAGCGGCAGATCGCCACGCTCTATCACACCCTGAATCAGTATCACGTGGTGATGTCACTGCAGGATAGCGACACTGCCAATCCCGAGACGCTGCAGCAGCTTTATGTGATTAACGACAGCGGTGACCGCGTGCCGCTCTCCGCTTTTGTCCGCTTCAGCGGCGGCAACGCGCCGCTGTCGGTGGCGCATCAGGGCCAGGCCGCGACCAGCACCCTGGCGTTTAATCTCAACGAGGGGGTGTCACTGGAACAGGCGCAGGAACTGATAAAACAGGCGATGGCGAAGCTGGGCCTGCCGTCGACCCTTCATGCCGGTTTTGCCGGCACCGCCGCCGCCTTTTCTCAGCTGACCGCGACCATGCCGTGGCTGATTCTGGCGGCGCTGGCGGCGGTCTATCTCGTGCTCGGCGTGCTCTATGAGAGCTACATCCATCCACTGACCATTCTTTCGACCCTGCCGTCAGCGGGCGTCGGCGCGCTGTTACTGCTGCTGCTGACCGGCACGCAGCTCACGGTGATCGCGCTGATTGGCATCATCCTGCTGATCGGCATCGTGAAAAAGAACGCCATCATGATGATCGATTTCGCCATCGACGCGGAACGGCAGCAGGGCATGTCGCCACAGCAGGCGATCACCCAGGCGTGCCTGATGCGCTTCCGGCCCATCATGATGACCACGCTGGCCGCCTTTTTCGGCGCGTTGCCGCTGGCGCTGGGCAGCGGCGGTGATGCCGATCTGCGCAGCCCGCTGGGCATCGCTATCGCGGGCGGACTGGCGCTCAGCCAGCTGCTGACGCTGTTTACCACGCCGGTTGTTTATCTTTGGCTCGATCGTCTGGGCCGTGCCACTCAACGTCAATGGCGTCGTCTGCGCCCTACGGAATCCTGATCCATGAAACCGCTTATCCCCTTTGTTGTGATGCTGCTGAGCGGCTGTAGCGTCGGTCCCGACTATCAGCGCCCCGCGATGGCGATGCCGGTCCACTATAAAGAGGCCAGAGGCTGGCAGCAGGCGACGCCGCTTGATGCGCAAAGCAAAGGCGAATGGTGGGCGGTTTATCACGACGCCACCCTGAGCGGCCTGCTGAACCAGGTGAGCATCTCGAACCAGAACGTGGCGAATTATGCCGCGCAGTACCGGCAGGCACAGGCGCTGGCGAGTGAGTCACGCGCGGCGCTGTTTCCCTCGCTGGGCTATGACGGCAGCGCGACACGCAGCGGCAGCCACACGACTGACAGCAGCGTTCGCACCACCAGCAGCAGCCATCAGGCGGAGCTGAGTGCCAGCTGGGAGCCTGATCTGTGGGGCAAACTGCGACGCACGCTGGAGGAGAACCGCGCCAGCGCCTCGGCCAGCGCGGCGGAACTGGCCAATATTACCCTGAGCGCCCAGTCTGAACTGGCGCAGGACTATTTCCAGCTGCGCATCATGGATCAGAAAATCGCGCTCTATCAGCAGAGCGTTGATGCTTATCAGCGCTATCTGAAAGTGATTACCAGCCAGTATCAGGCGGGCACCGCGTCGCGTGCCACCCTGGCTCAGGCGCAGCTGCAGCTGGAGAGCGCCAGCGCCTCGGCGCAGGATTATCAGTGGCAGCGCGCGCAGATGGAGCACGCCATTGCGCTGCTGATCGGCAAAGCACCCGCTGAATTCAGCCTGACCGCCGCGCCGCTGACGGCCACGCTGCCCGCGATTCCGGCAGCCCTGCCGGGCGAGCTGTTGCAGCGCCGTCCCGACATTGCTTACGCCGAACGTAACATGGCCGCGGCCAATGCCGCGGTGGGCGTGGCGGTGGCCGGTTACTATCCCGACCTGACCCTGAGCGCCAGCGGTGGCGTCAGTTCTTCCGTGCTGCATTCGCTCTTCTCGCTGCCGAATCGCGTCTGGTCGCTGGGGCCGGAGCTGAGCGGCACGCTGCTGGATTTTGGTGCGACCGCAGCACAGGTCGATCAGGCACGAGCGGGCTGGGATGCCAGCGTTGCGACCTATCGTCAGACGGTGCTGACCGCAATGCAGGAGGTGGAAGATAAGCTGGTGGAGCTGAACACGCTGCAGGGTGAGATCGCCGCGCAGCAGCGCGCCACCGACGCGGCGCAGACCTCGGCGCGGGTGACCCGTTTGCAGTATGAGGCGGGCATGATTACGTATCTGGATGTGGCGACCACCGAAAACAGCCGCCTGAGTGCGCAGCAGAGTTTGCTGACGCTGCAGAGCACGCAGTGGGTCAGCAGTGTGGCGCTGATTGCGGCACTCGGCGGTGGCTGGCAGGCACCCTGAAGGCGGCGTCAGGTTACCGATAATTCTGTTGTCGAACCGCGTCAAATCCTGCATCGTGAGGGGCTATTTTCACGATGCTAAGGAGCCGGCATGGTTTTCACACTATTGCGCCTGATATTTCGCCTGTTATGGCGGGTCGAACTGCGTGGCGACGTCGCCGAACTGCATAAGCAGAAGGTATTGATCACGCCGAACCATATGTCGTTTCTCGACGGCATATTTCTGGCGCTATTTTTGCCGATTAAGCCGGTCTATGCGGTCTATTCGACCATCAGCGAAAGCTGGTTTATGCGGCTGGTTAAACCCTTTATCGACTATGTGCCGCTCGATCCCACCAAACCCATGGCGCTCAAACAGCTGGTCAGGCTGATCGACAGTGGCCGTCCGGTGGTGATCTTCCCGGAAGGACGCATTACCGTCACCGGATCGCTGATGAAGATCTACAGCGGGGCGGGTTTTGTCGCGGCGCGTTCGGGCGCGAATGTGGTGCCGATGCGCATTGAAGGCGCAGAGTACACGCCGTTTGGTCGTCTGGCGGGCGTGTTTAAACGTCGCCTGTTCCCGCGCATCACCCTGACGATTCTGCCCGCCACCCGCATTCCGATGCCGGAGGCGAAACGGGCGCGCGATCGGCGCGTGCTGGCCGGTGAGCATCTGCATCATGTGATGATGGAAGCGCGCATGGCGGTGCGTCCGCGTGAAACCCTGTTTGAGGCATTTCTGGCGGCGCGTACGCGTTATGGCGCGTTTAAACGCTGCATCGAAGATGTCAATTTCAAACCTGACAGCTACAACGGACTGCTGAAGAAGGCGCTGGGCGTGGGCCGTATCCTGGAGCGCTACAGCCAGCCGCGCGAAGTGGTAGGACTGCTGCTGCCCAATACCACCGTCACGGCGGCGGCGATTTTCGGGGCATCCCTGCGCGGACGCGTTCCGGCGATGCTCAACTATACGGCGGGCGTAAACGGCATGCGGGCGGCACTGACCGCCGCGCAGATCAAAACGGTCTTCACGTCGCGCCAGTTCCTGGACAAAGGCAACCTGTGGCATCTGCCGCAGGGGCTCGATGATGTGCAGTGGATCTATCTGGAAGATCTGAAAGATACCGTGACCAGTAAGGACAAACTGTGGATCGTCGCCCATCTGCTGATGCCGCATCGCGCGCAGCTGACCCAGCAGCCGGAAGACGCCGCGATGGTACTGTTTACCTCCGGCTCGGAAGGCAATCCTAAAGGGGTGGTGCATTCGCATAAAAGCCTGCTGGCAAACGTTGAACAGATCCGCACCATCGCCGACTTCACCCCGCGTGACCGCTTTATGTCGGCGCTGCCGCTGTTCCATGCGTTTGGTCTGACCGTCGGGCTGTTTACGCCGCTGATGACCGGCGCGCAGGTGTTCCTCTATCCCAGCCCGCTGCACTATCGCATCGTGCCGGAGCTGGTCTATGACCGCAACTGCACCGTGCTGTTTGGCACCTCGACCTTCCTGGGCAACTACGCGCGCTTTGCCGCGCCCTATGATTTTGCCCGCCTGCGCTATGTGGTGGCGGGGGCGGAGAAGCTGCAGGAGAACACCCGTCAGCTCTACATGGAGAAGTATGGCATTCGCATTCTTGAAGGCTACGGCGTAACCGAATGCGCGCCAGTGGTCGCGATTAACGTGCCGATGGCGGCGAAGGCGCACACCGTCGGACGCATTCTGCCGGGCATGGATTCGCGGCTGATGTCGGTGCCGGGCATTGAGCAGGGCGGACGGCTGCAGCTGCGCGGACCGAACGTGATGAAGGGCTATCTGCGCGTCGAGAATCCAGGCGTGCTGGAAGTGCCGGTCGCCGACGATGGCGAAGGCAATCAGGAAGCGGGCTGGTATGACACGGGTGATATCGTCAGCTTTGATGACGGCGGTTTCTGCCAGATTCAGGGGCGCGCCAAACGCTTCGCGAAGATTGCCGGTGAGATGGTGTCGCTGGAGATCGTCGAGCAGATCGCTCTGAAAGCGTCGCCGGACAAACAACATGCCGCCTCGCTGCGCCCGGATGGTCAGCGTGGTGAGGCGCTGGTGCTGTTCACCACCGACGCTGAACTGGCGCGCGACAGCCTGCAGAAAGCGGCCCGCGAGCTGGGTGCGCCAGAACTGGCGCTGCCGCGTGATATCCGGGTGATGAAGCAGTTGCCGCAGCTGGGCAGCGGTAAACCCGATTACGTC
The DNA here is from genome assembly GCF_019969975.1 of Pantoea sp. OVA07A. Classification (NCBI taxonomy): domain Bacteria; kingdom Pseudomonadati; phylum Pseudomonadota; class Gammaproteobacteria; order Enterobacterales; family Erwiniaceae; genus Pantoea; species Pantoea sp. OVA07A. The sequence continues at coordinate 333,412 of NZ_JAHXYM010000002.1, read as the reverse complement.
ACGCTGAAAAAAATGGCGGAAGAGGAGCAGGCATGAGCCTTGATCGTAATGCGCCGCTGATGTCACGCGGCATGATCGCCGTGATTATCGCCCAGTTCTTTTCGGCCTTCGGCGATAACGCGCTGCTGTTTGCCACGCTGGCCGTACTGAAAAGCCAGTTCTATCCCGACTGGAGCCAGCCGGTGCTGCAGATGCTCTTTGTCGCGGCCTACATTCTGCTGGCACCGTTTGTCGGTCAGGTGGCGGACAGCATGGCAAAAGGGCGGGTGATGATGCTCGCCAACAGCCTGAAGCTGCTGGGCGCGCTGGTGATCTGCTTCGGCTTCAACCCCTTCCTCGGATATACCCTGGTGGGCGCTGGCGCAGCGGCCTACTCCCCGGCTAAATATGGCATCCTCGGTGAGATCACCCACGGTGAGAAGCTGGTGAAAGCCAACGGGCTGATGGAGGGATCGACCATCGCCGCCATTCTGCTCGGCTCAGTGGCGGGCGGGATGCTGGCTGACTGGCATCTGCTGGCGGCGCTGGGGATCTGTGCGCTGACCTACGGCATTGCCGTGGTAGCCAACCTGTTTATCCCGAAACTGCAGGCGGCGCGTCCGGGGCAGAGCTGGCAGTTTGGCATGATGACACGCAGCTTCTTCAGTGCCGCCGCGCTGCTATGGCGTGATGCGGAAACGCGCTTCTCGCTGCTCGGCACCAGCCTGTTCTGGGGCGCAGGCGTGACGCTGCGTTTTCTGCTGGTGCTGTGGGTGCCGGTGGCGCTGGGCATCAGTGACAACACCACACCAACGACCCTGAATGCTATGGTGGCGATCGGGATTGTGATTGGGGCGGCGGCGGCGGCGAAGCTGGTGACGCTTGAAACCGTGCGTCGCTGTATGCCAGCCGGTGTGCTGATTGGTGTGATGGTCGTCGTCTTCGCGCTGCAGCATTCTCTGCTGAATGCCTATCTGGTGCTGATGCTGATTGGCGCGCTGGGCGGTTTCTTTGTGGTGCCGCTGAATGCGCTGTTGCAGGCGCGGGGCAAAGAGAGCGTCGGTTCAGGTAATGCGATTGCGGTGCAGAATCTGGGTGAGAACAGCGCCATGCTGATCATGCTGGGGCTCTATACGCTGGCGATCAAGGCGGGTGCCCCTGCGGTGGCGACGGGCGTCGGTTTTGGCGTGCTGTTTGCGCTGGCGATAGCGCTGCTGTGGCTGTGGCGACCGGCTAAGCGTTAAGCGATTCACCGCCTCTCTCCGGGATAGCCGGAGAGAGGCGGGCGCCCTCGTTAACAATAGATGTTAACAACGGAGATTAGCGACGAAGGGCAATCGCTTCGATTTCGATCTTCACATCTTTTGGCAGACGCGCCACTTCGACACAGGAACGCGCCGGGAAGTGCGCTTCATGCTCGGTGAAAAACGCCTCATAAGCCGCATTGACCGTGGCGAAGTCATTTAAATCTTTTACGAACACCGTGGTCTTCACGATGTCGCCGACCTTCAGACCTGCTGCTTCAACAATCGCCTTCACATTTTCCAGTGACTGACGCGCCTGTGCGGCAACGTCATCCGCCACCTGGCCGGTCGCCGGATCCACCGGGATCTGGCCAGAGGTGATGATCATGCTGCCCAGATCGACACCCTGAACATAGGGGCCGATAGCGGCAGGGGCTTTTTCAGTACTGATTTCACGAGACATCATTGCTCCTTTGATTACGTCGTCAGGCGGCGATGCCGCCGGTGTTGCCCATTATAAGGTCGGGCAGGGCGATTACCAGTGACCCAGCACCACATGGCGGGCGAACTCTTTTTCGCAATATTTGCACTTCAGATGCACATCGTCGGCGCGCTGCTTCACGGCAAAGCTGGAGAAGACCGGCTCGCTGCGGCTGATGCAGTTGCTGTTCGGGCAGGTCAGCACCCGTTCAACGTGGTCCGGCAGCGTCGGGGCGATCTTTGCGACCACTTCATAGTCGTCGATGCGGTTGACCGTGGCATGGGGCGCATAGACCGCCAGCTGATTGACCTGATCGTCGGTGAGAAAGGTGTTCTCAATCTTGATCAGATCTTTGCGGCCCATCTCGCCTGAGGGCAGATTCAGGCCAATGGTAATGCGCTGATCGGTTTCGGTCAGCCGGAACAGAGAGAGCAATTTAAAGCCGATCTGCGCCGGAATATGGTCGATGACCGTGCCGCGTTTGATCGCTTCGACCTGCAGTTTGTTGTCCTGCGTCATGGGGGTATCTCCTTACAGGGCGAGTTCGCTGTTTAAAACCAGTGCCAGCAGAGCCTGGCGCGCATAGATGCCGTTACCCGCCTGCTGGAAATACCAGGCATACGGGGTTTTATCGACATCGGTGGTGATTTCGTCGATGCGCGGCAGCGGGTGCAGTACCTTCATATTGTCGCGCGCTGTAGCGAGATCGGCAGCGCGCAGAATGAACTGCGCTTTGACGTTGGCATATTCTGACGGATCGAGCCGCTCTTTCTGCACCCGCGTCATGTAGAGGATATCGAGCTGCGGCATCACCTCTTCAAAGCTGTCGTGACGTGACCAGCTGATATTCTTCTCATCCAGCATATCGGTGATATAGGCCGGCATCGCCAGCGCATCGGGCGCGATAAAGAAGAAGCGGTTGCCGTCAAACTTCGCCAGCGCCTGGGTCAGGGAGTGGACGGTGCGGCCATACTTCAGGTCGCCGACCATCGCCACATTCAGCTGATTAAGACGGCTCTGCGTCTCCTGAATGGTGAAGAGATCAAGCAGCGTCTGGGTCGGATGCTGGTTCGCGCCGTCACCGGCGTTGAGAATCGGGATGCCACCGGAGAATTCGGTCGCCAGCCGCGCCGCGCCTTCCTGCGGGTGACGCATCACAATGGCATCGACGTAGGTGCTAATCACTGAAATGGTGTCGGCCAGGGTTTCGCCCTTTTTGCCCAGCGACGTATTACTGCCGTCAGCAAAGCCCACCGCTGACGCGCCGAGGCGATGAATGGCGGTTTCAAACGACAGGCGGGTACGGGTCGACGCCTCAAAGAAGCAGCTGGCGATAACCTTGTGCTTCAGCAGTTCCGGCTGCGGGTGGGCTTTCAGCTTTGCGGCGGTGTGCAACGCCAGTTCCAGCTCTTCACGACTGAGGTCGTTAATTGAAATAATGTGCTTGCGATATAGCGGGTTAGCCATAGCTTTCTCCTCTGCGCGGCCGGATTGCGGACAAAAAAAAGCCCCTGCTTAAGGGGCTTTTTTAAGATCGGGTCGATGACCGAAAGAAACAGTAGCACCGCCTGCGGTCAGGCGTGATTGAGCGTCAAATTGTCCGCTGTGCTGTAGCATATTTCCTCCGGCAAATTGGGCCGCATTATACCCGTTCGCGGTGGGTCAGCAAGAGGAAAACGTTTGCGCCTGCCTGGCCGCTCGGAGGCCGGGCCAGGTCAGGCGGATGAATAGGCCGGTATGAGCAGACGCAACTCAGCGTCCTCAGCCGCACGATGCTGGTCGGTCAGCGCTGGCCCAGCGTGGCCACCATTACCGCTTTAATCGTGTGCATCCGGTTCTCAGCCTGGTCGAACACAATGCTGTGTGGTGATTCGAACACCTCGTTGCTCACTTCCATGCCGTTGGGCAGATCGTACTGTTCCGCCATCTGCTGGCCCAGCGTGGTCTGATCGTCGTGGAAGGCGGGCAGACAGTGCAGAAATTTAACCTGCGGGTTGCCGGTCAGATCGAGCATCGCCCGGTTCACCTGATAGTCACGCAGCAGCGCGATACGCTCGGCCCACACCGCTTTGGCTTCGCCCATCGACACCCAGACATCGGTGTAGATAAAGTCAGCGCCTTTCACGCCGTCGGCAATATGTTCGGTGAGGGTAATTTTCCCGCCGGTCTGCTGCGCGGCTGCGCGGCACTGCACCACCAGTTGCTCCTCTGGCCAGCAGCTCTTTGGTGCCACCAGACGCAGATCCAGCCCCACCTGTGCGGCGGCTTCCAGCATGGTGTTGCCCATGTTGTTGCGCGCATCACCTACATAAACCAGCGTCATCTCGCTGAGTTTTTTGCCCGGCAGATGCTCCTGCATGGTCAGCAGATCGGCCAGCAGCTGGGTCGGATGAAACTCGGTGGTCAGGCCGTTCCACACCGGCACACCGGCATGTTCCGCCAGCGTTTCCACCAGTTCCTGACCGTAACCGCGATACTGAATGCCATCATACATCCGGCCCAGCACCCGCGCGGTGTCGCGCATCGACTCTTTATGGCCGATCTGGCTGCCACTCGGGCCAAGATAGGTGACGTTCGCACCCTGATCGTAAGCGGCAACTTCGAAAGAGCATCGGGTACGGGTCGAGTCTTTTTCGAAGATGAGCGCGATGTTTTTACCTTTCAGATGCTGCACTTCCTGGGCGCTTTTTTTCGCCCGTTTCAATTCAGCGGAAAGGGTAAGCAGGTGATCAATCTCGGCGGGCGTAAAATCCAGAAGCCTGAGGAAATGGCGCTGATACAGCTGACTCATACAACACTCCGGTAATCATTAAAGTGAATTAAAATTCAATCTAACCGTATGAATATGCATTTTCAAGTGCAGGGCTAATAAACTTTTCGTTTTGTGTAGTGGCGCGACGGGCAGTATGGGAAAATAATTGATTATTGCCGAACTCAGAGAGGATATCGTCATGGCATATGAAGCATTACTGGAAGAGCAGCAGGAAGAGACGCGGCAGATTATCGAAGAGCTGCTGGAGGATGGCAGCGATCCTGATGCGCTCTATACCATCGAGCACCATCTCTCATGCAATAATTTTGATTCGCTGGAAAAAGCGGCCGTTGATGCGTTCAAGCTGGGTTATGAAGTGACCGAGCCGGAAGAGCTGGAGCTGGAAGATGGCACCACCGTGATGTGCGTCGACATCATCAGCGAATCCGCCCTGAAGCCTGAACTGATCGATGTGCAGGTTGAGCAGCTGGTGAACCTGATTGGTAAGTACAACGTCGATTACGACGGCTGGGGCACCTATTTTGAAGATCCCGATGCCGAAGATGAAGATGACGACGCCATCGAAGATGAAGATGATGATGGTATTCGCCACTAAGTAGCCGGGGCGGAGAGTTCTCCGCCTGTCACCCCTGCCACCTGTTTTAACATCATGAACTACGCACCCTTACTTGAACCTATCTATCAGTTTCTGCACTGCCGCACGCCACAGGCCTGGATTGATGAGGCGCGCAAGCCGGAAAATCTGACCCTGCTGTTAACCGACCATCTGGTGTGCGAACTGAAAGCCGCACAGACCGCGGTGTGGTTGATCCGCAAATATGTTGCCGACAAACCCAGCGGCGACGCCATTCTGGCGTGGCTGAAACCCTATGAAGATTTTATCTTCCGCGAAGATGGCGACAGCGACTTTATCAACGCCCATAAGAACCTGACAAAACGTATCATCGTGCGCAATGCGCTGCCGTGGGCGGATGAGCTGGTGGAGAAGATGGTGCTGCTGATTAAAGAGGAGCTGCATCACTTCTATCAGGTGTGGGAAATTATGCAGTCGCGCGGGCTGGTCTATCAGAAGATCACTTCCAGCCGCTATGCCAAATCGCTGCTGCGCGAAGTCACCACCCATGAACCGGAAACGCTGGTGGATAAGCTGATATGCGGCGCTTACATCGAGGCGCGCTCCTGCGAACGTTTCGCCAGTCTGGCTCCTTATCTTGATGACGAACTGGCGAAGTTCTATCTGTCGCTGCTGCGCTCAGAGGCGCGGCATTATCAGGACTATTTAACCCTGGCGGCGCAGATTGCCACCAGAGACATCACGCCGCGGGTGCAGGCGATTGGGGCAACAGAAGGGCGGTTAATTAGCGAACCCGACAACGAATTACGCTTTCACAGCGGCGTACCGGCGTTCTGATTAGAGTAAACGGCGCTCTTACGATGGCCGTTTATTTTTTATATTGAACCGGGTTGATTTTATTAATAATAAAAATATAAATATTAACCATTAATCTAATGTGAACACGTTACTTCCGCTAAATATAATTTGAGTGACCCCTCACAAAATATTTTATCTCTTCTGTTTTTTCTTTGCGGAATAACTATAGTGCTCTTGCCGGATTAGGATTGTTATTTTTCAAGCAAAACCTGATTCATAACGCCTCTTTGCCAGAGAGGGTTGTGAATCAGGTTTTTTTTGCACCGGCTATAGCCGGGGAAAAGAATCAGCGACTTTTTTCGCCCGGCCAGTTTTGCTAATAAGCATTTAATGGAAGGAGTCATTAACATGAGGGGAAAGCGCGGTATTCCGTTATTTATTTTACTGTTTTTGCAGCCATCTGGCGCATGGGCTGACTTTTCCGACGCATTATCGTTCTCTGACAATGCTTTCCTGCGTGATTCGCAACTCGATCTCAGACTGCGTAATCACTGGAAGTATCTCAAGGAAAATGAAGCGCAGCCTGCCACCGTTCATAATGCCTGGGGACAGGCGTCAAGCCTGAATTTTCGTTCCGGCTATCAGTGGGACTGGCTGGGTTTCGATGCAACTTATACCCGAGCGATCAGGCTGGGAGCCAGCGACTACTTTGCCACGCGCGGCCTGCTTTACGACAGCGGCGGTCATCAGCAAAAAGCTGACGCGCACGGCTTCAGCAAGTTTGGTGAACGCTATCTGAAAGTGAAGCTGGGGGACGTGAATGCGGGATTTAAAGGAAAAGCGGGCTGGCAGGAGTTAAAAAACATCGGCGTGCTGACCACCACGGACCGCTTGTCACGCAACAGTTACTCAGGCTATAGCGGCGCGCTGAACGTGCAGAAGATACGGCTGGATTTGGCTTACGTGACCAAAACGCTTCGCCACGACTCGCCGGAGAGTCTTGCCCTGCAAACCCAGGACCGACGAAAAATTAATGCGATCTATACCGGCGCACTGAGCTATACCGGTGATCGCGGACGTCTCGCCTACGCATTTGGCGAAGCAGAAGCCTACCAGCGGCGTCATGTTATCGAAGCGAATTACTCGCTCTCGCCGAACTGGCGCTTGTCCTCTCAAATTTATGGCAGTCAGGGGCTGGAAAATTATAAAAGCATGGCGGCCAGCAAAAGATCGTTCGATAACCACGCGTGGCACTATGTCGGTGAAGCAGACTGGATTAACGACAGATGGACACAGAAATTCGCTGCCGCCTGGACTTCGGCGCCCAAACATAATGCGGTGGGATATTATGTGCGCCCGCTGACAAAAAATACCCGTGGGCGTTTCAACGCCCTGACCTCTGCCGGAAAAGATTATACCCGTGATAAAGAACTGGCGCTGGTGTCGCAGACGGAATTTGAAATTTCAAAAGGCATTTTTAGCGGGTTTCAGATTAACTATGGACAGTTTAATTACCGTAATACGCGTATACGTTCGGGGGAAGTCGCGCTCATAAATCGCTTTATCGAACCCCATCCGGCCCTGAAGGATTTATCGGTCTTTACGCTATTCGGTTATGGCTGGTCATATAAGAATAATAAAGAAACGCCGGTTTTTAATGCGCAAGGAAAATATATGCGTTCTCCCAGCCTTTCTGCAGAGATCGCGGTTGAGTATAAATTAAACCTGTTCAGATAAGGAAAATACGATGAAAAGAATTTTTAAAGCGTTGCTGATTCTTATTGTGGTTGGGGCTGTCGCAGGCGAAGCCCTTGCCGCCGATGTTACTCTCTACGTTACGCGGCACGGTAAAACGATGTTCAACACGGTGCATCGCGCGCAGGGATGGGCAGATACTCCGCTAACGCCAGCGGGGGTAGAGGTGGCGCAAAAGCTGGGACGCGGTCTGCAGACGATCCCGTTTATCGCCGTCTGGTCCAGCGATGCTGGCAGAGCGAGAGAAACCGCACAGCTTGTAATGCAGGCATGGAAAACACCGCTGCCGCTGAACGAACGCCGGGAATTGCGGGAAGTGGGCTTTGGCCTGTATGAGGGCGATCTGAATAATAATATGTTGAACGATGCTGCTCATCAGTTGGGATTTGCATCCGATACGGCGCTAATGGAGGCCTATGGCAAAGGCAAGGTTCATGTCGACAGGATCATAGACGCTATCCGGCAGGCGGAAGCGTCAGGCACGCCGGCACTGAGAGGCATTAAATCAGCAGGCATGGCCGAAAGCTATCAGCAGGTTGCGAAGCGAATGGTCGATAGCCTGACTGAGATAGCGCAGCAGGCCCGGCAGCAGGGCGGCGGTAACGTTCTGGTGGTCACGCATGGCCTGGCGATTACAGCGCTACTGCAGGCGCTTGGCGATACGTCGTTAAACCAGACGCTGGACAATGCGAGCGTAACCCGGCTGCGCTATACCGACAGCGGAGAGTTCGTGATTGAATCCATCAACGATATGAGTTACGTAGAGCGCGGCTTATAACTTCCGCAACATACGCACTTCGCAATCGACATGGCCTGTGCAGCCCATCGCGCTGTCGATATGCTCGAAGCCGAGTGACTCATAAAGTTTAATGGCCCGCGTCAGGCTGGCGGTGGTTTCCAGATAGCAGCGACGGAAGCCGTGGCTGCGTGCATGTTCTATCGCCCGCAGCGCCAGTTCGCGTGCCAGACCCTGACCGCGCACCTCCGGCAGAAAGTACATCTTTTGCAGTTCGCAGATATCGGGCGCGCTACAGGCGAGCGGCGCAACACCGCCGCCGCCGACCACCTTGCCCTGATACTCAACAATCCAGTAGGCGCTCTGTTCGGCACTGTAGAGCTCAAACAGCTGGTCGAGCTGCGGATCGGAAACGGTGTAGCCCTTGTCAGCCGTCAGGCCGAACTCCGCGGAAACGTCGCGAATCACCTGGGCGATATGCGGATTATCGGCGGCAGTAATCGGCCGCACCTGGAGGTGCTGAGAGTCAGAAATCATGTGGGAGTTGAGCTATGTAAATCGGTTAGACATTTACCAGAAGTAACATTATCGTCATGTAAAAGCAATATTCCTGACAATGCAGGGAGGCTTTAAAAGCGTCATGTTTTTTAATGTCACTTGAAAATCTGTTTTATCATTTACACCTTACTATGTTCAGTAATAAGGGATTGTTTCTATCCTCTGGTCTTAATAGTGCTGATTACTTCACAATCAATTTGTTTGTCTTAATTGATGTAAATCAAAAATGCTGACTACTACTCCTGTAAGTTAATATCTTTAACGCTAATTAAAGGATTAATTTCATGGCAATTCCAGCTTACCTATGGCTGAAAGATGATGGTGGCGCAGATATCAAAGGATCAGTTGACGTCCAACATCGAGAAGGAAGTATTGAAGTACTTAGTTTCATGCATGGTTTGAGCATACCGGTCGATCCTCACACCGGTAAACTCACAGGAACGCGTGTTCATAGTGCATTAGAATTCGAAAAAGAATTCGACTCATCCAGCCCTTATCTCTATAAAGCAGTCTCCTCCGGGCAAACACTCAGGTCAGCTGAAATAAAATGGTACCGTATTAATCACGCTGGCCAGGAAGAGGAGTACTTCAATATGTTCATTGAAGGAGTGAAAGTGGTGTCGGTTAATCCACTCATGCATAACATCAAATCCATTGAAAATATGAACCATCTTGAGTCAGTAACGCTGCGCTATGAAAAAATCACCTGGAAGTACTGTGATGGCAATATTCAGCACTCCGATTCATGGAAGGAACGCACATAATTCAACTATCAATGGCGCAGCAATTCTGTGAGTCATTTTAAGGAGCGTGTATGACATGGGTCTATGACGTCAGAAAGCGATCTTTTACACGAGATGGTGTCTATAAATTCGATGCGTTATATGCCGGGGCTGAAGGATATAAAGACGATCCTGCATTAGCATGTGAGGTGAACAAAGGTCCTTTGCCAGCAGGAAAGTATAAGATTGCCAGTCCTATGGCAAAGCATCCTACAGCCGGACGGTTTGTTCTCCGTCTTATACCTTATGCGGGTAACAATATGTGTGGTCGCGCCGGGTTTCTTATTCATGGAGATAACGGCTTTGGTACCGCTTCGAATGGCTGTATTGTCGCGTCTTTCAATGTAAGAAAAAGTATTGCGGATAGCGGCGACAGGGAGTTAATAGTGAAATGAAATGGCTCATTATTTTGCTATTAGCATTGTTTTCCGTCTCCTGTTCATCAGGAAGGTTCAATTCTGCAGAACATGTTTTGTCAGATAAAGTGATTACGGCATCCCGCAATAATGACAGCAGTTCACTTTCAGATGCTGATTATGACAAGATAACAGAATATCTTTCTCAGGGCCGGACACGCTGGATTGAACTTTACCCCATTCTTAATCGATCGCCATTCTTAGGCGCAACCTCTTTTCAGGAAGGTCTGGACATCGCGATGGCCTATGCCTTACCTGAAAATCCTGGCGCGGTAATGAAATACGTTAATCAAGGCAATGTTAATAAGCTATGCGGCATGCCATTTATTGAGCCGACTCCGGATGAAACAGATGCGTACTTTTTAAAAGCCCGCACGGCGCTTACTCAGTTAACGTCAGAAAGTGACCGGGAAAAAAGATGCCTGTCTGTATTAGAAAAGAGTCATGATCATCTTGCTGCTGAAACAAGGACGAGAAGGGTGTCATCGAAAAAATGATATTAAAAACCCCGCGCGAGAGCGCGGGGTTTTTTCAGAGCGAGGAATCAATCAGAGCGCCGCAATGACCGCCTGCTGTTCAATCAGTTTTGCTTTTGATTGTTGCAGGTCCGCTACGCGTTCGCGCTCTTTCGCCACCACCGCTTCCGGGGCACGCGAAACAAAGCCTTCGTTCGCCAGCTTGGTTTCGATCTTCTCGATTTCCACATCCAGCTTAACCAGCTCTTTCGCCAGACGCTCCAGCTCGGCGGTTTTATCCACCAGATCCGCCATCGGGATCAGTAGCTCTGCACCTTCAACCAGTTTGGTCACCGACACCGGACCTTTCTCGCCCGCAGGCAGAATGGTCAGGCTTTCCAGACGCGCCAGGCGCGACAGGAAGTTGCGGTTGGCTTCAACGCGACGCAGTGCCGCAGGCGAGCAGTCACGCAGCAGCACATCCAGCGGCTTGCTCAGTGCGATGTTCATCTCGGCACGGATATTACGCACCGCCACGATCGCCTGTTTCATCCACTCGATGTCCGCTTTCGCTTCGGCATCTTCTTTCGCCGCATCGTACTGCGGGAAAGGCTGCAGCATGATGGTGTCGTCGCTGATATTCTTCAGCCCCTTCACGCGCTGCCAGATGGTTTCAGTGATAAACGGAATGATCGGATGCGCCAGACGCAGCAGCGCCTCGAGCACGTGAACCAGCGTATGACGGGTGCCACGCAGTTCAGATTCACTGCCGCTGTTCATGACCGGCTTGGTCAGCTCCAGATACCAGTCGCAGAACTGGTTCCAGGTGAAGTCATACAGCAGGTTAGCCGCGATATCGAAACGGTAGCTATCCAGCGCTTCACGGTACGCTTTCACCGTGTTGTTGAACTCGGTCAGGATCCAGCGATCTGCCAGCGACAGCGTCATTTCGCCGCCATTCTGTCCGCAATCCTGCTCTTCGGTGTTCATCAGCACAAAGCGGCTGGCGTTCCACAGCTTGTTACAGAAGTTGCGATAGCCTTCCAGGCGCTTCATGTCCCAGTTGATGTCGCGACCGGTAGAGGCCAGCGCCGCCAGGGTGAAACGCAGCGCATCGGTGCCTGATGGCTCGATGCCGTCCGGGAACTGCTTCTCGGTACGTTTGCGGATTTTCTCCGCCAGCTGTGGCTGCATCATGTTGCCGGTGCGTTTTTCCAGCAGTGCTTCCAGTGAAATGCCGTCGACCATATCCAGCGGGTCAATCACGTTGCCCTTGGATTTCGACATCTTCTGACCTTCTTCATCACGGATCAGACCGGTCATGTAGACGGTTTTAAACGGTACCTGTGGTTTGCCGTTTTCATCTTTGATGAAGTGCATGGTCAGCATGATCATGCGGGCAATCCAGAAGAAGATGATGTCGAAGCCGCTGACCAGCACGCTGGTCGGATGGAAAGTACGCAGCGCTTCGGTGTTTTCCGGCCAGCCCAGGGTGGAGAAGGTCCACAGACCTGAGGAGAACCAGGTATCCAGCACGTCATCATCCTGACGCAGCGCCACATCGGCGGCCAGGTTATTCTCGGCGCGCACTTCGTCTTCGGTGCGGCCGACGTAGACGTTACCGTTGTCGTCATACCACGCCGGGATGCGGTGACCCCACCAGAGCTGACGGGAGATACACCAGTCCTGAATATCGCGCATCCAGGAGAAGTACATGTTTTCGTACTGCTTCGGTACAAACTGGATGTCGCCGTTTTCAACGGCTTCAACCGCGACTTTCGCCAGCGGTGCGGTACGCACATACCACTGATCAGTCAGCATCGGCTCGATAACCACGCCGCCACGGTCGCCGTAGGGCACGGTCAGATCGTGGGGTTTGATCTCTTCAAGCAGGCCGAGTTCATCGACAGCGGCAACAATCGCTTTACGCGCCGCGAAGCGTTCCATGTTCTGGAAAGCCGCCGGGATCTCATCGGAACAGGCATCGCTGGCTTCGCCATTGGTGTCATACACCTGAGCACGGTCGCGGATATCGCCGTCGAAGGTCAGGATGTTGATCATCGGCAGTTTGTGACGACGGCCGACTTCATAGTCGTTGAAGTCATGCGCCGGGGTGATCTTGACGCAGCCGGTGCCTTTTTCCATGTCGGCATGTTCGTCGCCAACGATAGGGATCAGGCGGCCAACCAGCGGCAGCATCACAAATTTGCCGATCAGATCTTTGTAACGTGGATCTTCCGGGTTAACGGCGACGCCGGTATCGCCCAGCAGGGTTTCCGGACGGGTGGTGGCGACCACCAGATAATCTTTACCGTCGGCGGTTTTTGCGCCGTCAGCCAGCGGATAGCGGATATGCCACATCGAGCCTTTGCTCTCGCGGTTTTCCACTTCCAAATCGGAGATTGCGGTACGCAGTTTTGGATCCCAGTTCACCAGGCGTTTGCCACGGTAGATCAGGTTCTCTTTATAGAGGCGAACAAACACCTCTTTCACGGCGTTGGAAAGGCCATCGTCCATGGTGAAGCGCTCGCGCTCCCAGTCGACGGAGTTGCCCAGACGGCGCATCTGGCGGGTAATGGTGCCGCCGGATTCTGCTTTCCACTGCCAGATTTTGTCGATGAACGCATCACGGCCATAGTCCTGGCGCGTCTTGCCCTCTTCAGCCGCAATTTTGCGCTCAACCACCATCTGCGTGGCGATGCCCGCGTGGTCAGTACCCGCCTGCCACAGGGTATTTTTCCCCTGCATGCGCTGGTAACGGATCATGGTGTCCATGATGGTTTGCTGGAAGGCGTGACCCATGTGCAAGCTACCGGTGACGTTCGGCGGCGGGATCATGATGCAAAAGCTTTCCTGGCTGGTATCGCCATTCGGTTTGAAGTAGCCCTGCTTTTCCCAATGCTCGTAAAGCGGCTGCTCGATATCTTGCGGGTTATATGTCTTTTCCATTTCTGCTATGTCGTTTGCGGCTGTGGTGGCGCTGCCGTATTCAATTGGAATCCAACGCTGCGATACGCTTTATAGCGGTCGCGCGCCAGTTGTTTGAGCGTGTCTTCGTAAGGAACGAAGTCTATCACTTCATGGAAAGCAGTAGCAAAATCTGCGAAGTGGGGCAGCAGGCTAATCAGCAGGTCACGCGGTGAACTGCCGCGACGCTGTGGCCAGGCCAGCTCAACCGGCGCACCGTAGCGCGGGCCTTCACCCGCCAGGTTATGCGGCACGAAGGCGTTTGCCGGTCGTTGCCACAGCGCTTCGTCGAGACGAATGGCTTGCTGTTCATCTTCGCAGGCGATCAACACCCGCTTTCCGGCCCGCCAGCGTGTTTCCGCCAGATTGCACACCAGCGCTTCAACGGCGCTAAGGCCATCGCTCGTTGCATCGGTTTCCAGCACGTAGAAGGTTGCGTTTTTCATCGGTTTGCTCATCAGAAGATCAAGGGCGGAATGATATCCGCCCTTGCTGTCAGAAAAGAGGGCGCTTAATCGTCGCCGTTCAATCCTGCCCGATTCAACAGAAATTGCGACAGCATCGGCACCGGACGTCCGGTGGCGCCTTTGGCCTTGCCGGAGCGCCAGGCGGTACCGGCGATATCCAGGTGTGCCCAGTTATATTTGCGGGCAAAGCGTGCCAGGAAGCAGGCGGCGGTAATCGCGCCGCCGGGACGGCCACCAATGTTCGCCATATCGGCAAAGTTGGACTCCAGCTGCTCCTGGAACTCATCCGCCATCGGCAGACGCCAGGCGCGATCGCCTGACTGCTCCGAGGCGCTGATCAGCTCATGCGCCAGCGGATTGTGGTTCGACAGCAGGCCGCTGATGTGATGACCCAGCGCAATCACGCAGGCACCGGTCAGCGTCGCAACGTCAATCACCACTTCCGGATCGAAACGTTCAACATAGGTCAGCGCATCGCACAGGACCAGGCGGCCTTCAGCGTCGGTGTTCAGCACCTCAACCGTCTGGCCAGACATGGTGGTCAGCACGTCGCCCGGACGCATCGACCGGCCATCCGGCATGTTTTCACAGCCTGCCAGCACGCCGACCACGTTCAGCGGCAGATTCAGCTCTGCCACCATACGCATCACGCCATAGACGGCGGCCGCGCCGCACATGTCATACTTCATTTCGTCCATGCTGTCGGCAGGCTTGATGGAGATGCCGCCGGAGTCAAAGGTCAGCCCTTTACCCACCAGCACAATCGGACGTGCTTCCGCATCCGGATTGCCTTTGTACTCAATTACCGACATCAGCGATTCGTTTTGCGAACCGGCCCCGACCGCGAGATAGGCGTTCATGCCCAGCTCTTTCATCTGCTGTTCGCCGATGACGCGGGTGGTGACATTTTTGCTGAAGGCATCCGCCAGCTGACGCGCCTGTGACGCCAGATAGGCGGCGTTACAGATATTAGGTGGCATGTTGCCGAGATCTTTAGCCGCTTTCATACCGGCAGCGACCGCTAATCCATGCTGGATCGCCCGTTCGCCGCTGGTCAGTTCACGGCGGGTCGGCACGTTAAAGACCAGCTTGCGCAGCGGACGACGTGGCTCCGCTTTGTTACTTTTCAGCTGGTCAAAGTTGTAGAGCGCCTCTTTTGAGGTCTCTACTGCCTGACGCACTTTCCAGTAGGTGTTGCGGCCTTTGACATGCAGCTCGGTCAGGAAGCAGACCGCTTCCATTGAGCCGGTGTCGTTGAGCGTGTTAATGGTTTTCTGAATGACCTGCTTGTACTGGCGTTCATCCAGCTCACGCTCTTTACCGCAGCCAATCAGCAGAATACGCTCGGACAGGATATTTGGCACATGATGCAGCAGCAGTGTCTGGCCCACTTTTCCTTCCAGCTCGCCGCGGCGCAGCAGGGCGCTGATGTAGCCGTCGCTGATTTTATCCAGCTGCTCGGCAATCGGTGACAGACGACGCGGTTCGAAAACGCCAACGACAATGCAGGCACTGCGCTGTTTTTCCGGGCTTCCGCTTTTTACACTGAACTCCATGCACTCTCCTGAATCTTAAAGACAACGGCCGCTGCTGCCGCTAGAATGTAGCGCGCTCATGACCCATTTATTCATCGTCGCAGCATGACATTCTGCTGCTGGAGGTCATAATGAATCAGGGTGACAAGATGTTGTTTTTTCACCACCCGGACGCGTTTTTCATACAAATTTAGCTACGGCGACGGCCATTGATGAAGAAAAATGGCTGATAAGCGTTGAAACTAGCGATTTTCCTGCAAAAAGACAAGTTTTCACAGGCGTACTAAGCGTGATCATCATTAGATATCTGGTTCGGGAAACGCTCAAAAGCCAGCTGGCTATCCTGTTTATCCTGCTACTCATCTTCTTTTGTCAGAAGTTAGTCAGGATCCTGGGTGCCGCGGTGGATGGCGAAGTGCCGACAAACCTCGTTCTGACCTTGTTAGGACTCGGTGTGCCTCAAATGGCACAACTTATACTGCCCTTAAGTCTGTTTCTGGCGATCCTGATGACGCTGGGGCGGCTCTACACGGAAAGTGAAATTACCGTGATGCACGCCTGCGGCCTGAGTAAGGCCGTCCTGGTAAAAGCGGCGATGGTGCTGATGCTGTTTACCTCGATAGTGGCGGCCGTGAACGTCATCTGGCTGGGACCATGGTCATCCCGCTATCAGGATGAGGTGACGCAGAACGCCAAAGCGAACCCGGGTGCGGCAGCAATGGCCGCCGGACAGTTTCAGACCTCCAGTGACGGCAGCGCCGTACTGTTTGTCGAGGATGTGAAGGGCAACAACTTTGGTAACGTGTTCCTGGCGCAGTTACGGCCAAAGGGCAACGCGCGTCCTTCAGTGGTGCTGGCTGACAGCGGTCACATGGAGCAGCATAAAGATGGCTCGCAGGTGGTGACGCTGGATAAAGGCACCCGTTTTGAGGGCACCGCACTGCTGCGTGATTTCCGTATCACCGACTTCACCAATTATCAGGCCATTGTGGGTTATAAAGCGGCAACGCTCGATCCTAACGATGCAGAACAGGCGAGTCTGACCGACCTGTTCGCAAACAAGACACCTGAGTTTCAGGCCGAGCTGCACTGGCGTCTGACGCTGGTGTTCGCGGTGCTGGTGATGGCGCTGATGGTGGTGCCGCTCAGCGTGGTGAACCCACGTCAGGGGCGCGTGCTGTCGATGCTGCCCGCCATGATGCTCTATCTGATTTTCTTCCTGTTGCAGAGCTCGCTGAAGTCGAGCGGCGCGAAAGGGCGGCTTGATCCGGCGCTCTGGATGTGGGTGGTGAATATCAGCTATCTGGTGCTGGCGGTGCTCCTTAACCTGTGGGATACGGTGCCGATGCGTCGGATTCGCGCCCGCTTTACCCGCGGAGGGTCGGTCTGATGTTTCGCGTACTTGACCGCTATATCGGTAAAACCATTTTCAATACCATTATGCTGACGCTGTTCATGCTGGTGTCGCTTTCCGGCATCATCAAGTTCGTCGATCAGCTGCGCAAGACCGGCCAGGGCAGCTACAACGCGCTGAGTGCCGGTTACTACACCCTGCTGAGCGTACCCAAAGATATTGAGATCTTTTTCCCGATGGCGGCTCTGTTGGGCGCGCTGCTGGGACTGGGTGCGCTGGCGCAGCGTAGTGAACTGGTGGTGATGCAAGCGGCGGGCTTTACCCGCATGCAGGTTGCGCTGTCAGTGATGAAAACAGCGATTCCGCTGGTGCTGCTGACCATGGCGATTGGCGAGTTTGTTGCGCCGTCGGGCGAGCAGATGGCGCGTAATTACCGGGCGCAGCAGCTTTACGGCGGTGCGCTGGTCTCAACACAGAACGGTCTGTGGGCGAAAGATGGCAATAGCTTTATCTTTATCGAGCGCATCAAAGGCGACAACGAAATTGATGGCGTGAGCATCTACAGCTTTAACGATCAGCGTCGTCTGCAGAGCGTGCGTTACGCGGCGACGGCGACCTGGGATGCGGCTAAGAAGCGCTGGATACTGTCGCAGGTTGATGAGTCTAACCTGACCGATCCGAAGCAGATTACCGGTTCACAGAGCCTGAGTGGCGAGTGGAAAACCAATCTGACGCCGGACAAGCTGGGTGTGGTTGCGCTGGATCCGGACGCGTTATCGATTCGCGGTCTGCATAGCTACAGTAAATATCTGAAGCAGAGCGGCCAGGAATCGGGACGTTATCAGCTGAATATGTGGAGCAAAATCTTCCAGCCGTTGTCGGTGGCGGTGATGATGCTGATGGCGCTGTCGTTTATCTTTGGTCCGCTGCGTAGCGTGTCGATGGGTGTACGCGTGGTGACCGGTATCAGCTTTGGCTTCCTGTTCTACGTGCTGGACCAGATTTTCGGTCCGCTGAGCCTGGTTTACGGTCTGCCGCCGATTCTGGGAGCGATTCTGCCGAGTTTTGCGTTCTTCGCTATCAGTATGTTTATGTTGATTAAGCGGCGCTAAGCGCAATGAATGCAGTAAAAGAAAAGGCCGCGCAAGCGGCCTTTTTTGTGACCGGTGTTCAGGCTCAGGGCAGGCTTCCATCGCTTTACGTTTAGCAGTCGTCTGGAAGATGCGGTTTCAGCGACGGTGAGCGGCTTTATTCTGCGCTGATGCCCTGTTTATGCGGAGTGCCGGGTCGTCTCTTTCAGTGTCCTGGTGAGTTGCTCTCTGTTCAGGGCTACGCAATAGGCGGGCGTCCCACGCTCGAAACGCCAGCCTTCCGCTAACGAGCCCGCATCCACGGCATCAAATCCAAAGGCTTCATATAATGCCGTGGCGGTCGCTTTCCCTTCGCTATCATCTCCCGCCAGCGGTAATGCCTGCCGGTTAGCATCGCCCGGCGGCAGGCCCTGCGTTTCAAGATCGGTCATGCGGATGGCATTGAATGCCTTGGTGACGCGGCTGTCAGGAAGCAGGCGGGCAAGCCGTTCACTGGTGCTGATGCGGCCATTGAGCAGCTCTTCAATTTCGCCATCGCGGTCGGGATAGTAATTGACCGCATCAAGCACGATTTTTCCCCGCAATTCTGTGGCCGGAAGTTGTTCCGTTGCCGTGAGCGGCACGGCAATCACCACCACTTCGCCGAACTCTGCGGCCTCGGTGGCGGTGCCGGTTTCACAGCCAATCATCGGTTTCAGGCTGAACAGCGTTCGTGGATCGCGCGAGTTGCTGAGCATCACCTGATGTCCCGCCTGAATCGCCAGTTTTGCAATCGCCCGGCCAACAAAGCCTGCGCCAATAATGCCTATTTTCATACGTTTCTCCTCGATGAGTTTCACGCACTGACCTTAATTAAAAACAGGAGGTGAATAAATCGACAAACAGACGCAATATAAACAACCAACAGGAGGGAATCATGGATCGGTTTACCAGCATGAACGTGTTTGTTACCGTCGCGGAATCGGGCTCGTTTGCCGCCGCAGCCGGGCACTTGCAAATCTCACCGCAGATGGTGGCGAAGCATATCGCCATGCTGGAGAAGCATCTCGGTACGCTACTTCTGCATCGCACCACCCGACGACAAAGCCTGACGGATGTGGGCCGCAACTATTACGAACGCTGCAAAATCGTGCTGGCAGAGGTGCAGGAAGCAGATGCGATCGCGCTGGATATGCAGCAGCGGCCGTCCGGTACGCTGAAGGTCAGCGCCCCGGTCACGTTTGGTTCTTTTAGCCTGGCGCCGTTTGTGACCCGCTATCTTGACCGGTTTCCGGAAACGCAGGTCGATCTTGAACTCAGCGATCGGCTGGTCGATCCGTTTGAAGAGGGTTATGAGGTGGTGATCCGGATTGGTGCGCTGGCGGACAGTTCGATCATCGCCCATCCACTGCAGCCCTACCGGCTGATAGCCTGCGCGTCGCCAGCCTATCTGGCGCGGCACGGTGTGCCTGCCACGCCAGCAGAGCTGGTGAACCACGCCTGTCTCGTTTATGGCATCTGGTCGCCCTCAAAACCCTGCCGCTGGGTATTCAGTCAGGCCGGTAAGGTTGAAGAGGTACATCCGCAGGGGCGCATGCGGTCGAATGACTGGAAAGCGCTGCTGCATGCGGCGCTTGAGGGTTATGGCATTACCCTGGGACCGGCCTCCATTCTCTCTGAAGAGATCAGACAGGGCCGGCTGGTCCAGGTGCTGCCCGATTATGCCGGGCCAGCACGACCCATGCATGTGCTGATTCCGGCGGGCCGCCGCCAGACGGTGAAAATCCGCAGCTTTGTTAGCGCCATTATCACCGAGTTTGGCCTCTATCCACCCCAATCCGGCTAAACCAGGCGGTTATCGGCTCAGCAGCGGGAGTAACTGGGGCAGCTGCGACAACAGGTAGAGAATCAGCCCGATGGTGCCGCCAACCAGCGTGCCGTTGATGCGGATAAACTGCAGATCTTTGCCGATATTAAGTTCGATCTGCTGCGACATGTCGCGTGCATCCCAGCTCTTCACGGTGTCGCTGATATGACGCGTCAGGAAGCCAGCAAACTCTGGTGCAACGCTGCGTGCGGCCTGTTCCAGATGCTGATTCATCGAGTCACGCAGCGCCGGGTCGGCCGCCAGGGTTTCGCCCAGCCACAATGCTGCACCGCGCACTTTCTCCTGCACTCGTGAATCATCACTGCTGAGATCCGCCTTGAGCCAGTTGCGCATATCATTCCACAGCTCGCCGATGTAGCGGTTAAACGAGGCATCCTCTTTCAGCCAGCCTTTGATCTCCTCGGCACGCTCTGCCATTTCCGGGTCGTTCTGCAGTTTAACGATCAGTTTGTCGACCGCCCGATTGAAGCCGAGGCGCAGCTCATGCCCCTGATCCAGCGCCACATCATCCAGCAGTGAATCGACCGCGTTTGCCACCAGCTCGGCGCTGTGCTCGCCCAGCCATTCGGTCGGCAACATTTTGGCTTTGATCGGATGCTCGCGTTTCAGCCAGCGCACCAGCTGCATGGCAATAAACTCGCGGGTACTGGGCTTATGCAGCAGCTTCAGCAGCTGTTCGATTGCCGCGTCCAGCAGCGCCTGATGACGGTTGTTTTTCGTCAGGCTCTCCAGCAGCAGGGCGCTGGTCTGGCTGAGATCGACCTTGTCGATGGCGCGATGTACTGCGCGGCGCATGAAATTCTGGATCCGTGTGTCATCGGTCAGATCAAGGAAGCCGCGCATGACCTGCAGCAGATGGCGGCCAATGCGGTCAGCATTGCCCGGCGCATTCAGCCATTGCGCCAGCAGGTTGGAAGGATCGTGACGGCGAATCAGATTGAGCAGCGAGTCGGTATCAAGAAACTTCTCCTGCACAAAGCGACCGAGGTTTTCACCGATACGATCTTTGTTTCGCGGAATGATGGCGGTATGACGCGAGATAAAGGGCACCGGCACGCGCCGGAACAGTGCGACCACCGCGAACCAGTCCGCCAGCGCGCCGACCATCGCAGCTTCCGCAATCGCTTTTACGCCGCTGACCCAGAAGCCGGGCGGCAGAAAAAGCGTAACGATAAAGGTAATTGCAGCCAGCAGTAACAGCAGCAGCGCCAGACGTTTCGTCCGTTTCAGTTCGTGTTGTTTATCCATATCCTGATCTTAGCAGAGAGCCGGTTTCATCGGCGGCGACCACCCAGCAGGCTGCCGAGTACGCCACGGATGATCTGATTGGTAATCTGGCGCGTGGCGCTTTTCGCCATGGTCTGCACCATGCCATCGTGCTTGCCGCCGCGCGGGCCGGTTCGGCCAAACAGGATCTCTTTCAGCCCGCCGAGAATGCCGTTATCTACCGCGACATCGTCGCCTTTCGCCGGAGGCGCACTGGCCTGATCGCTGGCGGCCTGAAACCCTTTTTGCAGCTTCTCAAATGCCGATTCGCGATCAACTTCGCTGTCATATTTGCCATAGAGCGGTGAATGGTTGATCAGGCCGTTGCGTTCATCGCCTGTGACCGGACCCATACGTGAGCCAGGTGCGATCACCATGGCCCGTTCCACCACCGACGGACTGCCTTTGGCATCCAGGAAGGAGATTAGCGCTTCGCCGGTGCCCAGCGCCTGAATCGCCTCGACGCTGTCAAACGCTGGGTTGGCGCGCAGGGTATCGGCGGCGGTTTTTACCGCTTTCTGATCTTTGGGGGTGAAGGCTCGCAGCGCGTGCTGAACGCGGTTGCCAAGCTGGCCCAGCACCCGATCGGGAATATCTGCCGGGTTCTGGGTGACGAACCAGACGCCGACCCCTTTGGAGCGGATCAGCCGCATGACCTGTTCTATTTTCTCCAGCAGCACCGGCGGCGCGTCGGTGAACAGCAGGTGCGCCTCATCAAAGAAGAACACCAGCTTTGGCTGATCGAGATCGCCCGCTTCCGGCAGGTGCTCATAAAGCTCCGACAGCAGCCACAGCAGGCTGGTGGCGTAGAGTTTCGGCATCTGGTAGAGCTTCTCAGCAGAGAGGATGTTGATGACGCCTTTGCCGTTGCTGTCGACACGCATCCAGTCGGCGATATCCAGCATCGGTTCACCAAAGAAGTGCTCCGCGCCCTGTTGCTCCAGCGTCAGTAACCCGCGCTGGATGGCGCCGACCGAGGCGCTGTTGATATTGCCGTAGTGGGTCTGGAAGCTTTTGGCGTTGTCACCGATGTACTGGGTCATGGCGCGCAGATCTTTGAAGTCCAGCAGCAGTAAACCCTGGTCATCGGCGATGCGGAAAATAATCTGCAATACGCCGCTCTGCACCTCATTCAGGTTCAGCAGTCGCGCCAGCAGCAGCGGCCCGAGATCAGAGACGGTAGCGCGAACCGGATGGCCTTTCTCGCCGAAGATATCCCACAGCACCACCGGATTGCTCTGCGGCTGCCAGTCGGTGACGCCGATTTTCGCCAGCCTCTCCTGCAGCTTTTCGCTGGACTGGCCAGCCATCGCCACGCCGGTCAAATCGCCTTTAACATCAGCCATAAAGACCGGCACGCCGCTGGCGGAGAACGATTCAGCCAGTTTCTGCAGCGTAACGGTTTTACCGGTGCCGGTCGCGCCGGTGATCAGGCCATGGCGGTTGGCCATTTGCGGCAACAGATGAAGTTCGACGTCTGGCGTACGGGCAATCAGTAGCGGGGAAGTCATGATTTTCCACTCTCAGGCTGAAGGTTATGCCTGAAGGATAGCAAGCCGGAGCGGCACAGGAGGAGAACTATTCACCAAAAAAAGGCCGCTGCCCGGGGAGCAGCGGCCAGCAACAGTGGTTTACTTCTGAACCTCTTCAAAATTGAGCAGGCTGACCCCGATGCCCTGCTGCAGGTGACTGAGGTTGCTGCGCACCGCCACCTGGGTTGCGCCCTGTAACAGCATGACAAACGGCGAATCCTGCTGGATGCGGGTTTGCAGCCCGGTGTAGAGGTTGCGACGTTTCACCGCATCGCTCTCTCCGGCGGCGGCACGGGTCTGTGCACTCAGCTCCGGAATCGTCCAGCCGACGCGCCACGCCAGGGTTTTGCCGCCGCCCGGCACGTTATAGGCAAAGGTGCTGGCATTGGTGTTGGGATCGATGTAGTCCGCGCCCCAGTAAGTAAAGATGGCCTGGAAGTCCCGGCTGCGCATTTTGCTCCACAGCTCCGATTCCGCCACCGGCTGGATATCAAGCTGCACATCCGCTTTGGCAAAGCTGGCCTGCAGTGCCTGCGCCACATCAATGTAAGGCGGCTGGTTCACCACCGTCAGCGCGATATGGGTGCCAGGTTTGATGCCGCCTTTTTGCAGTATCGCCTGTGCCTTTTTCAGATCGTAATGGAACGGTGTCGTGTTCAGTGCACCATCGAAGCCGTCCGGCAGGAAGCTCTGATGAATGCGGTACTGACCTTTCAGCAGCTGGTTCGCCAGGCTGTCATAGTCAACCAGCCAGCGTGCCGCCTGCCACAGCGCCGGATTCCCCAGCGCCGGTTGCTGTGGGCTTTGAGTGTTAAAGCCGATGTAATAAACCAGGCTGGACGGGAAGGCATCAATACGCACATTGGCGGTGTTCTTCAGCGCGGTAATCTGATCCGGGCCGAGCTGATAGGCGACATCCACATCACCCTGCTGGATCAGCAGACGGCGGCTGCCCGGATCGGCCACACCTTTTAGCAATACCCGCTTCAGATGCGGCTTCCGGATGCTATTGGGATTGGCTTCCAGCACCAGCGCCTGCAGCGGCACAAACTGTTTTATGGCATAGGCGGCGCTGCCGGCGGAGTGCACCTTCAGCCAGCTATTACCGTAATCGTTGTTGCTGGCGTGCTGCTGCGCCAGTTTGCTGTCGACGATGGAGGAGACCGGCGCGGTCAGCAGGCGCAGCGCCAGATCGCTGCCGATCTCCGCTGGCCAGCGCAGTTCAAGCTGGTGGTCATTAATTACCGTGAACTGCTGATCGATGTTTTCTGGCGTCCAGCCAAATTCACCCAGAATAAAAGAGGGCGCTTTATTGAGTTTTACTGCACGGGTTAATGAGAAGACCACATCCTGTGCGGTCACGGGATGACCACTGGCGAAGCGGGCCTGCGGATTAAGATCAAACACCAGGCTATGAGGCGTTTTGCCTGCCTGCCAGCGCGTAGCCGCCAGCGGCGAGAGCTGCTGCGGATTCTGATGATCAGGCTCCAGTAGCGTCTGGTAGATATTGCGCAGGCTACTGTTGCTGACGGTCTCAAAACTTTCCGCCGGGTCGAAACTGATGATGCCATCAAGCGGAACGGCAATTACCAGCGTGTCGCCAGGCGTGGCGGCGTGTGCCGGGTGAACCAGTGCCACAGCCGTAAACAGGGACAAGAGTGTTTTTCGCATGGAGGGTTATCCTGAGTCGTTGATAGCTCTACTCTATCGGGCGCCGGATAATCTCCAAATGCGGGTTTCTTATGAGCTTTGCACAATTATTAGCGTAGTCATTCAGGCAAAGAGACAAAATAAGATAATGACGGTCAGTAATTATTTTATTGTCATTTTACAGCGGGCGGAATAAAGCCGGTTTTACTCAGCCGATCACAAATTGCGCACAGTCTGATTGTATGACTATCAAAGTCACTATAGTGTTAACGATGAGAATGATTCTCTTGTATGGAAGTATGATATTTTTTTATCGGTTATCTGGCGTGATGATGACAGGGCGAAAATAATAACCCTCATTCCTGCGTTAAAAGAGTTAAATACCCGATGTTTATGCGGTTTTACCCCCGATTTCCGCGCTGTAAATCTTTTACCTCTCCGCAACCCTTTCGCAACACCATGATAAACTTTTACTAAGACACATCTTAAATTCAATTTTTACATCCAGACATATCTATATCCCTAAGATTGCCAGGTTATTAACCGATAAGTTCCGTTAGTCACCGAACCATAATTCTACCTGCCCTTGTCTGTTCTGCCGTCGTCTGTGCCGCGTGCGTTGATCTCTGCGGGGAATTTTCCGCCTGCACTCAGCCTTTCAGCTTCATAACAAATAAAGCGGGTATTTAGCAGATGAGAGTCGTGCGGATATGCTTTTAGAAAAACCCACCACCAGGCGTAAATTTTTGCTCGGTTCACTGCTGGCGTTGCCATTAAGTGAACTGGTCTTCAAAGGCATTACTGCGGCACAGGCGGCAGAGATGGCCGCACCGGAGTTAGCCGATTACAAACCGATCTTTTTTAGTGCCGATGAGTGGCAGTTTATCCTGGCCGCCACTGACCGTTTGATTCCGGCAGGCGGCAAAGGCAAAGCGCCGGGCGCGCTGGAAACTAACGTGCCGATCTTTATCGATCAGCAACTGCACAGCGAAGCGTTTGGCAGCGAAATCTACATGCAGGGGCCGTTCAATACGCAGGCGCCCGCAACCATGGGTTACCAGATCCCGTTCCGCCCACAGCAGATGTATCAGACCGGTATCCGGCTGATTAATCAGTGGTCGCAGAACGCCCATCAGAAAGCGTTTCATGCGCTGACGCTGGAAGAGAAAGATGCGGTGCTGACCCAGGTAAACAAAAACGAGATCGACTTTGCCGCACTGGGCGAAGCCGATCTTAAGCCTGCGCATTTCTTCAGCCAGCTGCTTTCCGATACCAAGCATGGCTACCTTGCTGACCCGATGTACGGCGGTAATAAAGGCATGAAAGCCTGGATCGCCATCGGCTTCCCCGGCGCGCGTGCCAGCTTCACCGAATGGGTGAAACAGCACAACGTTCCTTATCCGCTGGGTCCGGTCAGTGTGAAGGGCGAACGCGCGTAGGGCGCGTCCACATCAGGTATTTGAAACAGGATTATCATGGCACAGGTTACTAAAAAAGAAGTCGACGTCGTGGTCTGCGGCCTCGGCTGGGCAGGCTCGCTGATGAGCATCGAGCTGGCACTGGCAGGTCTGGATGTGCGCGCCCTTGAGCGCGGCGGCGATCGCGATTATGACGAGTTCGCCTACCCGAAACCGGCGGATGAATACGCCTATGCGGTGCGCAATAAAGTGTTTGCCACCCCCGCCGAAGTGGCGGTCACCGTCCGCTACAACAGCAGCCAGACGGCATTGCCAACCCGTAAATGGGGTGCGTTTGCACCGGGCACCGGCGTAGGCGGTTCCGGCCTGCACTGGACCGCAGTACTGATCCGTCCGACACCGACTGATATCAAACTGAAGACCTATGTCGACGAGGCTTACAAGCCGGGCATTCTGCAGGATGATATGCGGGTGATGGACTTCCCGTTCAGCTGGGAAGAGATCGAGCCTTACTACTATAAATTCGAACTGATTTGCGGCCAGTCGGGCAACACCGGCAACCTGCGCGGCAAAATTCTGGAAGGCGGCGATCCGTTTGAAGGCCCGCGTTCTGAGCCTTATCCGCTGCCTGCGCTGGATGACACGCTGAACAACGTGATGTTCAAAGAGGTGGCGACCAAACTCGGTTACCATCCGTTCCCGAACCCGTCGGCCTGTGTGTCGCGTGCGTGGAAAAACCCGTACGGCAACCAGATCGCGCCGTGCAACTACTGCGGCTACTGCAGTAAATATCCCTGCCTGAACTACTCCAAAGCGTCGCCGCAGACCGCCGTAATGGATTCACTGAAGCGTATGCCGAACTTCTCCTATGAAGTGAATGCGGAAGTGATCAAGGTCGTGCTGAACGATGATAAGAAAACCGCGAAAGGCGTGATCTACATCGATGCACAGGGCAACGAGTGCTTCCAGCCAGCGAAAATCGTGGTGCTGAGCAGCTTCCAGCTCTACAACGTGCGTCTGATGCTGCTCTCCGGCATCGGCAAGCCTTACAACCCGATTACCGAAGAGGGTGTGGTAGGGCGTAACTACGCGTTCCTGTCCAACGGCGGCGCAACGCTGTTCTTTAAAGATAAAAACTTCAATCCGTACGCTACGGCGGGCGCGACCGGCCAGATGTTCAACGATATCTCGCCAGGCAACTTCGACGGCCCATCACTCGGCTTCCTCGGCGGCGCGAAGATCCACAGCTCACAGGCGACCGGTACGCCGATCAGCACCGCGCTGCCAAAAGGCACGCCGACCTGGGGTATGGGATACAAGGAAGGTCTGGAGGAGTGGTACGGTCATTCGATGAAGATCAGCATTACCACCACCTGTCAGTCTTACCGCGATATCTATCTGGATCTCGATCCGAACTACAACGATCACCGTGGCCTGCCACTGCTGCGCATGACCTTCAACTGGAAAGAGAATGAGCTGAAACTTCAGCAGCACCTGAAAGGCATCGTCGGCAATATCGCGAAAGAGCTGAACCCTGACAGCATGAGCATGAGCTTCCTGCCAATGGGCGCGGACTTTGACCTGACCAAATATGTCTCTACCCACAACGTGGGCGGTGCCGTAATGGGCGATAACCCGAAAACCTCGGCGCTGAACAAGTATCTGCAGAGCTGGGACGTGCATAACGTCTTTGTGCCGGGCGGTAACGCTTTCCCGCAGAACTTCCAGGCGAACCCGACCGATACCATCGGTGCGATCACCCTGATGGCGGCACAGGCGATCAAAGATCAGTATCTGAAAAATCCCGGCCCACTGGTACAGGCATAAGCGCATGAATAAGCTGAAACTGAAATCTTTTATCTTTGCCAACGCGGTGCTGTTAGCCAGCGGATTTGCGCTGCCGGTTCACGCCGAAGATGAAGCGCAACTGATTAAGCAGGGCGAATATCTCTCGCGGCTGGGCGACTGCATGGCGTGCCACTCACTGCCTGGCAAGCCTGACTATTCCGGCGGGCTGGCGATTGAGTCGAACCTTGGCACCATCTTCTCCACCAACATCACGCCCGATAAGCAGCACGGCATCGGCAACTACAGCGAGCAGCAGTTCTCTGACGCGGTGCGCAAAGGGGTATTACCGGACGGTTCGCATCTCTATCCGGCGATGCCTTATCCTGATTACGCCAAAATCAGTGATGCCGACATCCACGCGCTTTACGTCTACTTCATGAAAGGCGTGCAGCCAAGTGCAGAACAGCCGCCGGAAACCGATCTGAGCTTCCCGTTCAGCCAGCGCTGGGGCATGCGTTTCTGGAACTGGGCGTTCGCCTCGGATAAGCCGTTCCAGCCGATTGGTGGCGCTTCTGAAGAGGTCAACCGCGGTGCCTATATCGTGGAGAGTCTGGGCCACTGCGGCAGCTGCCATACGCCGCGCGGTCTGGGCATGAACGAGAAAGCGCTGGATAGCGGTGACGATAAATTCCTGGCAGGCGGCAGCCTGAATAACTGGGATGTGCCGTCACTGCGTGGCCTGCCACGCTGGAGCGAGCAGGAAGTGGTGGACTACCTGCAGACCGGCCGTAACGATAAAGCGGCGGTGGGCGGCGAGATGACCTCGGTGATTGAGCACAGCAGCTCACACATGACCGACGCCGATCTGAAAGCCATCGCGGCCTACCTGAAGTTCCTGGGCGGCAACCCGCCATTGCAGGCGTACAACGTGCAGGCGCAGCAGGCAACGGAAGCGAAGCTGACCGCGGCGAAGAACCTGAGCGAAGGCGAGCGTCTCTATCTGGATAACTGCGGTGCCTGTCACTTCGTGACCGGCAAAGGCGCCCCGGGGATCTTCCCGGAGCTGGATCAGGCGACGATCGTCAATGCCAAAGATCCAACCGGTCTGATCCACACCATCCTGGCCGGCGCACAGCAGCCTTCCACCGCGAAGGCCCCGTCGAAACTGGCGATGCCAGGCTTTGGTCAGCGTCTGAGTGATGATGAAGTCGCGCAGCTGGCGACCTTTATTCGTCAGGGCTGGAGCAACACCGCGCCAGCGGTGAGCAAAGATCAGGTTGCTGAAGTGCGTAAAACGCTGAAGTAATCGAGCTTTCCCCTCTGCCCGTTCGGAGAGGGGAAATCCCGGATTAGTGAAAGGTGCGCACCACTTCCAGCACGCCGTTAATGATAAACTGCACGCCCATACAGACCAGTAAAAATCCCATCAGGCGCGATATCGCCTCAATGCCGCTTTTACCCACCAGCTTCATGATGGCACCTGAACTGCGCAGTGAAACCCACAGAATCAGGCTCACCAGCAGGAAGATTAGCACTGGCGCGACGGTGATGACCCAGGCCGGAAAGTCGACGCCGCTTCTTACCGTCGAGGCGGAAGAGATGATCATCGCAATGGTACCCGGCCCGGCCGTGCTTGGCATCGCCAGCGGCACAAAGGCGATATTCACCGGCTCTTTGGCTTCATCCAGCTCATCCAGTTTCTGCTTTGCTTCGACAGAATGGCCAGCAGGTTTAGCCGGGAACAGCATCCGAAAACCGATAAAAGCGACGATCAGACCGCCCGCCATGCGCAGGCCAGGAATGGAGATGCCGAAGGTATTCAGCACCGCGCTGCCCGCGTACCACGCCACCATCATGATGGCGAAGACATAGATAGAAGCCTGGCGCGCCTGTCGGTTGCGCTCCTGGAAGTTCATCTCACCCGCCAGCCCCAGGAACAGCGCCACGGTGGTGAGTGGATTGGCGAGCGGCAGGATCACCACCAGCCCCAGACTGACTGCTTTAATTAACTCCAGCATGACAAATCGCCTTTTCCGTGGTGATTAGTGCTTCGGACGCTCCAGCGCCTCAAGCAGTTCCGGAAAGAAGTCCTGCAGGATTTCAGGCGTCATCAGTTCGGGATACTGCATCAGATGCTCGCGGATACGCTCATTGATGTCCGGCAGCAGACGCTGGGCCGCAGCGCTGGCGGTGATTTTGTGCTTCTTCATGGCGCGCAGCAGATCGCCTGGCAGCGCGTCTTCATCGTCGGCGTCATCCACCATCTCCAGCGCGTCCAGCTCGTCGAACATCTCCATCAGCGCTTCGGTCTGCGGCGTGCGCGACTCATATTCACGCGGATGTTCATCTTCCAGGAAACGCAGCATGGCGCG
Organism: Pantoea sp. OVA07A; assembly: GCF_019969975.1. Taxonomy (NCBI): domain Bacteria; kingdom Pseudomonadati; phylum Pseudomonadota; class Gammaproteobacteria; order Enterobacterales; family Erwiniaceae; genus Pantoea; species Pantoea sp. OVA07A. The sequence goes on along the minus strand of NZ_JAHXYM010000002.1, from coordinate 303,554 downwards.
CATTGGCGTGCCGTCTGGCGTGGATGGCGGCTCGGTAGCGAACCAGCTCAGCAGCTGATGCATGGTGACCTGATGGACGCGAAAGCCGCTGTCGACCAGCTCATCGGCCAGCAGCTCGGCGGTTTCGTTTTCAATCACGCAGATGTGGGTACGTTTGGGTTCGTACTGCTCCAGCCACTGGTAGATCTCTTCAATCACGCCATCGTCATACTCGAATTTTTTGGTGACATAGCTGTCGTCCTGTTCGTGAACGCAGGCCTGAATCTGATCGGGGTCGAAGTAAAGTGCGATGTTGATGCCTTTCATGCGTGCTGTCCTGTAGAAATCAAAACAACACTATAGCGCTCAACCCCAGGTTAAGGGAATGTCAGGCGTCACAGCATGGGGGGCGTTTAACGCTCCCCTCAGAGCAGAGAGGGGAGAGAGAAGGGAAGGAGATCAGGAGATAAAGTTTTTGCCCTGCTTCAGCACCACGTCACAGGCTTTGGTTTTCAGCTTCTCACCCATCGGCGAGTTGCTCAGGCTTTGCAGATTCAACTGCTGGCCGTTACCGGTATTCAGCAGACCGGCCACGCCCTGGGTGTAGTCGGTTTTCTGTTCCTGCGCGGTGGTGGTATTCAGACCGAGCTTGCTCAGCACCTGATCTTTGACCGACTGCACATTGTTTTTCACCACGTTATGTTCGACACAGTACTGCATCACACCGGCGGCGTTGGTCATGCTGTTGGCGCTGACCGCTTTATCGCCGCCGCCCAGCATGCTGGTAATGGTAGAAAGCGACATGCCGCCATTCTGCTGCGTGGTGCCGGTGGTGCTGCCGTTGTTCTGCTGGCTGAGCTGCGATGCTGCACTGCTCAGTTGATCCTGCCAGCTTGCCGCTGATGCACTGCCTGCGACCAGAAGTGCCGCCAGTCCCCATCCCCACGCACTGTGTTGTGCTTGCTTCATTTCAACCTCGGTATGTGCTTATTCAGTTTTCCTAAGAAAGGCTGACGGGCAGAAAGTTCCTGACTTCCTTTTATAAAAAGCGTCTTAAATAGCACTTTGGGAATCTTCTGTAATAAGAGCGATAAAATATTCAGATGCTTGTGGGTGTTATTATTCTGTGAAGTGATTAACTGAAGGCAGTAATAAGCACATCCCGCGGAAACATTATTTAATATTCTCACGATGTTTATCAGGAATCGTCCTGGTTTAAATTAAAGTTACCGCTTTGCTTATAGCGCGTTTTCTAAGCGCTTGCGTCTGGTCTGGTAATATTTACCTGCGAAATCATCTTAATATAAATTCATGTATTTTAGTTATTTTTTATTTTTAACGTAGCGGTGATTTAAGCAAGGTTGCTGTTTTTTGATGCGATTTTCTGTGCCGTAATTAAATTGAGTTGGCAGGGTTTTTTATTATTCCGGCTTGCGAAATCAGCCAGAGTGTTCATGCTTAATCACTGTGTCAGGCAGTTGTGGCAGATATTTAATTTAACGGGAGCGATATTATGGCTGGACAGCCAGAGCACAATAATAATGCAGAGGTCACGCTTAAACTCGCTGAAGAGCAAATAGCCCTGACGAAGCAAAAGATTGTGGATGGACATGTCCGTGTTACCCGTTCCACAACTGAGCATGACGAGGTCATCAGTACACTGCTTAACCGGGAGAAGGTTGAGGTTGAGCATGTAGCGAAAGCGCAACCTGTTGAAACGATGCCCGAAATCAGGGAAGAGAACGGTGTACTGATTGTCCCGGTAGTAGAGGAAGAAATCCAAATCGTCAGAAAGCTGGTGCTTAAAGAGGAGATCCACATCCGAAAAGTGCAGGAAAATGTTCCTTTTCAGGAGGTGGTGACCCGACGTGAGCAGCAGGTGAACGTTGAAAGAGATGACGATCAAATTAGCTAACAGAGAGGAACCTATCATGGCACATGAAAAAATCGTAACACTGTTCGATTCTGCAATTCAGGCAGAGGCCGCGAAAAGAAATCTCGTGAAAGCAGGCTTTTCTGATCGGGACATCAGTCTTATCAGTGGAGAACGTTTGCAGGAGGAAGGACACTCTATCCGCCATCCAAGCATCTGGCAGCGTCTGTTTGGTCACTCCGTTGATAAAGAGCAGGCCGATGTTTACACCAGAGCGATGGACAAGGGCGGCGTAGTGCTGACTATCCGCACCGAGGAGGAGAAGCTGGCTCGCGCCATGACCATTCTCCATTCTCATGACTCGGTGGACGTTCCGTCACGTATGCAAAGCTCGGTTGAGAATGGCACCACCGCGCCGGGCATCAACCCGACGACGGCAGGCAAGCAGTTTGCTGGTGAGACCAACGACCGACAGGTTGAACCGCGACGCACCTCACTGACTGGTGATGAGAGCGAAGCTGACATTCTGCGTCTGGCCGAAGAGCAGGTGGAAGTGGGTAAACGTCTGGTGAGCGAAGGCTCGACTCGTGTTCGCCGCTATACCGTGACCGATACCGTATCTGAAGATATTTCGCTGCATGAGCAGCACGCTGACATCTTCCGTCGTTCGGTTAATGAACCCGCGCTGGCTGGGGAAGTGGACTGGTCAGAGAAAACTGTCGAGGTTGCTGAGACCCATGAGCAGCCGGTTATCAACAAAACGACCCACGTGAAAGAAGAAGTGGTGGTGCGTACCGACGGCAGCGATCGTACCGAGACCATTAACGACACGGTGCGTCGTCAGGAAGTGGATATCGACCATGCACGAGGTGGTCTGGAGCGTGAACTGCCGGGTACGACCGCAGGGGTAAAACCTGCGACCGCAGCAGTAGGCACACAGTCACCAGGTGCACATAACCGTGACCACAAAGAGAGCCTGACTGAGAAGGTGAGTGAGAAAGCCAGCGAAGTGAAGGATAAGGTCGGGAACAAACTGCACGACCACTCGCATTGAGGCGCTTATCCTGACAACAACAGGCGCTAACGGGCACCGCTGATGCCCGATGCTGAGCATGCAAGATGCAAGAAGGGGCCAACCGTGAGGTTGGCTCTTTTGCGTTATTTTTTCCTGATAATCGCATTCAGCCAGACTTCGTCGCCGCGTCCCGCTCGTACATCACCGGTCTGCCAGGTTTTTTCTGTTTCAATAGCGAATCTCTTTACCGCTGTGTCCTCAGAGCCAGCCTCACTTTTTATCCCTATCTTATTTGTAGTCAGAATGTCACCGCCGAGTGTGTTTACCCCATCTACCAGTTTCTGTAATCCAGCCACATCCATATCTGTGAATCTGCGTCCGTCCTTTTCCCGTTCGCCGCGGCCATATTTAAAAGAGAGATACCCTACGCCGCAAGGCTTCAGCGCCATGGCCAGTTTTGTCATGACGCCGGGTAGTTCAGCTTCGGAAACATGCAGCAGCGAGGCGCAGCACCAGATACCGTCATATTTTTCAACCGCATCAATATCCTGAAATCGCATCTGCATTACAGGCTTTCCGGATAACTGGCGGGCCAGCGCAACCAGCTCCGCCGAGGCATCAAAGGCTTCGACGATAAAACCCATTTCGCTGAAGGCTTTAATGTCACGACCTGAACCGCAGCCTGCATCGAGAATGCGAGCGCCCGGCGGCAGGCAGTCAATAAAAGGCGGGTAAAGCGCAGACATATCCACGCTTGCCGTATCGGTAAAAAACCGCTGAGCGTTCTGCCGGTAATAATCTTCGTTGTTCAAAACAGGCTGTCTCCCTGTGCCGCTGGCTGCCATTCGTGGAGCAGAGAAAATTTTGCCGTATCCCAGCTGTTTTGCAGGAAACTGTGCCGCAGCAGCGGCGTTGCGCCGGTCTGGCGGATTAACGTCTCCCGAAGTGGCAGATGACTGTTAATAAAGTATTCGTTTCGATCATGCAGTCGCTGCAAAAGTATTATCGAGGGAATGCGTGCAAATTTACCCTGAGCGCCACGATTACAGGTCTGGCAGGCCAGCACCAGATTCCAGACGCCGTTAAGGTTGCCGATTTGCTCGCTGAGCATCAGCGGCAGGAAGTGATCGACATCCGCCAGGTTCTCTTCGCCACCTGTCACGCCAATGGCACGGAAGCAATAAAAGCACCGGCCTTTCTGGTAGCCGTTCAGGCTGCTGCGGCAGCTGGTAATGGTGACGCGGCGACCGCTCTGGCGACTGAAAAGCATCTTGTCATTATCGTCATAATCAACCGCAATCAGGTTGCGTGAAACGTTCATCGCCCAGGCTTCTTCTACCAGCCGCCATCTGGCATCCGTTTCCGCTTTCAGACTGGCAAACTGTTCGTTTTCCGTCAGCTGATAAAAGTTATCCGTCAGCCGGATGCCTTTATGGCTTCGCCGTTCATCCAGGAAAAAGCGTTTGTCGATCTCGGCGTGATTCACATTGTGAAAAGCATCGATGACGTTAGCGAACCCGCGTTTGACGGTAATAGCAATCAACTGTTCTTCGCTGATTTCGCCTGCGTTGAATTGTCTGCATGCCTCCAGAAACTCGCTGCTTTTGCTGGTGATCTGCTTTGGCGCATGACGCAGGTGGGCGCATAAATGCCTCACAAAAGGCACGGCCAGCGCTTCCAGCGTAATCAAATCGTTGTCCGGCTGCTTCAGATCGTAGAGCGCATGGGCAAGGGCAAATTTATAGGACGCGACGTTTTTGCCAAAAAGGATAACGCCGCGCCAGTAGTTTTCAAGGCGGGGATCGGCCTGGTAAAAGCGCATGCAGGATCCTGTTTTGCGAGACAGCTCGAAGAATTCACGTAACAGGATCACATAACAAATGCAGGTAAATGTAAACCGTAAAGGTGGGAGGGGCAGCGGAGCGTTCTTTATGGTGGATAAGGGCAGAAAAGCGTTTGTGATGGATGATGGCATAACTAAAAGGTAGGAAAATAAAGTGTTATCCACCGGCTATGATGCATCAGCATTTAGCGCTGGATAGGGATATTAACGCTAAGCTGCTTAAAGGAGCCCCTTAATTGCCGCGCGTCATGATCAGCGGTTAGCCCGGCCCCCGCTATCGATGAATATACTTTTACCGTACAGGCTGTAATGCTGTTGGAAGCCGTTGGAATATTGAAAGAGGGCAAAAGCAGCAGGGCGCCGGAATAGGTGGTTCAGGAGAGGCAAGAGCAGTTGCTCGGGCAGGAAGTGTTAATAAGACGCGCTCTGCTTGCCGAGCGCGTCTTTAAATCGCGGAAACAATTTATGTTGGTTCGGGCCGGGCCGTATGGCCCTACCTATCAGAGCGCTGATTAAATAAGCGTTTTGTCAGGGAGCACCTGTGCCACAACATCAAACCCTGCCTTATCAGCCCATACGTTCCTGTCACCAATCACAAAAATATTGTTTTTTGCTCTGGTGAGTGCAACGTTCAACAGGTTAGGTTTGCTTGCCGCCCAATCTGCTCCACCCTGATGAGCCACGTCGCAGCCCAGTACAAGAATGACAATGTCATTTTCCTTGCCCTGAAAAGTATGCACGGTTCCCACATTTTTTCCGCGCCACGCCTTCAGGTCGGTTCGTGATAATGCTGTTTTACTGACAAGTTTATTTAAGACATCTGGTCGCTGCAGGGCATCTAAAAGTCCTGCCCGCACCGCTTTAAATGGCGTAATAACATAGATATCGGCAAGCTTATAGCCAGCGTCAGAAAGCCTCAGGAGAAGGTCTTCAGTGTCTCGAGCCAGTTCTGATTTGTATTGCTTACGAATGCACTCTCCTTCCGATGAGTACCAGCAGTTGCTCAGGCCATTTTTAAGCGGCTGGCTGACTATGGCCTGATCTTCCAGCCCGTGGATCATACGGTTATCGTAGGCTATCTGGTTCGCGATGCTGAACATAGGTTCGATGCAGCGACGATGAACCCATAAAGGAATGCCAACCCACACTGGCTTGTTCATCACCGTCAACGTGCAGCCATAGGGATTAGCGCGATCGGCAATCTGCTGTACCGACCATTTTGCGGGAGTCCACTCTTCAGCATCATTAGCGAGTGTCGCCTCGGTCAGATATTTTGTCAGACGTGGTGGAGTGACAAACACCGGCTCAATCTGTAAAGGATCGCCTACCACCAGTACACGTCTGGCACGCCATAGTGCGCCGACCGCCGCCTGTGGCAGCGCCTGACCCGCTTCATCTATCATCAGCCAACCCAATTGCGCTTCCGAGACACCATTGAACATACGCCCCAGCGAAGCAAAGGTGGTTGAAACAACGGGCACTATCATAAACAGAAGCTGCCACATGCCTATAGTATTGGCTTCAGAGCCGGGAGCACTCAAAAAAGCGCCCATTTTAAAAAGTTTTTTGCGGAAGTTACCGTGTCTGGAGACTTCTGCCAGCCAGGCCTGATGTAGTTCCATTGCCGCAATAAATAACAAAGACCGCTGACGGTTGATGGTTTCGTTCTGCCAGAAAGCGTAGCGCTGTGTATCTGCATCCTCAATGCTGTGTTCCGGTCCGGGGATAATGACGCCGGGGAGTTCTTCTCTAAGTTTCGCCTGATGCAGAGTGGCGTCATGCAATGCTGTTTTGGCGTCTGTCCAGGTTTGCTTCGCGGCTTTTTCATTCTCAATACATTGCGACAAATGATTTTCTGACACACTCAGTTGCTCGCGTGCAGCCAGTCTTTTTTTGCGTTCATTAATTAGCTCAAGATTTTTCGCTTCCAACTGCTGAAGAAAGCTCTGATAGTGCTTTCGATTGAATAAACGCTGCAGCCAGCCTGGATTACGCTTCTGTAGTGCCTGGTATTCTTCATGCAGGATGCTGACCTTCTCTTCCAGAAGATTGGCGGATTGGTGAAGCAGCCACTGCTTACTTTCTGCCTGGTTACGATGTGACACCGCCTCATGATGTTTTATCTCCAGAGCATTAATTATTTTTCCATCGCTGTATTTCGCCAGCCAGGTAGTCAATTCATCCAGTTGCAGTAGTTTCTGCTGCGACTGATCCACTTCTGCAAGCGCTGCGTTAAATTTTTCTTTAGCCTGTGAGAAGGAAAGTGGCGTGGCAGTTTTACACCAGCGCCAGTAATTAAGAAAATTAAACTCATCCGGGCGATGGGCTTCTTCAGTACTGTCTTTATCAAAGTGCGAAGTAAAAAAGAATCGATTGACGAATTTAGTCCGGTTCTTTTTATTGCCCATAATCGCTGCAATTAATCCCCAGCACTGCTCCTTTTCAGCAAGAGGCAGGAGCTGACCTTTTTTTTCGCGTGCGCTTAACTGATTGGCAACTGCACTCAAATAGTCCGTTTTGTAGAACTCTTCTGCCAGAGATTTACGCTGGGGCAGTTCACGAGAGATATTTTCTACTGCTGCATTATTAGAAGACGCTACCACCATTTCAAAACCAGTCAGGCTTTTGATCAAAAATCCGTCTTCGTTAAAGGCATCGGTTGCCTGTTTTAAAGAAGTCAGGACTTTGGCGCGCTCAACCACATTGTGCGCCATCAGGTCACGCAGCATGGTGGTTTTCCCTGTTCCCGGAGGGCCGTTTACCGAGAGCAGGCCGCCTTCATCCAACTCCTGAAGGACTGTATTGATGGAAAACTGCTGCATCAGCGACAGGCTGAAGCGGGGATCGGAAGGCCAGCGACCATGCGGTGTATGCTGCGGTGCCAGATGGCGAATAATCGTTTCCAGCCCTTTAGGGGAATAAAGATCGCTGTGACGATTCTGGCGAATTGAAAGATATTGATGCAACGCCTTGCCGCCTTCATCCTGAGCCACGGCTAGCATAGCTCGTTCTAAATCTTCCAGAAAGAAACTGTTGAGTATAGGCAGGACTTCAGTACTACTTTCCAGTTCTTCTTCTGCCTCACCGATGATTGTCAGGTCGCTTTGCTCGCTTCGATTCTGTTCGGTGTTTTCCAGTGTCAGGCGCGGTGTATTTTTTTCTGTTGAGCGAGAAGCTTTTAAGGGATACCAGTCAAGCTGCAAAGCAAAAGGCGAAGAGGGAAAATATTGCGCCCACTGACATAAAATCTCCAAAAGCCCTGTCAGGGCGGCGGCATTCAGATAAGATTTACCGGACTGTGGATGAACCGGTAACAAATGAGTGAGCCGGTTCAACTGCTCAGTTAACAACGTATTCCTGCTGCGGAAAGCCTCAAGGGAGAATTTAGCCGCAGACCCCTGCGAAAGCTTGCCAAGCGCCCAGGGCAAGGTGCTGACTGAAAGGCCTTTAAAATCAGGCGTTCCTTCTTTATCAACAGTCAGTTTAGCGAAGCAGGTCATACCTTCCGTATCTAGTCGCTGTTCCTGCTCGTAGCTGGCAAGAGGAGAGTCCTCTTCACCAAAAAGCTTTTCGCTTAGTAGCTCGGCCTCATTTTTAGGGAACAATCCCAGATGAAGAACATAATGCACATCCGCATTTTTTATTCCGGCCCTTTCGCGCTGTGCTTCATTCAGCCACGGCAATAAAGCGTCGCTGCAGCTTTCCAGCTCTGATGCAGGGATCTGAATGCTGTTTTCTTCTTCCTCAACGTTATAGGTTTGAAAGAATTCAATAAGATGCCAGCTGCTAAGAATGCGTAATGCTTGTTGCTTATCCACTTTAACCGTCCCTGAGGCAGTGTATAGGTCCATCAGCGATATGTGCGCTTAATGACAAGGAAAACTTATATATCACAGTGTAAAGGATCTATTCATGAGGATCGAGAGAAAACAGGGGCATGGGCTTTGATTTTAATAGAATTATAAATCTATCATTAATTGGTTATGCGCCTGTCAATCGGAAGGCCTGTCAATATAATGGGGTTATAACAACGCAGCCTGTTAATAACTATGAGCATCCTTTTTATAAATTTTTTACTGTACAGGCTATTTCTACCGCTCCGGCTTTCGCCCAGGAAAGCGACTTATCCTTTTATCACAAGACATGATCATTGGTCTGCGATAATACCTTCACCTATTGTATCGGCGGCCAGAGCACATAAGAGAATATTGGCGGCGTGTTACTTAGGCATGCGGCTGACGCGGAGAGAGGTAGCTCTGGCAAAATTATCCTGCCGCAGGACAGTGAAATCGAAAAGCCGGTAAAAAATTACGCTGTGGCTAAATGGCGAGCCTGCAGGCGCAGCGATGCAAACGGCTAATCACTGGTAGTTGTCAGAAGCGCAGATGCTGGCATTGATCAATGTCATCAAATAACGCTAGCTTTTGATTTCCTCGCATCCATGGTGGCAGAGTGATACCTATGCTGATATCAGAAATAAAACCTGAGGGAATAAAGTGAACTGTAAACCGATGCTTTTCGTGCTGGCGATGCTCTCACTGTCGGCTCAGGCCGCTCAGAGCGGAAAAACGCTTGAGCACAAAGACTGGGAAGTTGTCTGTGATAACACCCTGACCTGTCGCATTGCGGGGTATGCCAAAGAAGAGGATCCGTCCGGCTCCATCCTGCTTACCCGTGCCGCTGGACCTGGAACGGAGCCAGTGGGAGAGGTGACACTGGGCGACACCGAAGATGACAGTGAACCGGCGCAAAAGCTCACACTGTGGATCGATGGGAAATCAGCAGGCGATCTGGTGGCGGCTGATGATAACTGGCGGCTGTCTGCCAGCCAGACCGATGCGGTAATCAACGCTGTCAAAGGCAGCGGTAAAGTCGAATTTAAAGGCGGCACCAAGCCATTCCTGCTTTCCGGCGAAGGCGCTTATGCCGTGCTGCTGAAAGCGGACGACGTGCAGGGCCGTATCGGCACGCCAGGTGCACTCACTAAAAAGGGCAATAAGCCGGAAAGCAGCGTGGCTAAGGCTGTGCCCGCACCGATTATTCAAGCGGCAAAAACCCTCAGCGGCGAACCCCGTTTGCTGACCGCACCAGAAATGGAAGCCCTGAAAACCCGACTGCTTTCAACGGTCAATCATAATGACGATGACACGTGCGACAGCCTGTATTCACCGGCAGAAAACAGCGATCCCGAAACTGACGGACTCACGCTCACGCCATTGGATGACACACACGCTTTGCTTTCAGCACTCTGCTGGCGTGCCGCTTACAACGAAGGATATGGCTACTGGGTCATTGATAACCAGCTAAAAGGCACGCCGGTGCTGGTGACCATCTCCGGGTCGGACTACGATAAGGGCGAAATTACCAGTGTGCAGAAAGGTCGGGGTATCGGGGACTGTATGAGTCAGGAAAGCTGGGTATGGGACGGCCAGGCTTTCCGCATAAGCTATGACGGCGGGACCGGTATGTGCCGTTATATCCATGCGGGCGGCACCTGGGATCTGCCTACGCTGGTAACTGACGTGAAGGCTGTTTCGGGTTAAGCAGGTGAAGCTGAGAACCAAAAAGACGGTTTTTTCAGCAGTTGCACCACTGCCTGCGGATAAGGGTTGCGGAAACAGGGGGTAGCGGTATAATCCTCAACGTTTTCCGCATACCCTTCAGTGCCGAAGTGGCGAAATCGGTAGACGCAGTTGATTCAAAATCAACCGCCGCGAGGCGTGCCGGTTCGATTCCGGCCTTCGGCACCAGGTATGGAAATTAAAGTCGCTCAAGGGCGGCTTTTTTTGTGTCTGGGATTGGGTGCCCGCAAGAGGATGGCGTTTTTTCCTCAATGTGAATGATCTAATTCAATCAAAATTAAGTTACTGATGCTGGTAAATTTGCAGATGTATTTTAGTTTGATAATGTTGGTCTCCACACAAAAATTTTGTGAAGGTTGTTTTTCATTAGCTCTGAGTAATATTAAATTTAATTTATATCATCCCCATTCCATCTTTTAATGTCGTCTATTGCAATAGTTCTTACTCTCAGCATTGGTGCATGAATTCCCTGAAGAGTAAAATTATAGTGGGGAAGTAATCCTGCCTGTTTTGGATAAATTAATTGCAAGTGTGGTGCTTTATAGCGCCCTGCATAAGCATAAAGCTGATACATATCGCTGCTAGAAACGCCCAGTTTTCGGTCCGCTTCATTCAATAATTTCCACTTGGTATCTGCTATCAGTTGTGGAACTCCGTTATCATCAACAAGTGCAATATCCGGTCGTAATTGAAACTGTGGGGAATCGCCATCACGCATAGCCAGATATTTTCGTGGACCCTGTGTACGAAGATGCCAGCCTTGCTGGTGGGCCCAGGGCTTCAACTTTTCTGCTACCCATGCTTCAAACAGGCGATTCATATCAAACAGCAATGAGAACAGCGGCGTGCTGCCCGCTAATACATCCGGCTTAACTGCAGCAATAAACAATCGACACTGTTCAAGTACAGGCTGAAATCGTTGGGTAATGCGATCGCTTTTAAGTAAATTGAATGATTGCAAGGTGATGGGCGCATCGCTAATGTCGTCAAAATGCATTAACATTCCGGATAACTGCTTTTTGGTTTTGCCGGAGCGTGTCCAGGGAAGCAGCAGACGCAGGGTAAAGCGGAGTATCTGATTTAACAGCATGTCTTCGCTAAACTCGTCGAAGCGACAATAAAGACGTTCTTTATGAACTAAGTTGTGCCGGACATGTTGTGGGATAACCAGGCGGCCACGCATTACTGACAAGTTTTCTTCCTTTTCTATATAATTGCGTAACTTGCCCTGAAGGATCTGCGTATGCAAATCATGGCAAAAGTGCTGGATAAAAATATCCAGCAGACTATGTTGCTGAGTATTGATACCTGCCTGCGCCCCTTTATGTGTATGCATGATTCGGGCGGAATGCAGCATCTGCACTAATGCTGTACGGCATGATTCAGGTCTTTCTTCTTTACCATATATCTTAGGCAGGATTTCCAGGGTTAAATCATCAAGCTGTATTACGCCGCAAAATTGTGCAAAACGAACCGATTGGTGGCCCCAGCTAAAGGTGCCGGCAGGAAGATTTGGCGCCAGCTTTTCCAGCAAGCGGGCATGATGAATGCCCAGCGCGTACTGAGCAATGGTTCTTTCTGCAATAATCGGCAGCGAGCTATGTTCAATAACCGACAATATTTCCGCCACGGTTTAATCCTCGTAAATTTTGCGAATCGAGTCGGGCGTAATTTCCTGAGCAGTTGAAACACGGTATTCAACGACCTCTTCAAAGTCATCATGGGTAAAGCCGAAAACATCTCTACTGGTCAACTTAACATGACCAATCAGTGGAGCCTCGACCAGCTTGCCGGTAGCGTCGATATCGCGGAACACCAGCTGGATTTTGTGCCAGTCCTCATAAAAGTATTCCTGCAGTAGCGGAATAAACTGATTCAGGAAAACCGTTTTTAGCTGTGTAAGGTTAGCAACCGGGCAAAGGTAAGCATGGCCCAGCATGAGATCCCGGCTGAGAAGAAAACGGATTCGGTGATTCATCGCATCCAGCATTCTACGCAGGTTAATCTGATTGCCATCTTCATCAACGATATTTCCCGTACCGTCTGAGCCAGCGATTTTGCTGCTGTCCGGCATCAGCTCTTTAAAACGGAAGCGGCGACGTAAAGCGGTATCCAGTAGTGCAATTGAGCGATCGGCGGTGTTCATCGTGCCGTATATATCCAGATTTTCAGGTACGCCAAATGGCTCGCGAGAGTAGGGTAGCGTAATGCGCATTCCTTTGTCGCCGTTGATGCGTTTGTCGGTTTCTATCAACGTGATTAGCTCACCAAAAATTTTCGCCACGTTGCCACGGTTAATTTCATCGATAAAGATAGCGTAGCGATGCAGAGGATCGGCTTCGGCACGCTGGCAAATACGACGGAATACGCCATCCTGCGGCGAGTAGCTTAATTCACCGCTATCTTCGTCCAGCTCAGGGCGGATACCTTCAACGAAGTCTTCATAGCTGTATGCCTGATGAAAAGTAACAAACTCGTAGCGGCTTATAGTTTCCGATTCGGCTGGTTGTTGCTTCAGCTGTTTACTCAGAGTAAGCAGCTCAGCTGATTCCTCTTGTGCTTCAGGCAAAGTAACCCAAAAGCTGTCGTCAGTTTTATCAAATAGATAAGGTGGAACCCGGCGAGCATATTTAACTGTCGTGGACTCTTCCGGCGTATGGGTTTGCAAAGTTGCCCAAATTGTTGAATTGAGTGCATTGCTACGCCCTTGGGCTTTAGCTTTGCTGAGTACATATTCATGAGTGGCAATTTGAGCAACCTTTGATTTACCGCCAATATCTGCCAGTGCCATGAAAATTACGTCATGCCATGATCTCTCTGCAAGCTGTTCCCCCAACCATTGCTCGCGAGTCAGTGTCTGCGCTTCACTGACATATTTCGCTTTTAGCTGGTTTAGCTCGTAGGTTTTGCCTGTTCCCGGTGGGCCGAATAAAATTAAGTTTAAAGGTTCGATAGTTTCCGGCTGAGTGAGCACTTCATCAATGGGCGCGATTGCCGCAGGTTTTTCAGCAGGTTCCTCGCGTTTTTGCCAGATTTCCGATAGCGGTGGAACGTAGAAGTCGAGCTGCTTACTATTCTGTTTTTCTTCCTGCTCACGACGGATCTCAAGCAGCGCTCTGTCCATTCCCACAGCTGACAGCTCTTCTTTTTGTTGTGGCTTGAAGGCGTTGATGATGATGCGGCGATCATTGTTACTAAAGATGCGTTCAAAATCATCCGGAAACAGCATAAACATCAGCATATGACGAAACTGGCGGCTAGCGTTCTCAGGGATTACGCTTAGCCACTCTGCAAAGGTGAAGCCATCACTTAGGCGCGCCTCTCGTTCAGCTGATGGCTGTGCTAATAGAGCTTTAATAACATTGGTAAGGTAGGCAAATTCGCGTGCCCGGAAGGTGTTAAATCCAGTCCCAGCACTGCCTACGCCTGAAAGCACAACGTCTTTTAGCAAGGGGTTGTCACTATTTAGCGGTTCATTAGCAAGTTCCCAAAGGGTAGATATCTGTTCACGCTTGGTTCTGACGCTGATATTGCTGGCACAAAGAAACAGTAGCCAAAGCATTTCTGCAGCGAGCTGCTTCGCCTCTGGAGAAACGCCAGCTAACTGTTCTTTAAGGCGATGCATGAAGTTGCCTTCAAGCTCTAGCTGGCTGTTGATCACATCGCGCTCAATTTCGGCCAAATACTGACTGTTCCACAGATTTTTATTACTGAAAAGTGAGCCACCATCAATCAGGCAACGTTGTCGCCATTCACTGGCTGCTTTTAAAATCTGATCTGCTTGCTCTGCACCGGTATAGCGGCTCATCCTTGTTATCCTCTTTTAAATAGTGAGCAAATTACGAAGCTAACTGATTCGATATGACCCATTATCCATTCGCGTACCGTCAGTTTCAGCATCTCTTTCAAACATCATTCGGATAGTTGTTTCTAAAATATCTCCGCTCGCTTCAGACTTGTCTTTTCTTAAAGCTGCCTGTAGCTGTGAGATGTCACCAGCACTATCACCCATTGGCCATAGGGCTGCTCGCGCTAAACTTCGTTTGCGTGACATAAGCCCCTGGAGTAAACAGTCGAAAGAGTGTTCCTGGTAGCCAGCATGTATGGCCATTGGCATATGGATTTGGACTGGGTGCAGCTGGCCGATACGATGGACACGGTCATTACATTGCTCTTCAACAGCAGGGTTCCACCAGCGAGACAGGTGAATGACATGTGTTGCGGCAGTCAACGTTAAACCCGTTCCGGCTGCTTTAGGGCCGAGCACCAGCAAGTCAAAGCCACCATCTTGCTCAAGATGGCGCTGGAATCGACGCACGATAGCCTGGCGCTTCTGAATGGGCGTATCGCCGTTAATATGATCAATATATTCAAGCCCGAATTCCTGGCGAGCCAGTTCCATAAACCGAAACTGCATTTTCCGGTGTTCAATGAAAACCAGAACACGCTCACCTTTTGCTTTAATATGATGCAAAATCTCAAAGCATGCATTTAGACGCGCAGAGGCATCGATAAAACTCTGATTGTCGCCGCTCATTTCCATAGCTGGATGTACTGAAACGCCGCGGATATGCTGCAGCATTTTAAGTGCAGCGCCGGGACCGCCCTGAGAAAGTTTTAACCGGGCTGTTTCGTAAGCAATAGCTTGTCCTTCCGGCATCAGGCGCGGATGAAGAAAGCGTGTTTTTGCAGGCAGCTCTTTCGCAACATCTTCTTTCAAACGGCGGAAGGCTAAAGGTGGCAGTTGATTGTGAGGTTCAAAGACTCGCTGATACAGCTGAAGCATATTCTGTTCATCAGGTTCGCTATACAGCGTATTGAAATTACGCAACGTATCCAGAGAACCGGGGGCCAATTGGTCCATTACCGCCCATAGATCGGTTGTGGTATTTTCAATCGGTGTGCCTGTCAGGCCAATTCGATAGTTAGCATTGACGGCGCGGGCGGCGCGAGCCCGTAGCGAGTCAGGATTTTTGACCGCCTGTATTTCATCAAACACCACGGCCGAGAAATGGATTTTCGCAAAAGAGTGCTGGTAATTAGTCAGCGTTGTATAGGTCGTTAGTATCCAGAAACGATGGCCTTTTCCTTCCCTGATTGACTCATGCAACTGCTGAAAATTCAGTAAAGTATTGCCATCTTTTGTCTCGACACCTTTAGCATCGAAATTTTTATAGTGGCTTAGCGATGAACCATAGAGACGCAGCAAATGACCAAGTCCGTCACTATCAGTATGCTGCCTGACCTCAGCATTCCAGTTTTCCAGCAATGAGGTCGGAGCAACAATAAGTATTGGCCCGCGCTCTTTATTGCTGGCAGTGCTAACGTTATTGTTCTCTTTCAACCAGCGTAGAAATGCGATGGTTTGAAGTGTCTTACCCAAGCCTTGCTCATCTGCGTTCAAAATGCCTGGCATGCCTGACTTCCATGATGAAAGCTGCAAGCTAAAGCTCTCCAGCTGATGCGGCCGCAAAACTGTTTTAATGCCTGCGGGAAGTTGTTCATCAATAAATACGGAACGCTTTTTAAGGTCAGGCTGCCAGAACAGCTCCTCAAAGTTGTCTTTGGTATCCAGGATCACCGTAGCGGGAGGTTGAACATCCACAGCCACCTTATCTTCGCTTTCTGTTGTTTCTGCTGAACCTTCTATCTCTATAAGATTAGCCAAACGCTTTTCTAGCGCGTGCAATGTCTCTTCTGTGGCTTTAACAGGATGAGACGCGATCTCAACTTCATTCTGAGATGCATCTATAGCATTACGCAACTGATCGCAGATGCTTGCCAGCGCCTGGCTATCCATCGCAGTGATAATGTTGGTCAGGGCATCAGGGATTACCTCAGGCAACCAGACCGTTTCTCCGGTCATAGGCGTAGAAACAGCACCTTTTCGGTAATGCAAAATTCCTTTAACACGCTCGGAATATTCAATGGTTTCAACAAATGCAGGACCTGCTGCAGCTTCAATAGCTTCTTCTTCACCCACATCGTCGAGACCATCCAGCCTGCCTGATTGTCTTAAGTATTTTTCAACAGCACTGGTAATTGCAGGTCGTGGGTTTTCGATAAAAGCGCGTCTTTCGTCAGGTGAAGACTTTTGCTTCTCCACCATGACATCAAGGATGGGCCGAGCGCTGCGGTCAATGACCAGATAATTGCCTTCGCCAACACGGTAAGCGGAAAGCGCTCCTTGAGTTCTGACACGTTGTTGGAACCGACGTAACGTTTGCTCACTTAGCTCACCTGCAGCCTCGCTAACCGCTTCTCCGCTGCTTTCCAGTTCTTCCACGTTCTTACCGGAAAAAGGGACGATTTCGAAATCATCAGCTCCATGTAAGCTGGTGGAAATAGAAAAACGATCGGCAATGCGAACTTCTAAACCTTGCATAAAGTCGGTCAGCGAGACACGAACGGCATTGATTTCATGGCCCATCTGGACGCCAGGATCAAGGGCCTGACGGAAGCGCGCCAGCGATTCCCAGTCCGATGCTTCTCCGCCGCCTGGCGTAAAGTTTTCGGCAACTTCAACAGCCTCCATCATCCATAATGGCAACCGGCGTGGCCCTTGAGATGTGGTTAAAATTGATCCGGTCCGACGTGGTATTTGGCGAACACCGTTGCGTAGCCATTCATACTGCAGGCGAAAGGTATCGCTTCCGAGTGAGCCTTCGATATCAGTTTTCAACGTCAGATCGACGAGAGGGGGTAGGCCCAGCGTCTGCGCCGTTTCGGCGTCCAGTCGGCCTGCCAGATGATGACTCATTACGATAGCGTCATCACTGATGTGTAAAGGTTCACTAAATTCTTCTGCCAGCGCTTTCAGATCGGCGATAGCAAAAGCTAAGGCGCGATCGTTATGTGTCAGGCCAGACAAAGTCGCAGGTTGCTGTCTTTTAAACAGACGATGAATAACGCTCTTTTTTTCTTCAGCAATATTGAGGGTAATCGCTTCTGCATTATGATTGAAAGCAAATGTCATGACAGATACTCAATTTGTTCGCGCACTTTATCCTGCCAACCGCTGAGATGTGGAATCGCAACAGGATTAGGGAGCATGCGAATATGTTCGCAGTCATAGGTCAATCTAAATAGTTCAGGCGCTTTTTTATTATCACTGCTAAAAATATGCACTTTGTAGTTGTGTGATCCTTCAACCACAATGCAACGTCCAATTTTCAGAATAAGCAAAGAGGTATTTCTGCGGCTGCCAGCAACTTGCCGTCCGAAGGTTAAGGTCGCACTTTCCCGCATAGTCTTTTTTATCGATCTGGCCCGCACATCTGCTTCAGCACTAAAAGCAACCCATGCGGAATCAATTTTGTCCTGATGGTATAAATTAAGCCAGAACTTGCGTCGAGGCTCCCACATATGGCTGTCTTCGACGTCAGAAACTACATCTAAGAAGAACAAAATATTTTCGCGTGTCAGCCAGTTTATAATCAGGTTTCGGCAAGCTTCATCTACACTTCCCCATACGCCACCGCGGCTCAGGCGTGGATCTTCATAAAAGGCCACCAGCGTTTCGGTCAGATAGCGAGAAAGTTCTTCGTCGGGTTGTTTATACAACCAGTGTGATAACAGCGCATTGATGGCTTCCGCTGCGCCATTCATCAAAGCGCCACTTCTGCCCTCCGGTTTTAACCAGGCAAAAAGCTTCTCAATAGCGGCTCTTTCATTCAATCCAGGTGCCAGTGATGCTATATAGGCCAGATGAGCGTGCGACATTAACCCCGGATCGTGCGGGCGTGTAATACCAAACTGTTTAAGCTCTTTCCATGGCGCATCCATCTCCGTCATTCTCTCTGCTAAAGCTTGGTGTGCCTGGTGAGAGTTAAAGAATTCGGGTAGTTGCTCGACAATATCTTTCCACTTATCGCTCATATGTTCGCTTGCGATATCAAGGCAGTTTTTAATTTTGATTGTGTGAACAGAGCCCGGTTCATAACTACGGATATAGGCCGATATCATTGCAGAAATAAAGGGCTGTGAGTCCGTAACGATGGTTTCCCGTAAATAGAACTCCTGTAGTACAGCAAACTCCTCCTGGGTTCTGAATTCTTTATCAAACACAATCGGTGCGCCAGAGCAGATAAAGGACATTTTTACATCATTCCATTCCCAGCGTTCTATATAGTCAAGCAGCTTGCGTAACATCTTTTCACGATCGCGATCGGCAATCTCCTTAACGACATCGGGCCAGCGCTCATGAATGGCTTGGATCTTTACCGTTAAACCTTTTGATACAGCTATTGCTGGCTTGACGAGGGCCACAGGCTTAAGAAAAACATCGCTCAATTTCATAGCGTACTCTTCCTCAGCGGCTCGATCAGGCGCTTGCGGATGTCTTCAATTTCCGCTGCATTGGCCGGTGTATGCATAATGATGCGGAGATCGATACGGCGATTCATCGCCATATTTTGCGGGGTGTCATTGGGCTTAACCGGACGCATTTTGCCGTAGCCCGCCACAGAAAGAACGGGTTGGGTGCGCATATTAAAATGTGCGACCAGGTCTGGCGCTGCGGCAAGCATGCTGGTAAACGTGGTGATGGCTCGGTTAGTCGAAAGATTCAGGTTATAAACATCTTCGCCTTTGGAATCGGTGTGACCCTCAATCTGTACCGCTTCAATAATGGCAAACGAAGGATTACAGCTTTTATTCCATCCAACGCTTTGGCTGAAGGTATAGCAGGGCAGCAGGGAATCGAGCGTCTTCGCCAATGCTTCGACGATTTTCCGCTTATCGTCGCTTAACGTATAGCTGTTGCTGGTAAACAAGCCTTCCCCCTGAAAGCGCAGCGTGCCTTCTTCAGGAATGACATCAACTGGCAGTTCAGGAAACGACTGCTTCAGATTATTGCGCAATTGATAGAGTAAGTTGAGCCGGGCAGCAGCAGCCTGCGACATATACTGTTCCAGCGGATCAACCTGCTTTAACAACGCAATCTCAGCGCGCAAATCCACGATGGTTTTATCGCGTGTTTGTACCGCCTGTTCATACTCATCACGTGGGACAGTGTTCTTATCGTTGTAGCGGCTGGCAAAAAAAGCGAGCAACACCATGACAATGAAAAGAAAGCTGACCGTCATATCTGTCATTGAGACAAAAACGGACTCTTCTTCCTCTTCATGTGAGCGCTTACGACCGGCATTGGCTCTCATGACATCCGCGCCTGTTTCGGTGCGAAGTTTTCAGCCTGGTCGACAATGCTCTGCATTGTGTCCAGCGCTGGCATGAGTTCGTTCTGCATGGTTTTGACATGATCGAAGAGCGTTTCAACTGATGTAGCAACTTGCTGTTGGTAGCTGTCGAATGCCTTGCCAAGTTTCTCGTCAATGCCATCCAGACGTTCGCCCTGACTGCGTAAAGCCGCAATCAAAGACTGAAGATTAGTCAGCGTGGATTCAACCGCACGATGTTGCCCGCCCAATGTCTCTTGTGCAGCTGAAAGCGTCATTGCAGATTGTTCAGCATTGGTTTTAGCGGCATTGGCGATGGCTGAAAGGCTATTTTCACTGCTCTCACGTAACTGGCGCGTGCTGACTTCAATGCGCTCCATCATCGCCCGAATCGGATCGGCTGCACTGGTCAGTGATTGTGCTGATGTGCGGAAGCTGCCCGAGGCGTTTTCCGAGGCGACAGCGCCTTCTTTAATCCCATCAGAAGCCCGTCGTAAGGCAGTGCTGGTTTCGGTCAGCATGCCCATCACGTCTTCCAGTTTTTCAGCAATAACTGAAAGAGGGGAAAGCAGTTCGCTGCTGGCTTTCTGGGCCATCGCCTCAGTTGCTTTAGTGATTTCACCTGCGGTATTGCCAAAAGCACCCAGCACTTGTGTTGCGGCCTGACCAATCGCGTCGCTGGCCTTAGACGCTGATTCAGACATACGTGCCTGCGCTGCTTCAGCCCCCTGTTTCGCTGCAACTTCGAGTTCGGTTCGAATACCCAAGGCGGCGGCTTTCATATCAGCAGCCGCTTCGCCCATCGCACGCGCGCCTTCACCGGTATTGTCTTTAATGCCCTGCAGGGTTGAATTCATGGTTGCCAGCAGGTTTTCGGCACCTTGGTTGAATGCCGATGTTGCCGTCTCTGCCGTTTGCTGCATGCCATCACGCAGCGTTTCCACCGCCTGGCCTAAGCGGCCAATCGCGCTTTCCATTTCATTGCCCATTTTTCCTGAGCTTTGATCCATTCGCTCTGCCAGCAATTTGATCTGGTCTCCTGCCAGAGAAATACGTTCGCTGGCTTGTGCCAGAGCCCGACCGACATCCTCAGAAAAGCGTGAAGAGAGGTTTTGTACCATCTCTCCCACGCCATCATTGCCCAAACGGCTGACCTGTTCGATAACCGGCGTAATAGCTGTACTAATCGATTCCGAGATCGCTCTTGGGAGATCTTCACGTAGCGGGCGGCCAATCTCAGCCACCATCTCCAGTCCCAGCTTGCGGAAATGCTCACGACTTTCAATGGTTGCTTTCAACTGGCGAATGGAGAGATCTTCGAGGCTAATAAACGTCAGGCGCTTTTCAATCAGGCTATTGAGGCCATGAACCGCTTTTTCTAAATGTGACGTACCGCGTCTTAAAGCTACGGTAAAGACAATCGAACAGCAGAGACCGGTCAGGGACATGATGAATTTTGCTGAAGCGATGGTAAGTAAGCCCTCTAAGGCTGCACTCCCGCCGTCATCCAGAGAAGTACTCATCGAATTAAGTGCAGAAATCAGGCCGAGAAAGGTCAGAGACAGGCCTACAGTGACAAAGAGTCCCGGAACGATGCGCCAGAAGCCTTGCGTAAAGTGCAGGTCATCCAGATTAAAAAATTGGCTGGGACGGACCGCATTGCGCACGACAAGTGTACCGTTCTGATCGTCGATTACGTGGGTTTCGCGATATTCATACCAGGCTTCAGCAACATTCTTTTGTTCTTCCGTTTTATCGGCTGCTGCAATACTGGCGTCGATTTCAGTCACATGCTGGCTGAACTGATCTTCAGGCGTGTTTGCGATAATGCTGTGAATGCTGCTGAGAGCATTGCGGCGGCTTTTTACCAGCTTGCGCCAGCGGACAACGGCAAAGCAAAGCGTGGCAACCAGCAGGATAGTTACAAATCCAGGGGCAGCATCATTTTTTAAAACTGAAGCGATAGACAAAATGCCATTACGCACCAGCACGCCGGGAAGCAGCAGCGAATCCATTTTTACACCATAGATAACAAGAAGAAGGGAAGTGTTTCTTTTGGGAATACTCTAATAGATTTCATTATTCTTATCTATCTTAACAGCACTTCTTAAGAAGAAGTTTGGGTTCTACATTTTTAACTTTAATAATCAAATAATTACTTGGCGGTTGCCGCGACCTTGGCTGGTGAATTTAAAGAGAAGTATTAGTTTTGCAGGGGATTCCTGAAGCTAAGGGGAAGTTTTACTGAGGGAAAGTTGATGCTTGTGCTTGAGCGCATGCGATGTATGATTTTACCCATCTCATTTATTGCCCTCCGTTTGCCGTTTCGACAGGCTGTCGACCGTATGCGGCAGGTAGCGTATTCAACGTTTTTCCGGAATTCCTATGTCTGACAAAAATTTTTCGCAAACGGCTGCCTTTATCTGGTCTGTCGCTGACCTACTGCGCGGTGATTTCAAACAGTCTCAGTACGGGCGCGTGATCCTGCCCTTTACGCTGTTGCGCCGTCTTGAGTGTGTGCTGGCGGAGACTAAAGACGCGGTGGTGGCGAAGTATGATGAACTAAAAAACAGCCCACTGCCGGAAGATGCCAAAGAGAAGTTTCTGCTGCGCACCAGCACATTTTCCTTCTTCAACACCTCGAAGATGGATTTGGGTAAAATGGGGCAGAATGACATCAAAGCCAACCTGGAAAGCTACGTACAGGCGTTCTCTCCGGACGCACGTGAAATCTTCGAACACTTCAAATTCAGCGAGTTTGTCGGCCTGCTTGAAGATGCCAACCTGCTGTTCAAAGTGGTTAAGAAATTCGCCACCACCGATTTAAGCCCAAAAGCGATTTCCAATCATGATATGGGCCTGGTGTTTGAAGAGCTTATCCGTCGTTTTGCGGAAAGCTCCAATGAGACCGCCGGTGAGCACTTCACCCCTCGTGATATCGTGCGCCTGACCACCTCGCTGGTGTTTATGGAGGATGATGAAGCACTGACGCAGGACGGTATCATCCGTACCATTTACGACCCGACGGCCGGGACTGGCGGCTTCCTCTCTTCAGGCATGGAATATGTCCACGAATTGAACCCTAACGCGGTGATGCGTGCCTTTGGTCAGGAGCTCAACCCTGAATCCTACGCTATCTGTAAAGCCGACATGCTGATCAAAGGTCAGGACGTCAGCCGTATTAAGCTGGGTAACACCCTCTCTAACGACCAGTTGCCGCAGGATCAGTTCGACTACATGCTATCTAACCCACCGTTTGGCGTGGACTGGAAGAAGATTGAGGGCGAGATTAACGACGAACATACGCAGAAAGGCTTTAACGGTCGCTTTGGTCCGGGCCTGCCGCGTGTTTCCGACGGCTCGCTGCTGTTCCTGATGCACCTGATCAGCAAAATGCGCGACAACCACGATGTGGATGGCACCGTGAGCAACGGTGGGCGAATAGGGATTATCCTTAACGGCTCCCCACTGTTTACCGGCGGGGCGGGCAGCGGTGAGAGCGAAATCCGTCGCTACATTCTGGAAGCCGATTTGCTGGAAGGCATTGTCGCGCTACCAACGGATATGTTCTACAACACCGGCATTGCCACTTACGTGTGGATTTTGTCGAACAAGAAAGCTGCCGAGCGTAAAGGCAAAGTCCAGCTGATTGACGGCACCAACCTGTGCGGCAAAATGCGTAAGTCTTTAGGTTCCAAGCGTAACCTGATGGGCGAGGACGATATTAAGCTTATCACTCAGACCTTTGGTGAGTTTGAAGTGGTGGATGCGACTTCTCTTGAAGCGTTAGGCCTTGATAAAGCACCGGAGCAAAAATCTAACCGTGGACGCCAGTCAGCCACTGCTAAAACTGAAGCGGTGAAAACCTTCGCCAGTAAAATCTTTAACAGCACCGATTTTGGCTACCGCCGCCTGACCATTGAGCGCCCACTGCGTTTGTCAGCCCAGGTGACTGACGAAGCGATTGCCACGCTGCGCTTTGCCACCAAACCCCTGAATGCACCGATGGAACGCCTGTATGAAGAGTTCTGCGCACAGTGGCAAGACGATAACTACGGCGACTTTACCGATATCGAAGTTGAAGCCCGCGCGATTATCAAAGCTGAATTTGCCGAGCTGAAAGAGAAGCAGATTAAAGACCTGCTGGATAGCAAACTGTGGCTGGCTCAACGTGCTTTAATGAATAAGGCGCAGCAAATCCAGACGGCGTTGGGTGCTAAAGCGGGTGGCAAAGAGCTTGTCAGTAATGACTTTAATGAGTTCCAGTTGACGCTGAAAGGCGCGATGAAAACCGCAGGCGTTAAGCTGGATACCAAAGAAAACAAACAGTTTATCGACACCATCACCACGAAAAACCCAGCCGCTGAACCGGTAGTGAAAAAGGTACTGAAAGAAGCTGCCCAGCCGCTGTACGGTGCGTTTGAGTATAAAAGCAAAGTGGTGGAGTTCGAGCAGGACGGCGATCTGCGTGATAACGAAAACGTGCCGTTAAATCCGGCGATTGCCACCAGTGACCTGATTGAAAACTACTTTAAAGCGGAAGTGCTGCCGCACGTTGCCGATGCCTGGATTAACGCCGATAAGCGCGATGCCCAAGACGGTGAGGTGGGGATTGTCGGTTATGAAATTCCATTTAACCGCCACTTTTACGTTTATCAGCCGCCGCGCCCGTTAGAAGAGATTGATGCCGACTTGGATGCCGTCAGCGCTGAGATTATGAAGTTGCTGCAGGAGGTACATTCCTGATGACTAAATATAAGGCTTATCCGGAATATAAGGGTTCTGGGGTTGAATCTTTTGGATCTATTCCTAAGAAATGGTCGGCACTTAGACTTAAATATATTTTTGAAATAAAAAAGAGAATTGCAGGGACACTCGGGTTCGATATTCTTTCTGTAACTCAGAAGGGTGTTAAAATAAAAGATATTGATAGTGGTGAAGGGCAACTATCAATGGACTATTCAAAATACCAGAGAGTATTGCCTGGTGAATTTGCAATGAATCATATGGATTTATTGACTGGGTATGTTGATATATCAAAATATGATGGCGTTACAAGTCCTGACTATCGGGTGTTCTCTGTTCGTGATAATAATGATTTTTATAGCCGATATTTCCTTTATTTATTGCAAGATGGCTACAAACAACGTCGATTCTTCCATCTTGGACAAGGAAGTGCGCACTTAGGTAGATGGCGTTTACCTACAGAGGCGTTTAACGAGATTATATATCCGCTACCTTCGTTAGAAGAGCAAGTTAAAATAGCGGATTTCCTCGATCATGAAACCGCAAAAATCGATAACCTGATCGAAAAGCAACAGCAACTGATTGAGCTGCTAAAAGAAAAACGTCAGGCAGTGATTAGCCATGCCGTCACAAAAGGGTTAAATCCTGATGTGCCGGTGAAAGATTCGGGTGTTGAGTGGTTGGGGGAAGTGCCGGAACATTGGATTGTTTCTGGGTTCAAAAAATATTTATCCTCAATTGTTGACTATCGAGGAAAAACACCTAATAAGACAGATGATGGAATATTGCTTGTTACTGCAAGAAATATTAAGAAAGGAAGGCTTGATTATCAGTTATCTCAGGAATTTATTGCTTACTCTAATTATAATGAAGTCATGAGTCGCGGTCTGCCTGATATCGGGGATGTATTATTTACAACTGAAGCTCCGTTAGGTGAGGTAGCCAATGTTGATAGAACTGATATTGCTCTTGCTCAACGTATAATTAAATTTAAGGGTATGGTGTCATGCCTTGATAATTTCTATTTGAAATATTTCATTATGTCTTCAGAATTTCAGCAATCACTTAACCTTTACTCATCAGGTAGTACAGCTCAGGGAATAAAAGCAGAACGTTTTGTTTATTTGCGTAAGTTGTTACCGCCAATGAATGAACAGAGACAGATTGTGAGCTTTCTTGATAAAGAAATTAGCAAAATAGATATGCTAGTTGAAAAACAGTTTGTAATGCTGTCTTTACTTCAGGAACGTCGCACCGCCCTTATCTCTGCCGCCGTCACCGGCAAAATCGACGTGCGCGATTGGGTTGCGCCAGGCATCAGCGATATCGAGGCAACAGAGGAAGCTACCGCATGAGTATGGATACCACCAAAGAGCTGATTTTCCAGGATGAAATGATTGCTCAGATGGAAGATAAAGGCTGGATTCGTGGCAAGTCTGACGGCTATGACCGCGAACGCGCTCTGTTCTCGCAGGATGCCATCGCCTTCGTGCAAACCACTCAGCCGCAGGAGTGGGAGAAATTTGCCAAAATTTATCCTGGCGATACCGAGCGTCATTTCCTCGATGCGCTGGTGGCGCAGCTGAAAAAAGCGGATATCAACGCTACCGATATGCTGTCGCGCACTTACGGTACGCTCGGCGTGCTGCGTCACGGTATCAAAAGCCATAACGCGCGTTTTTCTCTGTGCCAGTTTAAGCCGGAACATAATCTCAATCCGGAAACCCTGACGCGCTATAAACAGAATATCTGCCGCATTGTGCCGGAACTGGTTTACAGCCCGCATGCGTCGAGCGCCGTATTTGAAGAGACAGGCGTAAAGGCGAAGAAATGGCGTATCGACCTGGTGTTGTTCGTCAATGGCCTGCCAATAGCGACGCTGGAACTGAAGTCTGAATTTAAGCAGACAGTGCAAAACGCCATTACGCAGTATAAGAAAACGCGTTTGCCAAAGGACTCGGGCACCCATAAACCTGAGCCACTGCTGACCTTTAAACGCGGGGCGCTGGTGCACTTTGCCGTCAGCCAGTATGAAGTATTTATGGCGACCAAACTTGAGGGTGATAAAACCTTCTTCCTGCCGTTTAACAAAGGCACCCATGACGGCGGCGCGGGAAACGACATTCCGGAAGATAGCAACGACTACGCCACCAGCTACCTGTGGAACGAGGTGCTGCTGCCGGACAATCTGCTGAAAATTCTCGCGAGCTTCGTGCACCTGCAAATCGAAGAGAAAGAAGACGCCATTGGCCTGAAGTACAAACGCGAGAGCCTGATTTTCCCGCGCTATCACCAGTGGGATGTGGTGAACAAACTGATCACTGCTGCCACTGAGGAAGGCACCGGCAATAAATACCTGATTCAGCACAGCGCCGGGTCGGGAAAATCGAACTCTATCGCCTGGACGGCCCACCAGCTTTCCCGCCTGTATGATAAAAATGGCGAGAAGCAGTTCCACTCTGTGATTGTGGTGACGGACCGCACCGTGCTGGACGATCAGCTGCAGGACACCATCTATCAGTTTGAGCATCAGGATGGTGTGGTCGGGCGTATCAATAACAAAGAAGGCGACGGTTCAAAATCAGAGAAGCTGGCGAGCGCGCTGGAAAACTCGCAACCGATCATTATCGTCACCATTCAGACCTTCCCGTTTGTCCTGAAGGCAATTGAAAACAGCGTCAGCCTCAAGCAGCGCAAATACGCTGTGATAGCCGATGAAGCGCACTCCTCGCAGAGCGGTTCTACGGCGCGGCAGCTGAAAGAAGTGCTGATGACCGAAGAGGCGGATGACTATGTGGAGATATCTTCAGAAGATATTCTGGATGCCACCGTTGCCGCGCGTAAAGGCAGCAACAACCTTAGCTATTACGCCTTCACCGCCACGCCTAAAGCCAAAACACTGGAGTTGTTTGGTCGTCGTCCTCATCCGCTGGAACCGGCGTCGAAAACGAACAAACCGGAAGCGTTCCACGTTTACTCCATGCGTCAGGCCATTGAAGAAGGCTTTATTCTTGATGTGCTGAAGAACTACACCAACTACAAGGTAGCCTACAAGCTGCTGCAAAAGCTGGACGATCCTGATCGGGAAGTGGACAGCAAGAAAGCAAAGATCAAACTCAACCAGTGGGTGTCGCTGCACGATCATAACGTGTCGCAGAAAGTGAAGGTGATTGTTGAGCACTTCCGTAAGCATGTGATGCACCTACTGGCCGGCCAGGCCAAAGCGATGGTGGTAACCAGTTCGCGTAAGGCGGCGGTGCGCTACAAGCTGGCATTCGATAAATACATCGCCCAGCAAAATTACGACAAGATCAGTGCAATGGTGGCGTTCTCTGGTGAAGTTGAGTTCCATGAAGATGACCACAACAGCCTTGCGCTGCTTAACCAGAAATTCACCGAGATCAATATGAACCCAGGGCTGAAAGGCCGGGATATGCGCAAAGCGTTTGATACCGATGACTATCAGGTGATGCTGGTGGCCAACAAATTCCAGACCGGTTTTGACCAGCCCAAGCTGTGCGCTATGTATGTGGATAAAAAGCTGGGCGGCGTGGAGTGCGTACAGACGCTGTCGCGCCTAAACCGTACCTATCCCGGGAAGGCGCAGTCCGGCACGTTTGTGCTCGATTTCTACAACGAACCTGACGAGATTTTGGGGGCTTTCCAGCCGTACTACCAGACAGCCGAGCTGATGGATGTCAGCGATCCGCAGTTGGTCTTCGAGCTTTATGAAAAGCTGCGTACCAGCGGTATTTTCCTGTGGAACGAAGTCGAGCAATTCTGTGAGGCTTTCTTCAGCAAAAACAAATCCAACGCTGCCATCAGTAATATCTGCAAACCTGCGGTGGAGCGCTGGAAGCATCGCTACACTTCAGCGATTGATGCCTATGTGCTGGCCAAAGAGATGTTCGAACGCACCAGGAAGACCGGCGATGTTGTGCTGATCACCAATGCGGAAAACACCTTTAAGGACTGCGAGAAAGAAAAAAGTAAGCTGGATATCTTCAAAAAAGATCTCGGCAGCTTTGTCCGCTTTTACGAGTTTATGTCGCAAATCGTCGATTACGACGACAAGAACCTGGAGAAGCTAAGCCTGTTTGCACGCCATCTGCGCCCGTTACTGCATGAACAGCGTATCGAAGAAGATGAGATTGATTTAAGCAACGTGGAGATGAGTCATTATCGCCTGTCGAAGCTTCACGAACAGCACCTGAAGCTGCAAGAGGATGCTGAAGAATACAAAATCAAGCCGGGGAATGATGTCGGCACGGCGAAGCCGAAGGACAAGAAAGAAGAGTTTCTGTCGAATATTCTGTCTCGCCTTAATGAGCTATTTTTCACCGATAATCTCACCGATAAAGACATGATCAATTATGCCTTCGCGGTGCGCGACAAGCTGTCAGAAAACCAGGCTGTGATGACCCAGATTGCCAACAATACTCGCGAACAGGCGATGCTGGGGGATTTCCCGAAAGCCATTGATGATGCCGTGATGGACAGCAACGAGGCCCAGCAGGAGATGATGGTGCAATACCTCTCTAACCCTGAACTGGCGAAAGGCTTTGCCCGGGTGGTGTTTGATATGTTGAAAGGGGCATAATTTTTTAAGTCGTCGGTGAGTGGGGTGTTTAAGTGATAAGTAGGAATAGACTTCCCTTGTTATTTTCCGCCTCATGACGCGTAAGAAGTGGCTATAAGGATGTATTTCAATTCAGAGGGTTAATGAAAACTTTCCACAATATAAGGATTTACTTATGAAAGCGTTAAAATTCTCAGTGTCTCTTTTCGCTCTCGGCCTGTTCTCTACCGCTGCTTTAGCTGATGAGGCACACGTCTGTCGCTCGGCCTCGCTGCCTCAATCCAATAGTGCAGCAACCCTCTCTGACAACACCTCTTTTTCATGTGGTAGCGATATCTCAGGCACAGTACCTGCTTTGTCAAAAGCAGGCTGGAAGATTACGCATGTTCTGGAGCAATCAGATATGTCAGCTTTATCTTCAATGAAATCTGGTAAAATGCCGCCAAACCCAGGTGATTTAGCCAAAACATATTGGGTGCTGATCATTCAAAAATAATTTATTAGTATTATAGTAGTAGGTCTTTTCAAGCCTGATAGTAAATACAGAATATCAACTAGCGGGAGCACATCTCTATTCTTTTTTTTGAGTGTGTCGCTCCCGTAAAAAGATTTTTTATAATAAGTTAATTTTTTATCCTGATTGGCTAATTGAGATTTCGTATTTTCATACCTATCGTTCAAGTATAAATCGCTAATCGGCTTGTTAAATCATTCATAAATTCGTGACCTTTGCATAGATTCTGATTTATAGATTAATTAGTCCCAGCAGGTTTAATTGTGATTTATAAACGCATGCCGATTATCTCTGTTAATTGACTTGCTGCCAATGAGCTGCACCTAATAGATTAACATACGGCACAGTTAGTAATGTCTTAATAAGTCTCATGATGACATTGTCATAAAAGATATTTTCCCGAATCAGCACCTCTGCCAAGCCGAATCTGAAACTGGAGTTCGTGCAACGGAACTCTGTGTTAAGCACACTATCTCCGCTGTGACCTCCTGCATCTGGCGCAGGTCTTCTGGCGGTAGAATTATAAAGAGTGTTATCTACATTCAGCACTGAGTTATCAAAGTCTATCAGCGTTTTCAGCACGTTGGCGAAATAGAAACACACTAAATATTAGATATATCACTAACTCATGATTGTGTTGAATATTAGACGCAGATCATTTTCATTTTATGATGAGGCATTATGATAAATCACACTCATCTATAAAATGATCAAAGTAGAAGGAGCCAGACATGGTATTAAAAGGAATTTTTACTGTCAATGATGCAGATTACTCACCTTTACTCATGTATGGGATCGGGACGTTTATGGCGTATTCTGGTAACAGGGAATATCGCAATCGTGCAGGATGTATTGCAGTTCCAGACAACGGGCCAATACCTGATGGTTTATATCACATCGTTAAGCGCCCAACCGGTGGCTGGAAAGGTATAATCCGAACTGACTTGCATGATTTCTACTCATGGCCTACTTCAACACCAGTTATCAAGTATGAATGGTTTGCTTTGTATCGTGATGATGGAAGGATAGATGATCATATGTGGGTTAATAATGTAGAGCGTGGGAATTTCAGACTACATCCTCGCGGGCCTCTTGGTGTATCTTTAGGTTGTATCACTTTGCAACACAGAACTGATTTCATCGCTATTCGGCAAGTATTACTCTCTACTTCACAAGTGAAATTACGTAATGGACTAATGTCTTTTGGCACAATTGAGGTGGTTTTAAATGGAAGCAAAACGTGTCCCAGCGGGGTTTAGAATCCTTATCGCAGTATCTTTGTTTGTAATGACGTTCCTTCTGGTAAGACCGTCAGATCCATCGACAGAAGAACAACAGCGGTTTTGGATAAAATTAGCAGGGCTATTTAATCAACGCGATATTGAGGGTTTTGTGGGGATTGCGCTATTAGTGATCTGTACAATGGTAACACTCATCGGTTATCAGATTATAATCAGATTCATTGAGAAGCAACTTAACACTAAACAATGATTTTATAAGATGTGAATTAATTCTGGCAGAAGTTAAAAAACTGCTTATAAATTGAATGATGTAAATTTGCTCACATTGCGCATTAAATTATTATGATATGTACGGCTAAATCTTAGGTTTTCTTGCCCCAAAATACGTGCATGCGCAATTGATTGAGTTGCATTGTAACCTGCTGACCCTTTTCTGGTGTACCCCCACCTGGACATCGGGTTTTCGTTGCGTGATTGTTTAATTCACTTTCCTGCAGTCCGATTATCCCTCTGGGAATGAAAGAGACAACACAGGGATGTTTATACGTGATTGAGCTTGCCAGGAAACCGTCTTATTTGCCTGTCGAGGGATAATCCGGAACGCTTTCCAGACACGGAGAACGGTCAAAGGAACAACTAAAAGCCATGATAGAGTGTGGTGATGTGGTATGCCTGAATGATGTGTGTGTTCTGTCCGCCGGGCTGTTTTACATTGACGACAACGGTAAGTTAATTTGCGGCAATGAAAATGCCTTCAGATTCGGTGGAGACAAAACACTATCGGTGCGTTTAATCATGCAGTGAGTAAGCGTGATCACCGACGCTCTGACGGAATACCTGCGCCAACCTCATTAAGGCAGCTCAGCGTGGGAGGCGGGAGACAGCCAGCCAGAAACCTACGGAACGCTTAACATCAAAGGCGTCGGCCGGTTACTCGCTGCTGGCGGTATCTGTAACGATAATGGTGAGGGGTTTCGTATAACGGCTGAACAGTTTGGTGGCGATGTCTTCAGCAACAGATTAGTGTCAGGCGGGGAAACCCCCGGTTAACCTGTATCACAGATTAGATAATAGTTGCTTTAGTCAATACAACAGGAAAGCTTGCCCCTTAAAATTATAAAGGGCAATAATTAAACTATAGTTAATTGATGTTTTTCGTATTTTAATATAATTATCGTTTGAGCGCTTATTGCACTCTGTACCCGGTACCTGAAATATCAGATAATCGCGGGTGGGTTTTCCCTGGTGTTGACTTGGTCTTTGACCTCCTGACCGCTAAGCATGGTGAGTGCCCGGTGGTCAGGTACTTTTTTAAGTATAGGGTCTGCGCAGGTGTAATAAAAGCTGTCTTAAAAGACAGGGGTAATGGTTTCCATGTGTGATTATCAGGAATGAATGAATGAATTCTGCTATTGAGTTTTTTTTGCGTGATTACGATGAATTTCCGCCAGAATTAGCAACCGAACTCTACCGGCTCAGAAGAAAAACATTTCGTGAGAGGCTCGACTGGAAAGTCGAATGCATTGACGGCATGGAAAAGGATCAATTTGACAACGAAAATACGACTTACCTGCTGGGCATGCATAACGGGAAGTTGCTATGTGGTGCACGGTTTATAGATTCGACGCAGCCGACGATGATGAGCGAAATTTTTCATGAATATTTCGAGGGCATAAGTGGTCTCCCCACAGATATCCCCTGTTGTGAGATTAGCCGGCTGTTTTTAGATAAAGAAAGACGTGACTCTGCAGGCCTTCATGGCTTGCCCGCCAGTAAAGTGTTATTCCTTGCAATGATTTTTTATTGCATGAAGAGAAACTATCGGGGGATGTACGCTGTGGCAAGTCGCGGCATGTATGCAATATTTCGCCATGCGAACTGGAAAATAGAAGTTATTCAGAAAGGCCTTTCTGAAAAAGGGGAAGTTATCTACTACATTTTCATGCCTGCCAGCATGAGCATCGTGGAAGATATTATCACCAGGGACAAAGCCAGTGGCTGGCTTCGTGAGATGTCCCGGCACTTACGCCATCTTTAACCCGTAACGCTGGCTCAGTTGTCCAGCAGCCGGAGCTCCGTCCCGAGTTTTACCGCATGTGTGGCGTTATTCACTCCGAGCTTTTTCATGACGTTGCCCATATGAAATTTTACGGTGCGTTCCGCAATAGATAAAATGACCGCAACTTCGGCGTATGTTTTCCCGGCGCCGACCCACTTAAGTATTTGGCGTTCACGCGGTGACAAAAAAACGTTCTTTTTCTGATGGTGTTGACTGTATAAGTTAAGCGTCTTCTGATGCAATTTAATAAGAAAACTAGCTATTTTCGAACGATTTTTTTTCATGTCAATACCAGAATCTTTCTGACTGATAATGGATAGCAAAGCCAGGTTGTTCAGGTAGTCATGCAGAGGGAATGTCTGTCCCTGGAAAATATTATATTGAAAGCTTTCATTAAAAATTCGCGTGAGATTGTAGCCGCCTGACAGAATAACGTTGTTTTCCCAAAAAAAATCTTCAACACAACGTAAACTCTGAATAATGACAGGATCAATAAACTGATACTTTCTTTCAAGGTATATGTCGAACCACTCAGGATTGTTATTAATAATACGCATCTGTGAAGGGTCTTTCTTGTTCATAATGGCGTAGGCATAGATAATACCCTTGTAATCCTCAAAGAATGCATTCAGTTCACTCTGGATTAACAAATTGATTCTTGTATCGTTGTAGTATGTATCCTTCACGTCAGTTTCTACCTCCGGGATGAGTGGATAAACCAGTATAATCCGCTTCGTTAGCTGTTGCTAATCGTATTTTAATCCAGCTATGGACAGTGGAAACGACATCTGCCACCAATATTCTGGATGTTTTTGCTTTACAAAACGGATGTAAAGATCAGCTTACAGGACTACAGATGAATTATCGGGATTCACAAAAATCTGCGGGGACAGCAGGATTATTCGAATAATGATTCGCGATTTTAAGTTATTGCGGACTGGAGTGAACCGACAGCAGCATTTTTCATAACAAAACTCATGCTGGCAGGCGTAATTAAACAGACACCGAGTCAGTATCTGGCTGCTGACGGTTTTAAAATCCTGATGCTTATGCACCCCTTTGGCTACCCGGCGTTATCGGGTCGTCAGTTCTGCTGCGCTAACCCCTGTGGGTTTCGGACATAGGGCCTGATGGCAAACGTTCAGGTCAACCCTGCAGCCGGCTTAACGCCTGCGCTTTCACTGGCCATATAGGTGATGACAAGCGAGTGTTAATCAGCAGGAGGCACATCAGGTCGTGTAAGTAGGCCAGTAACCTGATTACTCTCCTGAACAGCAAGTCTCTATTTTAGCTGATTATTGGTTACTACTGGTTTATGGGATGAGTAAGTGGTCTTTCTATCAGAGGCCAGGGCGCATGGGGATGTACAGGGGCAATGATATGTTGCAGGATGTCCCCACGCTTTATCAGAAAATCGTAACAGGGAAGGGGCGTTAATCATGAAAAACAAGATGATGCTGGGTGTCGTATTTCTCTTAACGGGATGCCCTGGGCCTGGCGACCGAATGGTGGAGCGCGAATCTACAACGGCATTTATCAAAGACAAGCAGGTTTGTGTGGTGTCGCCACTGGAGCCACAAGAAAGGATTACTGCCATTCAAATCAACAGCGATAAAAGCAACTCTCTTCACAAGGTTTTTGATGACAAACCTGTTTATGTTCCAAAAGGTGAGTGCCTTCCTGTGTTTGGATTTAAGTTCACAACTGGAGAACGTTATTATTTCGCCTATGATGTTCAATCTGATAAATCAGTGTCGCATTTAGTCACTGCTGATTTTTCTTATTCCAAAGAATAAGGAGGCAGAACATTCACTCAGTTGCCCTAACCACCCTGCAACACCAGCGCTATACTAACCAACCCGAAGCTGGTTACCACTGGCTCCGTGCTAAACTGGATAAACGCTCCCCCAATATGAACCCTTGTTGATGAGGTTGTACCTGCATTGAGTCGCCTGACCGGACGCCATCCGCTGAACGGGAAATTATTGTGGCGATGCCGTTCTCTGCCACTGGTCATCGCGCTGCTGCTGACAGGATGCGCCCGCTCTGACGCGCTGTGGACGGTCACACATGATCTCTGCATGAATAACTATCACTATCGTCGCGATCCGGCTCCCTGCCAGCAAATCTATCTGCCGCAGGACAGCACGCAGGGCTACAGCATCATCCAGAATCCTCGCCACAGGCTGCACTTTATTCTGGTGCCGACGGTGGCGATGTCCGGCATTGAGAGCATCGCGCTGACGCACCCCCGACGTCCCGACTATTTCGGCTACGCCTGGTTAATGCGCTATCGTCTGATGGCGGCCTATGGTGCAGAAGTGCCTGAGGATCGGCTCGGCATGGCGCTGAATTCCGCTTATGGCCGCAGCCAGAATCAACTGCATATTCATCTGACCTGCCTGCGGGAGGATGTCTATCGGCAGCTTCAGGCCGAGCGCCCCTTTGTTCATAATGACTGGCGACCCTTGCCCGACCGTTTGCTGAACCACACCTACTATGCCCGTCGCGTTATGCAGCCGACGGCGATGGGTATTTATCCTGTCTCCTCCGTGGCACGCCATTTCCGGCTGTCGCCGCCGCAGCTGGCAGAGTCTGGTGTGGCGCTCATCCCGGCGACGTTTTCGGGAGAAAAAGGATTTATCCTGCTAACTACCCGGCGCGGCTGGGATAAGGGCAATCGGGCGTCCGTTGAGTCGCTGCTGGATAAACGCTGCGCTATTCTTTCAGCGCCGCCAGCTGAGGTTTCAGCCGGGAAGTAACTCAACCTCACCCCAGCCATCCCCCACCAACCCCTTACCGATACAACGCCGCTTTCCCCACCGAACTAAACAGCGCCATCTTCGCCGCGACCACTTTACTTGCCGCCTGCATCGGTTTAACAAAGAGGGAATTAGGCTCGTGACCCCCAAGCTTCAGTTCCTGCTCCAGCGCCACGAAGAACGCCTTCTTCATATCACTGGAGATATTGATTTTACCGACGCCATAACGGATCGATTCCGCGACCTCGCTGTCTTTGTTGCCCGAACCGCCATGCAGCACCAGCGGGATATCAACCAACTTACGGATCTGCTGCAGGCGCTCGATATCCAGCTTTGGCTGTTTACCTTTGGGGTAGAGGCCATGCGAGGTACCGATGGCAACCGCCAGCGTGTCGGTGCCGGTCTCGCGCACAAAGGTCTCGGCCTGCTGCGGATCGGTGTAGAGAATCTCGTTACTGCCGCCTTCGCCGCTGCCTTCCGCCACACCGATGGTGCCCAGCTCCGCTTCCACAGAGACATTAATCGTGTGCGCTATCTCGACAATCTTCTTCGTCAGCGCAATGTTCTGCTCAAAAGGATGAGAAGAGGCATCAATCATTACCGAGGTAAAACCGGCGTAGATCGCTTTCATCACCTCTTCCAGCGAGCGGCCATGGTCCAGATGGATCACCACCGGCACGCGCGCCTGAATCGCCAGCGTCCGCAGATAGCCGATAAATTCCGGGCCGGTAAAGGCCATCTCTTCAGGATGGATCTCCAGAATCAGCGGTGAATCCAGTCTCTCGGCAGTCTCAACCGCCACACGTCCAAACTCCGCGCTGGCGATGTTAAACGCGCCAACGCCAAACTGATGCTGTCGGGCAACGCTGAGCAGATCTTTCATGTTGTAAAGCATAGGTTTTATCCTTGTTTTGCAGGAACGGAGATATCTTTTTTCAGGAACAGCAGGATCAGCGCTGTCAGCAAACTGCCTGCGGCAATCGCAAACAGATAACCCATGACATTGCTGATCACGTTAGGAATGAAGATGACGAAAATGCCGCCGTGCGGAGCGCGGGAAGCACAGCCCAGCATCATTGAGAGGGCGCCCGCTAAACCGGAGCCCGCCACAATGGCCGGGATGACGCGCAGTGGATCGGCGACCGCGTAAGGGATTGCGCCTTCGGTAATGAATGACAGACCGAGGATGTAGGTGACCTTGCCGGTCTCACGCTCCTGCTCGGTAAACTTGCGGCGGAAGAGGGTGGTTGCCAGCGCGATGCCCAGTGGCGGCACCATGCCTGCCGCCATACAGGCGGCAATCGGTCCGTAAACCCCGCTCGACATCAGGCCAATCGCAAACATACAGACGGTTTTATTCAGCGGGCCGCCCATATCAAAGGCCACCATCATGCCGAACAGCAGGCCGAGGATGGCCGCGTTGGTGTTACCCAGCGAACTGAGGAAGTCGGTCAGCCAGCCGAGCAGCATTTTGATCGGCTCACCAATCAGCAGCGCCATCAATGCGCCGGTCAGCAGCACGCTTAACAGAGGCACGATTAAAATAGGTTTCAGCCCGGCGACCGCTTTGGGCAGATGGATATGGTTGTTGATCAACAGCGTGATGTATCCGGCAAGGAAGCCGGCAATCAGCGCGCCGAGAAAGCCGGAGCCAGTGTGGATCGCCATCATCCCGCCCACGGCGCCCGCCACGATGCCCGCTTTGCCGCTGACAGACTGGCTGATCCCCAGCGCAAGAATCGGCAGCATCAGGGCAAAGGCGGAACCGCCACCAATGTCAGAGAGCATCTTCGCTATCGGGCTGAAGTTCGCGTCCCCTGGTGTGGCCGCCGTAATCCCGAATGAAAAACTCAGCGCGATCAGAATGCCACCCGCCACCACAAAAGGGATCATCAGGTTCACGCCGGTGATGAGGTGCACATAAATCTCTGAAATCCAGGAACGGGAACCCGATGCCTCACGGGCACTGTTAGCCGGTTCAGATGCACTGGCCTGCGGAGCGGAGTTGGCCAGCCTGGGAGCCAGCTCGCCGTTAACAATGGCGTTTAACAGGCCTTCAGCGTCCTTCGCGGCACGGGTAACGGGCACCTCAATCACGTTTTTATGCTGGAAGCGCGCCATCTCAACTTTTTTATCTGCGGCGATTAACACGACGTCCGCCCGATGAATATCGTCATCGCTGAAAATATATTCGCTTTCAATCGCGCCCTGGGTTTCAACTAATACATTCAGGCCCAGTTTTTTAGCCGCTTTTTTTAAATTACTTTCGGCAAGGTAGGTGTGGGCGACACCTGTAGGACAGGCGGTAATGGCAATAATGTTCATAAATGTTCTCCAGTGAAAATTTTATATTTATGTTTTTCGGTCTGAAGGGATGGCTACAACCTGGAATACCTCCTTTATTTTTTATTGCATGCTGCTCTCCGGTTTATTCAGGCTCCCGATCGGGATAACAGTAAATGAAACATCTCTTCGCGATGCGGGACATTAAGTAATTGCTCGACAACATCCTCATCGCCTAACGCAATGGATATTTTGGCGAGCATTTTGATATGGCCCACATCTTTATCGGACTCTTTTACTGCGAACAGAATAACCAGCCGGACTTTAGTGCCGTCGATGGTCTCCCACGGAATATCCTGGCGTAAACGACCCACGGCAATGCGGGTTTTGGCGACGGCGGCAGATTTACCGTGCGGAATAGCAATATGATTTTCAAATCCGGTGGAGCCTAATTCCTCACGCAGATAAACATCTTTAAGGAAAGCGACTTTATCGGTGACGGCCCCGGTCTGGCAGAGCAGGTCGGTCAGTTGAGAAATAATCTGCTCTTTGGTCTGGCAATCGACATCGAGAATAATGCACTCTTCTTTTAATACTTCGTTAATAGCCACGGCTGTCGTCATTTTGCTTCTCCATTATCATTAATTAATCGAATTCGATACCAGACACTCCGTTACTCTTGCGATATCTTTCGCCGAGAACAGGGCAGAGACATACACCACCGGTTTTTCCAGCGGTTCCAGCCTGATGGTGGAAATCACCACGTCACACTCGTGTCGTTTCAGGGAGTCAGCAATATTTTTCCCTGGCACGATGTCGATAATTTTCCAGTCGGGAAAGGCGCGGATAATGCGTCCGTAAAGCAGCTGCGAGGTGCCCAGACCGCTGGAGCAGACCAGCAAGACCCGTTTTACCTTGATGCTGTTTTCGATGGCTGCCTGAATATGCACCGTCAGGTAAGCCACTTCGTCATCACTGATCTCATCCAGGCTGTACTCCTGCGTCAGCTGGCTGATTACCGCTTTCACGGCGGCAAACACCGTTCCCAGCTCGGTCTGGATATCATGCAGCAGCGGATTTTTAATCCGGATGTGATATCTGAGGCGGTTCAGCATCGGCTTGATATGCGAGGACAATGACGCCTGCAGGTTCTGGTCGGTAGTGATTTCAATGTTGATGCGCTGCGCCACCCGGGCGATCAGCGCCTCAGCAAAGCGGGTTTCACGCTCTGAAATCAGGGAGTCATCGTGCTGTGGTGACTCACCGCCCGCCTTACCGGAAGAGACCAGATACTGATAGATAGAGTGAGACTCTTCGGCCACCAGTACCGTGTTGTAAGCGGTCTCAATGCGTTCTATCACCGCCAGTGACACCTGCCAGGCGTGATGGTCGCTGACCCGGTTCATCGACACCGCGCGGGCGTCGGTCCTGTGCATCGGCGAGTGACTGCGGTGGATCAGCACCAGAATATGCGTAAATAAATTGATGTAGTAAGGATCGCTTATCGTATATTGCAGTTGCTGTTCAATAAAATTAATTAATTGCAGGGTAAAATGGACAGCCTGCTGACCAAACTTCTCTGAAAGCTCCTGCAGCGTGCTTTCATCCAGACGGCTTTCCATCATGTCCTGACGGTTATAAATCGATTTTAACACCAGCGCTTTCATCGCCATGCGAATATTATGGTCACTGCCTTTTATGCTGGTTCCGACACGGCTTTTTAATAAGGTTAAATCAAACTGATGTAACCATGCTTCTAATGTTTTTAAATCATTCACTATCGAGGCGCGGCTGATAAAATATTTATCCGCCAGTTCGCTGATGGATGAACTTTTTGGTGACAGCATTAATAAATCCGACGCTATTTTCAGCATCCTGAAGTTACTGCTGAAATCATCCACTTCGGTTGAGAAAATCCGGCGCGCGGCTATTTCCGACTGCGCATCAGCGAATTTAATTGTGATCCCTCTCCCACTTTTTCCGCTGAGATTGATTCCCTGGTCAGAAAGTTTTTCGTTAATATCGGCGATGTCGCGGCGCAAGGTTCGGGTGGTGATTGCTGTTTTTTCTGAAATAGCGTGCAGGCTCACATAACTGTTATGAGAAATAAGCTGTCGCATAATCGTCAGTTGCCGTTCAGTCAGCGCCTTCATCATCATCAGGTTCCGCTTAATCCGTTATTCGCCTTGTCAGTTATCATCTAAGCAAAGGCACTATGCCATGTAAATATTAAAACATGGCCACAACTAAGTGTGCAGGCTGACCACCTGACAGTGAATTTCTTAAATAATCGGGGACGAGGTGAAAGAATAAGTGAAAGGGGATGGGAGGGTTTGGCGGGCTGACTGGCAGTGATCCGATTGGTGGGGCTACATCAATGGCTGAGGGCGGAACCTGGCGGGAAAGCCCGGCTTACGCCGGGCCAGATTTTATCTTTACGCCATCTTCAAACGCTGTAGCCGTTTCTCGCGGCGAATCTTACGCTCTTCCATCACCGCAACCAGCGCCATCAGGCAGATACAGGCGATAGCAGCGGCATCCAGTGCGGCAAAGGTGCCTGCCCAGCCGGTCAGGCCAAATATCGGCGTGCCGTCGGCAATCATGCCCAGGCCCAGTTTGGCGAAGCTGTCACCAATCAGATAGGCGAAAGTGCCTTTGATACCATCCGCTGCGCCAATTGCCTTTTTCGGTACAAAGCCGACCGCGGCGACGCCGATTAACAGCTGCGGGCCAAAGACCAGGAAGCCCAGGGCGAACAGCGACGCCAGATAGACATACTGGTTGCTGGCATGCTGATAGATCCCGAGCGTGGCAATAATCAGCGCTAACGCGACGCAGGCCACCAGCGCACGGCGGCCATTGGCCAGATCGGATAACCAGCCCCACATCAGCGTGCCCACCAGTGCGCCGACTTCAAACAGGGTAAAGCCCTGAATCGCCACCTCTTTAGAGAGTTTCAGCTCCTGGAAGGCATAAACCGTTGACCATTGATCGATCCCGATGCGCACCACATAGAGGAAGATGTTGGCGAAGCAGAGCAGCCAGATCACCTTGTTCTTCAGTACGTACTCAACAAAGATCTGCCATTTGGTCATCGACTCATCTTCGGCTTCTTTGTCCTCATCGCTCAGCTCTTCGTCAAACAACTCTTCGGCCTTGCCCAGGCCATAAGATTCCGGGGAGTCGCTGCCGTAGCGCAGGCCGATAAAACCAACAATCAGCGCGATAATAGACGGGAAGATAAACATCCCAATTACGTGGCCGTTGAACAGCACATTGGCGCCAAACAGCGCAACGCCTGCCGCACCGGCACCGCCGAGGTTATGTGAGATATTCCACATGCCAAGATAGGTGCCACGCTTGCGGCGCGGCGTCCATTTGGTGATGGTGGAGTAACTACAGGAGCCGCCGGTACTCTGGAAGAATCCGCTTAAGGCATAGAAGGCGATCATCAGGAACAGGCTGACGGATCCGGTGCCCATGCTGGCGCTGAAACCCAGCATACAGATGGCCGAGAGGATCAGCATAAACGGCAGGAACTGCTTGGTGTTTTTGCCGTCAGCATAATAGGAGACCAGGGTTTTCCCGACGCCATAGGTGATGGAGAAGCCCAGACCGATCATCCCCAGCTGCGTCATGCTCAGTCCGTAGGTGGTGATCATATCGTTCTGCGCGATATTGAAGTTTTTGCGGATCAGATACATGGTCAGGTAGCCGATAAAGACCACCAGATAGGACTGCATAAACGGCTTGAACCACATCTTGCGCCGCAGTTCGATGGGCAGATCCAGCGTCGGTCTGCGCACCTGTTTGAGGAATGCCAGCATGGAAGGGGATTCTCCTGGTTGGAATAGCTGCAATGGGCAGCGAATGGCTGGCATTGTAAAAACCTGCCGCCAGACTGGCCTGAGACAGCATCCAGGCGAAACCAGGAAAATTTCTTAGTTTTGCCCCACTCGGGGCAAAAAGGAGAGGCGTATCACGCTTCAGGCAGGGGGCGCGGTGCCTGAGCATTTAAAAACGGCAGCAGCAGCAGGGCGGAGATCCCCGCCGCCGTGGCAATGACCGCAAAGAAGCCGCTCCAGTGCCAGACGTCGATAACCCACGCCAGCGGCCAGCCGGAGAGTGACGCACCAAGATAGGCGAAAAGGCCGACGAAGCCGGTTGCTGCGCCTGCCGCATCTTTATGGGAACATTCGGCTGCCGCCATACCAATCAGCATCTGCGGGCCAAAGACAAAGAAACCGGTAGTAAAAAAGCAGGCTGCCTGCATCACGTAACTGGTAAAGGGCATCAGCCACAGTGAGCCGACGGAAAGTAAAATACCGGCTGCAAAAATCAGGTTCATCGGGCCACGGTTGCCGTTAAACAGCTTGTCCGAGCCCCAGCCCGCGACCAGTGCGCCTATCACACCGCCCAGCTCAAACAGGGTGACTACCGAGTTGGCCGTCACCAGATCCACCCCCAGCGTGTCGGAGATGTAGAGATTTCCCCAGTCATTGAGCGCCGCGCGAACCACATAGACCAGCACGTAACACAACGACAGCAGCCAGATATAGGGGTTGAATAGCACGTAGCGGGTCAGGATCGCTTTGCGACTCAGACCTGCGCCTTCCTGCTGCTGCGCCATCTCCATCTCATCCTGTCGCCAGTCGCCTACCGCGGGCAGGCCGACAGTCTGAGGCCGGTCGCGCAGACGCCAGCAGAGAAACAGTCCGGCGAGAATCGCTAAACCGCCCGCAATCATCATTCCGATTCGCCAGCCATAGTGCAGCGCCACTGCGCCGATAACGATCGGGATAACCGCACCGCCAACGTTGTGCGCGGTGTTCCATAATGCCCACCAGCCGCCGCGCTCGTTACGTGAATACCAACTGGTCAGCAGGCGCGCGCAGACCGGCGCGCCCCAGCCCTGGAAAAAGGCGTTGATGGTCCACAGCAGCGCAAAGGCCCACAGTGAGGTCGAGAAGCCAAACAGGATATTGACCACGCCGGTAGCGATCAGCCCCAGCCCCATAAAGTAACGGGCGTTGGAGCGGTCACTGACGATGCCGGAGAAGAACTTCGACAGGCCGTAGGTGATGTAA
The DNA here is from genome assembly GCF_019969975.1 of Pantoea sp. OVA07A. Taxonomy (NCBI): domain Bacteria; kingdom Pseudomonadati; phylum Pseudomonadota; class Gammaproteobacteria; order Enterobacterales; family Erwiniaceae; genus Pantoea; species Pantoea sp. OVA07A. Next base: position 260,815 of record NZ_JAHXYM010000002.1, on the reverse strand, counting down.
AATAGCGTCGCCAGCAGGCCAATATCGGTGCGCATCATCACGCCGCTGGCGATCACTTCCGGCGCTGCCGCATTGAAGCTTTTGCGGGTAAAGTAGAACAGGGCATAGCCGATCCAGATGGTCGACATGATGTGCCGTCGCCAGTAGCGATAGCGGCTGTCAATCTCACTTTTGTCCTGCAGCGGAGCGGCGTTAGCGGGCGTTTTCAGAAAGTTAAACACGGTGGTTCCTCAGGCCATACGCAGCGGCAGATGCACGCTGACGCGGGTTCCATGGGTGCAGGAGATAGTCAGCGATCCGCCCAGCGCACTCACGCGTTCGCGCATCCCGACCAGACCAAAGCTCTGCTGACCGGAACCTGGCGGCAGACCGCAGCCATCATCTTCAATCACCAGCAAAACGCGACCATTCTGTTGCCAGCCTTTGAGCATCACGGCGCTGGCGCTGGCGTGTTTCACAATGTTGTTCAGCCCCTCCTGACAGACGCGAAACAGCGTGACGCGCTGCGCTTCGCTCAGCAGCGTCTCATCAATACGCCACTCAAGGTGACTGACGATGCCGCAATCCTCCAGCTCCATCTCACGCATCAGGGAGCGAACTGCCTGTTCAAGTGACAGGTCATCTAGCTGGCGGGGTCGCAGACGTCCCAGCAGTCGCCGCACTGAATCGTAGACACCCAGTGAGAGCTGCTCAATATGGACGCCGCTCTGGATCACCCGGCCATTATCCGGCGCAAGGCGCTGCACAATGCCCGCCTGGGTGCGTATTGCCGTAATCGTCTGACCGATATCATCGTGCAGTTCGCGTGCCACCTCCTGGCGCACATTCTCTTCTGTCTCGACCAGCCGTTCCGCCAGGCGTCGGTTGCGCGCCAGCTCACTCTGCAGCGACTGATTCAGCTCGCGCAGCCGCTGGATACCGGCACCCAGCAGCAGGCCGGTCAGGCTTTGTGCCAGTAGCGAAAGCAGGAGATCGACCGGATGATCGTGCCAGGTCTGGCTGGCGATCAGCGCGATAGCGTTCATCAGCGTCGCGATCAGTGCACCCTGCCAGCCGTAGTGCCAGGCCAGCGCAATAATCGGCAGCGCCAGACAGAATGGCGTAAAGCGCGACAGTTCAGCGGGCAGGCCAAGCTGCAACCACAGACTGATGACAAACAGCAGCAGATACCAGATAAGATGCCGGGCGCGCCAGTTGACCGGTTGCGAGACCAGCGCCGGTCCCAGCGGCTGCCAGCGGGTGCTGGTGAGATAGTGCCAGATGACCAGGCAGGTCGGAGCCAGCGTCAGACCACCGGTAAGCGTCAGCAGCAGGGCGTTCAGCATCTCCTGCTGTCCCGCCCACGCCAGGGATTGCAGCAGCGCTGCGGCGATCAAAGCCGCGCCCTGGCTCAGCAGCGTGCGCCAGTCACGCTGATGGCGGTAATGGGAGATCAGCGCCACCGGCAGCAGCGTCAGTACACTGCCCGCCATTAATAGCGGCAGATGCGCCAGCGCGACCACCTTCGCCAGCCAGATCAGCATGATCCACTCAGCTGCCAGCAACACCGGCCAGTAAGCGCGTGGACATTGCAGCATCAGCCCCAGACGCAGGCCAAACGGGAATAGCAGCACCGCCAGCTCCGGGCGTTCCACCAGGTGCAGGCTGATACTCCACAGGCAGAACCAGGCCGCCGAGAAGATGAAAAAGCTGGCGACAATGGAGATCAGCCGCGAAACACAGGGGCTCATTGCCAGCCATCAAACATGCGGCGCGCCAGCTCCACATCATTGCTGACGCCGAGCTTCTCCATCAGATTCGCGCGATGGACATGTACGGTTTTCGGTGACAGCGCCAGCTCAACGGCAATTTCCTTTACCGCCATGCCCTGCGACAGTTTTTCTGCCACCTGACGTTCGCGTCGGGTCAGCGGGTCCTGCCGACCAGCGGCCAGCTTGATCGCAATCTCTGGCGTCAGATAACAGCCGCCTGTGGAGACCGTGCGCACCGCCGCGATCAGTTCATCGGGACGACAGCGTTTAGAGAGGAATCCGCGCGCACCGGCATTAAGCGCCTGCTCCACCAGGGCCGGACTGTCATGGACTGACAGCATGATGGTGGCCAGGCCCGTCGGCAGCTTGCTCAGCAGCTCCAGCCCGGAGAGATCCGGCATCGAAATATCGCAGATACAGACCTGAACGCCCCGGCCCGGTAAACCTGCCAGCGCCTCACGGCCAGAACCAAATTCCGCTACGACCTGGAAATCCGATTCCAGGCCCAGCAACTGGGCAAAGCCGGAGCGGACGATAAGGTGATCGTCAATAAGCGCGATGGTGATCATGTTTATTCCTGGCGGGTAAAATCGCGCTTACCTTAGCGATAAGCACGAAGCTGTTCAAGTCGTGAGCAGTCTATTCAGGTAAGGGAGTGGGTAGAGTGATGCAGGTCAAACTGTCGTGGATCGTGAGAGAAGCATGCCGGGCTGAATCGCCGCCCGGCAGATCGTGAGGCTAAGCAGCCGATCAGTGCAGACAGCACTGCTTATATTTTTTGCCGCTGCCGCACGGGCAGGGATCGTTGCGGCCGGGCAGTTTCTCTGCCGCGACAGGCTTCTGGGGAACGGGAATCGCTTCTGGCTGGGAGATCCAGTGATCGTGCAGCGCCAGCGCAGCAGGACGAATAGCTTCAATGCTGGCTTCCATCTCGTCCGGCGTCATGGCATCGATCTTTTCAAGGTTCTCTTCCACGCCGTGCAGAGCGATGGCGTCCAGCGCAGGTTGCAGATCCTGCGGCAGGGCAGACCAGTCGGTCAGCGCGACACCGCGCATATAGCCGAAGCACCACTCTTCCACCACGGTAAATTCCAGACCTTCCATTTCGCGGATGCCAAACAGCGGTTCGAACTGCTCAGGGAATTCAGATAAGCGGTCAGCCACATCATTCATATGCTGGAAGCAAAGCGACATAAAGCGCGTCATTTCACGCTCGTTGCTCCATTTTGGGATCTGCTTCTCGCCACCCCACAGTGCCACCAGCCACTGGCTTGGCTCGACGGTGACGGGACCGGAGAGAACGGCAGTCAGCAGGCCGTCGAGCTCGGAGACATCAATAATCGATGCTTCGCTGCCATATTTTTCCAGCATATCTTCCAGCCATTGCAGCTCTTTTTCGGACAGTGGGCCTTCTTTCATGCGGTTGCCTCCCGGGCATTTCAAAAATTTCAGCGGCGTTGAGCCTTAAAACCGCAGCAGTGTACACCCTTGAGGACTGCAACACAGCTAACCCTGTTCGGGCATGCTGCGGTGATTAAACTGCGTTTAGCACCACTTTCACCCCGTTGTGCAGGCGATAGCCCACAGCACTTTATGGTACATTTTTGCGCTCCAGCCAGACAGTTGCGTGTTAAATAATAATAAGTAAATGATTAATATATTAAAAATGGATTTACTGGCAGGCCGGCTGTTGCAGTCTCCCTTGCACGGCTGACCCCTGGCGGCCAGTGGATCAGCAGATTAATGACGCGATTCATGCCAGCCTTTATCTTCCTGCTGGCGGGATGTGGAACCCTGTCGCAAACCTCCGCCCCGGTGGGCGACCGCGTTTATCTGACACACGCCACCTTTCATGAAAATGTCGATGACATCGTGCAGCATTACATGCAACAGAAGCAGGTTCCCGGCATCAGCATTGCGGTCATTCATCGCGGTGGCCCGACCCGCTATTACGCTTTTGGCATCACCGATCGTGTGCATCGCTATCCGATCACGCCCGATACCCTGTTTGCGCTGGGATCGCTGAGTAAAGGCGTGACGGCAGAAGTGATTATCCAGCTGGTTGATCAGGGTAAGCTGCGCTGGAGCGATACACTGGCGGATCTTCTGCCGGAAGGCGTTCGCCTCAGCGCTGACGCGCGGCGCATCACGCTGCTGCAGCTGGTGACGCACACCTCGGGTCTGCCGCGACAGGATATGGATCTGACGATGCTGCAGCAGTTCGTTCGTTATCTGGACACCGGCGAGAACTTCTATGGCAATCTTGATAGCGACAAGCTGCTGAGTTATCTGGCGGACTTCTCTGCACCTGCGGTACGCATGCCACACTACTCCAACCTCGGCTATGCGCTGCTCGGTTATATCCTGCGCACGCGTTGTCATCAGGATATTCAGACGCTGGCGTCACAGCTTATCTTCACACCGTTAAAAATGAACCAAAGCAGCTTTGTACCGGAAACGCTGACGGGCTATCCGCTGCGTGCGCTGGGCCATGCAGGCGATCAGCCGAAATTTATTCGCCGCGGCACGCTGACGCCTGACTGGCATTTTCACGGCAACATGGTGGCCGCGGCCAGTCTTTACAGTAATGCGCGCGATCTGAGTGCTTATTTGCGCGCACATCTCAGCGCTACCGGTGATGCTGCGCGGGACCGGGCTTTCGCGGCGGTAGATCAGGCGTGGTATCAGCAGGGCGCGCAGGCGCAGAATATCGCCTGGGTGACCGACACTTTCGAACAGCAGCAGATTACCTATCAGGTGGGCTATATCGGCGGCTATGCCAGTTTTATCGGCTACGATAAACGTAACGGCAATGCGATTGTGGTGCTGCAGAACGGCTTTAACTGGAGTAACTATTTAGGCATTGCGTTGTTGGTCGATCTGGCAACTCAGGATAAAGTGGTCGGACAGTGATCCGCTACCTGGCCTGTGTGCAGTAAAGTGAATAGCGCTGTTTTTCCTTACACATAGCGTCAGTGCGCCGGAACTGAAGTGCGATAAACATTGTCTTTAGCCTGACTGTCAAAATTCAACGTGGAAATCATTATGCGCAGGACTCAACGTGTACTTTTATCAATGGGATTACTGGTTGGCTCGCTGAGCCTGATCCCCGCTGTACAAGCCGCTGGCGAAGCAACGGATACCGTTCCGCCACCGCCGCAGATTCAGCCTGCTAATCCGGATGCGCAGCCCGCTACGCCTGATACGGGCAGCGTTCAGCCGGATGCCGGTGCCGCGCAAAGCCAGGCGCCGACCAGCTCACAATCTAATGATGGTATTACGCCGACCACGCCGGCACCTTCCAATGGCGCGCACCCTAATTACGACCTCAGCACCATCATCATCGACTACAAACAGTACCAAATCGGTGACACAGTGCCAGAGAAGTACACCGATAAAACGTACACCATCAATGAGTGGCAAAAGCGTAATCTGCCTGCTCCGCAGGAAAACACCCACTGGGCCTATATCAACGCCAATTACATTCTTATTACTAATGACACCGGCAAAATCGTCATGGGTAAATCGGGCGATATCTTCTTCCGCGGTTAAAATAAGCGCGGTTAAAATAAGCGGTAAAAATCAGCCGGTCGTGATGACCGGCTTTTTTTAGCTGAAACGCTCAGCACCAAAGCTTGCCAGCATCGGATGCTTTTCACCGCTTACAATCTCCTCAGCCAGTAACTCACCGACAATCAGCGCCAGGGTTGCACCCGAATGCGTGAACGCCACATAACAGCCCGGCACCTTCTGCAGTTGCCCCAGCACCGGATCGCCATCGCCCGGAATCGGCTTCAGGCCAATTTTCCAGCTCTGGACGCTGAGTGGCTCGTCACCCCGTAACAGCTGACTCGCTTCCTCGGCCAGCTTTGCTACAACCTGCTTATCAATATGGTAATCGCCTCCGGCCAGCTTCTGGATATCAGCCTCGTACCAGTCGTGATCCAGGGCGTAACGGTTGCCGGGGTTTGGCCGGATGGCGGCGCGAGGCGTGTTCAGCACCGCCTTGAGTTCATGTTTGCCCGGTTCAGTGATCACCAGCATGGAGACGGGCGATCCGTTGGGAATCGTCACGCCCAGTGGCGCAATCACATCCGGTGTCCAGGGCCCGCAGGCGACCACTACCGCATCTGCCCGCAGTTCGCCCAGCTCACTGCGAATGCCGCAGGCCCGGCCCTGATCGGTGATCACACTGGCTTTACCGGCGTGTTCAATCACTTCACCACCCCGCGCCCGGAACTGATTCACCAGATACTCTGACAGGTGCGGCAGACTGACCCAGCCTTCACCGGGGTTAAAAATCGCCTGCGACGGCAGCGCGTCGGGATCGATCGTCGCATCCGCCTGTGCCACGTTATCAGGGGTGATGAGTTGTGAGTCGTAGCCGTGTGCTTTCTCATAGGCGTGCCGCGCCTGCGTGCCGGCTGCATCATTGCTGAACCAGCAAACGCCGCCATCAAAACGCAGCCAGTCGAGGGTAGGTTGTTGAGCAAACAGGGTGCGATAGCGATCAATGCCCGCCATGCGCAGCGCGTGATAGGGGCGGGAGCGTTCACCCGCCGAGTTGAGCCAGGAGAGTGAACGTCCCGATGCGCCAGAACAGAGCGCGGCTTCGGTCACCAGCGTCACCGCCGCTCCCCGTTTTGTCAGCTCCAGCGCCGTCGAGACACCTATTACGCCACCGCCCAGAACAACTACTTTCATTTCAGTTTTTACCGCCATTATCAGGTTCCTTGCTCAGTTACAGCACTTCAGAGAGAAAACGTTGCAGTCGCGGCGACTGTGGCGTATCAAAAATGGCGCCCGGCGGCCCGGCTTCAACAATCTCGCCTTCGTCCATAAACACCACCTGATCCGCCACTTTGCGCGCAAAGCCCATTTCATGTGTCACCACAACCATCGTCATGCCGCGACGACAGAGATCCGCCATCAGCGTCAGGACACCCTTCACCAGTTCGGGATCGAGCGCGGAGGTCGCCTCATCAAACAGCATGACCTCGGGATCCATCGCCAGCGCGCGGGCAATCGCGACACGCTGCTGCTGGCCGCCGGAGAGATCGCGTGGCCGGTGATCGGCGCGCTGACCCAGACCCACTTCTTCCAGCCGCTGACGCGCAATCGCCATCGCCTGCGCTTTGGGCAGGCCTTTAACCCGCCACGGTGCCAGCGCCACGTTCTCCAGCGCGCTGTGATCGGGGAAGAGATTGAAATGTTGAAACACCATGCCGATCCGTAACCGCAGCGCATCTGGCTTGTCGCGCAACACTGACCGATCAGCCAGAAGTACATCCCCCGATTGCGGTTCATGCAGCCGGTTGATGCCGCGCAGCAGCGTCGACTTACCCGAACCAGATGGCCCGATAATGCAGGTAGTGCTGCCGGGCGCGACCCGCAGCGAGACGTTACGCAACACCTCAATCGGGCCATAAGCCAGAGTCAGATCGCGCAGCTCCAGGCTGGCACCGTGCCAGCTCGCGGCAGTGGTGCTGTTCAGATTATTCATGGTTGCCTCCGATCCGGGGATGAGAGACCAGTGCGCCGCCGGGCGCTCTGACTTCCTCCACCTCTTTTAAGCCACTTTGCGGGGCAGTCAGGCGACGTCGGCCGGTGCGATAACGCACATCGACATAGTTGACCATGTGCGTCAGCGGCACAGTGATAATCAGATAGAACAGCCCTGCCAGCATCAGGGGCGAGAGATTGCCGGTGAGCACCGCCGCGTCCTGGCCCACGCGAAACAGTTCCCGTTGTTGGGTCATGAGGCCCAGCAGGTAAACCAGCGAGGAATCTTTAATAATGGCGATGAACTGGTTAACGATGGCGGGCAATACGCGGCGGATCCCCTGCGGGATCACCACCAGTCGCATTGCCCGGCCATAACTCATCCCCAGCGCACGGCAGGCTTCCATCTGGCCGCGTTCAACACTCTGAATACCGGCGCGGAAAATCTCGCCCATGTAGGCGCTGGCGATCAGGCTAAGGGCGAAGATCCCCAGCGGATAGGGCGTAGGACCGAACAGCTGATAGCTGAAGCGCGCCAGGCCCTGACCAATCAGCAGAATGGTCAGAATCGATGGCAGACCGCGGAACAGATCGGTATAGAGCCGGGCAGGCAGACGCAGCCAGCGTGAGGGCGAGATGCCCATCAGCGCCAGCAGAAGGCCGAATAGCGTGCCGAGCAGCGTTGCCGCCAGCGAGATAATCACCGTGTTGACCAGCCCGGTGGTCAGCATCTGCGGCAGTACTTCCATCATTGATGGAAAATCAAAGAAGGTGCGGGAAAGAATCGTGAGCAAGTCCATCGCCGTCTCCATGCAGAGTGGGGGATCCCCCGGTTAACTCAGGACGCGAACGTCCGCATCTTTACTGCCCGCCAGGCAGATACTGTTTTGGCATCGGCGATCCGGGGAACCACTTCTGATAGAGCCGTTGCCAGGTGCCATCCTGCATGGCTGCTTTGATGGCACTGTCCAGCGCGGCCTTGAAGGCGGGTTTGCCTTTGGCAATGGCAATGCCGGCCGGTGCATCAAACGAGGGGATGTCGGCGGCAGAGACCAGCTTAAAGCGGTCGGCGTAGCTTTTTGCCGCCTCGTAGTCGAGGAAGATCGCGTCGAGCGTACCGTTGTTGAGCGCAGAGACTGCGCTGTTGTTATCCGGGAAGCGTACGAGATCGGTCTGGGTGAAGTGTTCGACGGCATAGCTCTCCTGCAGCGTACCCTGAACCACCCCGAGCCGGTGTTTTGCCAGGCTGGCGACATTCTTCACGCCGCTGTCGTGGCGGGTCAGAACGGTGAGAAATCCCGCCAGATAGCCGGTTGAAAAATCCACCGTCTTTTCACGCGCAGGGGTGATGCCGATAGCCGCCACCGCCGCGTCATACTGACCGTTGGCCACCGCCGGCATGATGGCCGAGAAGTCCTGTCCAATAAAATCGACCTTATCGATCCCGATACGATGGGCGACATCTTTGAAGAATTCGACGTCAAAGCCGGTGAACTGACCGCTGGCATCCGTGAAGGTGTAAGGTTTTGAGTCGCCGACGCTGGCGATGCGTAGCTGACCCGGTTCGATCAGCCCATAGGGATTGTTATCGCTGGCAGCCAGCGTACAGAACGACAGTGAACAGAGTGCGAGCGTGGTGCCGAGCAGTTTGCCCAGGGTGGTTTGCGATTTCATAGCTCATCCGTTTTTGCAGGTTTAAACATCAGAGACTGTTGAGCCAGCGATTATTATTGAGACCGGTCTCAACACAGGTGACACCTTAAGACACTGATGTTGTGAGACCGGTCTCAAGGGGTTACAATGAGTTTAAGCACAGCCTTTTTTCGGCGTCAATATTCCTGTCATCAACCTGTGATTCAAAATAATTATGACCAGCCAGAAACGACAATCTAAAGCGCCTACCGTGGCGGATGTGGCGCGCGCAGCAAAAGTATCTAAAGCCCAGGCGGCGCGTGCGCTGGGTGGCTATGGGGCGGTCAGTGATGAGGTGCAGGAGCGGGTCAACAGCGCGGCCTCCGCGCTCGGCTACCGTCTGAATGCCCTGGCCCGCAGTATGAACACCGGACGTTCCAATACCATTGGTGTGATTGTCGGCGACATTGAGAATCCCCATTTCGGTCTTGCGCTGCGCGGTATGGCGGATGTGGCGCGCACTGCCGGTTACCATCTGCTGCTCAGTAACAGCGATGAGAAGTTGCAGGCTGAGCAGGATGCGGTGCGGGTGATGCTGGAAAAGCGGGTCGACGGCATCATCGTTGCGCCCTGCTGTTCAGAACACCGTCACAACAGTCACCTGACTCAGGTACTGGAAGAGGGCAGAGCGCTGAAATTATTTGATCGCGCAGTAACTGACCTTGATGTGGAGGCGATCTGTTGCGAATTTACCGAAGTGGCTGCAGAAGCAACCTCGCAGTTACTGGAAGCGGGCCATCGCCACATCGCCTATATCACCAGCATGGCACTGGCAACCGACTACAGCACGCCAGGGGATTTTGGCCTGACGCCGGTCGCCCAGCGCGTGGGCGGCATGATGCAGGCATTTGCTGCTGCGGGCGTGGAATTTGATCCGACGATGGTGAAAGTGAATGCGCTGGACGAAGCGGAGATTGCCCGTATCGTGGCCGAGCTGTGGCAGCGTCCGCAGCCGCCCACTGCGCTGGTGGCTTCTGACAGCGTGGTGGCGATGTGGCTGCTGCGCGAAGTGACGCAGCGCGGACTGCGAATCCCTGCTGATCTCTCATTCGTGATGTATGACAATTTTCCGTGGAGTGAGATTGTCACGCCACCGCTGACGGTGGTAGCGCAACCGGTGTATGAGATGGGCCGTGAAGCGGCACGACGCCTGATCGCGGAGATACACGGCGAAGCCGTCGGACCGATGCCGCGCTTTGATGCCCGTCTGATGATTCGCCAGTCCATTGCCGCACCGGCCAGCCTCATTAGTGCGGAATGATGCGGTTAACCCGGCCAGCCCGGTAACTGGTATATCGCCTGGCTGATGCGTTCGCAGGCAATGGTTCTATCATTTTCGCCAGTTTTGGTCCTTTTTAATCAATTATGATCGTGGCAATCTGCAGAGATAATCTGCAGCCAGGAGACAACATGCCACAACATACCAATCAGTTCGGACAGCCGGTCGGTGAGCCAATGCCAGACTGGCAGCCCCGACCTCTGCCCCAGCATCAGGTTTTTACTGGCGAAGTTTGTCGGCTGGAGCCGTTCAGTGTGGCGCGTCATGCTGAGGCACTGTTTGAGGCATGGGCGCTGGCTGAGGATGGGCGTGACTGGACTTACCTTCCTGCCGGTCCCTTTACCGAACGTCCGGCATGGCAGGCGTATGCCGCACAGCTTGAAGTGAGCCGCGATCCGCTGCATTTTGCCGTGATCGAGCTCGCCACCGACCAGGCGGTGGGTAGCCTGTCGTTAATGCGCATTCAGCCTGAACATGGCGTAATGGAAGTCGGGCATGTCATGTTTTCGGCCCGGCTGAAACAGACCCGCATGGCAACGGAGGCGCATTTCCTGCTGATGCGTTACGCCTTTGAGACGCTGGGTTATCGCCGTTATGAATGGAAATGCGATAGCTGTAACGCCCCTTCCCGTAAGGCGGCGGCACGTCTCGGTTTTCGTTATGAAGGCGATTTCCGTCAGGCAATCATCTACAAAGGGCGTTCACGTGACACCAGCTGGTTCTCGCTTATCGATAGCGAATGGCCGCAGGTGAAAAAGGGCCTGCAGCGCTGGCTGGCGGAGGATAACTTTACCGCCGACGGTCAGCAGCGCGAAAAGCTGGAGGCGCTGCGCGACAGACCCTGACCGGGTGATAACGCGATCACATTAAAATATCTTTCAGGACCGCCGCCAGCAGGGTGGTGGTCATGAGAATTGATAATCGTTTGATCCAGCGCATATCGGTGGTCAGGGTAACAACGTCATTTCTGAGGCTGTCCACAGCCGAAGTTAATCGGAAATTCATTTCACTGAGAGCGACATCCAGCTTATCCACCTTGGCTTCTAACTGATTAAAACGGATGGCCAGTTTGTCCGTTTTTCTTTCAACATGGCCAAGCCGCTCGTCTATCTGATGTACTTTTGTTGTGAGCTGACCAAGCTGCCCATCTATCTGATCGACTTTGGTTGTAAGCTGGCCGAGCCGAATGTCTATCTGATCAACTTTTATTGTAAGCTGGCCGAGCCGGTTGTCTATTTGATCAACTTTTATTGAAAGCTGGCTGACCCGGCTGTCTGTCTGGTCGACTTTCAATGTAAGATTGCCGAGTCGATCATCCATCAGGTCGACTTTGGTCGTAAGGTGACTGACCCGATCGTTTGTCTCGTCGACTCTGGTCGTAAGATGGCTGACCAGATCGTTTGTTTCGTCGATTTTAGTCGTAAGGTGGCTGACTCGATCGTTTGTTTCGTCGATTTTGGTTGTAAGGTGGCTGACCCGATCGTTTGTTTCGTCGACTTTGGTCGTAAGGTGACTGACCCGATCATTTGTTTCGTCGACTTTTGTTGTAAGGTGTCTGACCCGATCGTTTGTTTCGTCGACTTTGGTCCTGAGCTGACTGACCCGATCGTCTGTCTGGTCGGCTTTTGCCTGAAGCTGGCCGAGCCGAATGTCTATATGGTTGGCTTTGGTCTGAATCTGACCGAGTTGCTTTCCAACCTGTCCGCCGGGCTGCCTCTGCTGCATATCAGTAAACACCTCCACCATCGCCTCCGCTTGCTGATCGTCGATCCCTGCCTGTTGCAGCGCTTTAAAGGCTTTGTGGGTACTCATCATTGTGCTTGTCATCACGACACCTCCCTGTGCACTTCAGCGATAACGGCATCATGACAGGCAAAAGACGTATCGCCACTAAGCCGGTTATATTTTGCGCGCCTCGCCGAAAAATATCAATTAGTACAACAAGTAACGTGCAACAGAGTGCGGGCTGTCTCGCAACATTTAGCTGATGGCAGGATGAGGCGACTCTGCGGAAATCCGCAGAGTCGGAAAGAAAAAAGCGGGCGTCAGGGCTGTGGCACGATTTTAATTTCAACCATGCCGATGCCCAGTTTGCGCGGATCCTGACCGGTGATATTGCCGGTGTTACTCAGCTGCGGTTCAGGTGGTGCAATCACCAGACGATGGCTGGCGCCTGGGTTATCAAAATGCAGGGTATGTGTCGATATCTCTTCACTCAGTGACAGCAGTTGCTGCTGATCGCCGACCCGCACCGGAATCGCCCGGTGCGCGTTGGGGCCATACGCACGCGCGGTGATCACCAGATCGAACTTCGCGGGCAGCGCATCGATATAGTCGATATGAACCTCGGGCGCGAGATTAGCGTTAGACCAGCGTCCCCAGCTCTCTGGCCGTGAGATGCCGCTGAAGCTTTTAACACTCTCCGGTGCGCCAGGCACGTCAAGCCTGAAGCTATCGGCGCTGTAGCGAATGTTGTTATCTTCAATACGGATCTGCGCGAGGTTCTGCTGGTAACGCGCATCGCTGATAGCGCCCTCCGGGAAACGGACTTTGCCTTTCCACTGCGGTTTGTCGACATGCGTCACCGACGGCGTGCCGCCGAGCTGTCCCATCGCCACACAGAGATCGCCGGAAAGTGCCAGCGAAGGCTGCCAGAGTCGCGCCATCTTAAAACAGCGATCCACCCAGAGAAATTTATCGGCTGAGGCGAAATCCGCCAGCTGATAGCGCAGCGGTGCCGAATATTCCCCCTCCGGCATCGGCTCAACGTGCTTATCACTGATGCGGAACAGAATCGGCAATTTGAAGGTGGTCCCCGAGAAGCTGAAGATATTCTTCGCCTGATCCACCGTGAAGTTGTCTATCTTCTTCGGGAAGTTCCACAGCTGGATAATGTCGGGCTTCCAGCTCGCCACCTTACTCTTCATATCGTCGAACTGGGTGGAGAGTGAAAGCGATGAGAGGCTGCTGCGGCCCAGGCCAATCGCGTTATCGCCGCCGAGAATATCGAGCAGCGTGGCGCCGTTATCCAGCGTGCTGCGCTTCGCCTCCATCAATTCCGCCTGCGGCTTGTCACCACGGATCACCATGAAAAGATTGCGACGGGGCTGTTTGACCAGCCACGGATGCGCAGTGTTGTTCATCGCCAGATGATCCGAGCTCACCACAATCACGGTGTTTTTGAACCACGGCGACGCTTTAATGCGCGCAATCAGGCGCGCCACATGCTCCTGCGAGCAGGCGACCGCACTGAATGACTGATTCGGTTTGCCCTCAATGCTGTAGCTCCTGCGATCGCAGTTGCGTGAGATAAATCCGTCAGGATGATGGGTGTCGACGGTCAGCGTAAACAGCGCAAAAGGTTTACCGGCCTGAGAGAGTTCCTGATACTTCTCAAACACCTCATCCATTACCGTATCGTCGTAATAACCCCAGTTATTACGGTAGGTGGGATCGGCGACGCGGCTTTTCAGCTCCTGCGAACCATAAAGGTTAGCGGGATCAAAACCGTGTGATTTCAGGAAGACATCTTTCCCGGCGAAACGCAGATCGGCACCCTGAATAAACCAGTTCTCGTAGCCAGAGTTTTTCAGGATGTCGCCCAGACAGACGTTCTGAGGATAGAAGCTGGAGAGCGATGCTGACGCATTGCCATCAAACGGGGCAAACAGCGGAATGCCACACTGTGAGGCGACCATACCCGCAATGGTGTAATCGGTACCTGGCAGCTGTTCGGTTTCGCTGAAGTCGATGCTCTGTTCTTTCTGCCGGCTCAGCTCCGGCGCTAAGCCGGGAAAGGCGATAGGGTCAAAATAGGTGCGCTCTAAGCTTTCACCATAGATGTAAACCACGTTGAGGTGCGGCTGTTCAATGCGATTACGCGGCACTTTATAGAAGTTGTCGAAGTCAGAATCTGCCAGTTGGGTATGCGACACAATCAGGGTCGCGACCTGGCGAAAGGCCGGGGTGGTCTGCACTGAGCCAAGTGCGCAGGCGGCAGCCAGCAGCGACCAGCCCATGTGATGCGGACGCTTACGCCGCTGCAGAATCCACGACAGCAGGCAGAACAGCAGAAACAGCACGATGATCAGCCCAATCGCCGGCACCACATATTTGCTGACACCCGCGCCGGTCAGACTGTTGGTCAGGGTATAGAGCACCGCATCGTTGATGCCGTCACCGGTAAAATAGTTGCTGGCATAGAGGGTGGCGTTCAGCACAACGAAAAGCACCAGCAGAATAAGAACGACAATAAACCAGAATTTGTTACGCCCGGCTTTACAGGAATAGATTGCAATAGCGGCCAGAAACAACGCGACGGACACCAATTCGGACAACGGCAAATCCTCTCTTCAGGGCTACGCGAGGCTTCACGCAACCGGCCACCTTCGGGGGATGGTTTTTCGACAATCTATATTGGCTGTAATCCGGCTGCAACATATCCGGCCCGATTTGTGCGGTGAAGAGCAGATTGGTTTATTGTCATTTCAGAAGTGAGGTTATCAGGCGTGACGGTGGCTGGCGCGCACCGTCAGCAGAGCAGAAGTCAGGGCGATTTTCAGAGTTTGCCGGTGAGATATTGTGCTTCGCCGTCGGCAAAACTCCAGTCACCTTTGTCATTGGTGATAAAGCTGATCATTAAATCGTTGCCCTGCACACCACAATGCTCACGCAGCTCACGCGCCAGCTCGGCCATAAACAGCTGTTTCTGTTCACTGCTGCGTGGGCTGGTATAGACCCGCACCATCACCAGATTATCGCTCCGGCTGAATCCCAGTCCGGTATCCTGAAACACCATCTGGTAGTGCTTGTTTTCCTGAACAATCTGGTAGCGATCGCGTTCCGGCACCTTAAAGGCCGTGAGCACGGCGCGGTGTGCCGCATCCAGCAGTGTACGAAGCTCTGATTCTGAACGACCCTGGATAACATCAAATTGTAGCAGTGGCATAGCGGATTCCTCCCGGTGATTAAGAACCTTATGGTGACCCCTTTATCCGGCGGGAAAAAGCGCGTAGCCTGAAATGATTATTCACTATAGTGAACAATCACGATGAAAGAGATGAAAACGGATACGCTGTGGGATCATCTGCACTGGCTGACCGTACTGGCAGAGCAGGGCAGCTTTACCCGCGCGGCAGAGCGGCTCGACGTCAGCAAGGCGGCGATGAGTCAGAAAATCAAAGAGCTGGAGGAGATGGCCGGTGTGTTGCTGGTACAACGCACTACGCGCAGCGTGCGGCTGACCTCTGCCGGTGAGAAGCTGGTGGAGGAGCTACGCGAGCCTTTTGCCCGCATTGAACAGAGTTTTTTCAGCGTGCGGGACACCGCCGGGCCGGTCCGTGGCCTGGTGCGCATTACCGCACCGGTGGCGTTTGCCCGTCAGCAACTGGTGCCGATTATCGGTGAGTTTCTGCGTGATTATCCGCAGGTGCGTCTGCAACTGGATGTGACTGACCGCATTGTGTCGCTGAGCAGCGAGGGATTTGAGCTGGCCATTCGACACAGCGACACCCTGCCGGAAACCCACGTGGCACTGCCGCTGTGTGACACGCGAACATTACTGGTGGCATCACCCGCCTATCTCAACGAACAGGGGATACCGCGTACGCCGCAGGATCTGGCGCAGCATAACTGCCTTTACTATCCACGCGGCGTCGAATCACCGCGCTGGCGGTTTACCACCACCGCGGATAGCGAACAGGTCCAGATACGGATCCAGGGCAGCTTTGCCACTAACAACAGCGAGTCGATACGCGATGCGGCCCTGCAGGGGTTAGGGATCGCTATGCTGCCCGATTTCAGCGCCCGGGAGGCGCTGGCAGCAGGGTCATTGCAGCAGGTGTTGCCTGCGTGGCAGCCGGTTGAGGCCTTTGCCGCTCGCCTGTGGATCGTACGACCCTGGGCGGCGCAGGTGCCCCGCGCGGTCACCACGTTTACACACTGGCTACGCGCGCGCTTTGACCGTTGAAGGCAATGCCAGCGCAGGTGGCGTGGTGTGCATCATCTCGCCAATCAGGCTGCTGCGGTTATATAAACCAAGCCGCAGATTGAAGTCGAGATGCAGCCGCTCGTTGCCGGTTAATTTTATAATGGGTGGCGGCGTCTGTGGCCGCTGCTGAAACATCACTGACTGCGCAAAGGCGCTGCTGCTGTCGGCATGCAGGCGCTGATAGAACCAGGCGCTGGCTTCACTTTTACGCAGATAGAGATTCGCCCGCCGGTATTCCCGCATCGCAACCTGCTGCGCCAGCGACAGGAGCTGACGAGACGGATTCTCCATATTCTGCACAATCAGCGGAAAATCATCACGCTTCTTCAGCTCATGGAAATAGTTGCGGATGCCGACGTTTTTAACCGGCGCCAGCTGTTTCAGCCATTCGCGGATAAAGGGATTTTGCGGGGCGGCAGCAAGAAACCAGCTCTCGGTGACCGGCGCAAGCAGATTCAGCGTCGATTGCTCACCATAGTAACCAATGAGATCCATTGACCGCGCTTCGTGAACGCGATGCACCCAGGCGAGATTCTCAAACAGCAATGTGCTGCAATCGATGCCGATGCCGCCATAACGGTGAATCAGCTCAAGCCGGATGATTTCACTTTTATGTGCCAGCGTCAGATCGGAAGAGATAAAGTTGAGATCGGGCAGCCACTGCGACAGGGTGCGCTGCGTAATCAGATAAACCTGGTGGTCGGGGTTGTCCCGCCGGATTTTACTGATATTCAGCGCCATTGAGGCAGGCAGGTGATCGTTATGCCAGACCATCCAGACGATTTTTGGAATCTCCGGCAGATCTTTCTGCTGCGCGATCAATACGACATTATCTTCCTGACCCGGATCATATTCCGGTGCCTGACAGAGTTTCTGCTGTTTTCTATTCCATAACATCTGGCTACTGAACGATATTCTTTTCCAGTTACGCCAGATTTTATGCGCTGGACGTTGGCGATGTGAAGTCATGGTACACCTGTTATTTTTATTTTCCCGTCATAGTGCAGGCTCTGCCCGTTCCGCCAGCGGCGGGAACGGCCGGAATTACATACTGACTGCAATCCCGATGAGTGCGGGAATTAATGAATAGTTTTCCCTGGTGGCGACGCAGTGCTGGAGCGCGCGATAGTTTCCTCACGGCTGTTTAATTGCACTGCACCTTTTTAATAAAACATTATTTACACATTAGCTATGTCTTTTTTTGACTTTAGGATAATACGGAAATAATCCGGTCACGTTATGAAAATAATAATGTCGTCACTGTTAATCATTTATTTAAATGCGGGAATAAACGCAGTTAAGGAATATCTGAATATTATTCTTAACCTGCGCGTTATCCTGCGGCCCGGGCCACAGGAACAGTGGCTATTGTACTTAACTGGTGGTGTAAGCCCGGCTCATCAATCCGCGGAATCAGACAGCCTGAAGAGGATTGTCTACGCTTAAGAAGAACTTACTGAGAAAGGAGCGCGCATGCAGAGTGAATCTTACGGGTTACTGGCGGTTGATAAGCAGGGTAATCGCGTCCTGTTTCTTAATCCGGAAACCTTCGCGGTCGAGCGGGAACTGAACGCTTTTCCACCGCGGCCGCATGAACTCCTGATGCTGGCCCCCTGGGGTAAAGCCTATGTACCCATTTTTGGCGACGGCGTTCATGGTAATAACCCGCATCCGGGTCACAAAGTGGCGATTATCGATTTACAGCGTCGGGAGATCAGCGGCTTTATCGATCTGTCGCCGCTGCGGGCACCCCACAGCGGGCAGCTGGGCCGCGATGGCAAAGTCTATCTCTGCTGTGAGCAGAGTGCCGCAGTGGCGGTGATCGATCCGCAGAGCGACAAAGTGGAAAAAATCATTCCAGTTCCTTCTCACAACGCGCATCGCCTGACGCTGTCACCCAGCGGCCGCAAGCTGTTCACCGATAACGAAGAGGATGCGACCATCACCGTGGTGGATCTCTGTGAAGCAGAGGGGCGGGTTATCGACACCATCCTGCTGCCCGGGCCGATTGCGGGCATCGCTGCCTCTCCGAAACACCCCTATCTGGTCGCCAGCGCCGCTGATGCACCGTTGCTCTATGTGATCGATCGGCAAAGCCACCGCATTCGCCAGCGCCTGACGCTGCCAGGTCATGAGCGGCCCTGTCAGGTGGTACGCTTCAGCGCCGATGGCGAGCAGTTGGTGGCGATAGGCGATCAGGAACCGCTGGTGACGCTGTTTGACGATCTGCTGAATCCGCTGGGCGACATCCGGGTAGGTAACATGCCGATGGATGGCTGTTTTACGCCAGACAGGCAACAGCTGCTGATTGCCAATCAGGATGATGGCACGCTGAGCGTCATCGATCTGGCGCAGCGTAAAGTGATTGCCACGCCGCGTGTTGGAACGGGCTGTGAGGTGCTGGGTTATTTTCCGATCGGTCAGATAAACGGACGATGATAGATCGCGGAACTCCAGTGGCGGCTGCTGGCGTGCTTCTCCGCCTGCCAGCCGCGTTTACGTAATTCGCGCGCAATCATCTTATTCATGATGCCGTGGCCCAGCAGCAGCACCGTGCCATGCCGTGAGTGATCGATCAGCTTCTCTGCCGCCGCGGAGGCGCGGCTGCGCGCATGTTGCAGCGACTCCGCTTCACCCGCATACCCGCAGAACCACAATAACCGCAACAGGGCCAGCCAGCACAGGGTAGGCAACTGCACCGCGCCGGTTCGCAGCAGTGGCACGGCGACTTCGCTGAACACGGCATCAACCTCATGGGGCTGCAGACCGAGCTGGCTCAGGGAGGATTGTGCGCGGGGCAGGGGACTACAGACAATCACCGCGGCCTGACGTGCAATCTCAATACTGCGCGGCGGCGGCCCGTCACTGACCTGTGACTGATCGTAGGCTTCGCACCAGTCTGCCAGCGCCTGCACGCTCTGGCGACCCGCAGCCTGGTGGTCAGGTTTACCGTGTCGCATCAGGATAATTTTCATAGCATCTCTGTCCGCCCTTTTTGTCAGGGTAACGTATTGTCTGCGCTTACAGCGATTTTTCAGAATAAATACACGTGTCATCTCATGGTCACAGGCGTGTGCGACAACAGAGCCCGATGAAAGGATTTTAGTCAGTCTTATAACGCTTAATCATAAGAGAAAATGGTAACTTATAGTCGATGGTGATTTTTTTCAGGCGATGTGTTGCGGGTAACTGGCTGAATTTGCGCTAAAAATGCGTGATGACGGGATGTGATAGTGAAGTTTTACTAATAATTTTCATCAGGATCTATTGATTTATCTACGCGCGTAGATACACTAGGTCCCCAGTGATTGCTCACGGTGCCCGATGCACAGTAGACCCATCGATTGTTAAGTTACATTCGCTCAGTTTAAGCGACCGGTGAAAAATACACCGGCGAAATGGGGCGAAGAACAAGATTCCAACACCAGGGAATCCTTTAACCTTTCATCATGGTTAGTCAACTGAACGTCGTCACCGGGGAATTTCCGCTTTTATCAGGGAATCGACCCATGGACGGGCGTTTATCGATCTGCATACTCATTCAGGGATAGGGTTATGACGGCACACAACTCCGTTAATCAGCAGGCATCACTGTCATCCACTTCAGCCGCCGATGAGCGGTTTAACACCCCTTCAGGCCGCAAAGATTTCTGGCGCGCCACTTTCTCATGCTGGCTCGGAACGGCAATGGAGTACGCGGATTTCGCGCTCTATGGCCTGGCGGCCGGTATTATCTTCGGCGACGTCTTCTTTCCGGAATCAACCCCTGCCATGGCACTGCTCTCCAGCTTTGCTACCTGGTCAGTCGGCTTTGTTGCCCGGCCTATCGGCGCACTCTTTTTCGGCTGGCTCGGTGACCGCAAAGGCCGAAAGGTGGTGATGATCTCCACCATCATTCTGATGGGCGCTTCCACGACGTTGATCGGCCTAATCCCGAGCTATGCCTCTATTGGCGTCTGGGCTCCTGCCTGTCTGGTTCTGCTGCGCTTTACGCAGGGTTTTGGCGCTGGCGCGGAGTTATCGGGCGGGACGGTGATGCTGGGCGAATATGCGCCGACAGAGCGTCGCGGACTGATCTCCTCCGTGATCGCGCTGGGTTCTAACAGCGGCACACTGCTGGCTTCGCTGGTCTGGTTGCTGGTGGTACAAATGGATCAGCAGAGCCTGCTGGAGTGGGGCTGGCGTATTCCGTTCCTCAGCAGTGCGCTGATTGCGCTGGTTGCCTTGTGGATTCGACGTCATCTGCGCGAAACACCGGTGTTTGAGCGCAGAAAAGCGGAAATGGAAGCGGAACGCGCAGGCGTACTGGCCGCTCCGGTGGTGGATCAGCGGCCTTTCTTCCAGCGTACCCGTGCCTTCTGGACCATGGTTGGCCTGCGTATCGGCGAAAATGGCCCCTCCTACCTGGCGCAGGGCTTCATCGTCGGTTACGTCGCGAAGGTGCTGATGGTCGACAAGTCCGTACCAACCACTGCGGTGTTCCTGGCGTCGTTGCTGGGTTTCCTGATCATTCCTTTAGCGGGCTGGCTCTCTGACCGCTTTGGTCGCCGGGTGGTTTATCGCGTGTTCTGTCTGTTACTGATGTTCTACGCCTGGCCCGCCTTTACGCTGCTCGACACGCGTGAACCGATGCTGGTGATCCCGGTTATCGTGGTCGGTATGGCGCTGGCGTCGCTGGGTATTTTTGGTGTGCAGGCGGCATGGGGCGTGGAGATGTTCGGCGTTCATCATCGCTACACCAAAATGGCAGTGGCTAAAGAACTGGGTTCCATTTTGTCCGGCGGAACCGCACCACTTATTGCCGCTGCTATGCTTTCTTATACCGGTCACTGGTGGCCGATTGCGGTTTATTTCTCTGCGATGGCCGCAATTGGGTTCTTTACCACCTTTGTCGCGCCTGAAACGCGAGGGCGGGATCTCAATCTGCCTGAAGATGCCATCTAGCTTTGCCTGAGGATGCCATCTGCCAGGATAGCGCGAAAAGCAGCAGGCCGTGTAAAGCGGCCTGTTTTTTTATGGAGGAACGTGATGTGCCTAAGTCGTTAACGGGAAAAGTGACCCGCAGTGAAGTTGCGAAAGCGGCAGGCACCTCAGTGGCAGTTGTCAGTTATGTCATCAATAACGGGCCTCGCCCGGTTGCCGAGGCGACCCGTCAGCGGGTACTGGAGGCGATTAAAGCCACCGGTTACCGGCCAAATGCGGCAGCACGCGCACTGGCATCCGGTAACACCAAAACCTTCGGATTGGTGGTGCCCAACATCGGCAATCCTTTTGTGGCCTCAATGGCGCACGTGTTGTTGCAGGAGTCGATGAATCACGGCCACGTTATGCTGCTGGGTGATGCAGGTGATGACCGGAAGCGCGAACTGGAGTTAATTCAGGGACTGCTTAATCGGCAGGTCGATGGACTCTTTTACAACAGCGTCGATCGCCATCCTTACATTGACCTGATTAAAGCCAGCGGTACGCCACTGGTCATGCTGGAGCGGGTTGAGCCTCAGCCGGGCGTTAACATGCTGCGGGTCAATGAGCGTCAGGCCGCCTGGCAGGTGACGGCACATCTCTTGAGTCATGGTTATCAGCAGGTCGGCATAATCAGCGGCCCGGTCGATATGCTTAACGCGCAGGATCGTATTCAGGGCTGGCGTGATGCCATGCAGGATCGCGGTCTGCCGATTGATGAATCGCTGATGTTTCCCGCCAGCTACACCCCACAGGGCGGATACGCTGCGGCACAAACCATGATCGCCCGGGGTCGTGTGCCTCGTGCGCTGTTTACCAGCAACGAAGGTCAGGCGATTGGTGCGCTTCGCGCCTTTTCCGAACATCAGATCCGTGTGCCACAGGATGTGGCGCTGGTCTGTTTTAACGGTACCAATCACTCGTCGTTTCACGTCCCGACATTAACGACCGTGCGCCAGCCACTGCGTGAGATGGCTCGCTCTGCGATTCATATGCTGAAAGAGGGACAGAGCGAAGCGCAATTAAAGGAGTTTCCACACTACCTTGAAATCGGTGAATCCTGCGGCTGTGAGCCGCAAAGCCAGAGTTAGCCTATAAAAATATGAAAAGAATTATTATTGACTGCGATCCCGGCAACGGTATCGCGGGTGCCAACACCGATGATGGGCTGGCGATTGCGCTGGCCTTAGCTTCACCTGCACTGTCGCTGGAATTGATCACCACCGTGGCCGGTAACACGCCATGTGAAGTTGGCGCGCGCGTCGCCAAAGATCTGATCGTCCGGCTGGGATTATCTATCCCGGTAATCCAGGGGGCGACGCAGGCGCTACAGGAAGATCCTGCGCCGTGGCGCGAGACGCTGGATAACCGGGTCAATCAGCTTGCGCTGGGTGAGATGTGGCAGGGCGTGCGCCAGCCAGCGGATGTCGCGGCGGATGCGATTGATGCCGCTGACGCTATCGGCAAACTGATTTGCGACAATCCGGGCGAGATTACCCTGGTGGCGATTGGCCCGCTGACGAATGTGGCGCTGGCAATGCAGCGCTATCCCGCCATGGCCGACGCTGTGGCGGAAATTGTCATTATGGGCGGCGTATTTACGCTGGATGATTATATCAAAGACACCAATTTTGGACTGGATCCGGAAGCGGCCCATCAGGTGCTGCACAGTGGTGCAGCAGTAACGCTGGTTCCGATGGATGTCACCACGCAGACGCTGCTGACCCAGCAGGATTTGACCCGCCTGACCGCCGTCGATCATCCGCTGACCGAATTTGTACGCGATACGCTGCGTCCCTGGATCGACTATTCGATGGCGACCCGGCAGCTGGCGGGATGCTGGATCCACGATGCGCTGGTGGTCGCCTGGTTGCTGAATCAGCGGGTCGCTTCAGGCATCGATTACCGGGTGGATATCGAACTGCGTCCCGGTGCGACGCGCGGCAAAAGCTGGCGTTATCGTCAGCCCCTTCGGGTCACTGTCGGCGTGCCTGAGCAGTGCGGCGCATCGGTACATGTGCTGCATCGTGTCGATAACACGCTGCTGTTATCGATTATTGAACAGGCATTTAAGCGCCTGAAATCCTGATGTCGTGGGCGATTAACTCGTCCGCGTGCTGGCTGCGGCGGATCGGTTTCCTGAAGATCGCTGTTGCCATCAAACGCTGACGGTATCCGTCAGTTTATCAGCAGCATCAGGACGCGGGCAGAAGGTGCTAGCTGATACCTGGCATTACATTGCTTCGCACACGTCGATCCAGCGGGCGTTAGTCAGTTCAGCCATCAGCTGTGGGGTAATGCGGACGGCGCTGTGGATAGCGCCGGCGGCGGGCAGGACTTCCTCGAAACTGCGTAGTGAGACATCACAGTAAACGGTCAGCGGATTCTCAAGACCGAAAGGACAGACGCCGCCCACCGGATGGCCGGTCCAGTTAATCACCTCGTCCACGCTCAGCATCCGCGCTTTCGCCCCCAGCGCCGCTTTCAGCTTGCGATTATCCAGCCGGGCATCGCCTCGTGTCACAATCAGCACCACGTCGTTTTTCACTTTCAGTGACAGGGTTTTGGCAATTTCTCCTGGCGTCACGCCATGGGCGCGGGCAGCCATCCCGACCGTCGCAGTGCTTTCGGCCAGTTCAATAATTTCAATTTCAGGGGCGTGTTCGGCGAAGAACTGGCGCACGGACTCCAGGCTCATCTTTCTCTCCAGGCTGATCGAAGGCGTAAAAATTGCCACAAGCCTCAGTGCCTGTAAACGAGATAAACGGAGAATTCAGCGTAATTAAGTCTGTTTAGCTGCCGCTCAGGGTGCAGTTGCCGCATTGTTCGACATCGGGAATGCGATAACGCTGGCAGCAGCTGCGACGGACCAGTTCGCCGTTGCGCGGGATCATGGTGCGGTAGAGCGGGTTTTCGCTGCCATCCAGCAGCCGCTGGTTGAAGAACAGCGCCTGCTCCAGTTGCAGCACCAGCGACTCATCGATCTGGCTTTTCAGCTCACCCAGGAACCACTGAAATGAGTAGCCCATATTGTTCCAGATGAGTCGGGCGTTGATATCACCATGCTGCGTAATACCATTGACCACCGGGATCAGATGCTGCTGAATCAGCCGATCGATACGCTGCTGAGGGTTAAGGTAGCGCGCTTCTTCATCCTCCTGCACATCGATCCAGAAAGTGGCCGGATGACCATTCTCATGAAAACCGACGCGGATATGCTCTGGCGAGCAGTCCAGCGCACGCGACTCCTGCAACAATGCCATGATCAGTGTTGGCAGCAGCAGGCCAAAATACCATTGCGCCCAGAGTGACAGCACCGGTTTCGCTTCACGAACCGCATCAGGATGATCGCGATAGAGGTAATCGCTGTAGCGCTGAATAATTGGGGTAAAGGCTTCTGATTGTGACCAGGCGGCGAGGGTCAGCGTGTCGCGCGGAGCAGGCTGGCTGAGCTTCGTCGATTCAAGCAGATAGCTGCGCTGTTGTTGCAGCCGCTCATGCAGACTTTCCGCCAGTGGACGGTCATTCTGCCGGAAGATCATCGACTGAGCGTTAAAACGCTGTTCCTGAGCTGAAACGGTTGCCATGACGACTCGCGAAAAGTGTAGATAAGAAAGCAAATGATAATCGTTATTGATTAACTCTACAAGTCGTGTAAAAAATCGTCGTTGCGGGTGGGAAAACGGCGGGTTTGAGGTCAGTTATCCGATCGGACAGAGCAGCAGAGAGCCGGGCATATCGCGCCGAAGCCTCCGTTATTACCGATGGCGTTACGTTTAATTAGGCATGTTCACTGGCGGTCTGATGCTGTTTTCGGGGTAAATCCTCCCAGGCGAGAATGGTATTCCGGCCCTGATTTTTAGCCACATATAATGCGCTGTCAGCATTGGCGACCGCCAGGTCAAATTCATTATCGTAAATAGGCGCGATGCCGGCACTGATGGTGACGTGGGTTGAAACGGTTTCATTGAAAAGATGAGGAATTTCTAAATCCAGCACGTACTGACGGATTCGCTCTGCCAGTTTCATGGCGATGGAACTGTTCACATTGGTCATCAATACCAGAAACTCTTCGCCGCCATAGCGGGTGACAACATCGCGTGAACGCACCGCATCACGAATTGCGACAGAGACCCGCGCCAGAGCCTGATCGCCCATCGCATGCCCGTAATTGTCGTTATAGGACTTAAAGTGATCGATATCCAGCAGCAGCACATAGTGGCTGCCAGCATGGTTTTCCAGAATATTATCGAGCCGGTTCTTAAGACCACGACGGTTATAAAGCCCGGTCAGCGGGTCGAGCATGCTGAGGTCGCTGAATGTCTCTTTCTCTTCGTAGAGCTGATGCATCAGGCGCAGAGTAAAGTTGTCGGCACGGCGGCGCATCAGATGCTGTAGTGAAAAACCAATCAGCGGCAGCGTAATGGTCAGCAGGATCAGCGGCAGGTGCTGCGCATTGTCGAGCAATAAAACGGTGAGCACCGGTGGCGTGACATGCAGACAAAAAGCCCCCAGATAGTCGCTCAGGGCGATGGCACTGATAAATAACACACTAATCAAACTGATAATAAGAAAGCCACCATCAAAATAGAACACCTGATGAAAGCGATAATTAATATGCCAGGCCCAGAGCATTCCAAGCAGCAGCGCCACAGGATTTAACAGGGGAAGTTTTACTTTAGGCCATATTAAAAGAAAAATTAACATGATGACGCTAAAGGCCGCGACACTCATTACCGGCAGGGTCGTCTCACTTTGCTCACTGCTCATTATTGGCAGCAGATGAAATAGCGAAACGGCGATATTCAGAAACAGAAAAAGCATCACTGAAAGCCGGTATTTACTCTGTTTCAGTTCTTCATAAGATTGTAATTTCATTATAAGTACTCGTGACGACCCTGAAATACCAAAGCGCACGCCGGCAAAACCAGGTTCTGCCAGACAATGAGCAAATTATTGCTGTTGCTGTTATTAAAGGTGTTATCGGCCGCAATCTAGCATTTTCCAACTGGTCTGTCATCTTCGTTGCCGGGCGTGACAAAAACAGGCTGCAGAGCAGGCAAAACTGTCATATGATAATGGGAATGCTTATCATTTGAGGTTGGTGTCATGGGGATAGCGATTATCGCGGCCTGCGGCCTGTGGGGAGTCAGTTGGGCGCTGGGTAAAAAGCTGGATAGTGCGTGGGGCGTGTTGCTGCCGTGCATTGCGCTGCCGCTGTTCGCCTTATGGGAACCAAGCTTCAGCCAGTGGCGGATGGTGATGACGGTTGCACTGCTGCTGACAGTCGTGATGCTGTTTAACCAGCGGCTGCGTCACTATCTGCTGCTGCCATCCTGTCTGGCGTTAGCGGGCGGACTGGCGGCTGTCTCTGTGAATTTTCATCTGAATTAACATAAGCGGAGTGGTTAAAACCGGCGAACGGGGTAAAGCGGCTGGAAAAGGTAAAGCGACCGGAAAACAGAACAACTGGAAAAGGTAAAACGAGCAGGGGGTAAAACGAAACTACAGGGGAACAGAAGAGATGAGCGGGAAAGGCCTGAAGATGACAACGTTGGTGCGAAGAGAGGGACTTGAACCCTCACGTCCGTTAAGACACTAACACCTGAAGCTAGCGCGTCTACCAATTCCGCCACCTTCGCATCGAGTTGTCTGTTCATATCACCGCAATGGTGCGAAGAGAGGGACTTGAACCCTCACGTCCGTTAAGACACTAACACCTGAAGCTAGCGCGTCTACCAATTCCGCCACCTTCGCGCAGTGCTCGCGATATGAAACTTGTGATTTTGGTGCGAAGAGAGGGACTTGAACCCTCACGTCCGTTAGGACACTAACACCTGAAGCTAGCGCGTCTACCAATTCCGCCACCTTCGCATACCCGTAACACCTTGAGAATGTTACAACCACGGAGGCGCATTCTAGAGATTTTACTCTTTGCGTCAACAACTATTTCGTCGGGCTGAAACGATCGCTGTAAAAAGCAACGTTTTCAGCCCGGCAAAGCAGTTAACAGCAGGAAAAACCCTTAGCGCGTTTTGGCACCGCGACCATAGACGGCACGGTAAACTTTAAAGCGCCCGGTTTGCGCGATGACTTCGTGACTGCCGAAGGCTTCATCCAGCGCCTGCGGATAGGGCAGGAAGGTGTTAGCAACGATACGCAGCTCGCCGCCGGTATTCAGGTGCTTCACCGCACCACGAATCAGCGCCTGTGCGGCGTCGAGGCTGGTCTGAGTGCCTTCATGGAAGGGCGGATTAGAGATAATCATGTCGAAACGACCGGTCACGTCAGAGAAGACATTGCTGGCGAAGACTTCGCCCTCGATGCCATTGGCGGCCAGCGTCGCTTTACTTGCTTCAATCGCCGCTGCATGCACGTCACACAGCCACAGACGCACTTTAGGCGAACGGGCAGGCAGCGAGGCGGCAATCACGCCCGCGCCACAGCCCATATCCAGCACTTTACCTTTGGTGTGCGGGGTAAAGGTCGACAGCAGCAGGGCGCTGCCGCTATCCAGACCGTCACGGCTGAAGACGCCAGGCAGGGTATGAATCGTCAGACCATCAAGCTGATACTGGTGACCAAAAGTGCTGGCATCGAATTCAGGCTGTTTGTCGAGGCGACCGTGGTAGAGACCACAGCGACGCGCGCTGTCGATCTTCTCCAGCTTCACCCACGACTCCATCATGCCTTCGGCGCTGCGCACGCCGCTGCGGTTTTCACCGACCACGAACACGTCGCAGCCCACCGGCAGCAGCGACAGCAGGTTCTGCAGCTGGAACTGCACTTCCGGCTTATTCTTGGTCCAGAAGTAGACCAGGGTATCGCAGCCCTGCACATCTTCGGCCTGCGCAACCATTCCGTAACGCGCCTGTTCGCCCATACGGCGGCTCAGGTTTTGCCAGTGATGATATTGCTGGGTGTGAACGCGCGATGAGGCGGTTTCCAGCTGAGCGGGCAGGTCATCCTGCAGATCGCCAGCAAATAAAACATGGCGGGCGGTAAATTCATCACTGTGGCGCAGAATGACTTCGCTGGCCGGGGTAAAAGCAGACATGTAGGGCTCCTGTAAGATCTGAGCGGGGATTATAGTGGTTTGTTGGCGCATGTTCGATGGGTTTGCTAGCATAGCGTCGCATTCAGGCAGCAGAACAGGTAACACCATGACGTCCAGGCGCGACTGGCTTTTACAGCAAATGGGAATTACGCAGTACCAACTGCGCCGCCCGCGCGTGCTTCAGGGCGAAATTGCCGTCACGCTGGCACCGGACACGCAGTTAATTATTGTCGCTGACGCGCCCCCCGGTTTGCATGAACCGCTGATGTGCGATGTGCTGCATGCCCTCAATCTGCAACCCGCTCAGGTAATGACCGTGACACCGGATCAGCTGCAAATGCTGCCGGAAACGCTGAACTGCGCGGGCTGGTTGCTCGGCGTAGAGAGCGAACAGACTTTCAATGGCGTGGCATTAACCAGCGCCTCTTTCAATGAACTGACCAGCAGCGGCGTCGCCAAACGCGCGCTCTGGCAACAGATGTGTAACCATGACAGCCATCTCTTTACTCACCCCTGACGATCTGGCGCAGGCCTTCGCCATTGAGTGTCGTAGTCACGCGTTTCCCTGGAGTGAAAAGACGTTTGCCAGCAATCAGGGCGAGCGCTTTATCAATTTACGTCTCGACGTTGACGGCCAAATGGCCGCCTTTGCGATTACGCAGGTGGTACTGGACGAAGCCTCGCTGTTTAACATCGCGGTCGATCCCGCTTTTCAGCGCCGGGGATTGGGCCGCCAGCTGTTGCAGCATCTGATCGATGAGTTGATCAAACGCGACGTGCTGACGCTGTGGCTGGAAGTGCGGGCCTCGAACCTGCCCGCCATCGCGCTCTATGAGCAGCTTGGATTCAATCAGGTCAGTCGTCGCCCCAACTATTATCCCACCGCCAGCGGCCGTGAAGATGCCATTCTCATGGCACTGACGCCGTAGCGGTGTTAAGGAGCTTTAATGATTGATAACTGGGATTGCATCCTGTTTGATGCCGACGATACCCTTTTTCATTTCGACGCCTATGCCGGTTTGCAGCGCCTGTTCGCCGGTTATGACGTGCAGTTCACCGACCAGGATTACAGCGATTATCAGGCGATAAATAAGCCGCTGTGGGTCGATTATCAGAACGGTGCTATCTCCGCGTTACAGCTGCAGACTCAGCGTTTCAACCACTGGAGCGAAAAGCTCAGCGTTGCGCCGGAGATCCTCAACAGCGGCTTCCTCAGCGCAATGGGAGAGATCTGTACGCCGCTGCCGGGCGCGGTCAGCCTGATGAACCAGCTGCATGGCCGGGTGAAAATGGGCATCATCACCAACGGTTTTACTGCGCTGCAGCAGACGCGTCTGGAGCGCACCGGTTTTCGCGATTACTTCTCGGCGCTGGTAATCTCGGAGCAGGTCGGCCAGCCAAAACCGGCGCCAGAGATTTTTGATTACGCACTGAATCTGATGAGCAACCCGGATCGTGAGCGGGTGCTG
Organism: Pantoea sp. OVA07A; assembly: GCF_019969975.1. Lineage (NCBI taxonomy): Bacteria > Pseudomonadati > Pseudomonadota > Gammaproteobacteria > Enterobacterales > Erwiniaceae > Pantoea > Pantoea sp. OVA07A. The sequence continues at coordinate 231,114 of NZ_JAHXYM010000002.1, read as the reverse complement.
ATGGTGGGTGATACGCCAGAGTCAGACATTCTGGGCGGCATGAATGCCGGTATTAAAACCTGCTGGCTCGATCATGGCACCCGGCCATTGCCGGAACATATTAAGCCCACCTGGCAGGTCAAATCGCTGGGCGAGCTGGAAGCGCTGCTCATCGGCTAACGCAAGACGCCTCGCAAATCAGCATCTTTCCCATAAAAAAGGCCCGCACAGCGGTAATGCTGGTCAGTTAAGCGACAGGTGATAACGCAGTCTGGTGCCGCTCAGGGGCTGGCGGTCCTCGCGCCGCTGCGCGGTTCCTTCACTTCATTCGCCTGCCTGACGGACCGCCGGGGATGGCACTTCCTGTGCCGCCCCGCCTTTCGCCCGCGTCCTGCGGGCTCTCCTGGCAGACTCATTCTGTTCAGCGCTGCGGATTGCCTGCTCCTGATCGCCACCGGCCTGCTCTGAAGCTTCTGGTGCGTACTGTTAAAAAGGGCACGAGAGTGGAGGCCTGAGCGCCTCTGCTGCTGAAAGGGCTATCCGCAGCGCTGAGGCGTGACGGTGGGCCAGAAGTCCACGCCGGGAAGCGTGGACAGGTCGGGGCCGGCCAGGGAGGGCCGATCCCCGAACGGTTCGTCGGCACGACGTCAAAGCCGAAGGTACCGCGTGAGCGGCGCGAGGACGGCCCGGCAGCAGCAGAGGTGCGCTGGCCCGCACTGCGGCTCGCTCGCCCGGAAAAAAAGCTGCCACGTTTGACCGTGACAGCCTTTACAAATCTAATCTTAACTGACCAGCATTACCGTTGTGCGGGCCTTTTTTGTTTTATCTTTACCGCAGCCGGAGCGTTACTCTTTCTTCTCGTCGTCCTCATCCCGATCCTCTTTCACCGGGGTGCTGGCGGTGAGCAGGAAAGGCGACTGCTGCCAGCGGGTGCGGCGGTGGCGCAGCAGGGTGCGTGAGAGAATGATGCCAATTGCCAGCGCCAGCAGCATCATCAGACGCAGAATATTGGTGGTGTTATCGACCTGATGCGAGTCGGTGACAAGTACGTGGGTATCCAGCGTCACGCGCAAAAAGCCCAGCGGACCCTCGTTTCCGGCCAGCGGCTGCACAATCTGATGGTTGAAATAGCTGCCCGCGCGCTGGCCGTCGAGCGCCAGCCGATCGCGGACATTGATGTTTTCACCGCTGTGCGCCACCAGGCTGCCGTCGCCGTCATAGACCGATGCATCCAGAATACGGCTGTTAGCCGTCATCTGATTAAGAATGGCTTCTATCTGAGTCCGATTATTTTCACTGTTGTCCATCAACGGCTTAAGGCTGAACGCCACCTGGCTGGTCAGCGTATGCGCCAGCTCCTCGACCTGTTCAGAACGCGCCGCCTGATGGCCGAGGCTGAACCAGGATGCGCCCTGCATCAGCACGACCAGCAGCGCCATCGAGATGAGAACGATCACGGTACGATGTAAGCGAAATTTCAGTGCGGTTTTAGCCATTAATCATCCGGGTCATATCACAACAGAAAGCCTGGAGATTATGTTGCCAGAAGCGGCGCAGACAAGGTAGCCTCTTGCGTGGTTTTGTTGTCCCTACAGGAGCTCTGATGCCAAATCGTTTAACCTGGTGCGATCTTCCCGCCGATGTCTCCCTCTGGCCGGGTTTGCCCCTTTCTCTTAGCGGTGATGAAGTGATGCCGCTGGATTATCGCGCTGGCCGTACCGGCTGGCTGCTGTATGGCCGCGGGCTGGATAAGCAGCGGCTGACCGATTACCAGCACCAGCTGGGTGCCGCCATGGTGATCGTCAGCGCCTGGAACGTCGATGAGTATCAGGTGATTCGCCTGGCGGGATCGCTGACGCCGTTTGCCAGCAAGCTGGCGCACGACGCTGGCCTGGATGTTGCGCCGCTGGGCAAAATCCCGCATCTCAAAACGCCAGGCCTGCTGGTGATGGATATGGACTCCACCGCGATTCAGATCGAGTGCATCGACGAGATTGCAAAACTGGCGGGCTGTGGCGAGCAGGTGGCGGAAGTCACGGAACGTGCGATGCGCGGCGAACTCGATTTCACCGCCAGCCTGCGTCAGCGCGTGGCTACGCTGCAGGGGGCAGACGCCAATATTCTGAAACAGGTACGTGATGTTCTGCCGCTGATGCCGGGCTTAACGACGCTGACGCAGAAGCTGCAGGCGCTGGGCTGGCAGGTTGCCATCGCGTCTGGCGGCTTTACCTACTACGCCGAATACCTGCGCGACAAGCTGCATCTGTCGGCGGTGGTGGCTAATGAACTCGAAATTCGCGACGGCAAACTGACCGGCAAGGTGCTGGGACCGATTGTCGACGCACAATACAAAGCCGATACCCTGAAGAAGCTGGCGCAGCGTTTTGACATCGCGCCGGAACAGACGGTGGCGATCGGCGATGGTGCCAATGACCTGCTGATGATCAAAGCCTCAGCACTGGGCATTGCGTTCCATGCTAAACCTAAGGTGAATGAGCAGACTGCGGTCACCATTCGCCATGCCGATTTAATGGGGGTGTTCTGCATCCTCACCGGCAGCCTGATCCACGAAGAGCGTTAACTGAGGTATTGATTTGGCCAAAGCGGCAAAACGCGCATTTGTCTGTAACGAATGTGGCGCAGATTACCCACGCTGGCAGGGGCAGTGCAGCGCCTGTCACGCCTGGAACACCATCACCGAGGTGCGCATTGCCGCCTCGCCCGCGGCTGCGCGTAACGAGCGCCTGAGTGGCTATGCTGGCAGCGCCGGCACCAGCCGGGTGCAGAAGCTCTCTGAAATCAGCCTGGAGGCGTTACCGCGCTTCTCGACCAGCTTCAAAGAGTTTGACCGGGTGCTGGGCGGCGGGGTGGTGCCGGGCAGCGCCATTCTGATTGGCGGCAGCCCCGGCGCAGGCAAATCCACGCTGCTGCTGCAGGTGATGTGCCGGTTGTCAGAGGGGATGAAAACCCTGTATGTCACCGGTGAAGAGTCACTGCAGCAGGTGGCGATGCGCGCCCATCGTCTGGGATTACCTACCGAAAATGTGAATATGCTGTCGGAAACCAGCATTGAGCAGATCTGCCTGATCGCCGAACAGGAGCAGCCGCAACTGATGGTGATCGACTCGATCCAGGTGATGCACATGGCGGAGATCCAGTCATCGCCGGGCAGCGTCGCCCAGGTGCGTGAAACCGCCGCTTACCTGACGCGCTTCGCCAAGACGCGCGGCGTGGCGATCATCATGGTTGGTCACGTTACCAAAGATGGCTCCCTGGCCGGACCGAAAGTGCTGGAACACTGTATCGACTGTTCGGTGCTGCTGGATGGCGATGCCGATTCCCGCTTCCGCACCCTGCGCAGTCATAAAAACCGCTTCGGCGCGGTCAATGAACTGGGTGTGTTTGCCATGACCGAGCAGGGCATGCGTGAAGTCAGCAACCCGTCAGCTATTTTCCTGTCGCGCGGCGAAGAGATCACCTCGGGCAGTTCGGTGATGGTGCTGTGGGAGGGAACGCGACCGCTGCTGGTGGAGATTCAGGCGCTGGTCGATCACTCGATGATGGGCAATCCACGCCGCGTGGCGGTAGGTCTGGAGCAGAACCGCCTGGCGATTCTGCTGGCAGTATTGCACCGTCACGGCGGATTGCAGATGGCGGATCAGGATGTGTTCGTCAACGTGGTCGGCGGCGTCAAAGTCACCGAAACCAGTGCTGACCTGGCGCTGATGCTGTCGATGGTGTCGAGCCTGCGCGATCGTCCGTTACCGCAGGATCTGGTGATCTTCGGCGAAGTGGGACTGGCGGGCGAAATCCGTCCGGTGCCCAGCGGTCAGGAGCGCATCGCTGAAGCGGCGAAGCATGGCTTCAAACGCGCCATTGTGCCGGCAGGGAATGCACCGAAAAAACCGATTGCCGGGATGCAGGTTTTCAGCGCGAAGAAGCTGGCCGATGCGCTGGCGATTCTGGACGATCTGTAACGCGCCTGCGGCCGCCAGCGAAAAGCCGCTGGCAGGCCGCTCCCACCTTAACCGCATTGATGCAGGAGGCACGACATGTCGTCGTTTGATTATCTGAAAACGGCCATTCGCCAGCAGGGTCACACGCTGCAACAGGTCGCTGATGCCAGCGGCATGACCAAAGGCTATCTGAGCCAGTTGCTCAATGCCAAAATCAAAAGCCCCAGCGCGCAAAAGCTTGAGGCGCTGCACCGTTTTCTGGGTCTGGAGTTTCCGCGCCGCGATAAAACGGTCGGCGTGGTGTTTGGTAAATTCTATCCGCTGCACACCGGCCATATCTATCTGATTCAGCGCGCCTGTAGCCAGGTCGATGAGCTGCATATCATTATGGGCTACGACGAGCCACGTGACCGCGAACTGTTTGAGAACAGCGCGATGTCACAACAGCCCACGGTCAGCGATCGACTGCGCTGGCTGCTGCAGACCTTTAAGTATCAGAAAAATATCCGCATTCACGCCTTTGATGAGGAGGGGATTGAGCCCTATCCGCACGGCTGGGATGTCTGGAGTAAGGGCGTCAGCGCGTTTCTCAGCGAGCATGGTATTGCGCCGGATTGCATCTACACCAGCGAAGCGCCCGATGCGGAGATGTATCAGCAGCATCTTGGCATTCAGACCGTACTGGTCGATCCCAGCCGATCCTTTATGAGCATCAGCGGCGCGCAGATCCGTCAGGATCCTTTCCGCTTCTGGGATTATATCCCGACCGAAGTGAAACCTTTCTTTGTGCGCACCGTGGCGATCCTCGGCGGGGAGTCGAGCGGTAAATCGACGCTGGTGAATAAACTCGCCAACATCTTCAATACCACCAGTGCCTGGGAATATGGCCGCGACTATGTCTTCTCCCACCTGGGCGGTGATGAAATGGCGCTGCAATATTCAGATTACGACAAGATCGCGCTGGGCCAGGCGCAGTACATCGATTTCGCGGTTAAATACGCCAATAAAGTGGCGTTTATCGACACCGACTTTGTGACCACGCAGGCGTTTTGTCTGAAGTATGAAGGGCGTGAACATCCATTTGTGCAGGCACTGATCGATGAATATCGCTTTGATCTGGTGATCCTGCTGGAGAACAACGTGCCGTGGGTTGCCGATGGCTTGCGCAGCCTGGGCAGTTCCGTGGATCGACGGGAGTTTCAGTCGATGCTGGTGACGATGCTGCGGGAAAACAACATCGAATTCCTGCACGTGCAGGAAGATGATTATGACACCCGGTTCCTGCGCTGCATTGAACTGGTGAAAGCGATGCTGGGCGAGAAAAACGCCCAGCCGTAACGCATGCTGTGACCCGGTCTGCCGCAGGGCAGCCGGGTCAGCGCATTAATACACCATCACTACTTTGCCGCGCATGTGGCCTTCCAGTACGCGCTGATGGGCAGCAGTTAAGGTCTCAACGCTTAAGCCGTGCAGCGTCTCGCTCAGTGTGGTTTGCAGCTTACCTTCATCCAGTAACGCCGAGACGGCATCCAGAATCTCACCCTGACGCGCCATATCCGGGGTATTAAACATGCTGCGGGTGTACATCAGCTCGAAGTGCAGTGCGGCACTCTTCAGCTTCAGCTGATCCATCGACAGCGGATGTTCGTTTTCCACGATGGTGCAGATATGACCCTGCGGGGCAATAAGCTTTGCCATGGTTTCCCAGTGACCGTCGGTATCATTCAGGCAGAAGATATAATCGACCTGTTTAATGCCCTGTTTTTCCAGCTCTCCAATCATATCTTTGTAGTTGATCACCAGATCGGCGCCACGATCGCGGCACCACTGCGCGGAATCTTCACGCGAAGCGGTGGCAATGATCTTCACCTTGCTGCGCAGTTTTGCCAGTGGGATCGCCAGCGATCCGACGCCGCCTGCGCCGCCCACGATCAGCAGCGTCTGATCTTCCGTTGCTGACTCCAGGTTCAGTCGCTCAAACAGTCCTTCCCAGGCGGTCAGGGCCGTCAGCGGGATCGCGGCGGACTGCGCCCAGTCCAGGCTCTCTGGCTTGTGACCGGTAATGCGTGAGTCAACCAGCTGCTCGGTGCTGTTACTGCCAGGACGGGTCAGGTCACCCGCATAAAAAACTTTATCGCCTGGCTTAAAGTTGCTGACTTTGCTGCCCACTTCCAGCACCACACCGCTGGCATCCCAGCCGAGGATGCGTGGCTGCTCTAGTCCGTTCTTCTTCGCCCCTTTGTGAACCTTAGTATCGACCGGGTTGACCGACGCGGCTTTGACTTCGACCCGCAGGTCATACTCCCCTGGCGCTGGGGTGTCAGGGAAAATTTCAGTGAAGTTTTCAGGACTTTCCGGATTAATTGCGACAGCGCGAATAGACATACATTTTTCCTGTTTAGTCAGGCTAAAAGCCTGGATCTGGTGGTTGCCATTCTGGCCCTGAAGAGTGCTCACACTCCGCAGGGGCTGTGCCACGCTGTCCGTGGCAGACTGGCTGATGATTCGGAACAGGCTTTAAGTGTAGAACCTGATTTTAGCAGTGATAAGATGGACAATCTTTCATAGAGTGTTCGTCTGAGGTGAACAATGGCATTTCGTCAGTGGCAGGATATGGCACTGTTTGCGCTGGTGGCGGAGTGCGGCAGCTTTACCGGCGCGGCAGAACGCGCAGGGCTGCCAAAATCGAGCGTCAGTCAGCGCATCAGCCAGCTGGAGCAGCGGCTGGGAATTCGGTTGCTGAACCGCACCACCCGCCAGCTCAATCTGACCTTTGCCGGTGAGCGCTATCTGCTGCATTGCCAGGAGATGATGCAGGCCAGTGAACGCGCCGATCAGGCGATCGCCAGCCTGCGTGAAAATCCCAGCGGGCGTCTGCGTATCACCAGCCCGGCGGGGATTGGTGCCACGCTGCTGGCGCGCTGTAACGCGGCGTTTTTACGTCTCTATCCCGATGTGACGCTGGATGTCTCGATCTCCGATGAGATGCGTGATCTGGTGCAGGAGGGCTTTGATGTGGCGCTGCGCACCGGTCAGCCGCAGGAGTCCTCGCTGATTGGCCGCCGGATAGGCAACTGCCCGCGACTGCTGGTCGCTTCACAGCGCTATCTTGATCAGCATCCGCCGCTGGTTCATCCACAGCAGTTGTCGGCCCACCGCTGTATAGCGCATCGCGCCTGGAATGAATGGGTGTTGCAGCGCGATGACGAGTTCTACCGCTGGCTGCTGCCGCCAGGCCATCTCACGGATAATTTACTCTATGCGCGCGAATCTGCGCTGGGCGATGCGGGCATTACGCTGCTGCCGCACTTTCTGACCGACGGGGCGATGGCGGATCCCCGGCTGGTGCCGGTATTGCCGGAATGGGAAATCGAGGGGAATGAGCTCTGGCTGGTCTATCCGGGCCGTAAACTGAATTCACCTGCGCTGGCGCGGTTTATTGAGTTCGCGCTGCAGTCACCGGTGTTCAGGGAGTTTTATCGCTGACCGGTACAATGTGGCGCAGGAAGAGTGCCGCCATTTTTTCCGGGCCACTCTGGTAACCCGCGATATTTGCCGCTAACCAGTCGCTGGGGCTCACGCCTTCCCAGTTCACCTGATAGCCTGCGTGAAGAATGATATGTTCGAACAGAATGCGTAATGCCCGACCGTTTCCTTCCCGAAAGGGATGCAGGATATTGAACTCGCAGTAATACCAGGCAACCTGATGACAAAAAGCTTCATGGTCAGCCTGCTCAAGCCATCTTTCACATGCCAGTTTTGCACATAATTTCTCCGCTTCACGCAGAATAAAAGCGGGCTGGCAAAAGCGGGTCTCTCCTTTGCTGATAGAGATATCGCGTATCTGCCCCGCCCAGCTATAAAGCTCGTTAAACAGGCAGTAATGAATGTGACACAGTGACTGAAGGGTAAAAGGAGGATGAGAGAGCTTAATGGTGTGAATGGTCAGCGCGGTCACATCACGCTCAGCCTGATCCAGCAGGGTTTGTTCGCGAATATCATAGCGATTGATCAGCACATCGGAATCGGGATAACAGTAGTGATCTCGCCAGACAAGATAACGATTCACGTTGGCTTCCTGCTACTGCTTATAGCGGCGTCGAACCTGTTCCAGGGTCGATAATTCAGCATCTGCTGAAATACGTATCCCCTCCAGCAGGGAACTTGCGGCAAAGTTTGCGACTTTAGTGGCTTCATAAATCGCTTCAGCTTTTTTAGCCACTGGCCGCTCAGCTTTTTTCTTCATTGCATTCAGCCCTTAAAACGTCACTGGTGAAGCAGGAGGAGGCCTGAGCCTCCCCCTGACATCGTTACTTCGTCATACGCTTGTACTTGATGCGCTTCGGCTCCAGCGCTTCGGCGCCGAGAGTACGCTTCTTGTACTCTTCATATTCGGTAAAGTTACCTTCGAAGAATTCGATGTTGCCCTCATCCTGATAATCCAGGATGTGCGTGGCGATACGGTCCAGGAACCAGCGGTCATGCGAGATCACCATGGCACAACCCGGGAACTCCAGCAGGGCGTTTTCCAGCGCGCGCAGGGTTTCAATGTCCAGGTCGTTGGTTGGCTCATCGAGCAGCAGCATGTTGCCGCCAACCTGCAGCAGCTTCGCGAGGTGCAGACGACCACGCTCACCACCCGACAGTTCGCCTACGCGTTTGCCCTGATCGACGCCTTTAAAGTTAAAGCGGCCGACATAGGCGCGGCTTGGCATCTCGGTGTTACCGATGCGCATGATGTCCTGACCGCCGGAAACCTCTTCCCACACGGTTTTGGCGTTATCCATGCTGTCGCGGAACTGATCCACAGAGGCCAGCTTGACGGTTTCACCCAGTACAATCTCGCCAGAATCAGGTTGTTCCTGACCAGACATCATGCGGAACAGCGTTGATTTACCCGCGCCGTTTGGACCGATAATCCCGACAATCGCGCCTTTCGGTACCGAGAACGAGAGATCGTCAATCAGCACACGGTCGCCATAAGACTTACGCAGATTGCTGACTTCCAGCACTTTGTCACCCAGACGGGCACCTGGCGGAATGAACAGTTCGTTGGTTTCGTTACGTTTCTGGTAATCGGTGTTGTTCAGCTCTTCAAAGCGTGCCAGACGGGCTTTGCCTTTAGACTGCTGGCCTTTTGGCCCTTTGCGTACCCACTCCAGCTCTTTCTCAATCGACTTGCGACGAGCGGCTTCAGAGGAGGCTTCCTGCGCCAGACGCGCATCTTTCTGCTCCAGCCAGGAGGAGTAGTTACCTTCCCACGGAATCCCTTCACCGCGGTCAAGTTCCAGAATCCAGCCTGCAACGTTATCCAGGAAGTAACGGTCATGCGTAATCGCGACGACGGTGCCTTCGAAGTCGTGCAGGAAGCGCTCCAGCCAGGCGACAGATTCGGCGTCCAGGTGGTTCGTTGGTTCGTCCAGCAGCAGCATGTCTGGTTTTTCCAGCAGCAGGCGGCAGAGGGCGACGCGACGACGTTCACCACCGGAAAGGGTGGCGATTTTCGCGTCCCAGTCAGGCAGGCGCAGCGCATCGGCAGCACGTTCCAGCTGGGTATTCAGGTTGTGACCATCGTGAGCCTGGATGATCTCTTCCAGACGGCCCTGTTCAGCGGCCAGTTTGTCGAAGTCTGCACCTTCTTCAGCATAGAGCGCATAGACTTCGTCGAGACGCTTCAGTGCGCCAACGACTTCTGACAGCGCTTCTTCTACCGACTCACGCACGGTGTGTTCAAGGTTAAGCTGCGGTTCCTGCGGCAGGTAGCCAATCTTGAGGCCTGGCTGCGGACGCGCTTCCCCTTCGATATCTTTATCGATGCCGGCCATGATGCGCAGCAGGGTAGATTTACCCGCGCCGTTCAGGCCGAGTACGCCAATTTTTGCGCCAGGGAAGAAGCTGAGCGAGATGTTTTTCAGGATATGTCGCTTCGGCGGAACCACTTTGCCGACGCGATGCATGCTATAGACGAATTGAGCCACGTTGGTTTGAGCCTCTGGGTCTGTTGGTCGTTTGAATGATGTCGAAGTTTAGCCTTTTTCACCGTTTAATCCCAGCCGGGGGGCGGCGAATATTAGCGTGGCGGAGCCGATGCCGGGCGATGCCAGGCATAACTGACTGATTTCCACGCTCAATCGCTGACAGGGTCAGGAGAGGATGTCAGAAAGAGGCGTCAGGGCAGGCGCAGCGGGATCGCCTGCTGGGCCAGCCAGTTTTGCAACGCCTGATCGGGCGCGCTGTCACTCACCAGCAGATCAAAGCGCTGCAGCTCGGCGATGCGGGCAGGCAGCACCTTGCCATATTTACTGCTGTCAGCCACCAGCACCGACTTTCGGGCGCGCAGCATGGCGTGATGCTTCATCATCAGCTCATTGGTGTTGTAGCAGGTTGCGCCCTGATCTTTGTCGATGCCCGCCGCAGAGATAAAGGCCAGCGTCGGGCAGAGATCGTCAAGGATGGTATGCACGCCAATCGGCGTAAACAGCGCGTTGTCGGCATGAAATTCACCGCCGCTGAGAATCACGTTACAGGCCGGTTTCTCTTTCAGGGTCAGAAAGGTATTCATGGCGCAGCAGATGGCGGTAAACGACAGAGTGTCAGGAATCGCATCCACGATGTAGGGCAGGGTGGTGCCGCAGTCAAAAAAGACCGTATCGTTCTCGTTGATCAGGCTGGCGGCCGCCTGTGCCAGTCGCTGCTTTCTGGCGGCATTCTGGCCATGCTGATCGCTGACAAAATAGTGGCTGGCATGACTTTTCGGATCGCTGACGATATAGCCGCCCAGCAGGACCACGCTGGAGCCCGGCTCGGTTAAATCGCGGCGAACCGTCATCTCTGAGACGCCAAGCAGCTGGGCCGCATCTTTCAGATGCAGTTTGTCGGTGCGTTTCAGCGCCTGCGTCAGCTTGTGAATGCGTTCGTCGCGCCGGGTTTCCATGGTCATCTCTCTGTTCCCTATCCTGCAGTGCGGAGGAAAGACGCCGGGATCGACGTCAATACGCTACAAACCTCACAGATTTGAATGAGTTGCGTCTCATCCGCCAGGCTGGCAGTCAATCTTACCCGCATTCCGTGAGGGCCGCAAACCTCCGCCGTGCTGTCAGCGCGTGGTGATATCGGCACATCACCGCGGGCGGCTGTGGCTTTCATCCACCGCGGTTAGTGATGTTGGCTTGTTATAATAATAACACTGAAAATCCCCTTTCATGGCGTCACCTGCCTGTTCTCACCGCCTCAGGATGTGGTTTTTGTCACATATTTAACCTTTAAGAATTGTTATTGTTAATTTAATAACATTTTAAGTTTAAAAAAACATCCGGGAGAAAGGTCATGACAATTGCGGTCATCGGCTCAAACATGGTCGATCTGATTACCTATACCAACAGCCTGCCGAAAGCGGGCGAAACCCTTGAAGCGCCCGACTTTGCCATTGGCTGCGGCGGTAAAGGGGCCAACCAGGCGGTCGCGGCGGCAAAAATGGGTGGCAACGTAATGATGGTCAGCAAGGTCGGTGACGATCTCTTTGCTCCGAACACCGTTGCAAACCTTCAACAGCAGGGCGTGGACACGCGCTTCGTCACCACCGCACCGGGCACCTCCAGCGGCGTGGCACCGATTTTTGTCGATGACCAGTCGCAGAACCGCATTCTGATTATCAAAGGTGCTAACCAGCAGCTGAAACCGGCCGATATCGACGACGCGGCTGAGGCGCTGAAAGCCTGCCAGCTGATCATCCTGCAGCTGGAGATCCCACTGGAGACGGTCTATTACGCCATCGATTTTGCCCGCCAGCATCAGATCACAGTGATCCTTAATCCGGCTCCGGCCGTCGCCACGCTTGATATTGATTACGCCTGCAAATGCGACTTCTTTATGCCCAATGAAACCGAGCTGGAGATCCTCACCGGTCTGCCGGTCAGCAGCGATGAAGAGGTGATCCTCGCCGGACAGTCGCTGCTGAAGCGCGGCCTTAAAAATCTGATCATCACCCTGGGCAGCCGGGGATCGGTCTGGATGAGCGGCGACGAGATCCATCGCGTGGATGCCACACCGGTTCAGGCGGTCGACACCAGCGGCGCGGGCGATGCCTTTATCGGCTGCTTTGCGTATCTGCTGGTGGAAACCGGCGATGTGGCCGCCGCCATGACCCAGGCGTCTGCCTATGCCGCCTGCAGCGTCACCGGGCGCGGCACCCAGCGCGCCTATCCCGACGCAGAGAGTTTCCAGCGCTTTCTCAACCGTAACTGAGGGTCTGCCATGCAACAGAAAATTGTTCAGCAATCTGATGGCTATCTGAATAAAACGCCGCTGTTCCAGTTCATTCTGCTGTCGTGCCTCTTTCCGCTCTGGGGCTGTGCGGCGAGTCTTAACGATATCCTGATCACCCAGTTTAAAAGCGTATTTGCCCTGAGCGACTTTGCCAGTGCACTGGTGCAGAGTGCCTTTTATGGCGGCTATTTTCTGATTGCGATCCCCGCGTCGCTGGTGATCCGCAAGACCAGTTATAAGATGGCGATCATGATCGGCCTGGCGCTCTACATTGCCGGCTGTATCGCCTTCTATCCCGCCTCGCACATGGCGACTTACACCATGTTCCTGGCGGCGATATTTGCCATCGCCATCGGCCTGAGTTTCCTGGAAACCGCCGCCAACACCTACAGCTCGATGATTGGCCATCGTGATCACGCCACGCTGCGCCTCAACGTCAGCCAGACCTTCTATCCGATCGGTGCGCTGATGGGGATCGTGCTGGGCAAATATCTGGTGTTCCAGGATGGCGACAGCCTGGAGAGTCAGATGGCGACCATGACGGCAGAGCAGGCGCATGCGTTCCGCCTGACGATGCTGGAACACACGCTGGAGCCCTACAAATATCTGGTGATGGTGCTGGTGGTGGTGATGCTGCTGTTTATGTTCACCCGCTATCCGCGCTGTAAACCCGAAAGCAGCGAGATGTCGCGCCCCTCGCTGGGCGAGACTTTCCGCTATCTGGCTGGCAACCGACACTTTAAACGCGGAATTGTGACCCAGTTCCTCTATGTCGGCATGCAGGTGGCCGTCTGGTCGTTTACCATTCGTCTGGCGCTGACGCTGGGGGCGACTAATGAACGTCACGCCTCGAACTTTATGATCTACAGCTTCATCTGCTTCTTTATCGGCAAGTTCGTGGCGAACTTCCTGATGACCCGTTTCCGCGCAGAGAAGGTGCTGATTGCCTATTCGGTGCTGGGCGTGCTGACGCTGGCTTATGTGATGCTGGTGCCGAACTTTACCGCCGTCTACGCTGCCGTCTTTGTCAGCGTGCTGTTTGGTCCCTGCTGGGCGACGATCTACGCGGGAACGCTGGCGACGGTCGATAACAAATACACCGAAGTCGCGGGCGCGTTTATCGTGATGGCGATTGTCGGTGCGGCCTTTGTCCCGGCGCTGCAGGGCCTGGTTTCGGACTCACTGGGTTCTATGCAGCTGGCATTTGGCGTCTCGCTGCTCTGTTTCGCCTGGGTCGGATTCTACTTCTATGGCGAACTGCGCCATAAAAAACAGCCGGTTGCGACCGGTCGTCTGGCGGAGGAGTTACCATGAAAACCCGTTTACCCTTAGCGCGTGAACAGTTTCACACCACACCCTGGGTGCTTTTAGAAAGCGATAATTTCCGGGTTGAGCTGTTTCGCTATCCGGCGGGCATTGAGGCGGTGCGCATTCATAACCGGCGTGGCAGCGTGACCGTGCTGCCGTTTCTCGGGCAGATGATCTGGGACGCAGAGTTCGACGATCATAACCTGACCATGGGCCACAGTTTTAAGCAGCCGCTGCCCGCAAATTCGATCATCGACACCTATGGCTGTTTTGCGTTTCATTCGGGACTGCTGGCCAACGGCTGTCCCGCACCAGAGGACGATCATCCGCTGCACGGTGAGATGGCCTGCGCCCGCATGGACAGCGCCTGGCTGGTGCTGGAGGATCAGACGCTGTCGCTGGAAGGGGAGTGTGAATATGTCAAAGGCTTCGGCCATCACTACCTGGCCGCACCCGCCGTCCGCATTCCGGCCGATCAGCCCCGGCTGACGATTGAAATGACAGTCACTAATCTGGCTGGCGCGCCGATGCCGCTGCAGTATATGTGTCACCTCAACAGTGCGTGGATCGATCAGGGCCGCTTCCGGCAGTCGATCCCCGAACAGGCATTCCAGCTGCGTCGCTCGATCCCGGCGCATCTGCGACCGACGCCCGCCTGGCGGGATTACACCGATCGGCTGGCGCGCGATCCGCAGGCTTTACAGCAGCTCGATCAGCCGCAGCTCTGCGATCCGGAGATCGTCTTCTTCGCGGACGACCTGTCGCAGTATAGCGATGAGGTGCAGTTTGAGTTGCATGCGCCGCAGGGCTATGCGCTGATGACGCGCTTCTCCACCGCGCAGTTCCCGCACGCCACTCGCTGGCTGCTGCACAACCACGATCAGCAGGTGGCGGCCTATATTCTGCCCGCCACCTGCCGGCCAGAGGGCTCTCTTGCCGCGCAGCAGGCTGGCACGCTGATCACCCTGGCGCACGGTGAACAGCGCCACTTTTCTGTCGAGACCGGCTTACTCTGAGCCGGGTTTAAATCGCCACCAGGCCGCGCACACCCTCTGCTTCCATGGTGTCACCGCGGCCACGCTGCACAATTTCTCCGCGCGACATCACCAGATAGCTGTCCGCCAGCTCCGCCGCGAAGTCATAAAACTGCTCCACCAGCAGGATCGCCATATCTCCCCGTTGCGCCAGCTGGCGGATCACTGCGCCGATCTCTTTGATCACCGAAGGCTGGATCCCTTCGGTCGGCTCATCAAGGATCAGCAGCTGAGGCCGACAGGCCAGCGCCCGGCCAATCGCCAGTTGCTGCTGCTGACCGCCAGAGAGGTCGCCGCCCCGGCGTGACTTCATCGCCAGCAGCACCGGAAAGAGCTGGTAGATCTCCTCCGGCACTTCACGCGCCTGCGCAGCCGGAAAGCGTGACAGCCCCATCAGCAGATTCTCTTCCACCGTCAGACGCGGAAAGATTTCCCGCCCCTGGGGCACCCAGGCGATGCCAGCCTGCACCCGCTGGTGCGGCTTGCGGCCATTCATGCGCTGCTGCTGCCAGTGAATCTCGCCCGACTTCGCCGGGATCAGCCCCATCAGGCATTTCAGCAGCGTGGTCTTCCCAACGCCATTGCGCCCCAGCAAACAGGTGATTTCGCCAATCTTTACCTCAAACGACAGGCCGCGCAGAATATGACTGCCGCCATAATATTGATTCAGTTCAGTAACCTGTAACATTTCAGCGCCCCAGATAAACGTCGATAACCTGCTCGTTGGCCTGCACGTCGCGCAGCGAACCCTCGGCCAGCACCTGGCCCTGATGCAGCACCGTCACGTGGTCGGCAATGGTTTCGACAAAGCCCATGTCATGCTCCACCACCATCAGCGAATGCTTGCCCGCCAGGCTGCGGAACAGCTCGGCGGTGTAGTCCGTTTCGGCATCGGTCATACCCGCGGCCGGTTCATCCAGCAGCAGCAGATGCGGCTCCTGCACCAGCAGCATGCCGATCTCCAGAAACTGCTTCTGGCCATGCGACAGCAGGCCCGCGCGACGCTGGCGTTCGCCGCCCAGCCGCAGCAGTTTCAGCACCTCATCAATGCGGTCACGCTGTTCGCCGCTGAGGCGGGCGCGCAGGCTGGCCCAGACCGATTTATCGGCTTTAAGCGCGATCTCCAGATTTTCGAACACGGTTAACGCCTCAAACACCGTGGGCTTCTGGAACTTGCGGCCGATCCCGGCGCGGGCGATCTCCACCGGCGAGAGACGGGTCAGATCGCTGTCCTGGTCGTAGATCACCCGGCCGGCGTCGGGCCGGGTTTTGCCGGTGATCACATCCATCAGCGTGGTTTTGCCCGCACCGTTGGGGCCGATCACGCAGCGCAGTTCCCCGACGCCGATCTGCAGCGAAAGATCGGTCAGCGCCCGGAAGCCTTCAAACGACACGCTGATCTTCTCCAGTTGCAGCACCGGATCGCGCTGCACCCGATGGCGATCCGCCAGTTGAGTTTGGGTAAACAGGGCATCACTCATTTTTTCCTCCGGCGCAGCAGGCCAATCACGCCGTGCGGCAGAAACAGCGTGACCAGGATAAACATCAGCCCCAGGAAAAAGAGCCAGTATTCGGGAAAGGCGACGGTGAAGAAGCTGCGTGCGCCGTTAACAATCGCCGCGCCCAGCAGCGGGCCTATCAGCGTGCCGCGTCCGCCCAGCGCCACCCAGATCGCCGCTTCAATCGAGTTGGCCGGTGACATCTCACCCGGATTGATAATGCCGACCTGCGGCACATAGAGCGCCCCGGCCAGGCCGCACAGCACGGCGGAGAGCGTCCAGACAAACAGCTTGAAACCGCGCGGGTCGTAACCACAGAACATCAGGCGGTTCTCCGCATCCCGCACCGCAGTCAGCACCCGGCCAAATTTGCTGCGCGCCAGGGCGAAGCCGATCGCCAGGCTCAGCAGCAGCAGCAGCACCGTGGCGATAAACAGCCCGATACGGGTGGGGGTTGCCGTCACCGAAAAGCCGAGCAGGGTGGTAAAGCCGGTAAAGCCATTGTTGCCGCCAAAACCGGTTTCGTTGCGGAAGAACAGCAGCATCCCGGCGTAGGTCAGCGCCTGGGTCATGATGGAGAAGTAGACGCCTTTAATCTTCGAGCGAAAGGCGAAGAAGCCAAAAATCAGCGCCAGCAGGCCCGGCACCAGCATGCTCAGGCAGAGCGCCCAGGCGAAATAGTCGGTGCCGGTCCAGAACCAGGGCAGTTCCCGCCAGGAGAGAAAGGACATAAAGGCGGGTAAACCCTCGCCTGCGGCCTGGCGCATCAGGTACATGCCCATGGCATATCCACCCAGGGCGAAAAAGATGCCGTGGCCCAGCGACAGCAGTCCGGCGTAGCCCCACACCAGATCCAGCGCCACCGCGACCACCGCGTAGCAGAGGATTTTGCCGACCAGCGTCAGGGTATAGGTGGAGATCGCCAGCGGATGCGTGGCGGGCAGCAGCGCCAGAAACGGCATCACCAGGAGCGCTACGGTAATCGCCAGGCCAATGCTGATGGTCAGGCGCGGCGCGGTGCGCGCCACGCGAAGCGTGATGGGTTGCGTCATCAGTCAGTCACCCTTCCTTTTACCGCAAACAGCCCCTGCGGACGTTTCTGAATAAACAGCACGATAATCACCAGAATCAGGATCTTGCCCAGCACGGCGCCAATCTGCGGCTCCAGCACTTTGTTGAGAATGCCCAGGCTGAACGCGGCAACCACGGTGCCCGCCAGCTGACCGACGCCACCCAGCACCACCACCAGGAACGAGTCGATAATGTAGCCCTGGCCCAGCTCCGGTCCGACGTTACCGAGCTGCGACAGCGCCACGCCACCCAGCCCGGCAATGCCCGAGCCGAGTCCAAACGCCAGCATATCGACGCGACCGGTCGGCACGCCGCAGCAATCCGCCATGGCGCGGTTCTGGGTCACGGCGCGCACGTTCATGCCAAGGCGGGTCCGGTTCAGCAGCAGCCAGGTGAGCGCCAGCACAAACACCACAAACAGGATCACCGCGATGCGGTTCCACGGCAGCACCAGATTGGGCAGCAGCTGTAAGCCGCCGGAGAGCCACGCCGGATTCGCCACCTCCAGGTTTTGCGCCCCGAACAGCACCCGCACCAGCTGGATCAGCATCAGGCTGATCCCCCAGGTGGCGAGCAGCGTCTCCAGCGGACGGCCATAGAGATGGCGGATCACCGTGCGTTCCAGCGCCATGCCGATGGCGGCGGTGACCAGAAAGGCGACCGGCAGCGCCAGCAGCGGATACCAGGCTAAATAGTGCGGCGCAAACTGCTGAAACAGGCTCTGTACCCACCAGGTGGCGTAAGCACCGAGCATCAGCATTTCACCGTGCGCCATGTTGATCACCCCGAGCAGGCCATAGGTGATCGCCAGACCCAGCGCGGCCAGCAGCAGTATGGAACCCAGCGACAGGCCGCTGAAGGCCTGCCCCAGCAGATCGCCCCACATCAGCCGTTTCTGAATCTGTTGCAGACTTTCCGCCGCGGCCGACCGCACCGTGGCGTCCGGCTCATTCGCGGGCTGGGTCAGGCGTTGCAGGCTGGCTTGCGTATTGGGATCGCTGGACTCACCCAGCAGTTTCACCGCCCGCAGGCGCACCATCGGCTCGCCATCTGCCAGTTGCAGGTTCGCCAGCGCCAGCGCCAGTGCGGCATGGACCCGGCTGTCCTGCTCGGCGGCAAAACGCTGCTCCAGCAGCGGCAGCTGGTCGGCAACGCCCTCACTTTGCAGCTGCTGCGCTGCGCGCAGACGCAGGGTCGTATCAGTGCTGACAAGCTGGTGGGCGGCCAGCGCGTTGTTAACCAGCACGCGCAGGCGATTGTTCATAAACAGCTTTTTCAGGTTGCCCGTGGGCTGCGCCACCGCATCCAGCGGCTGCAGCGTGGATCCCTGCTGGCTGAACGGCTGTTTATTCTGGTCGATGACCACCGTTTCGGCATGCAGCGCTTCCAGCAGCGGCAGGCGATGGCTGTCCGGTGCGGCGGCCCACTGTTGCAGCAGCGTGGCCTGCTGACTGCGGCTGGCGGCGGCAAAGTCAGCCGCTGGTCCGGCACTGGCCAACAGCGGCATCAGCAGCAGCAGGCTGAAAAAGCAGCGACATAGATTCATAAAAGGAGCCTCGTCAGGGGAGGGCAGCACGGCGGGGTGCCGTGCTGCCGCTTCACAGCGGGTGACGCTGCGTATCTATCAGCAACCCGCGATTACTGCGCGGTCTTCACCGGGTGATCGGGTTTTTTGTCGTTACCGGCAATGTACGGGCTCCACGGCTGCGCGCGTACCGGCTGATCGGTCTGCCACACCACGCTGAACTGGCCGTTCTCTTCCACTTCGCCAATCATGACCGGCTTATGCAGATGATGGTTGGTCTGATCCATGGTCAGGGTAAAGCCATCCGGCGCTTTAAAGGTCTGACCGGCCATCGCCGCCCGCACTTTGTCCACATCCGTGGTGCCCGCTTTTTCCACCGCCTGCGCCCACATATGAATGCCAACATAGGTCGCTTCCATCGGGTCGTTGGTGACGACGGTGGCGGCGTTCGGCAGGTTATGTGCTTTGGCATATGCGCGGTAGTCGGCGACAAACTTCGCGTTGGTCGGATTATCAATAGACTCGAAATAGTTCCAGGCGGCTAACTGACCCACCAGCGGTTTGGTATCGATGCCGCGCAGCTCCTCTTCGCCCACCGAGAAGGCGACCACCGGAATGTCAGTGGCTTTGATCCCCTGGTTCGCCAGCTCTTTGTAGAACGGCACGTTGGAGTCGCCGTTGATCGTGGAAACCACTGCCGTTTTGCCGCCAGCCGCAAACTTTTTGATGTTGGAGACAATGGTCTGGTAGTCGCTGTAACCAAACGGCGTGTAGACCTCTTCGATATCTTTATCCGCCACGCCTTTGCTGTGCAGGAAGGCGCGCAGGATCTTGTTGGTGGTGCGCGGATAGACATAGTCGGTGCCAAGCAGGAAGAAGCGTTTCGCGCTGCCGCCATCTTCGCTCATCAGATACTCCACGGCCGGAATCGCCTGCTGGTTAGGCGCAGCGCCGGTGTAGAAGACGTTGGGTGACATCTCTTCCCCTTCATACTGCACCGGATAGAACAGCAGGCCGTTCAGCTCTTCAAACACCGGCAGCACCGATTTGCGCGACACCGAGGTCCAGCAGCCAAACACCACCGCCGCCTTATCCTGAGTCAGCAGCTGCCGCGCCTTCTCGGCAAATAGCGGCCAGTTAGAGGCGGGATCGACCACCACCGGCTCCAGCTTTTTCCCCAGCACGCCCCCTTTGGCGTTGATCTCATCGATGGTCATCAGCGCCACATCCTTCAGCGGCGTTTCTGAAATCGCCATGGTGCCGGAGAGCGAATGCATGATCCCCACTTTGATGGTGTCAGCCGCCTGCGCACTCCAGGCGCACCCCATGCTGACAACGGTGGCGGAGAGGGCGAAAGCCTTGATCAACGAACGTCTTTTCATCATCTGAAACCCCTGAGTAGTTGTTGTGTTATTCGGTGAGCTGGAGCCGGGCCTGCTGGAGGCGGTGCAGCGTGATCTTTCTGACCTCCGCCTTACTCACGGCGATGTGATCGGTCAGGATGCGTTGCGCCCCGGCGGTCTGCTGCTGAAAAATCGCCTGTAAAATCTGTGCATGTTCCTGATAAGTGGCACAGATGCGATCGTCGCGAGTGAAGTCGAGCCGACGGATAATGCGGATCTTCTCGGTGAGTTCGGCGTGAATGCGTGCCATCTCTGGGTTACCCGCTGCCGCCACCAGCGTCATGTGAAATGCCTCGTCATGCTGCGATACCACCAGGCCCTCTGTAAGCGGCTCTGCCTCGCACCAGAACTGGTTCAGTTCGTTTAACAGCGCGGCACACTGCGGCGCGGGCAGGGCGCAGAGGCGTTTTACCGCCTCGCACTCCAGCACGGTGCGCAGGTCATACAGCGATTCGAACCAGGCGAAATCGAAGTTCTTAATCTGCCAGCCGCTGCGAAACCAGACGTCGACAAAGCCTTCGCGTTCCAGCCGGAACAGCGCCTGACGGACCGGGGTGCGGCTGACCGCCATCCGTCCGGCGATTTCGCTTTCGCTGAAGCGATCGCCGGGCATCAGGCGAAAGGCGAAGATATCGGCCTTCAGCGCCTGATAAACCCGTTCCGCCAGCGCTTCCGGGCGGGCTTTCGGGGAGTGGGGTTGCGTTGTCATTACCGCTCCTTATTCCAGCCACAGCAGGTTATCGCCAGGACTGACCGGACGGCCCGCCTGGCAGGCAATCCGCGTCACACGACCGGCCTGCGGGGCGACAATCGCCAGCTCCATCTTCATCGCCTCTACGATAATCAGCGTCTGCCCGGCGCTGACCTCGTCGCCCGGCTGCACCAGCACTTTCCAGATGTTGCCATTGAGATCCGCCTGCACCGCCAGCCCGCTCTCCTCTTCTTCGCTGACGCTGGCGCGCGTTTCATCCTCCGGAGGCGCGTTCTGCTCCTCCTGCGCCCATAGCTGCACTTCCTGTTCAAAGGCGGCGGCCTGGCGCTGGCGGAACGCTGCAATTTCAGCGGCGTGGTCGGCGAGGAACTGCTGGTGGGCGGCAAAATCAAACTGCGTCTCTTCAATACGCAGGCTGGCGCGGCCTTCGCGGAAATCTTCGCGCAGCTGGGTCAGTTCGGTTTCACTCACCGGATAGAAGCGCACCTGATCGAAGAAGCGCAGCAGCCACGGCGCATCGGTAGCGAACTGCGGATTTTTCAGGAAGGTATTCCAGATGGGCAGCGTGCGGCCCACCAGCTGATAGCCGCCGGGCGAATCCATGCCGTAGATGCACATGTACATGCCGCCGATCCCTACGGTGCCTTCGGCGGTGAAAGTGCGCGCCGGACTGTATTTGGAACTCAGCAGGCGATGGCGCGGATCGATCGGAACGGCACAGGGCGCGCCAAGGTAGACGTCGCCCAGCCCCAGCACCAGATAGCTGGCGTTGAACAGGGTATCGCGCACCTCATCGCGGCTGCTTAAGCCATTAATCCGCTGGATAAAGTCCACGTTGTTGGGCAGCCAGGGGGCGCTGGCGCGCACCGTCTCCTGATAGCGGCTGACGGCGCCCAGCGTGGCGCTGTCTTCAAATGCCATCGGCATCCACACCACGCGGGAGGGCACTTTCAGCGTGCTGACGTCGCCCAGCGTCGCTTCCAGCGCCAGCAGCAGCGACATCAGCCCGGACTGGTGAATGATGCGGCTGTCGTAGCGCACCTGCAGCGAACGCACGCCAGGCGACAACTCCTCTACGCCGGGCTCCGCCTGCGCCGTCAGCGCATTCATCAGCAGATGGACACGCAGACGCAGCGCCAGATCCAGCACGTTGTCGCCATACTCAATCAGCACATATTTGTCGCCCGCCTGGCGATAGACCACTTTCGGCGTGCTGGTCGTGGCCTCCAGAGCGGCCAGAATCGTGGCGGAACCGTGGGCGGTTTCGGCCAGTGACGGCACGGCAAATGTGGGCGGATGCTCAGGCCGCAATGTCTCAATCAGATGCATCTGCGCTTTTTCCCGCGCCAGCGCATCGTCTGCGGTGATGGGGTGGAAGCGGATGGTGTCGCCAGGTTTAACCTGGCCCACTTTCCACAGCTCGGCTTTGGCGATGGTCACCGGACAGACAAAGCCGCCGAGGCTTGGGCCGTCGTGCGTCAGGATCACCGGGAAGTCGCCGGTAAAATTGACCGCGCCAATGGCATATTCACAGTCGTGAACGTTGGAGGGATGCAGGCCCGCTTCGCCGCCGTTGGCGCGGGTCCAGGTCGGTTTCGGGCCGACCAGCCGCACGCCGAGGCGGTTGGAGTTGTAGTGCACCTGCCAGTCACTGGCGAAGAACGCATCGATGGCGGCCTGGGTGAAGAAGTCCGGTGCGCCGTGCGGGCCGTAGAGCACGCCGATGCGCCACTCGCTGCCGTAGTGCGGAATCAGCGCCGCATCGAGCGGCTGCGGATCGCTGACCGGGGCAGGCGTGGTGCAGGCTGCCCGATCAGGCTGGGAGATCGCCAGCATATCGGCAACCCGCAGGGTGCGTCCGGCGTGACCGCCAAACTGGCCCAGCGAAAAGGTGCTGCGGCTGCCCAGATACTCCGGCACGTCGAAGCCGTTACGTACGGCCAGATAGCTGCGGCAGCCCGTCCGGGCGCGTCCCAGCGCCAGAGTCTCTCCCGCTTTCACCGCCAGCGGCTGCCAGGTGCTGACCGGTTCGCCCTCCAGCGTGGCGTCGCAGTCAGCACCGGTCAGCGCCACGATGGCATCACAGTGGAAACGCAGCGTCGGCCCCTGCAGGGTAAATTCCAGCCCCGCCGCCGCGTCATGATTACCGACGATGCGGTTAGCCAGCCGGAAAGCGAAGTCATCCATCGGGCCGGAAGGCGGCACGCCGATATCCCAGTAGCCGAGGCGGCCTGGATAGTCCTGAACCGAACTGAAGGTACCAGGTTGCAGCACTTCCACCACGGAGGAGGCAGGCACCACGCTGTCGAGGTAGCGCGTCCAGACGTTGCCGCTGCGAAACGCGTCGCTGGCGGTAATCTGGCGCAGATAGTCGAGGTTGGTGGCGATGCCGTGCAGCTGAGTGGCATCCAGCGCATGGCGAAGTTTTTCCAGAGCAGCATCGCGGGTGTCGGCATGCACGATCAGTTTGGCGATCATCGGATCGTAGAAGCTGGAGACCTCGCTGCCGGTTTCGATGCCGCTGTCGACCCGCACGCCGTCAGGGAAAGTTACGCCGGTTAGCAGGCCGGGGCTGGGCTGAAAGTTCTTGAGTGGATCTTCCGCATAGAGCCGCACTTCAATGGCGGCGCCCTGCGGCGCCTGCTGCAGACGTGGCCAGTCAACCGCATCGCCCGCCGCCACCTGCAACATGCACTCCACCAGATCGAGTCCGGTGACGCACTCAGTGACCGGATGCTCCACCTGCAGGCGGGTGTTCACTTCCAGAAAGTAAAAGGCCTGCTGGTCGACGTCGTAGATATACTCCACGGTGCCTGCGCTGCGGTAGTTCACCCGCTCGCCGAGCCGCACCGCCGAGGCGAGCAGGGCGTCACGCGTCGCCGGAGACAGGCCGGGCGCGGGCGTCTCTTCCACCACCTTTTGATTGCGGCGCTGCAGTGAGCAGTCGCGTTCACCCAGCGCGACCACAGTGCCGTTACCGTCACCAAAAATCTGCACTTCTACGTGGCGGGCGCGATCGATGCAGCGCTCCAGAAACACGCCCGCATCACTGAAGAACTGCTCGCCAAGACGGCGTACGCTCTCCCAGGCGCTGGCGAGCGCACCGGCGTCGGCGCAGCGCGTCAGGCCAATGCCGCCGCCGCCCGCCGTGCTTTTCAGCATCACCGGATAGCCGATCTTATCGGCCGCCTGCATCGCCTCCTCCAGCGACGCAAGCAGCGGTGTACCTGGCGTCATCGGTACACCCGCACTGGCTGCCAGCTCACGGGCACGGTGTTTAAGGCCGAACTCACCAATCTGCTGCGCGGTGGGGCCGACAAAGGCGATCCCCGCCGCTTCGCAGGCTTCGGCAAACGGCTGGCTTTCTGAAAGAAAACCGTAGCCCGGCCAGATAGCCTGCGCGCCGCTCTGCTGAGCCGCCGCCAGAATTTTGTCGATGCGCAGATAGCTGTCGCTGGCCTTATCGCCACCCAGCGCAATAGCGATATCCGCCTGCTTAACGTGCTGCGCGTTGCGGTCAGCATCTGAATAGACCGCGACACTTCTGACGCCCAGGCGCTTCAGGGTCCGAATGGCGCGACAGGCAATTTCGCCGCGGTTGGCAATCAGTACGGTGGTGAACATAATCAGTGACTCCCCTGTGATGCCAGCCAGTTGCGCCAGCCGCCCGTCTCAGTAATCTCCAGCGCGTTGTTCAGCGCCGCGCCTTCGCAGATAAAGCCTTTCACCACCCGCCCATCCGCCAGCGTCAGGTTGCCGATGCCCAGCGGTGCGGGAATCTCGGCCACAAACTCACCAAAGCGCGCCAGCGGGATATCCCACAGCTCCACGGTGATAGCGGCGCCCTGTTCGTCACGCATCAGGCCGGGTTTTTTGATCGCGCCCTCCAGCAGGGCAAACAGGCGATAGTGTGGCGCGGTCTTCGTCTCTTCCACCCAGACGGCATGGCGATCGGTGAGCTGGAAATTAAGCGGCATTCCGGTGAGATGCGCGCCCACTACCGCCAGCCGGACATGGTCGGCGGAGGCGGGCAGGCTGGTGCGCCAGGCAGGGCAGGGCTGGCCGGTCGCGCCCAGCGGCAGAGCAAGCTGCTGCTGCCAGCGAATGCCAAACTCAGCCAGCGCCCGATCGTGCCAGGCGGGCGCAATCAGCGTGATGCCTGCCGGGAGATCGTCATTGCGAAACGGTGCGGGCAGCGCCAGCGCGGCGAGGTCGGCAAGGTTGGTAAAGTTGGTATAGGTGCCAAACTGCGAGTTGTAGTGAATCGGCTCCTGCTTCATCTCCTCCAGGGTATGAATCGTGGGCGAGGTCGGCACCACCAGCGCGTCAAACTGTGCCAGCGTCTGCTGAATCTGGCGCGTCAGTTCGGCCC
The DNA here is from genome assembly GCF_019969975.1 of Pantoea sp. OVA07A. Classification (NCBI taxonomy): domain Bacteria; kingdom Pseudomonadati; phylum Pseudomonadota; class Gammaproteobacteria; order Enterobacterales; family Erwiniaceae; genus Pantoea; species Pantoea sp. OVA07A. Next base: position 205,990 of record NZ_JAHXYM010000002.1, on the reverse strand, counting down.
GCAGATACTCCGCCTTATAGGCGTCGACTGCGCTGTATTTCAGGCCACTGGCAATAATCTCGTGTACCACCGGGTCCATCTCCGCCGGGCGATCAAGCATCCCGCCCACCGCCGCCGTGCGTTCAGCGACCCAGGCACCGTAGTAGAGCTGTTCAGCCAGCTTCCGGAACGGGGTGAAGTCGATAGGGTGTAGCGTCACGCCACCCGCCTGCAACGCCTCCAGCGCCTGGTCCCAGGCGGCTTCGGCGGCGGCATCATCAAAAAACTCCGGGTTCAAAGGTACCGCAAAATGGGGATGGACGGGCAGGCTGGCCGGGGCGGTGCGCGGATTAATGCGCGAATAGGCGTCACCGGCATCATAGCCACCCATGACGCTGGCGACGCTAAAGGCATCTTCTGCCGTCAGCGCAAACACGGAAATCGTGTCGTTGAGGCGGCAGGCGGGCACCACGCCGCGTGCAGAGAACCAGCCCTTGGTCGGCTTCAGTCCGACAATATTGTTAAAGCCCGCCGGAACGCGGCCCGATCCCGCTGTATCGGTGCCCAGTGAAAAGGCGACCAGCCCGCGCGCCAGCACCGACGCGGAGCCGGAGCTGGAGCCGCCACTGACGTAATCGGCATCAAAGGTGTTACTGACCTCGCCAAACGGGGAGCGGGTGCCCACCAGGCCGGTAGCGAACTGATCGAGGTTGGTTTTGCCGATGACTATCGCGCCGGCGGCTTTCAGCCGGGCGACCGCTACCGCGTCTTCGCTGGCGGTATAGGTAAAGGCGGGGCAGGCGGCGCTGGTCGGCCAGCCCGCCACATCAATGTTGTCTTTGACGGCGAAGGGAACACCAAACAGCGGCAGGGATCCGGGATCGCGCTGATAGTGCGCCAGCAGTGGCTCAATCTGAGCCGCTAACTGCTCCGGTGTCGCCAGATAGATCCAGGCATTATCGTGCGTGTCGAGAGCCGCCAGGTGTGCGCTCAGCAGCGAAGTAATCTGTTGCGGCGCCTGCTGATAGCGCTGCTGCCAGGCGTGAAGCGTCAGGCCAAAGGTTGAAGTCATACGAAGAATTCCAGCTGGTATACAAGATGGAATTCAACAGAGCAAAGGCTGTGCCACTTTTTTAACGCAATGATTCAACAGTTTAATGCGTGTAGTGATAAGATTTTCTGATGATAATTTGCACAATTACGGCGCGCGCGCTGAACGATGACGGTGCGTTTACCTTTCGTGTGCGTAAATTTTGTGAAGAACATGGCAAGAGTCCGGTGGCCTGGTTAGCATGAAGACTGTCTGGCAACTCGCCGGCCCCAGCAACAGAGGAGATTTACGTGGTGAAGTGGCGTAACTGGATAATAGGGATCTGCATGGCCGGCACGGCCAGCAGCGCATGGGCCGATTCGCTTGATCAACAACGGCAACGTTATCAACAAATTAAACAGGCCTGGGACAGCAATCAGATGGCCACCGTGGATCAGCTGTTGCCCACGCTACAGGATTATCCGCTCTATCCTTATCTGCAATATCGCCTGCTGGCACAGGATCTCGATCAGGAGACCACCCTGGCGGTACAGAACTTTATTCGCCAGTATCCAACGTTGCCACCCGCGCGTTCGCTCAGCACCCGCTTTATTAATGTGCTGGCTTACCGACAGGACTGGCAGGGGGTGCTGAACTTCAGTCCGACCGAACCTAAGCCGGTGCAGGCACGCTGTAACTGGTATTACGCCAAATGGGCCACCGGTCAGCAGCAGGCCGCGTTTGACGGCGCGAAGCAGATCTGGCTGCGCGGCACGGCGCTGCCCGCGGACTGCGATAAGCTCTTCTCGGTCTGGCAGGCGTCCGGTCAGATTTCGCCAATTACGATCCTGGAGCGTATCCGGCTGGCGATGAAAGCAGGCAACGACAGCCTGGTGAGCTATCTGGCGAAAACGTTGCCAACTGACTATCAGACCATGTCTGACGCGATACAGGCCCTGCAGCAGGACCCGTTAACGGTCAGCACCTTCGCCAGCGCCGTCGGGCCAACCGACTTTACCCGCCAGGCGACGATTTACGCCTTTACGCGTGTGGCGCGGCAGGACATGGAAAATGCCCGCAGCCTGATTCCGATCCTGGTCCGGGCGCAGAAGATGGGGCCGGAGGATGAGCAGGCGCTGAAGGAGATTGTGGTCTGGCGCATGATGGGCAGCGATCTCACCTCTGAGCAGGCACGCTGGCGCGATGCGGTGGTGATGAACAGCGAGTCTACCGCGCTGGTAGAACGCCGGGTACGACTGGCACTCTCTCAGCATGACCGACGCGGCCTTAACACCTGGATCGCCCGTCTGCCGCTGGAAGCCAAAGAGAAAGATGAATGGCAGTACTGGCAGGCCGATCTGCTGTTTGAGAAAGATCGCAAAGAGGAAGCGGAAGAGATCCTGCGCAAACTGATGCAGGCGCGTGGCTTCTATCCAATGGTGGCCGCACAGCGGCTGGGCGTTGACTACCCGTTGCAGGTGGATGAAGCGCCGAAGCCTGACAGTGCCACGGTGCAGGGACCGGAGCTGGCCCGCGTTCGCGAGCTGATGTACTGGGGTCTGGATAACCTGGCGCGCAGCGAGTGGAGCAATCTGATCGGCAGCCGCACGCACACGCAGCAGCAGATGCTGGCGCGCTACGCCAATGAGCAGGACTGGTGGGATCTCAGCGTGCAGGCGACCATCACGGCCAAAATGTGGGACAGCCTGAAAGAGCGTTTCCCGCTGGCGTGGCAGAGCGTCTATGAGCGCAACACCGCGGTGAAGCAGATCCCGCCGAGCTATGCGATGGCGATTTCGCGTCAGGAGAGCGCCTGGAATCCGAAAGCGCGTTCACCGGTCGGCGCCAGCGGTCTGATGCAGATTATGCCTGCCACGGCGGCGCATACCGTGAAGATGTACAACATCCCTGGCTACAGCAACACCAGCCAGCTGCTCGATCCGGAAACCAATATTCAGATCGGCACCCAGTATCTGGAATATGTCTATCAGCAGTTCAATCAGAACCGGATTTTCGCCTCGGCGGCCTACAATGCCGGGCCGGGCCGGGTGCGAAGCTGGCAGAAAACCAGTGCAGGCAATCTTGATGCCGTCGCGTTTATCGAGACCATCCCGTTCTCTGAAACGCGTGGCTATGTGAAGAATGTGCTGGCGTACGACGCCTACTATCGTCACTTCATGGGCAAGCCTGACAAGATCCTGTCAGATGCTGAGTGGAATCGCCGTTACTAGCTGTGCTAAGCTTCCGTACTCTTTAGTGAGTACGGAAGCCTCTTCATGACCCATTCTGATTCCCCCACCGATGCGCATCCGGCAGAAGATAGCTGGCAACGCTTTGTCGTGCTGATGCAGCAGGCCTTTGCTGATGGTCATGCGCTGCCACTGATGCAACTGATGATGACGCCCGACGAGCGGGAAGCGTTCGGCACCCGCCTGCGGATTATCGAAGAGTTAATGAACGGCGAGATGAGCCAGCGCGAACTGAAAAATGAGCTCGGCGTTGGCATTGCGACCATTACACGTGGCTCGAACAGCCTGAAAGAGGCGCCGCCGGAGCTGAAACGCTGGCTGGAGGCGCGTCTGGGACGCGCCTGATCACTGCTGGTAAAGCGGATGGATGAACGGGCAGAGCGCCAGAATCAGTGCCTGATGATAGACACTGGAGCGGCTGAGCAGGCCATTTGTGAACGCCCCGATAGCGCCACCCTGGTGTTTGATATTTTCGATGCCGGTTAACCGCGCCATCTCTTCACCCAGCTCCCGGCCTTCACGCAGACCCGCCAGCACCACCGGCGGCAGGGTGAAACTGGCCGAGCGCGATTCGCCGCGCTGCTTCTGATTTTCTACCACCATCCAGGCAAACGCGCTGTCATCTTCAATGCCCGCCTCAATCGCTACCCAGAACGCCGCTTCTGGCCGGACCTGCCGGGCATTCATCACGCGCTGACGTGCGCCAGTTCGCGTTTCGAGATGGGTTAACGGTTGTGCTGCTACGCCGCTATCGACCTCGACCCCTTCAATATGGCAGGATCCCTCGCCGAAAACGTCGTTGAATGCCTGAGCAATCGCATGAATTTTCGCTGGATTGGTGGTGGCTGCGACAACATGGTACATAATTGGTTGAACCCTCAGGTGATTAAGCGCCTGGCCTATCGGGCTGTTTGATTTGTCATTCTGAACCCGGGCAGTGCTCACAATCCTCACGTACTTTCCGTACGCGCCGGTTGTTTCGCGCTCTCCGTGTGCAGACTGACTGCAACAATGACGCCTGATGGGGTAAGCTCTAAAGCGATTTTTGTCGCAGTATAACGGAAACTAACATGCTACAGGTCTATCTTGTTCGTCACGGTGAAACGGTATGGAATGCGGAGCGTCGCATTCAGGGTCAGTCCGACAGTCCGCTGACGGAAAAAGGTGAGCAGCAAGCCTGGCAGGTGGGTGAGCGCGTGAAACATCTGGGCATTACGCACATTATTGCCAGCGATCTGGGGCGTACGCGCCGCACCGCGGAGATTATTGCGGATGCCTGCGGTTGCTCAGTCACGCTTGATCCGCGGTTGCGTGAGCTGAATATGGGGGTGCTGGAGAAGCGTCCGCTGGATGGCTTAACCGCGGAAGAAGAGCAGTGGCGCGCCACGCTGGTCAACGGCACCGAAGGGGGCCGTATTCCTGAAGGGGAGTCGATGACTGAGATGGCGACGCGCATGCACGCCGCGCTGAATGCCTGTCTTGATCTTCCAGCCGGAAGCCGTCCACTGCTCGTCAGTCACGGTATGGCGCTGGGGGCGCTGGTCAGCACGATCCTCGGTCTGCCCGCCTATGCGGAACGTCGTCTGCGTCTGCGTAACTGCTCACTCTCACGTGTTGATTATCAGCAGAGCGCCTGGCTGGCAGAAGGCTGGATTGTCGAGACGGCGGGGGATATCTCCCATCTGGATGCGCCTGCACTCGACGAGCTTCAACGCTGATCTACTTAAGGCTGCCGTCGCGATGACGGCAGCCTTAACGTCAGCTGGCTACGGTCTGGCGGCGAATGGGAATCAGATATTCGCAACGGATCTCGGTCGGTGGCTCAGCGCGTTTTTTACCGCCATCGGTGTAAAAGCGTTCGATGTCCTGTCCCTGACGGCGGGTCAGCCCCAGCGTCGGCATGCAGGTGCCATAGAGCAGCAGAATAAACTCCTGCAGATTGACGCGCGGGCCGGTATAGGTGAACTGCACGTAGTCGCCCGCTTCCAGAATCACGTTCTGCCCGGAGTGCAGGTTGACCGCGCTGTCAGCAGGCACCGCCGTGGTGTAGAGAATCTCCTGCTCATCATCTTTGTCCTGGCTGGCGCGCACCTGATGCAGGCCATACAGTACCGGCGGCACCGTGTCGGTTTCCAGCAGGAACTGCTTCCAGAAATGAATACGCATTTCGTCGCGGTAGCTGGAAATCTGCTCCAGAATACAGGTGTAGTTCTGGGTTTGTCCTACCAGCACCGTCTCCGGCAGGGTGACGAAAGCCGGTTCCGGCTGCGTCTCATCATCCAGGCGAATAGGGGGACGAATACCGAATGAGTTCCAGTCTGAAGAGCGGCGATACCACGCCGGTGTCTGAGCAAACTGCTTCTTGAATGCGCGAGTAAAAGTCTGTTGTGAATCAAAACGATACTGCAGTGCGATGTCCAGAATCGGGCGGCTGGTCAGGCGCAGCGCCACGGCGGCTTTAGACAGACGACGCGCACGAATATAGGCACCTATTGCGTGTCCGGTTACGTCTTTAAACATCCTCTGTAAATGCCATTTAGAGTAACCGGCTTTCTGGGCAACATTGTCCAGTGAAAGGGGTTGATCCAGATGGCTCTCCAGCCAGACAAGCAAATCGCGAATGATACCGGCTTGGTCCATAAAACATCCTCATACTCTGGTGGTGCAGCTAAACGCATTCGAAGAATATTAGCACTCATTGCTCAAAAGACGTGGGCCGTTTTCCGGGGAAGGTTGTGCTAAATCAGTACGGGCTTCAACCCGTTTTGGTTTGGTCATTAACTCGATTAACAGTACATTACATTCTCATCTATTCCATTTGCAATGGTAACTCCATGACAATATTCCGACTTATGATCGCTGCGCTGACCACGCTGACCTTTTCCAGCCCGCTGTTTGCCGAACAGATTGGCTCTGTTGATACGGTATTCAAGATATTCGGGCCTGACCACAAGATTGTCGTTGAGGCTTTCGATGACCCGGACGTTAAAAATGTAACCTGTTATATCAGCCGGGCGAAAACCGGGGGTATTAAAGGCGGACTGGGTCTGGCAGAAGATACCTCTGATGCCGCGATCTCCTGTCAGCAGGTGGGGCCGGTCGAACTGAGTGATAAAATCGCGCAGGGCAAAGCAGAGGGCGAAGTGGTATTCCGCCAGCGCACCTCATTGATCTTCAAGAAGCTGCAGGTTGTACGCTTCTTCGACAAAAAGCGCAACGCCCTGGTCTATCTGACCTATTCCGATAAAGTGGTTGATGGCTCACCGAAAAATGCGATTAGCGCTGTGCCAATTATGCCGTGGCACTGATTATGCCGTCACACTAAGGACAAAAAAAACGCCCGCAGGGGCGTTTTTTATTTGCCGCGTCTGACAGGGGCTTAATCCTGCAGGTCACCGCAGAAGCGATAACCTTCACCATGAATGGTGGCGATGATCTCTGGCGTGTCCGGCGTTGATTCGAAATGCTTACGAATACGACGGATGGTGACATCAACGGTGCGATCGTGTGGCTTGAGGTCGCGGCCGGTCATTTTTTTTAGCAGATCGGCACGGGTCTGAATTTTACCCGGGTTTTCGCAGAAGTGCAGCATGGCGCGGAACTCACTGCGTGGCAGTTTGTAGTGCTCGCCGTTCGGGTTGATCAGTGAGCGGCTGTTGATATCCAGCTCCCAACCGTTGAACTTGTAGCTCTCTACCTGACGGCGCTCTTCGCCTGGCATGGCCAGATTCATGGTGCGCGACAGCAGGTTGCGGGCACGAATAGTCAGCTCACGCGGATTAAACGGTTTGGTGATGTAGTCGTCAGCGCCAATTTCCAGACCAAGAATTTTATCGACTTCGTTGTCACGACCGGTCAGGAACATCAGGGCGACATTGGCCTGCTCACGCAGTTCACGGGCCAGCAACAGGCCGTTTTTACCGGGCAGGTTGATGTCCATGATGACCAGGTTAACGTCATTGTCAGTCAGCACCTGATGCATTTCAGCACCATCAGTCGCCTCATACACCACATAACCTTCCGCCTCAAAAATACTCTTGAGGGTATTACGCGTGACCAGTTCGTCTTCAACGATAAGAATGTGCGGGGTCTGCATGTTTAGCTACCTAAAATTTGCCAACAAATTGAAAACAGGGCGTACAGCGGTATGGCGTTCTCCATCATCGAGAGCGGCGGGCCGCGCTGAACCGTTGTACGAAATCATATTTTGATAAGCCATCTATCAACGTCAACAACAGTATTAGCTCAGCCAGTCAGGATGAAAATTGCATGCCCCGGGCGTTAATGATAATGGCGCATATCCTAACTGTATTAACAGCAACCTAACAGCACCAACTACAACCGATAAGCATAAAAACAACGCTTCGTTGACTTATATCAAATGCAATTGTAGCACGTTAACACTTTTGTGAAAAACTTCTCGCAGATTGCCTGTTTAGCTCACAAAAAGCATCATTTTCGTTACATTTTTTACGCAGTCGGGCCAAAATAAAACCCGCCGGAAATCACATTCTATCTCGTTGAAGTTAAATGGTTTAATAATGATTTCTTTAATAAAGCTCGTTTCAGGGATAAAAAGATTCAGGCCATCACTTTTAACCAGTTTTAACATGGTTAACACACGATTTTCTTATTACCTTCTGGCGACTGAATCATTAACAGCCATGTTAATATGGCGTTATGTTAATGGACCAATGGAATAAATATGCTTTTTCCCCTGATTCTCGTCTCGCCCGCGCGGCCAGAAAATATCGGCGCTGCGGCGCGTGCCATGAAAACCATGGGATTCAGTCAGCTGCGCATCGTTGCCAGTGACGCCTGGCAGGATCCCGCCGCGCGCCGGGTGGCACATGGTGCCGGCGAAATTCTCGACAACGTTCAGACCTTCGCAACCCTGGCCGACGCGTTAGCGGACATCGATTTTTCGGTCGCGACCACCGCGCGCAGCCGGGCAAAGTTTCGTTATTACGCCACACCGGAGCAGGTTGAAACGCAACTGCTGGAGAAACGCCAGTGGGTAAACAGTATGGCGCTGGTGTTTGGCCGCGAAGATAGCGGGCTGACCAACGAGGAGCTGGAGCAGGTAGACCTGCTGACCGGCATCCCGATGGCGAATGACTATCCTTCACTCAATCTCGGACAGGCGGTGATGGTCTACTGCTATCAGCTGTCGAAGCTGAATCAGGTTGAGGCATCAAAAGCCTCTGCGGCGGATGGGCAGCAGTTGCAGGCGCTGCGTCAGCGTTTCCATCAGCTGCTGGCGCAACTGGAGGTCAGTGATGATGAGAAGCTGTCAGACTGGATCGATCAGCGGGTAGGGCTGCTGGAACAGCGCGACAGTGCGATGCTGCATCGTCTGCTGCACGATATTGAAAAAAAACTCACAGATAAATCCTCGGCAAAAAGCTGATTTTACAGCAACAGATCGCAGGGAATTTCTGCATAGCAACCGATCGAACAGCGTTTTACGCTTTCACCGGTGGCTGTGCGCAGTGGTGGAAATCTGTCCGCCGGACAAATCGGGTTGACTTAATGTGCGCTTTGCTTTACTTCTGGAAGCAAGACGGACAGACAAAAACAGACAGAAAATAAATCTAAATGCGTAAAATCAGCCTGAACACCACAATTATTACCACCACCATTACCACAGGTAACGGTGCGGGCTGACGCATACAGGAAAAACAGAAAATAAGCCCGCACCTAAACAGTGCGGGCTTTTTTTTCGGCTTAAATTCAGGAGAGTTTATATTATGCGAGTGCTGAAATTCGGCGGGACCTCGGTAGCGAATGCGGAGCGGTTTCTTCGCGTCGCTGACATTCTGGAAAGTAATGCGCAACAAGGACAGGTTGCAACCGTGCTCTCTGCGCCAGCAAAGATCACTAACCATCTGGTGGCGATGATTGAAAAAACCATCAGTGGTCAGGATGCTTTGCCGAATATCAGCGACGCCGAACGCATCTTCAGCGAGCTGTTGCAGGGACTGGCTGACGCGCAGCCGGGCTTTGAGTACGATCGACTGAAAACCCGCGTTGACCTGGAGTTTGCGCAGCTGAAGCAGGTCCTGCACGGTATCAGCCTGCTGGGACAGTGCCCGGACAGCGTCAACGCGGCGATTATCTGCCGCGGTGAAAAACTCTCGATTGCGATCATGGAAGCGCTGCTGCAGGCGCGCGGCCATGAGGTCAGCGTGATCGATCCGGTGGAGAAATTGCTGGCGGTCGGCCACTACCTTGAATCCACTGTTGATATCGCCGAATCAACCCGCCGCATTGAAGCGAGTCAGATTCCGCCGCAGAACATGATCCTGATGGCAGGCTTCACGGCTGGTAACGAGCGAGGCGAGCTGGTCGTACTGGGCCGTAACGGTTCAGACTATTCAGCCGCTGTGCTGGCCGCCTGTCTGCGCGCCGACTGCTGTGAAATCTGGACCGATGTGGATGGCGTCTATACCTGCGATCCGCGCCAGGTGCCGGATGCGCGCCTGCTGAAGTCGATGTCCTATCAGGAGGCGATGGAGCTCTCCTATTTCGGCGCCAAAGTGCTGCATCCCCGCACCATCGCGCCCATTGCCCAGTTCCAGATCCCCTGCCTGATCAAAAACACGGCCAATCCGCAGGCACCCGGCACCCTGATTGGAGCAGAAGGCGAACAGGATGAGAACCCGGTAAAAGGCATCACCAACCTGAATAATATGGCGATGGTCAACGTCTCCGGTCCTGGCATGAAAGGGATGGTCGGGATGGCGGCCAGAGTCTTTGCTGCGATGTCGCGCACCGGCATCTCTGTAGTGCTGATCACCCAATCCTCTTCCGAATACAGCATCAGTTTCTGCGTGCCGCAGAGCGAGCTGGCGCGGGCGCGTCAGGTGCTGGAGGAGGAGTTCTACCTGGAGCTGAAAGATGGCCTGCTGGATCCGCTGGATATCATTGAAAACCTGGCGGTGATTTCGGTGGTGGGCGATGGCATGCGCACGCTGCGCGGCATTTCAGCCAAATTCTTCTCGGCGCTGGCGCGCGCCAATATCAATATCGTGGCGATTGCTCAGGGCTCCTCCGAGCGTTCAATCTCGGTGGTGGTGAACAATGATGAAGTGATCACCGGGGTTCGCGTGGTGCATCAGATGCTGTTCGCCACCGATCAGGTAATCGAAGTGTTTGTGGTCGGCGTCGGCGGCGTCGGCGGCGCGCTGCTGGATCAGTTACATCGCCAGCAGGCGTGGCTGAAGAAAAAGCATATCGATCTGCGCGTCTGCGGCATCGCTAACTCCCGTGCGCTGTTAACCCACGTCCACGGCATCGATTTAAGCAACTGGCAGGCGGCATTAGGCGAAGCGAAAGAGCCGTTCAATCTCGGTCGTCTGACCCGTCTGGTGAAAGAGTATCATCTGCTCAATCCGGTGATTGTGGACTGTACCTCCAGCCAGGCGGTCGCCGATCAGTATGCTGATTTTCTCAGCGAAGGTTTCCATGTGGTGACGCCAAACAAAAAGGCCAACACCTCATCCTGGAATTACTATCAGCAGATGCGCGCCGCCGCTGCCAAATCGCGGCGTAAATTCCTTTATGATACCAACGTCGGCGCCGGACTGCCGGTGATCGAAAACCTGCAGAACCTGATGAACGCCGGTGATGAGCTGCTGCGCTTCTCCGGTATCCTCTCTGGCTCGCTGTCCTACATTTTCGGCCAGCTGGATGACGGAATGTCACTGTCGCAGGCGACAACGATGGCGCGTGAGATGGGCTTTACCGAGCCCGATCCGCGTGACGACCTCTCCGGCACCGATGTGGCGCGTAAGCTGCTGATCCTGGCCCGTGAAGCGGGTCATCAGCTGGAGCTGAGCGACATTGAGATTGAGCCGCTGCTGCCCGCCAGCCTGACCGAAATCCAGGACATTGAGCAGTTTATGCAGCGTCTGCCTGAGCTGGATAACGCTTTTGCCGCCCGGGTTGCGCAGGCGCAGGATGAGGGCAAAGTATTGCGCTATGTTGGCGTGATTGAAGAGGGCGGCATCTGCAAAGTGAAGATCGACGCCGTTGACGGCAACGATCCACTCTATAAGGTGAAAAACGGCGAGAATGCGCTGGCGTTTTACAGCCGCTACTATCAACCGATTCCGCTGGTGCTGCGCGGATACGGTGCAGGAAATGATGTCACAGCGGCCGGTGTCTTTGCCGACCTGCTGCGGACACTGTCATGGAAGTTGGGAGTTTAATCATGGTAAAAATTTACGCACCGGCCTCGATTGGTAACGTCAGCGTCGGCTTCGATGTGCTGGGCGCGGCGGTTTCGCCGGTAGATGGCTCCCTGCTGGGTGACTGCGTCTCCGTGGAAGCGGCAGAGCAGTTTTCACTGACCAACGCCGGACGTTTTGTCAGTAAGCTGCCCGCCGATCCGAAAGAGAATATTGTTTACCAGTGCTGGCAGCGTTTCTGCCAGGAAATCGGCAAAGCGATCCCGGTGGCGATGACGCTGGAGAAGAACATGCCCATCGGCTCCGGGCTGGGTTCCAGCGCCTGCTCGGTGGTGGCCGGTTTAATGGCGATGAACGAGTTTTGCGGCAAGCCTCTCAGCGACAGCACGTTACTGACCCTGATGGGCGAGCTGGAAGGGCGGATCTCCGGCAGCGTGCACTATGATAATGTCGCCCCCTGCTTCCTCGGCGGCATTCAGCTGATGCTGCAGGAGAATGACATTATCAGCCAGGCGGTGCCGGGCTTTGATGACTGGCTGTGGGTAATGGCCTATCCGGGCATTAAAGTCTCAACCGCAGAAGCGCGCGCCATTTTACCGGCCCAGTACCGCAAAGAGGACTGCATCAGGCATGGCCGCTTGCTGGCTGGCTTCATTCACGCCTGCCATACGCGTCAGCCGCAGCTGGCAGCTAAACTTATGCAGGATGTGATTGCCGAACCTTACCGGACCCGGCTGCTGCCAGGCTTCACCGAGGCGCGGCAGGCCGCGAAAGATATTGGCGCACTGGCGTGCGGTATCTCAGGCTCTGGTCCGACACTTTTCGCCGTTTGCAATCAGATGGAAACGGCACAGCGGATGGCTGACTGGCTGAGCCAGCACTATCTGCAGAATGATGAAGGCTTCGTCCATATCTGCCGTCTCGACACGGCTGGCGCACGACAATTGGGATAACGCATGAAACTCTACAATCTTAAGGATCACAACGAGCAGGTCAGCTTCGCCCAGGCGGTGAAACAGGGTCTGGGTTCGCAGCAGGGTCTGTTCTTTCCGCTGGAACTGCCGGAGTTTGAACTGACCGACATCGACGCGATGCTGGAGATGGATTTTGTCAGCCGCAGCAGCAAAATTCTCTCGGCTTTCATTGGTGACGAGATTCCGGCCCAGCAGCTGCATGAGCGTGTTAAAGCCGCTTTTGCTTTTCCGGCCCCGGTGAAAGCCGTCAGCGAAGATATCGCCTGTCTGGAGCTGTTCCACGGCCCGACGCTGGCGTTTAAAGATTTCGGCGGCCGTTTTATGGCGCAGATGCTGTCGTATGTCTCAGGCTCAGATGAGCAGATCACCATTCTGACCGCCACCTCCGGTGATACCGGCGCGGCCGTGGCGCACGCCTTTTACGGCATGAAGAACGTGCGCGTGGTGATCCTCTATCCGCAGGGCAAAATCAGTCCGCTGCAGGAGAAACTCTTCTGTACCCTGGGCGGCAACATCGAAACCATCTCTATCGACGGCGATTTTGATGCCTGCCAGTCGCTGGTGAAACAGGCGTTTGATGACGAAGAGCTGAAGCGCGCGATTGGCCTGAACTCGGCTAACTCCATCAACATCAGCCGCCTGCTGGCGCAGATCTGCTACTACTTTGAAGCGGTCGCACAGCTGCCTCAGGAAAAACGTAATCAGCTGGTGGTGTCAGTGCCGAGCGGCAACTTTGGTGATTTGACCGCCGGTCTGCTGGCGAAATCGCTGGGCCTGCCGATCAAACGTTTTATCGCCGCCACCAACGCCAACGACACGGTGCCGCGCTTCCTGGGCAACGGCGAGTGGCAGCCAAACCAGACGGTCTCTACGCTGTCGAATGCCATGGATGTCAGCCAGCCTAATAACTGGCCGCGTGTGGAAGAGCTGTTCCGCCGTAAAACCTGGCGCTTAACCGATCTGGCCTGTGGTGCGGTCTCGGATGAGACCACGCGCGCCGCCATGCGTGAACTGGCTGAGATGGGCTACATTTCCGAGCCGCATGCCGCCATCGCCTGGCGTCTGCTGCGCGATCAGCTGCAGGAAGGGGAATATGGTGTGTTCCTGGGAACCGCGCATCCGGCGAAATTCCGCGAAAGTGTGGAAGCGATCCTTGAGCAGACCCTGACGCTGCCACCGGAGTTAGCGGAGCGTGCCGACCTGCCGCTGCTGTCGCATCAGATGAAGGGTGATTTCGCCTCGCTGCGGGCGTTTCTGCTGAAGTAAACCTGTGAAAGGCTTCCCGGTTGCGGGAAGCCTGTTTGTGGAAAGCAGAGGGCGCGGGGTGTTACTGCTCTGCGCGCTTAAAGACCAGCTCGCTCTCGCTGCTGCTGGCTGCATCAAAACGATAGCCATCCAGATCAAACGCCTTAAGCTGTTCCGGCTTTGTCAGACGCTGCTGAATCACATAGCGACTCATTAATCCACGCGCCTTTTTGGCATAGAAGCTAATCACTTTGTAACTGCCATTCTTCTCGTCGAGGAACACCGGCTTAATCATCTGTGCCCGCAGCGTCTTCGGCTTAACCGCCCGGAAATATTCGTCCGAGGCGAGGTTGATCAGCACCTCATCGCCCTGTTCCGCCAGCGCGGCATTCAGCGTTTCAGTGATGAGATCGCCCCAGAAGGTGTAGAGATCTTTGCCCGCCGGATTCGCCAGGCGAATGCCCATCTCCAGACGGTAAGGCTGCATTAAATCGAGTGGACGCAGTACGCCATACAGGCCTGATAACATACGCAGGTGCTGCTGAGCAAAATCGAAATCCTGATCGCTGAAGGTCTCTGCCTGTAAACCGGTGTAGACATCACCTTTGAACGCCAGGATAGCCTGACGGGCATTCTTAGGGGAAAAATCGGGCTGCCAGCTGTTAAAGCGCTCGGCATTGAGGTGCGCCAGTTTATCGCTGATGCCCATTAACGAGGCGATGCTGGCGGGTGACAGCTCGCGCGCAATTTCAATCAGCTGTTGTGACTTTTCTAACAGCGCAGGCTGGGTGAAACGCGTTGTCGCCAGCGGGCTTTCATAATCCAGCGTCTTGGCGGGAGAGATCACCATCAACATAGTTGCTTCCTCGGTTAATGCCTGGTTTAACAGGGCATTGGCTGCTTATCAGGCTTCGCAGTGTACCAAAAAAGCCGCAAAGAATGACGAATCACACCTATTTGTTCGCGCTATCGTAAACGGCATTCCCTGACCTTGCGCCACCGTTGCCGCGTGATATTATCGCAACAGCCTTTTTTCACACTGACAGTTAACTAAGAGAAAAGAACATGACGGACAAACTTACCTCCCTGCGTCAGCTCACCACCGTCGTCGCCGACACCGGTGATATTGCAGCCATGAAGCTGTATCAGCCACAAGACGCCACCACCAACCCTTCTCTGATTCTCAACGCCGCGCAAATTCCTGAATACCGTAAACTGATCGATGAAGCGATCGGCTGGGCGCGTGATCAGAGCAGCAACAAAGAAGAGCAGCTGCAGCTGGTTTCTGACAAGCTGGCCGTGAACATTGGTCTGGAAATCCTCAAACTGATCCCAGGCCGCATCTCGACGGAAGTAGATGCGCGTCTCTCTTACGACACTGAAGGCAGCATCGCCAAAGCCCGCAGCCTGATCAAACTCTACAATGATGCCGGTATCAGCAACGACCGCATCCTGATCAAACTGGCCTCTACCTGGCAGGGCATCCGTGCTGCAGAGCAGCTGGAAAAAGAGGGTATCAACTGTAACCTGACGCTGCTGTTCTCCTTTGCTCAGGCGCGTGCCTGTGCTGAAGCGGGCGTGTTCCTGATCTCTCCGTTTGTTGGCCGTATCCTCGACTGGTACAAAGCCAACACCGACAAGAAAGAGTATGCCGCGCACGAAGATCCAGGCGTGGTTTCAGTTTCTGAAATCTACAACTACTACAAGCAGCACGGCTATGAAACCGTGGTGATGGGCGCCAGCTTCCGTAACGTCGGCGAAATCATCGAGCTGGCTGGCTGTGACCGCCTGACCATTTCTCCTGCGCTACTGAAAGAGCTGGCGGAGAGCGAAGGCACCCTGGAGCGTAAACTGAGCTACAGCGGCGAAGTGAAAGCGCGTCCGGCCCGCATGACCGAGTCTGAGTTCCTGTGGCAGCACAACCAGGATCCGATGGCGGTTGCGAAGCTGGCAGAAGGTATCCGCAATTTTGCCGTTGATCAGGGCAAACTTGAGAAGATGCTGGCAGAACTGCTGTAATCTGTTGACCGTGGCGGCGCAGGCTGCCACGGTTTTCCCTTTTCCGACCCTTTCACTTTATATTATCCTCTCGGCTATTCCCCTTTTACTCCAACCGCACCGCGGTAAATCACAGCGAAGCTAATCATGAATACATTACGCATTGGCCTGATCTCGGTCTCCGATCGCGCCGCGAACGGCATTTATCAGGATCAGGGTATTCCCGCGCTGGAGAGCTGGCTCGGCAGCGCAATCAGCAGCCCGTTTGAGATTGAGTCCCGACTGGTGCCCGACGAGCAGCCGATGATTGAGCAGGCGATTTGCGAACTGGTCGATGAACGTTTTTGCCATCTGGTGTTAACCACCGGCGGCACCGGTCCGGCCCGACGCGATGTCACGCCCGATGCCACCTTAGCCGTTGCCGATCGTGAAATGCCTGGTTTTGGTGAGCAGATGCGCCAGATCAGCCTGCAGTTCGTACCGACCGCGATTCTGTCGCGTCAGGTCGGGGTGATCCGCAAGCAGTCGCTGATCCTCAATCTGCCTGGTCAGCCGAAGTCGATCAAAGAGACGCTGGAAGGGCAGAAGGATGAGCAGGGCAACGTAAAAGTTCACGGCATCTTTGCATCTGTACCTTATTGTTTACAGTTGCTGGAAGGGCCTTACGTCGAAACGCATTCCAGCGTAGTAGCAGCATTTCGGCCTAAAAGCGCGATACGTGAGATAAATAACTAAATATTCCCCATTTCAGGCATAAGCTATAGCCTTGCTGGTGTGGCAAAAGATTGACGGTATAGTAATAAGATCTTTACAACCTTATCTCTTTTGCCTCTGGAATATTATGAATCCGACTCACACTCAGCGTCTGACCGGTAAGGATTACAAGACCCTGGCGCTGGCCGCGCTGGGCGGCGCGCTGGAATTCTACGACTTCATTATCTTCGTCTTCTTCGCCACCGTGATTGGCGAACTCTTTTTCCCCTCGGATATCCCGGAATGGCTGCGTCAGCTGCAGACGTTTGCCATTTTTGCCGCAGGCTATCTGGCTCGTCCGCTGGGCGGCATCGTGATGGCGCATTTTGGCGATAAGCTCGGGCGCAAAAAGATGTTCAGCCTGAGCATTCTGCTGATGGCGCTGCCGACCCTGATGATGGGCGCTTTACCCACCTGGCAGACGATTGGTATTGCTGCGCCACTGCTGATGCTGCTGATGCGGATGTTACAGGGCGCGGCGATTGGCGGTGAAGTGCCGGGCGCCTGGGTGTTTGTCGCGGAACACGTGCCCTATAAACGTATCGGCATCGCCTGCGGCACGCTGACGGCCGGGCTGACTATCGGCATTTTACTGGGGTCGCTGGTAGCCACGCTGATCAATACCTCAATGTCGCAGCAGGCGATCCATGATGGCGGCTGGCGCATCCCTTTCTTCCTCGGCGGCGTGTTCGGGCTGGTCGCGATGTACCTGCGTCGCTGGCTGCATGAGACGCCGGTGTTTATTGAGATGCAGCAGCGTAAAGCGCTGGCGGAAACCCTGCCGCTGAAGACCGTGCTGGCAGAGCATAAAAAGTCGATTGTCATCTCTATGCTGCTGACCTGGCTGCTTTCCGCCTGCATCGTGGTGGTGATCCTGATGTCGCCGGTCTGGCTGCAAAAACAGCAGGGCATCGCGCCTGCGCTGACCCTGCAGGCCAACAGCATCGCCACCGTGATGCTCTGCATTGGCTGCATTATTGCCGGACTCGCGGCCGATCGCTTTGGTGCCAGTCGTACGCTGTGTGTCGGCAGCCTGCTGCTGGCGATCTGTAGCTGGCAGTTTTATCACCTGACCGCCCTCTATCCACAGCAGCTCTTCCTGCTTTATGGCATGGCGGGTTTCAGCGTCGGTATCGTCGGCGTGGTGCCCTTTGTGATGGTGCGCGCCTTTCCGGCAGAAGTGCGTTTTACCGGACTCTCATTTTCCTACAACCTCTCCTATGCGATCTTTGGCGGGCTGACACCGATCTTTGTGTCGCTGCTGATGAACGTCTCAGAGATGGCACCCTGCTGGTATGTGATGGCGCTGGCGCTGGTAGGATTGCTGACGGGGATCTGGCTGCGGCGTGATGTCAGCCACGAGCCTGACCTGCAGCAGGGGATTAACTCTTTGTAATGCGGAGACGCGGAGCCTGGCTCCGCGTCTTTTTTTTATGCGTAAAAGCAGGCTTAAAGCGATTTCGCGCCAATCGGCAGAATGGTGCGGCCAAAGGTTTCGTTCAGCACTTCACCCATCGCCAGATAGCAGGCGCTGACTCCACAGAGTATCCCGACCCAGCCCGCGGAGACCACCAGCGCCGGCAGGTGCATAAGATGAGCCACGGCCAGCAGCAGAAACAGCAGCGTGAGCGAGCCGAAAACAAACTGCAGCATCCGCGCACCTTTCAGCGTACCGACGAACATAAACAGCGTGAAAATGCCCCACAGTGCCAGCCAGGCCCCCAGGAAACGTTCGTCTGGCGCTTTTGCCAGACCCATTTCAGGTAACAGCTGGATCGCCACAAAGCTTAACCAGAACATGCCGTAAGAGGTAAAGGCGGTCAGCCCGAAAGTGTTGTTGTTTTTAAACTCCAGCAGACCGGCCAGCACCTGCGCAATTCCGCCATAAAAAATGCCCATGGCTAAAATCGCCACGTCCATGGCAAACAGGCCCGTGTTGTGCAGGTTCAGCAGAATGGTCGTCATGCCAAATCCCATTAATCCCAGCGGGGCAGGGTTAGCCAGCGTTGAATTTGCCATAGTTCCTCGGCAGTAAAATGATCGTTGATGTAATAAACGGATTTCGTCCTGCTCCCTGAGGGGAACAAGGCGACGCATCATATTCAGCGTTGTGGCAGCGTTCTTTGATCCCGACAGGGCCAAAGGTAAAAATTTTTTTTTGGTTTAGCCCTTGATGCGCATCGAAGCGGCCCCATTTACTTGTCATCGAGCGTTGTGAACGTTGGAAAAAAAGCATGTGCTGGCAGTTGAATGCAAACAACCCGCCCACATAAAAGGTTCACAACCCAAATTGGCAACGAATTTAAGTGGGAGATGTTTAGATGGGTAAGATTATTGGTATTGACCTGGGTACAACCAACTCTTGTGTTGCGATCATGGATGGCACTAAAGCACGCGTGCTGGAAAATGCCGAGGGCGATCGCACCACGCCTTCAATTATTGCGTATACACAGGATGGCGAAATTCTGGTCGGTCAACCGGCTAAACGTCAGGCAGTGACCAACCCGCAGAATACCCTGTTCGCAATTAAGCGTCTGATCGGTCGTCGCTTCCAGGACGAAGAAGTACAGCGTGATATTAAAATCATGCCGTACAAAATCACCGGCGCTGACAACGGCGACGCATGGCTGGAAGTGAAAGGTCAGAGAATGGCACCGCCGCAGATCTCTGCTGAAGTGCTGAAGAAAATGAAAAAGACCGCCGAAGATTACCTCGGTGAGCCAGTGACTGAAGCGGTTATTACCGTACCGGCTTACTTCAACGATGCGCAGCGTCAGGCAACCAAAGACGCCGGCCGTATCGCAGGTCTGGAAGTCAAACGTATCATTAACGAACCGACTGCTGCTGCACTGGCATATGGTCTGGATAAAGGCCAGGGTAACCGCACCATCGCGGTTTATGACCTGGGTGGCGGTACCTTCGATATCTCAATCATTGAGATCGACGAAGTTGACGGCGAAAAAACCTTTGAAGTTCTGGCGACCAACGGTGATACCCACCTGGGTGGTGAAGACTTCGATAGCCGCCTGATTAACTATCTGGTTGCTGAATTCAAGAAAGACCAGGGCATCGATCTGCACAACGATCCACTGGCGATGCAGCGTCTGAAAGAAGCGGCAGAGAAAGCGAAAATCGAACTTTCTTCTGCACAGCAGACCGACGTTAACCTGCCATATATCACGGCAGATGCGACTGGTCCTAAGCACCTGAACATCAAAGTGACCCGCTCTAAACTGGAGTCACTGGTTGAAGATCTGGTTGCTCGCTCAATCGCGCCACTGAAAGTTGCGCTGCAGGATGCCGGACTGTCTGTTTCAGACATCAACGACGTTATCCTGGTGGGTGGTCAGACTCGTATGCCACTGGTTCAGGCCAAAGTGACTGAGTTCTTCGGTAAAGAGCCACGTAAAGACGTGAACCCGGACGAAGCGGTCGCGGTTGGTGCTGCGGTTCAGGGTGGTGTACTGGGTGGCGACGTGAAAGACGTGCTGCTGCTGGACGTTACCCCGCTGTCACTGGGTATCGAAACCATGGGTGGCGTGATGACTTCGCTGATCAGCAAGAACACCACCATCCCAACCAAGCACAGCCAGGTCTTCTCGACTGCTGAAGATAACCAGTCAGCCGTGACCATTCACGTGCTGCAGGGTGAGCGTAAGCGCGCCAATGACAACAAGTCACTGGGCCAGTTCAACCTCGACGGTATCCAGAACGCGCCACGCGGTCTGCCGCAGATCGAAGTGACCTTCGACATCGATGCGGATGGTATCCTGCACGTGTCGGCGAAAGATAAGAACAGCGGTAAAGAGCAGAAAATCACCATCAAAGCCTCTTCAGGTCTGAGCGATGAAGAGATCCAGAAAATGGTGCGTGATGCGGAAGCGAACGCTGAATCTGACCGCAAGTTCGAAGAGCTGGTACAGACGCGTAACCAGGGCGATCAGATTGCCCACAGCACGCGTAAGCAGCTGGAAGAAGCCGGCGACAAACTGTCAGCTGATGACAAAGCGCCAATCGAAGCCGCTCTGGCCGCGCTGGAAACTGCGCTGAGAGGCGAAGACAAAGCGGAAATCGACGCCAAAATGCAGGCGCTGATGGAAGTGTCCGGCAAACTGATGGAAGCAGCACAGCAGTCTCAGGCGGGTGCAGCGGATGCCGGTGACGCGTCAGCGAAGAAAGATGACGACGTTGTCGATGCTGAATTCGAAGAAGTGAAAGACAACAAGAAATAATTGCCCCTGACCGGGCGCGACGGTTGGCCTGACAGCCGTTGAAACCAGCACGGGCGTAGGAGATCTCTCCACGCCCGTGCGATCATGTTAAGGGCTAAATAAACATGGCGAAGAGTGATTACTACGAGATTTTAGGCGTCGCCAAATCCGCGGACGAGCGTGAAATCAAAAAGGCTTACAAACGCCTGGCAATGAAATTTCACCCGGACCGTAATCCCGGTGACAAAGAAGCCGAAGCCAAATTCAAAGAGGTCAAGGAAGCGTACGAAATCCTGACCGATGCGCAGAAGCGTGCGGCCTACGATCAATATGGTCATGCAGCCTTTGAACAGGGCGGTATGGGTGGCGGTGGATACGGCGGCGGCGGCTTTGGTGGCGGCGGCGCAGACTTCAGCGATATCTTTGGCGACGTGTTCGGTGACATCTTTGGTGGTGGACGCCGTCAGCGCGCATCCCGTGGCGCCGATTTACGCTACAACATGGAGCTGTCGCTGGAAGAAGCGGTACGCGGCGTGACCAAAGAGATCCGCATTCCAACGCTGGAAGAGTGTGACGTCTGCCACGGCAGCGGCGCGAAAGCGGGAACGCAGCCACAAACCTGTTCAACCTGTCACGGTGCAGGCCAGGTGCAGATGCGCCAGGGCTTCTTCACCGTTCAGCAGGCCTGTCCGACCTGTCATGGTCGCGGCTCGGTGATTAAAGATCCGTGCAACGCCTGTCATGGTCATGGCCGCGTTGAGAAGTCGAAAACGCTGTCAGTGAAAATCCCGGCAGGGGTCGACACCGGCGATCGCATTCGTCTGAGCGGCGAAGGCGAAGCGGGCGAGCAGGGCGCACCAGCAGGCGATCTCTACGTTCAGGTCTCGGTGAAGAAACACCCGATCTTCGAGCGTGAAGAGAACAATCTTTACTGTGAAGTGCCGATCAACTTTGCGATGGCAGCGCTGGGCGGTGAGATTGAAGTACCGACCCTGGATGGTCGCGTGAAGCTGAAAGTGCCGTCAGAAACTCAGACCGGCAAGCTGTTCCGCATGCGCGGACGTGGCGTGAAATCTGTGCGTGGCGGCGCGGTCGGCGATCTGCTGTGTCGTGTCGTGGTGGAAACACCGGTCAGCCTGAATGAGAAACAGAAAGCGCTGTTGCGTGAACTGGAAGAGAGTTTTGGCGGCCCGAGCGGCGAGCATAACAGCCCACGCTCAAAGAGCTTTTTCGACGGCGTGAAAAAATTCTTTGATGATCTGACTCGTTAAGTCTGCCTGATAAAAAGTGGAGCCCCGGCTCTGATGCCAGTCAGTTAAGCGACAGGTGATAACGCAGTCTGGTGCCGCGCAGGGGCTGGCGGTCCTCGCGCCGCTGCGCGGTTCCTTCACTTCATTCCTCTGCCTGACGGACCGGCGGGGATGGCACATCCTGTGCCGCCCCGCCTTTCGCCCGCGTCCTGCGGGCTCTCCTGGCAGACTCATTCTGTTCAGCGCTGCGGATTACCTGCCCCTGCCCGACCCCAGCCTGCTCTGAAACTTCAGTGTGTAGTGTTAAAAAGGGCACGAGAGTGGAGGCCTGAGCGCCTCTGCTGCTGAAAGGGCTATCCGCAGCGCTGAGGCGTGACGGTGGGCCAGAAGTCCACGCCGGGAAGCGTGGACAGTTCGGGGCCGGCCAGGGAGGGCCGATCCCCGAACGGTTCGTCGGCACGCCGTCAAAGCCGAAGGTACCGCGTGAGCGGCGCGAGGACGGCCCGGCAGCAGCAGAGGTGCTCAGGCCCGCACTGCGGCTCGCTCGCACTGACAAAAAAGCTGCCACGTTTGACCGTGACAGCCTTTACAAATCTAATCTTAACTGACCAGCATTGGAGCCCCGGCTCCGCTTTTTTTTACTTTAAATCCCCTGCCTGTGATGGCTGCATTATCTCTCCCTCACCGCAGCACTCATAAAAATGTCGACGTTTACTGCTTTTACTGCTCGGCGAAACCGAGCATATAGCGCGGTATAAGCTGCTTTTAACGAACTATATGAATCGTTACACTGTTTAACATTCTGTCTCTGCTCAGGAAGATGAACGTTGAACAAGCCGCGCAAATTAAAGAATCTGCTAAAAAGTTTTATTGAAAGTGATGCCAGCAATGGCGTGATGTTGATCGTGGCGGCGGTCGCGGCGATGATCCTCGCCAATACGGCCGCTACCGCCCAGGGTTACCAGGCGTTGCTGAATGAACCGGTACAAATCCGCTTCGGGGCGCTGGATATCAGCAAAAACTTGCTGTTGTGGATCAACGATGCGCTGATGGCGCTTTTCTTTCTGGTTATTGGCCTGGAAGTAAAGCGTGAGTTGATGGTCGGCGAACTTGCCAGCCGTGACAAGGCTATCTTCCCGGTCATCGCGGCAATAGGCGGCATGGCGTTACCCGCTCTGATCTTCCTGCTTTTCAACCATGGTGATGAGATTGCACGTAACGGCTGGGCCATTCCTACCGCAACCGATATTGCTTTTGCGCTGGGTGTGCTGGCCCTTCTGGGCAGCCGTGTTCCCGTTGCGCTGAAAGTCTTTTTGATGGCACTGGCGATTATTGATGACCTGGGTGCCATTGTGATTATCGCTCTGTTCTATACCAGTGATCTCTCAGTACTCTCCCTGTGCGTGGCTGCTGGCGCAATTGTCGTGCTGGCACTCCTGAACCGCTTTAACGTCCGTAGAATCTCAGTCTACATACTGGTGGGTATCGTACTCTGGACCGCCGTGCTGAAGTCGGGCGTCCACGCAACCCTGGCTGGCGTCATTGTGGGCTTTTTCGTGCCTCTGGAGAAGAAAGAGGGGCACTCTCCAGCGGAACATCTGGCGCATGGTCTGATGCCGTGGGTGAACTGGATGATTCTGCCGCTGTTTGCCTTTGCTAATGCTGGTATCTCACTTGCTGGCATTACGCTGAGTGATGTCCTCTCGCCTGAACCGTCAGGTATCATCTTCGGCCTGTTAATCGGTAAGCCATTAGGCATTACGCTCTTCTGCTGGCTGGCGGTAAAACTGCGGCTGGCAGTATTACCCAACGGCACAACCATACGCGATATTATGGCGATTGGTGTGCTGTGCGGAATTGGCTTCACTATGTCAATTTTTATCAGTTCGCTGGCCTTTGATGCCGCGCATGAACAGCTGGTGACCTTTTCTAAACTGGGCATTCTGACCGGCTCTCTGCTTTCAGCCGTCATCGGCTATACGCTGCTGCGAATTAAACTGCGCTAATGGAGAGGAGGCGTAAGCCTCCTTTTTTCTATGAATCAGCTCAATTTCAATCATCTCTACTACTTCTGGCACGCCTGCCGTGCGGGATCAATTACGGCAGCAGCAGAGGCACTCTCCCTGACGCCACAGACCATTACCGGGCAGATTAAGGCACTGGAGGAGCGCCTGCAGGGCAAGCTGTTCCGGCGTCAGGGGCGGGGCCTGGTACCGACGGAGCTGGGGCAGCTGGTTTTTCGCTATGCTGACCGCATGTTTATGCTGAGTCAGGAGATGCTGGATATTGTGAATTACCGCAAAGAGTCCCATCTGCTGCTGGATGTTGGCGTGGCAGATGCGCTCTCAAAGCAGCTGGTCAGCAAGGTGCTGGAGACGGCGGTGGTCGCAGAAGAGAAAATTCATCTGCGATGTTTTGAATCGACCCACGAAATGCTGCTGGAGCAGCTCAGTCAGCATAAGCTGGATATGATTATCTCTGACTGCTCCATCGACCCCACCCAACAGGAAGGGCTATTTTCGGTGAAGCTGGGGGAATGCCCGATCAGCTTCTGGTCAACCCAGCCGCTCAGCGATCTCTCTTTTCCGGTCTGCCTGGAGACGCGTCCCCTGCTGATTCCGGGGCGCCGCTCCATGCTGGGGCGCAAAATCCTCAACTGGATCAGCACCCAGGGAGTGCAGGTGGAGATTCTCGGTGAGTTTGATGATGCGGCACTGATGACGGCGTTTGGTGCGCGACAGAATGCGATTTTTGTCGCGCCTTTGCTGGAGATGGGTCAACGTGAGGGGATATATGAAGTCGGGCGGCTCGACGCGGTATCAGAGGAGTATCACATACTCTTCGCGGAGCGGATGATTCAGCATCCGGCGGTGCAGCGACTCTGTCACGCAGACTTCAGCGAACTCTTTCCCCGCCAGGGGACAGACGAAAAAAAACCGGCGTAAGCGCCGGCTTTTTTAACAAAGCGATTAACAACAGGCGATTAAGCCAGTTTGTTGATCTGTGCAGTCAGGTTAGACTTATAACGTGCAGCTTTGTTCTTGTGGATCAGACCTTTAGCAGCCTGACGGTCCACGAGTGGTTGCATTTCATTGAATGCGTTCTGCGCAGCAGCTTTGTCGCCTGAAGCGATCGCCGCGTATACTTTCTTAACGAAGGTACGCATCATAGAGCGGCGGCTAGCGTTATGCTTACGGCGTTTCTCAGATGTTACGGCGCGTTTCTTAGCTGATTTGATATTAGCCAAGGTACAACTCCCAAATGTGTTCTATAGAGACAAATCAAAGGCCGAGGACTATGCCCTTCTAACCTGATTTTGTCAATGGATTTGTGCAAATAAGCGTCGCCCTGAGAGCGGCACTCGGTTACGTATTTGATGGCGCAGGATTCTACCAGCTTCCCCTCGCTGAATACAGTATTTCGCGACAAAATTCTTAACATGCGCTTCTGCAACAGGAAATGCAGCGCCTAAAGCATGAAAGGCGTGCTGACGGGTTAACCTGAGTCGCTTTCAAGGGTATAATCCGCCGATTTCCACCGGTTTGGGCCAGCCATGAAGTTTATCCGCGGTATTCATAATCTTAACGAGCAGCATCGCGGCTGCGTTCTGACCATTGGTAATTTCGATGGCGTGCACCGTGGGCATCAGGCGCTGATGTCGCGGCTGTGTGAAGAGGGACGTAAGCGCAATCTGCCGGTGGTGGTCATGGTTTTTGAGCCACAGCCGCTGGAGCTGTTTGCCGGTGACAAAGCGCCGGCTCGTCTGACGCGTCTGCGTGAAAAACTGCGATACATGGCGGAAGCCGGCGTCGATAAAGTGTTGTGCGTGCGGTTCGACCGTCGCTTTGCGGCCTTGTC
Organism: Pantoea sp. OVA07A; assembly: GCF_019969975.1. NCBI lineage: Bacteria > Pseudomonadati > Pseudomonadota > Gammaproteobacteria > Enterobacterales > Erwiniaceae > Pantoea > Pantoea sp. OVA07A. The sequence goes on along the minus strand of NZ_JAHXYM010000002.1, from coordinate 180,251 downwards.
CGCCCAGCGTTTTATCAGTGACCTGTTAGTCGAAAAGCTGGACGTAAAGTACCTTGCGGTAGGCGATGATTTCCGCTTCGGCGCTGGTCGCCAGGGTGATTTCCTGTTATTACAGAAAGCCGGTGCGGAGTACGGCTTTGAGGTCGTCAGCACCGAAACCTTCTGTGATGGCGGTAAGCGAATCAGCAGTACTGCCGTGCGTCAGGCGCTGGCCGTGGATGATTTAGCGCTGGCGCAGTCGCTGCTTGGTCACCCTTTCACTATTTCCGGCCGCGTTGTGCACGGTGATGCACTGGGACGCACGCTGGGTTTCCCCACGGCGAACCTCCCTTTACGCCGCAGCGTCTCGCCGGTGAAAGGGGTTTATGCGGTAGAGGTACGGGGTCTGACGCCCGAGCCACTGCCAGGTGTCGCCAATATCGGCACCCGTCCGACCGTAAAAGGTTTACGCCAGCAGCTTGAAGTTCACCTGCTCGACATCAATATGGATCTCTATGGTCGTCACATTGATGTGGTGCTGAAACAGAAAATACGAAACGAGCAGCGCTTTGCCTCACTGGAGGCGTTGAAAGAACAAATTGCGAACGATGTGGTAACGGCCCGGCAGTTCTTTGGGCTGCTTTAACCTGAGCGAAAAACGGAATCGAGAATCTGATGAGTGACTATAAATCTACCCTGAATTTGCCGGAAACGGGATTCCCGATGCGTGGCGATCTGGCCAAACGCGAACCGGGAATGTTGCAACGCTGGTATGCCGACAATCTGTACGGCATCATCCGCGAAGCCAAAAAAGGGAAAAAAACCTTTATCCTGCATGATGGCCCTCCGTATGCGAACGGCAGCATTCATATTGGTCACTCCGTTAACAAGATTCTGAAAGACATTATCGTTAAGTCGAAAGGCATGGCGGGTTATGACTCGCCGTATGTGCCGGGCTGGGACTGTCACGGTCTGCCAATCGAACACAAAGTTGAGCAGATGATCGGCAAGCCAGGCGAGAAAGTCACCGCTGCTGAATTCCGCGAAGCGTGCCGCAAATACGCCGCAGAACAGGTTGAAGGCCAGAAGGCGGACTTTATCCGTCTGGGCGTGCTGGGCGACTGGGATCGTCCTTACCTGACCATGGATTTCGGTACCGAAGCCAACATCATTCGTGCGCTGAGTAAAATCATCGGCAACGGCCACCTGCACAAAGGCGCTAAGCCCGTGCACTGGTGCCTGGATTGCCGTTCTGCCTTAGCAGAAGCGGAAGTGGAGTATTACGACAAAACGTCACCGTCGATTGATGTGATGTTCAACGCCATTGATGCCGACGCGGTGCGTCAGGCGTTTGGTGTGGCACAGGTTAATGGTCCGATTTCACTGGTGATCTGGACGACGACACCGTGGACGCTGCCAGCTAACCGCGCCATCTCGTTAAACGCGGAATTTGAGTATCAGCTGCTGCAGATCGACGGTCGCGCGCTGATCCTGGCAAAAGATCTGGTCGAGAGCGTGATGAAGCGCGCGGGCGTCAGCGAATGGCAGGTACTGGGCGAATGCAAAGGCGCGGCGCTGGAGCTACAGAAATTCCAGCATCCGTTCCTGGCGCTTGAGTCGCTGGTGGTGCTGGGCGATCACGTCACCCTGGAAGCGGGTACCGGTGCAGTCCACACGGCACCTGGCCACGGTCCGGATGACTATGTTATCGGTCAGAAATATGGCATCGAAACCGCCAATCCGGTCGGACCGGATGGCCGCTATCTGCCAGGCACCTATCCGACGCTGGATGGGGTCAACGTCTTTAAAGCCAACGACATGATCGTTGAGCTGCTGAAAGAGAAGGGCGCGCTGCTGCACGTTGAGAAACTGCTGCACAGCTACCCGCACTGCTGGCGCCATAAAACGCCGATCATCTTCCGCGCCACACCGCAATGGTTCATCAGCATGGATCAGAAAGGATTGCGTGCGCAGTCGCTGAAGGAGATCAAAGGTGTGCAGTGGATCCCGGACTGGGGCCAGGCGCGTATCGAATCGATGGTGGCGAACCGTCCTGACTGGTGTATCTCTCGTCAGCGTACCTGGGGCGTACCGATGGCCCTGTTCGTTCATAAAGAGAGCGAAGAGCTGCACCCGGACACGCTGGCGCTGATGGAAAAAGTGGCGCAGCGCGTTGAGCAGGAGGGGATTCAGGCCTGGTGGGATCTCGATCCGCGCGAACTGATGGGCGACGATGCCGATCATTACGTAAAAGTGCCGGATACGCTGGATGTCTGGTTTGACTCCGGTTCAACCAGCTATTCCGTGGTTGATGCGCGTCCGGAATTTGGCGGACATGCGCCTGACCTCTATCTGGAAGGGTCCGATCAGCATCGCGGCTGGTTTATGTCCTCGCTGATGATCTCCACGGCGATGAAGGGCAAAGCGCCTTATCGTCAGGTACTGACACACGGTTTCACCGTGGATGGTCAGGGCCGCAAGATGTCGAAATCGATCGGTAACACGGTTGCGCCGCAGGATGTGATGAACAAACTGGGCGCCGATATTCTGCGCCTGTGGGTGGCATCAACCGACTACTCGGGCGAAATGGCGGTCTCCGATGAGATCCTTAAACGTTCTGCCGATGCCTATCGCCGCATCCGTAACACAGCGCGTTTCCTGCTGGCTAACCTCAGCGGCTTTAACCCGGCTACCGATCTGGTGAAACCGGAAGAGATGGTGGTGGTGGATCGCTGGGCCGTCGGTCGCGCTCAGGCGGCACAGGCCGATATCGTTGCCTCTTACGAGAACTACGATTTCCACGAAGTGATCCAGCGTCTGATGCAGTTCTGCTCAATTGAGATGGGCAGCTTCTATCTCGACATCATCAAGGATCGTCAGTACACCGCGAAAGGCGATGGCCTGGCGCGTCGCAGCTGCCAGACCGCGCTGTGGCATATCGTCGAAGCGCTGGTACGCTGGATGGCACCGATCATGTCCTTTACGGCAGATGAGATCTGGGGCTACCTGCCGGGCGAACGTGCGCAGTATGTCTTTACCGAAGAGTGGTATCAGGGGCTGTTTGGCCTGGCTGAAGATGAAGCGCTGAATGACGCCTACTGGGCTGAGCTGCTGAAAGTGCGTGGCGAAGTGAACAAGGTGATCGAGCAGGCGCGTGCGGATAAACGTATCGGTGGCGCACTGGAAGCAACGGTAACGCTCTATGCCGATCCGGAGCTGGCGGCTAAACTGCAGGCGCTGGGTAATGAGCTGCGCTTTGTGCTGCTGACCTCTGGCGCACAGGTGGCTGATTACGCCCTGGCGAACGACGAAGCGCAGCAGAGTGAGCTGCTGAAAGGTCTGAAAATCGCGCTGCACAAGGCGGAAGGCGAGAAATGTCAGCGCTGCTGGCATTACACTACCGACGTCGGACAGAATCCTGAGCATGCTGAGGTCTGTGGTCGTTGTTACACTAACGTAGCCGGTGACGGCGAACAGCGTGAATTTGCCTGATGCGTAAACCTATTTTATCAACCGGATTGCGCTGGCTGTGGCTGGTGCTGGTGGTGATTGTTGTCGACTTCGCCAGCAAGCAGTGGGTGATGAACAACATGATGCTGCATGAAACCCAGCCACTGATGCCCTACCTGAACCTGTTCTACGCGCACAACTACGGCGCGGCGTTCAGTTTCCTGGCGGACAAAGGCGGCTGGCAGCGCTGGTTCTTTGCCGGTATTGCGCTGGCTATCGTGATCTCACTGGTCGTGATGATGTATCGTAATCATGCCAGTCAGAAGATCGCTAACATCGCGTATGCCCTGATCATCGGCGGCGCGATAGGCAATCTGTTTGATCGCTCATACCATGGCTTTGTGGTCGATTTTATCGATTTCTATGTCGGTAACTGGCACTTCGCTACATTTAATATCGCTGACTGCGGCATCTGTATCGGTGCTGCATTGGTGGTGCTGGAGGGCTTTTTCAGCCCGAACGGCAAACAGGCTAAACAGAAAGGGTAAGTGATGACTGAGTCCGTACAGCGCGAAAGCGCGGTGTTGGTGCATTTTACGCTGAAGCTGGAAGATGGCTCGACGGCGGAATCGACCCGTGCAAACGGCAAGCCCGCGCTGTTCCGTCTCGGTGATGGCAGCCTCTCTGCGGCACTTGAGCAGGCACTGCTGGGGCTGAAAGCGGGTGAAACTAAACAGTTTACCCTGGAACCGGACGACGCCTTTGGCGGCGTCAGCCCTGACCTGATCCAGTATTTCTCGCGTCGGGACTTTATCGATGCGGGTGAGCCGGAAGTGGGAGCCATCATGCTGTTCAGCGGCATGGGCGGCAGTGAAATGCCTGGCGTGATCCGTGAAATCTCCGGTGACTCTATCACCGTGGATTTCAATCATCCGCTGGCAGGTCGTCGTATTCAGTTTGATGTAGAGGTGCTGGAAATCGATCCCGCACTGGAGGCCAACGATGCAAATCCTGTTAGCTAATCCGCGCGGCTTCTGCGCTGGCGTTGATCGTGCCATCAGTATTGTTGAGCGCGCGCTGGAGATGTATGGCGCGCCAATCTATGTCCGTCACGAAGTGGTGCATAACCGTTACGTGGTAAACAGCCTGCGTGAGCGCGGTGCCATCTTCATTGAAGAGATCAGTGAAGTGCCGGATAACGCGATTCTGATCTTCTCCGCGCACGGTGTTTCTCAGGCGGTGCGTGCCGAAGCCAAAGCGCGCAATCTGACTATGCTGTTTGACGCTACCTGTCCGCTGGTGACCAAGGTGCATATGGAAGTGGCTCGCGCCAGCCGTAAAGGCGTTGAGGCAATACTGATTGGTCATGCAGGTCATCCGGAAGTCGAAGGCACCATGGGGCAGTACAACAACCCTAATGGCGGCATGTATCTGGTGGAGTCACCGGAAGATGTCTTCAGACTGACAGTGAAAGACGAAAACAATCTGAGCTTCATGACGCAGACCACGCTGTCGGTGGACGACACCTCTGACATCATTGATGCTCTGCGTCAGCGCTTCCCGGCGATTATCGGGCCGCGTAAAGATGATATCTGCTACGCCACCACCAACCGTCAGGAAGCGGTTCGTACTCTGGCTAAAGATGCGGAAGTGGTGCTGGTGGTGGGGTCGAAGAACTCCTCTAACTCTAACCGTCTGGCTGAGCTGGCTCAGCGTGCCGGTAAGCTGGCGAAGCTGATCGACTCTGCGGATGATATTCAGGAAGAGTGGGTAAAAGGCGTGGCCTGCATCGGCGTCACCGCAGGCGCGTCAGCGCCCGATATTCTGGTGCAGCAGGTGATCCAGCGGCTGCGTGAACTGGGCGGCGAAGCGGCAATTGAGCTGATTGGCCGTGAAGAGAATATTGTCTTCGAAGTGCCCAAAGAGCTGCGTGTCGAAGTGCGTAACGTGCAGTAACTCTGCGATATTACTGATAAAAAGGCCGACTCTGTTCGGCCTTTTTTGTTTTTTGAATCTGACAAAAAAAGTCGTTATTTGCTGCGGTGATTGCTTTTACTGATAATCACGGGCGGCTGGCATAAAATTCTTATTATCACGGATTAATAGTGGCGTGACTGTTAACTCATCGTTAACCTGATGACGCTTTGGATGCATAGTTTTGTTTTAGGAATGAATAAATATGAACACAATCCGCATTGCTATTGTGGGCGCGCCGGGCCGTATGGGCCGTAATCTGATTCAGGCAACGCAGCAGGCAGAAGGCGCTGAACTGGGTGCGGCACTGGCTCGCCCGGGCTCATCGCTGACCGGCAGCGACGCTGGTGAATTAGCGGGCATCGGAAAAAATGGCATCATCATCGCTGACGATTTACGCGCGGTGATTAACGATTTTGATGTGCTGGTCGACTTCACCCGCCCGGAAGGCACGCTGGAGTATATGGCGATCTGCCGTGAGCAGGGCAAAGCGATGGTGATCGGCACCACCGGTTTTGATGAAGCAGGCAAAGCGGCCATTCGCGCCGCAGCGGAAGATATCCCCATTGTGTTCGCCGCTAACTTCAGCGTGGGGGTTAACCTGGTGCTGAAGCTGCTGGAGAAGGCTGCCAAAGTGATGGGGGAGTACGCGGATATTGAGATCGTTGAAGCGCACCACCGCCATAAAGTGGATGCGCCCTCCGGGACCGCGCTGGCGATGGGTGAGGCGATTGCCGATGCGATGCAGTGGAAACTGGATGAGCATGCGGTCTATACGCGTGAGGGCTACACCGGCGAACGCCAGCCGCAGAGCATCGGTTTTGCGACAGTACGCGCGGGCGACATCGTCGGTGAGCATACTGCGATGTTTGCAGATATTGGCGAGCGCGTAGAGATAACCCACAAGGCTTCAAGCCGTATGACCTTTGCAAATGGCGCGGTTAAGTCCGCTTTATGGTTGAAAGATAAGAAATCTGGCCTGTTTGACATGCGTGATGTGCTGGATTTGTCGATGTTGTGAGTGTTGTTAACCATCGTGATGTGGTTGTTTCAATCGATAATCGCTTGATTGAAAAGGGGCAATGTTTTCATTGCCCTTAATTTTATCTGAAATATGCCTTCCCGATATAAAAGTTAGCTCTGACTTCTGTTTTTGCCTGTTTTCTTCATTTATTTGCTCTGCCGGATGCTGTTTTTGACCATTTGGTCAAAAATAAAGGCCGCGCTGCTTCTGTTTTGCTTTTACGCTGCCTGGCAAACGATTATTCCGCCGAGTTTTCCTCTCTTTTTGCTGCTTATGCCCGTTATTTTCCTCAGAAGGCAGATAAGGGTGAAAAAATCCCGCCGCAGGGTAGACAATGGCCAGGGCGATCATTAGAATGCGCGCAATTTGCCAAAAATCGACAATTCAGGCGGTTTTTGCATTGATTCAGGCGGCTATTTTGAATTAATATGCAGATAATGTGACTGTTTATTCCCTGGAGGATGTTTTGATTAAGTCAGCGCTCTTGGTTCTGGAAGACGGAACCCAATTCCACGGTCGGGCCATCGGGGCAACAGGGTCGGCAGTGGGAGAAGTCGTTTTCAATACCTCAATGACCGGTTATCAAGAAATCCTCACTGATCCTTCCTATTCCCGCCAAATCGTTACTCTCACTTATCCCCATATCGGTAATGTCGGAACCAATACCGCCGACGAAGAATCCAGCCAGATTCATGCGCAGGGCCTGGTTATCCGTGACCTGCCGCTGATTGCCAGCAACTTCCGTAGTGAAGAGGGCTTATCCGCCTACCTGCAGCGCAACAACATCGTGGCGATTGCCGATATCGATACCCGCAAGCTGACGCGCTTGCTGCGTGAGAAAGGTGCACAAAACGGCTGCATCATTGCGGGCGATAATCCGGATGCCGCGCTGGCGCTGCAAAAAGCTCAGGCGTTCCCGGGACTGAAAGGGATGGATTTGGCGAAAGAGGTCTGCACCACTGAGACCTACAGCTGGCAGCAGGGCAGCTGGACGCTGGAGGGAGGGCTGCCAGAGCAGGCCGACGCTGAATCACTGCCTTACCATGTGGTGGCTTACGATTACGGTGCCAAGCGCAACATTCTGCGGATGCTGGTCGATCGCGGCTGTCGTCTGACCGTCGTTCCGGCACAGACGCCTGCGGAAGAAGTACTTAAGCTTAATCCGGATGGCATCTTCCTCTCTAACGGTCCTGGCGACCCGGAGCCGTGCGACTACGCTATCAGCGCAATTCAGGCCTTCCTGAAAACAGAGATCCCGGTGTTCGGAATCTGTCTGGGTCATCAGCTGCTGGCGCTGGCCAGCGGGGCTAAGACCGTGAAGATGAAGCTGGGCCACCACGGCGGCAACCATCCGGTGAAAGATCTCGATAACAATCGCGTGATGATCACCGCGCAGAACCACGGTTTTGCGGTCGATGAGAACAATCTTCCCGCTAACCTGCGTGTAACTCACATTTCGTTGTTCGATAAAACCGTGCAGGGCATTCACCGCACTGACAAGCCCGCATTCAGCTTCCAGGGACACCCGGAAGCGAGCCCGGGCCCAGGCGATGCTGCGCCGCTGTTTGACCACTTTATTGAATTGATTGACGCATTCCGTCTGCAAGCGAAGTAATCAGGAGCTAATTCATGCCAAAACGTACAGACCTAAAATCCATCCTGATTCTTGGTGCCGGTCCGATTGTGATCGGCCAGGCCTGCGAATTTGACTATTCCGGTGCGCAGGCGTGTAAAGCGCTGCGTGAAGAGGGTTACCGCGTCATTCTGGTGAACTCCAACCCGGCGACGATCATGACCGACCCGGAAATGGCTGATGCGACTTACATTGAGCCGATTAACTGGGAAGTGGTGCGCAAAATCATCGAAAAAGAGCGCCCGGACGCGGTACTGCCGACCATGGGCGGTCAGACAGCGCTGAACTGTGCGCTGGAGCTGGAACGTCATGGCGTGCTGGAAGAGTTTGGCGTCACCATGATCGGCGCAACGGCTGATGCGATCGACAAAGCAGAAGATCGTCGTCGTTTCGACGTGGCGATGAAAAGCATCGGTCTGGATACCGCGCGCTCCGGCATTGCGCACACCATGGAAGAAGCGCTGGCCGTGGCTGAAGATGTCGGTTTCCCCTGCATTATCCGTCCCTCATTTACTATGGGCGGAACCGGTGGCGGCATCGCCTACAACCGCGAAGAGTTTGAAGAGATTTGCGAACGCGGTCTCGACCTTTCACCGACCAATGAGCTGCTGATTGATGAGTCGCTGATTGGCTGGAAAGAGTATGAGATGGAAGTGGTGCGCGATAAAAACGACAACTGCATCATCGTCTGCTCAATTGAAAACTTCGATGCGATGGGGATCCACACCGGTGACTCCATCACGGTGGCACCTGCCCAGACGCTGACCGACAAAGAGTATCAGATCATGCGTAACGCCTCGCTGGCGGTACTGCGTGAGATCGGTGTTGAAACCGGTGGCTCCAACGTGCAGTTCTCGGTTAACCCGAAAGATGGCCGCCTGATTGTCATTGAGATGAACCCGCGCGTGTCACGCTCCTCGGCGCTGGCCTCCAAAGCGACCGGTTTCCCGATTGCTAAAGTGGCGGCCAAACTGGCGGTCGGCTATACCCTCGACGAGCTGATGAATGATATCACCGGCGGTTTAACGCCAGCCTCGTTCGAGCCTTCCATCGACTACGTTGTCACCAAGATCCCGCGTTTCAACTTCGAAAAATTTGCCGGTGCCAACGATCGCCTGACCACGCAGATGAAGTCGGTCGGGGAAGTGATGGCAATTGGTCGTACTTTCCAGGAATCCATGCAGAAAGCGCTGCGCGGCCTGGAAGTGGGCGCTAACGGCTTCGACCCGAAAGTCCACCTCGACGACCCGGAAGCATTAACCCGCATCCGCCGTGAGCTGAAAGATGCCGGTTCAGACCGCATCTGGTACATCGCAGACGCTTTCCGTGCCGGCATGTCAGTGGATGGCGTGTTTAACCTGACCAATATTGACCGCTGGTTCCTGGTGCAGATCGAAGAACTGGTGCGGCTGGAAGAGCAGGTTGCCCGTGAAGGGGTTAATAGCCTGGATGAGACGTTCCTGCGCGCCCTGAAGCGTAAAGGCTTTGCTGATGCACGGCTGGCAACACTGGCGGGCGTGGCAGAGAGCGAAATCCGCAAGCTGCGTCAGCAGTTTAACCTGCACCCGGTTTACAAGCGCGTGGATACCTGCGCCGCAGAGTTCGCGACAGACACCGCCTACATGTACTCCACCTATGAGGAGGAGTGCGAAGCCAATCCAAGTCCGGATCGCGAAAAAATCATGATTCTGGGCGGTGGGCCAAACCGTATCGGTCAGGGTATCGAATTCGACTATTGCTGCGTTCACGCCGCCCTCGCGCTGCGTGAAGATGGTTATCAGACCATTATGGTCAACTGTAACCCGGAAACAGTCTCGACCGATTACGACACCTCTGATCGCCTCTACTTCGAGCCGGTCACGCTGGAAGATGTGCTGGAGATTGTGCGCATTGAGCAGCCAAAAGGTGTGATTGTGCAGTATGGCGGTCAGACTCCGCTGAAACTGGCGCGTGCCCTGGAAGCCGCAGGCGTACCGGTTATCGGCACCAGCCCGGATTCCATCGACCGTGCTGAAGACCGTGAACGTTTCCAGCAGGCGGTTGATCGACTGAACCTGAAGCAACCCGCCAACGCCACGGTGGCCACACTGGAGCAGGCGGTTGAGAAAGCCGCGGGCCTGGGTTATCCGCTGGTGGTGCGTCCTTCTTATGTGCTGGGTGGCCGTGCCATGGAGATCGTCTACGACGAGATCGACCTCAAGCGCTACTTCCAGACGGCGGTCTCGGTTTCCAACGATGCACCGGTGCTGCTGGATCGCTTCCTGGATGATGCGGTCGAAGTAGATGTTGATGCGATTTGCGACGGCGAGCGGGTGCTGATTGGCGGCATCATGGAACACATCGAGCAGGCTGGCGTTCACTCCGGTGACTCCGCCTGTTCACTGCCGGCCTACACCCTGAGTCAGGAGATTCAGAATGTGATGCGTCAGCAGGTTGAGAAGCTGGCGTTTGAGCTGAACGTTCGTGGCCTGATGAACGTCCAGTTCGCGGTGAAAGACAACGAAGTCTACCTGATCGAAGTTAACCCTCGTGCGGCGCGTACCGTGCCGTTCGTCTCTAAAGCGACCGGGGTCCCGCTGGCGAAAGTTGCCGCGCGCGTGATGGCAGGTAAAACGCTGGCAGAGCAGGGCGTCACTGAAGAGGTGATTCCGCCTTACTACTCTGTCAAAGAAGTGGTGCTGCCGTTTAACAAGTTCCAGGGCGTTGACCCGATTCTGGGGCCAGAAATGCGCTCTACCGGTGAAGTCATGGGCGTGGGCCGCACCTTCGCTGAGGCGTTTTCCAAAGCGATGCTGGGCGCACAGAGCAACATGAAGAAGTCGGGCCGTGCGCTGCTGTCGGTGCGTGAAGGCGACAAGAAACGTATTGTCGACCTGGCCGCTAAGCTGCAGAAGTTTGGTTTCGAACTGGATGCGACTCACGGCACGGCGGTTGTGCTGGGCGAAGCGGGCATCAATCCGCGCCTGGTGAACAAGGTGCACGAAGGGCGTCCGCACATTCAGGACCGTCTGAAGAATGGCGAGTATAGCTACATCGTCAATACCACGGCGGGTCGTCAGGCGATTGAAGATTCGAAACTGATTCGCCGCAGTGCTCTGCAGTATAAAGTGCACTACGACACCACGCTGAACGGCGGCTTCGCCACCGCGATGGCGCTGAATGCAGACCCGACGGAACAGGTTATCTCCGTTCAGGAGATGCATGCCCAGATCAAGGCGATGTAAGGCGATGTAATGTGAAAAACGGCTCCTGCGGGAGCCGTTTTTTTTGACCAAAATCTGGCCCGGTCAGCTGTGAGATCGAGCCTGCGAAGGGAACACGGTCAGATCGGAAAGTCGCTTAAGCCAATCCCTGGCCGCTCGGCCCGCGCGATTACGCACCTCATCCCTGAGGTGCGCCCGTAGCCGGGCCAACGCTTTGCGTTGTTCAAAAACGCTCCTGACGTTTTTGTCCATGGCGCGGGACGCTTTCCTCTTCTGCCCGTGTTCCCTGCGCGTTGAGCCTATGCATTGTGGAAAAAAAACCTGAATTGAATTTGTCAGCTGTCTGAACGGCTCCTGCGGGAGCCGTTTTTTTTTGACCATCTTATTGGCGATAATCCGAAAATAGGGTCCAGGGAAAGCAAAGAGTTTGCGTTAAAGTGACTGATTTGGCTTAATTTTTTAGCTATAGGTGCGAATAAGGCCGGTTCGCACAAATTTATAATATAAACACTTCCTGTGCGGATTTTTCGTCAGTACTATGCCTGCCGCTCATCACTGGAGCGTATCAGGACATAAATAAAAAATGAAAATGCGTACTTTTTCTCTGAGTGCAGTGGCTGCACTGATGGCAATTCTTCCTTTCGCCAGCCAGGCGGAAATTACCCTGTTAAAACAGGATCCGCAGGCAGGCGATCCGCTTAGCCGTCTTAACTTTACTTTTGGCGGTAGCATTCGTGCTCAGTTCAATCATCAGACCGGCGTGGATGACAAATCCTACAAGCGCGACGGTTTTGATGGCGGCACCCGTTTCCGTTTCGGCGCTGACTACTACCTGTTTGATGACGTCAGCTGGATCAGCTACTACGAACTGGGCGTTAACGTCCCGGCGGTCTTCAGCTGGGATCGTCACTATGCGGACGGTGCCAATAACACCACGCGTCGTCAGCTCTACACCGGTCTGAAAAGCAAAACCTGGGGCCAGCTTACCTTTGGTCAGCAGAACAGTGTCTATTACGATACCGTGGGCGCCAAGACCGATATCTGGGATTACGACATGGTCGGCCAGGCTCCGGGTAACGGGATCAATGGCGACTACGACGGATCTTACCGCTCACGCAAACAGCTGAAGTATAAAAACAGCTTCGGCGATGCGGATCTTTACGCCTCTTATCTGTTCGAAGATAACGAGTATCTGCCAGGCAACGGCCTGCGCTATAAGCGCAAAGGCGGCGGCTCGCTGGGTGTGGACTACCACATCACGGACGATCTGAGCTGGGGCACGGCGTGGAACTACACCCGCGCGGCGATGCGTAACCCGAACAACGGCGACAGCCGCGATTACGATCAGAACATCTACGGCACCGCGCTGAGCTGGACTCCAGGTAACTGGACGTTGTCAGCCGGCGGTGGCTGGTATGAGAACTTCATGACCACCAAACGCAAAGATGTGCATGACTACTTTGCCGGCGACGCGTGGGGCATTGAATATTTCGCCGGTTACAAGATTCCGGTGGGGCAGTATGGTCTGAAAGCGGTACAGCCGTATGTCATGGGCGATCGCATTGAGTATGCGACAGGCCGTAATTATCAGCGCATCGACAACGGTCTGGGTGTGGTGCTGTTCCTCGACTACGGTTTCCGTGTCGATTACGAACATGTGTTTACCTCCAGCACCGATAACCTGGGTGATATGAATCTGGTGCGTCTGCGCTACGACTTCTGATAACCCTGACGGCTCCTCCGGGAGCCGTTTTCTTTTGCGCACGACTTTTGTGCCAGCCTGAGGCCGATCGCTGGCGAGCTGCGGCAAACTGACGCGATTAGGCGGTGAAAAACGCTGCACAGGCCGTGAAAAACGACGTCATGAAAAGCTTTACGCAATTAGACCTTTCCCCCTATCGACGAAAGTTTCACCTTTACGTATCATGGCGCCAATTTTTTTCAGTGAGTGGTTAACATGATTAGTCTTATCGCGGCATTAGCAGCAGATCGCATTATTGGAATGGAGAACGCCATGCCGTGGGACCTGCCTGCAGATCTGGCGTGGTTCAAGCGCCATACGCTGAAGAAACCGGTGATTATGGGCCGACTGACCTTTGAATCTATTGGCCGTCCGTTACCTGGCCGACTGAATATCGTGGTCAGCAGCCAGCCGGGCACCACCGAAGGCGTTACCTGGGTCACTTCGCTGGATGAGGCGTTACAGGCAGCCGGTGACGCTGAAGAGATCATGGTGATTGGCGGTGGCCGCGTCTATGAGCAGATGCTGAAGCGTGCCGATCGTCTCTATCTGACGCACATTGATGCGGAAGTCGAAGGTGATACGCAGTTTCCGGATTACGAGCCGGATGAGTGGCAGTCAACGTTCAGCGAATTCCACGACGCTGACGAGCAAAATTCCCACAGCTACTGCTTTGAGATCCTTGACCGTCGTCGCTAATCCCCCCCTGCCGGGCTGTAACCTGGCTGTCATCTTTATTCATTAGCATTGCTTCTTTTCTGGGATCGACACAAAGGAAGCAATCACTAATGAAAATCGAACTCTCCGCATTAAGCACTGACCGCCTGCCTGATCCACTGCGTCGTAAATTCCTTGCCGGTTCCGGTGCTATCGGCCTGACCGGCTTTCTCAGCGGCGGCCTGACGCTCTCGGGCAGCGCACTGGCGCAGGAGAAGCCTGCGGGCAGTCCGCTGCTGGGCTTTCAGGCGATTGCCGCGTCCACGGCCGATGAGATTGTGGTGGCCCCCGGCTATCGCGCCGACGTGTTGATCTCCTGGGGTGATCCGCTGGTGAATGGCGCAGCCGCGTTTGATCCGCAGGGCAATAACAGCGCCGAAGATCAGGAAAAGCAGTTCGGTGACAACAACGACGGTATGAGCTTCTTCGCGATTAATGACCATCGCGGCGTGATGGCGATTAACAATGAATATGTGAATGAGCCGACGCTGTTCGCCCACGGCGGCAGTAAAGCGACCAGCCTGGAAGATGTCAAAAAGTCGCAGGCGGCGCATGGTATCTCCATCGTTGAAATCAAACGGGGTGAGGACAATCGCTGGCAGGTGGTACGTCCTTCTGACTATAACCGCCGCATTACCGCCAATACCCCGATGCGCTTCTCCGGTCCGGCAGCGGGGGATAAAGCGCTGCAGACTGCCGCCGATCCGCAGGGAATGCATGTCCTGGGCACCTTTGGTAACTGCGCCAACGGCAAAACGCCGTGGGGCACCTATCTCACCTGTGAAGAGAACTACGACACCTACTTTGGCACCCATCAGGCGGACTTTACGCCGACCCCACAGCAGAAGCGCTATACCCTGAATGCCGCTGAGCCGGAGCGCAACTGGGCCGACTTTGATCCCCGCTTCGATATCGCTAAGAATCCCAACGAATTCAACCGTCACGGCTGGATTGTCGAAATCGATCCTTTCGATCCTCACTCCGTGCCGGTAAAGCGGACCGCGCTGGGCCGCTTCAAGCACGAGAATGCCGCCGTGACGGTCGCGAAAACCGGCCAGCTGGTGGTTTATATGGGCGACGATGAGCGCGGCGAATATATCTATAAATTTGTCTCAGATGACAAGGTCACTCCGGATGATGCTAAAGCCAATCACGGACTGCTTGATAAGGGCACGCTCTATGTGGCGCAGTTCAACGGCGATGCGCAGGGCACGCCGCTTAAAGGCACCGGGCGCTGGCTGGCGCTGACGTGGGGCGAAAATGGACTCACCGCTGAAAAGGGATTCAATAGCCAGGCAGATGTTTTGATCAATGCGCGTGCCGCGGCAGATGTGGTCAACGCAACGCGAATGGACCGGCCGGAGTGGATTGCGGTTAACCCGCATGACGGCCGTGCCTACTGCACCCTGACCAACAACAACAAGCGCGGAAATGAAGGCATGCCGGTCAATGCAGCGAATCCGCGGCCAAAAAATATCTACGGTCAGATTATTCGCTGGGATGAGAAAGGCGATGCTACCGCGCAGACGTTTGAGTGGGATATCTATGCGCTGTGTGGCAACCCGATAGCGCATCCTGAGGGGATCTATCGTGGCACACCGAACATCACCGCGGAGAATACCTTTAACAGTCCGGATGGGCTGGGGTTTGATGCGCAGGGGCGGTTATGGATCCTGACCGATGGCAAATACAGCAACAAAGAGGATTATCAGGGGCAGGGGAATAATCAGATGCTGGTGGGTGATCCTGATAGTGGCGAGATCCGCCGGTTTATGGTCGGTCCAAAATCGTGCGAGCTGACCGGTATTACCTTCACGCCCGATTACAAAACGCTGTTCGTGAATGTGCAGCATCCCGGCGAAGAGGGTGACTCGCACTTCCCGGACAACAGTCCGCGTCCGCGGTCGTCGGTGATTATGATCACCCGTGAAGATGGCGGAATTATCGGCGCATAAAACAGGATGCTGGCCTGATGGCCAGCATCGCCGTTATAGCGTGGGCGGTGCCAGACTTTCGCTGGAGGCCAGGGCTTTTTCGCGATTAGAGGGTTGCACCACATAGCGTTGTGTCTCCCAGTGCAGCAGGGTCAGCGTTCCGCCCCAGCAGCAGCCGGTATCCAGCCCGATAATGCCCTCTGGCGTGCCTTTGCCTTCCAGCGAGGCCCAGTGACCAAAGACGATAGTGTAGTCACGTGCGACCGGCCCCTCAATGTTAAACCAGGGTTTCAGCGGCGGAAGCGCCGATTCCGGGGCATCTTTGCAGATCATGTCCAGCTGGCCGTTAGGGAAGCAGTAGCGCATGCGGGTGAGGGCGTTGGTGCTGAAGCGCAGACGCGCCAGGCCGGTCAGATCTTCACTCCAGTTGTTCGGCATGTCGCCATACATGGCATCCAGGAACAGCGGATAACTGTCGCTGGCGAGAACCGCTTCGACTTCACGCGCGCACTTTTTCGCGGTCTCAATATCCCATTGCGGCGTGATACCGGCGTGTCCCATCACCAGCTTTTTCTCTTCATCAACCTGTAACAGCGGCTGACGACGCAGCCAGTTGATCAGCTCATCCGCATCATCCGCTTCCAGCAACGGGGTCAGGCGATCTTTAGGCTTGTTACGGCTGATGCCGGCGTAGACCGCCAGCAGATGCAAGTCGTGATTGCCCAGCACCAGACGCACCGCGTCGCCCAGCGATTTTACGTAGCGTAAGACTTCCAGTGAGCCAGGACCGCGCGCCACTAAGTCGCCGGTCAGCCACAGGGTATCCTGCTCAGGATTGAAGTCGACCTGTTGCAGCAATGCACGTAATTCATCGTAGCAACCGTGAACGTCGCCAATCAGGTATGTGCTCATAACGTTTTATCCATCAGGAAGGTGCCCGACTTAACGGGCAAAAAGCGTGTGAATCAATGAATGTGGGTCTGAATGGCGAGGCGGAACACCGGGATCTCTACGTGAAAGGTGTCGCCCTGTTCGTCGACCATCACATAGTGCCCCTGCATGGTGCCCATCGGTGTTTCGATCACGGCACCGCTGGTGTACTGAAATTCATTGCCTGGCGCGATAAGCGGCTGTTCACCGACCACGCCTTCACCCTGAACTTCCGTTTCGCGGCCGTTACCGTTGGTAATCAACCAGTAGCGTCCCAGCAGTTGCACTGAGGAACGGCCCAGATTGCGTATCGTAATGGTATAGGCGAAGACGTAGCGATCATCATCCGGTGAGGATTGTGAGGCGACGTACTGGCTTTGCACATGGACGGAGACGCGGGCCGTTTCACTCATGACTTACTCCTGCGATTTTCCCTGATGATTCGCCAGCCAGTTCGCCAGCTGACAATATTGCGCCACCGAGACGTTCTCGGCACGCAGGGTTGGATCTATGGATAACTCTTCCAGCGCACCGGCGGCCACCATGTGGCTCAGGCTGTTGCGCAGCGTTTTACGACGCTGGCCGAACGCTTCAGTGGTAATACGGCTCAGGATACGCACATCGCTGACCGGATACGGCGGCTCGGCATACGGCACCAGACGCACCACGGCAGAGTCCACTTTCGGTGGTGGCGTGAAAGAGTGCGGAGGCACTTCCAGCACCGGAATGATCTGGCAGTAGTACTGCGCCATCACTGTCAGACGACCGTAGGTTTTGTTACCCGGACCGGCAACCAGACGATTAACCACCTCTTTCTGCAGCATGAAGTGCATATCTTTGATCGAACCAGTATAGCTGAAAAGGTGGAACATCAGCGGGGTCGAAATATTGTACGGCAGGTTACCAAATACCCGCAGCGGCTGGCCTCTCTCCTGCGCCAGCGCGGCGAAGTCGAAGGTCATGGCATCCTGCTGGAAGATAGTCAGTTTCGGGCCAAGGAATGGATGCGTTTCCAGACGCGCAGCGAGATCGCGGTCCAGCTCTATCACCGTTAATTTATCGAGGCGTTCGCCTACCGGCTCGGTTAAGGCACCCAGGCCTGGGCCGATCTCCACCAGCGCTTCGTCGCGCTGAGGATGGATGGCGGAGACAATGCTGTCGATAATGTACTGATCGTTCAGGAAGTTCTGCCCGAAACGTTTACGGGCGTAGTGCCCCTGATGGACGCGATTATTCATTACTGCTCTTGATCATAGTGATGGCGAGGTTAAGCGCCGTGATGAAGCTGCCCGGTTCAGCCTGACCCAGGCCAGCGAGTTCAAGCGCGGTGCCGTGGTCAACTGAAGTCCGGATAAAGGGCAGGCCCAGGGTGATATTTACCGCCCGGCCAAACCCCTGAAATTTGAGTACCGGCAGGCCCTGGTCGTGATACATCGCCAGCACCGCATCGGCGTATTGCAGATATTTGGGCTGGAAAAGGGTATCCGCAGGCAGCGGGCCGGTCAGATTAATGCCCTGCTGACGCAGTTCATTGAGTGCCGGCGTGATGGTCTCGATCTCTTCCCGACCCATGTGACCGCTTTCGCCGGCATGAGGGTTAAGACCACAGACGTAAATATGCGGCTCGGCAATCGCAAACTTCTGCTGCAGATCACGATGCAGAATCGTAATCACTTCATGCAGACATTCACGGGTTACCGCAGCGGGCACATCTTTCAGCGGCAGATGGGTGGTGGCCAGTGCGACTCGTAGCTCTTCTGTCGCCAGCATCATGACCACCCGATGGCCGCCTGCGCGATCGGCGAAGAATTCGGTATGGCCGGTAAAGGCGATGCCGGCATCGTTAATCACGCCTTTATGCACCGGGCCGGTAATCAGGGCAGCGAATTCACCGTCGAGACAACCGTCGCAGGCGCGCGTCAGCGTGGCCAGCACATAGTCGCTGTTGGCGACGCAAAGCTCGCCGGGTGTGACCGGCGCTGCCGTTTCAATTGGCAGGATAGTCAGTGTACCCGCCTGCTGTGGCTCGGCTGCCACACCAGGCTGGTAGGGCAGCAGCGTCAGCGGCAGACCGAGTTGCGCCGCACGCTGCTGCAACAGGGCAGGCGAGGCGCAGACCACCAGTTCAACCGGCCACGACTGCTGGGCCAGCTGAACGGTAAGATCGGGACCAATCCCGGCAGGTTCGCCGGGCGTGATCACCACACGGGCATTACTGCGCATTGCCATCCAGAATCTTCACGTAGGCACTGGCACGTTGTTCCTGCATCCAGGTCTGCGCTTCTTCCGCGAACTTACGGTTAAACAGCATACGGTAAGCACGCTCTTTCTGGGCCGCATCGGTTTTATCCACCTGACGGGTATCCAGCAACTGAATCAGATGCCAGCCGAAAGAGGAGTGAACCGGCTGGCTGGTCTGGCCTTTCTGCAGGCGCAGCAGCGCGTCACGGAACGCCGGATCAAAGACTTCCGGAGAGGTCCAGCCGAGGTCGCCGCCCTGGTTCGCCGAACCCGGATCGTCAGAGTACTGTTTAGCCGCCGCCGCAAAGGTGGTTTTGCCACTGCGGATATCGTTAGCAATCTGCTCCAGCTGCGCGCGTGCCTGATCGTCTGTCAGGATCGGCGATGGCTTCAGCAGAATGTGACGCGAATGGACTTCGGTGACCGAGACATTTTTGCTCTCGCCACGCAGGTCGTTCACTTTCAGGATGTGGAAGCCCACACCAGAGCGCACCGGCCCGACGATATCGCCTTTTTTGGCGCTTGAGAGTGCCTGAGCAAACAGGGTCGGTAACTCTTCGATTTTACCCCAGCCCATGTTGCCGCCTTTCAGCGCCTGGGAGTCGGCAGAGTAGGTCACGGCCATCTTGCCGAAGTCAGCACCATTTTTCAGTTCGCCAACCAGCTGTTTCGCCAGCGTTTCCTGCTCATCAACCTGCTGTTGCGTCGGGTTTTCCGGCAGCGGCAGCAGAATATGACTGACGTTCAGTTCAGTACCCTGGCTGTTCTGAGAGCCGATCTGGGTAGCAAGCGTATCCACTTCCTGCGGCAGAATCGTGACACGACGACGCACTTCGTTGTTGCGCACTTCGGCGATAGTCATCTCTTTGCGGATCTGAGAACGATACACGCTGTAGTTCATGCCGTCATAAGCCAGACGGCTACGCAGCTGATCAAGGCTCATCTTGTTCTGCGCAGCGATGTTCTGAATAGCCTGGTCCAGCTGCTCGTCGCTGATCTGAATTCCCGCTTTATCACCCATCTGCAGAATGATGTTGTCCATGATCTGACGTTCCAGAATCTGATGGCGCAACGTTTTATCATCCGGCAACTGCTGACCAGCCTGCTGGGCCTGAGATTTAACGGTGCTCATCATGCCATCCACGTCACTCTCAAGAACCACGCCGTTATTGACCACGGCTGCAACTTTATCAACGACTTGTGGTGCTGCGAACGCGGTGTTGGCACTGATTGCCACACCAAGAATCAGCATTCTCCAGTTCTTCATACTTTATCCATTGTTGGTTCCGCACTGCGGGATTGCCTGTCAAACATCACAACATCAGAAAGCAGGCTGGTAAGGGATAATGCCCTGACGCAGCATATCGTTGGTGCCTAAGCCATAGTTCGGACTCAGACCACGCAGCTCAATGTTGAATGAGATTTGGTTGTCATACTTACTGTCGTTGTTTTCCCAACCGTTAATTTTGCGTTCATAACCGACCCGGATAGCGTAACAGCATGAGCTGTATTGCAGGCCAACCAGTTGTGAAGCCGGACGCGTGTTGCGGGTATCGTAGTAGTAAGCGCCTACCACAGACCATGCATCGGCAATCGGCCAGCTGGCCGTGGTACCTACCTGTGAAATCCCATTTTTGTAGATAGGATTTGTGACCAGGCTGCTATCGTTCAGCGCGGTCGCAACATACTCCGGGCTGCTGTAACGGTAGCTCAGCTGCACCATGCGGTCGGCATCACGACGGTATTCCAGTACGGTATTGCCCTGGGAGACGTTGTCGAGTTTGGTGTCATATTGCAGCCCACCACGGACGCCCCAGCGATCGCTGATTTTCCAGTATGTATCGCCAGCCCAGATCAGGCTGCCGGTATCATCTTCTTTACTGGTTTGATTCACACCAGTACGAGAAGGGGTAAACGAGTAGATTTGACCTACAGAAACGTTAAAACGTTCAACCAGATCGTTATCATAAATACGCGAGGTGACGCCGGTAGCCACTTCATTGGCGGAAGCGATGCGATCCAGGCCGCTATAAGTACGATCGCGGAACAGACCGGTGTAGTCGGTTTGCAGCAACGTTGAGTCGTACGGATAGATATTGCTCTGATTACGATACGGGATATAAAGGTACTGCACGCGCGGTTCCAGCGTCTGGGTATAACCCACCGCCGAGTTCATATCGCGGTCAAACACCAGACGGCCATCAACTTTAAATTGCGGCAGGGTGCGGTTGACAGACTCATCCAGATCGCCACTTTTGCCGTTATTGTTCGCAAAGTTATTGTTGTAATAATCAACGTCAGTCTGCTGATAGTGGGTCGCCAGGAACTTCGCTTCGGTATCCAGGCTGGCCCAGCCGTTTGACAGCGGCAGGTTCAGCGTTGGCTCAACATGTAAACGGGTCGCTTCGGGATAGCGGCTGCTGACGTTGGTGAACTTCACCGCCTGGGCATAAACCCGGCCATCAAACGGGCCGATATCGTTCTGATAGAGATTGACGTCCAGCTGCGGCATGGCGCGGTAGACGTTATTGCTGGTGGTATCGCCGAACACCTGGAAATCTTTGGTGGAGAGCGTGGCATCCCAGTTGGTGTCCGCATAGCCGATGCTGAATTTCTGCGTGGCGTAGTTGTCGGTGGAGCTGTAGTACTTCGAGTCGAGATCGTTGAAGTAGTACTTATCACTGACCTTGGTGTAGTCCGCGCTGAAACGCCAGTTCTGGTCATAGACACCGGCATGACGCCAGTAGAACAGCCAGCGATCGGAGCTGTCATTTTCGGCAATGCCGCGCACCGCTTTGTCGTTATCGTACTGTTTGTCCGAGCCGAGGTAGTCGAATTCAACCAGACCTGCACCCAGCGTGGTCAGATAACGGAATTCGTTCTGGAACTGCATGCCGCGCTTACTCATGTAGTGCGGCGTAATGGTCGCATCGGCCTGCGGCGCGATGTTCCAGTAATAGGGCAGCGTGAACTCAAAGCCATTGTTGCTGCCATATTTTGCATTCGGGATCAGGAAACCGGAGCGGCGACGATCGCCAATCGGTAACTGCAGATAGGGGCTGTAGAACACCGGAACGGAACCGATCTTAAAGCGGGCGTTCCAGATCTCCGCTACTTCCTCTTCGCGATCCTGGATTACCTCTGAACCCACCACGCTCCAGCTGTTGGAGCCGGGCAGACAGGAGGTAAAGGTGCCGTTTTCCAGAATGGTGTAGCGGTTATCGCCGCGCAGCTTCATCTGATCTGCGACGCCGCGTCCCTGACGATCTACCATCTGGTACTGACCATTCCAGACGTTGGTATCTTTGCTGTTGAGGTTTGACCAGGCTTTCGGACCTTTCAGGATGACCTGATTGTCATCGTAGTGCACATTACCCAGCGCATCGACGGTACGTACGGGCGCGGTCTGGCCTTCCTGCTGACGCTGATGAAGCTGGACTTCATCCGCCTGCATACGGCTGTTGCCCTGCTCAATATTCACATTACCGGTGAATACCGCATCGTTGGGATAGTTCCCTTTGGCGGCGTCGGAGTGAATGGTGACGGGCATCTGATTCGTATCGCCATTCACCAGCGGGCGGTTATAACTCGGCACGCCTAACATACACTGCGACATCAAATCGTCGGCAAAGGCTTGCTGGCTAATGGCTGCGCCGATCAGTGTGGCCAGCAGGGTAGGTATATGTTTTTTCATACGCGGTATCGAGAATTCCATGAAAACTGGCATCATGCCGACAATCGGGTCAGAGACTAACTTACTGCCCGGCGTTGCGCCAGTGTTAATCCTGGTCAGTCAGCGTTGCCGTTAGGCGCTGAGATAAATGACAGGTATGATAATGCAATTTTCAGCCGCAAGCATGGCGAATTGAGGAGTTTATGCGCTACTGGGGAAAAGTTGTGGGTCTGGCGGTGGGATTACTTTCCGGCGCAGGCTTTTGGGGTATTGTGATCGGTTTGATCATTGGCCATATGATTGACAAAGTACGCGGCGCGCAAGGCAAGGCTTACTTCTCAAATAATCAGACCCGACAGACGCTGTTTTTCAGCACCACCTTTCAGGTGATGGGCCATCTGACCAAGTCAAAAGGGCGCGTCACGGAAGCGGATATTCAGATTGCTTCGCTGTTAATGGAGCGGATGCAACTGCACGGTGACTCTCGCACGGCTGCCCAGCGCGCGTTCCGCGAAGGCAAGCAGGCGGATTATCCGTTACGCAGCAAACTGCGTGAACTGCGCAGCGCCTGTTTTGGCCGGTTTGATCTGATTCGGATGTTCCTGGAGATCCAGATTCAGGCCGCCTTTGCCGACGGTTCACTGCATCCTAATGAGCGACAGGTGCTCTATGTGATTGCCGAAGAGCTGGGCATTTCACGCGGTCAGTTTGATCAGTTCCTGCGCATGATGGAAGGTGGCCAGCAGTTTGGCGGTGGTCAGCGCAGTTCAGGCGGTTTTCAGCAGGCGCAACGCGGGCCAACGCTGGAAGATGCCTGTAGCGTGCTGGGTGTGAAGAGCAGCGACGACGCCACCACCATCAAACGCGCCTACCGCAAACTCATGAGCGAACATCATCCTGACAAGCTGGTAGCGAAAGGGTTGCCGCCAGAGATGATGGAGATGGCGAAGCAGAAAGCCCAGGAAATCCAGGCGGCGTACGATCTGATTCGCAAAGAGAAAGGCTTTAAGTAAACACCATGTTCCGTGGCCGCTTCTGCAACAGAGGAGGCCACGGTGACTGACTGGCGAGCAGTAAACCTTAAAAATCGGCGGGCTGACGAAACGTCATGGCATTACCAAATGCCGGATGGGTAATGGTCAGTGACTCCGCATGCAGCAGTAAACGGGGCGCCATCGCTTTGGCCTCCGGATGCGCATAGAAGTTATCCCCCAGAATCGGATGGCCCAGTGCCAGCATATGCACCCGCAGCTGGTGTGAGCGGCCGGTAATCGGTTTCAGCGAAACACGCGCACTGTTATCCGCACGATATTCCAGCACCTGATATTCCGTCTGCGCGGCTTTGCCGGTCTCGAAGCAGACCATCTGCTTCGGACGATTTGGCCAGTCGCAAATCAGCGGCAGGTCAACCAATCCCTCTTCCTTCGCCGGATGACCCCAGATGCAGGCCACGTAAGTCTTGGAAGGCTCCCGCTCACGGAACTGTCGTTTCAGCTCGCGCTCAGCAGCCTTAGTCAGCGCCACGACCATCACGCCGCTGGTCGCCATATCCAGTCGGTGGACAGATTCAGCCTGCGGGAAATCACGCTGAACCCGCGTCATCACGCTATCTTTATTTTCGTCCAGCCGACCGGGTACCGAGAGCAGACCGCTGGGTTTGTTCACCACCATGATGTGCGCATCCTGATAAAGGATGTGCAGCCAGGGTTCACGCGGTGGATTGTAAGGTTCCATGGGGCTTTCCAAAAATAAGGGGCCATGCGGCCCCTGAGCTTACTGGTGTGTCACCACAATCAGGCGCAGCGCGTCGAGACGCCAGTTGGCCTGATCGAGACTTTCCAGCACCTGTTCACGGTTGCTTTCCAGCGCCTCGACTTCATCGTCACGGATGTTCGGGTTCACCGCTTTCAGCGCGTTGAGACGGGAGAGCTCTGCGCCCAGCTTCTCGTTCGCTTCGGCACGCGCTGCATCAATCACCGCACGCGCTTCGCTAACCACGCTCTCTTCGCCCTGGGTCAGAATCGCATGCACATCCTGCTGCACCGCATTCACCAGTTTACTGGCGGTATGACGGTTAACCGCATTCAGCTGACGGTTAAAGCTTTCGAACTCTACTTTGTCCGCCAGGTTAGTGCCTTTGGTATCCATCAGCAGACGGATTGGCGTTGGCGGCAGGAACCGGGTCAGCTGCAGATGCTTCGGTGCCTGTGCTTCAACCACATAGATCAGCTCGACCAGCAGCGTCCCCACCGGCAGCGCCTTGTTCTTCAGCAGTGACAGTGCGCTGCTGCCGGTATCGCCCGACAGAATCAGATCCAGACCGTTGCGGATCAGCGGATGTTCCCAGGTAATGAACTGGGTATCTTCGCGCGACAGCGCCTGATCGCGGTTGAAGGTGATGGTGCAGCCATCTTCCGGCAGGCCAGGGAAATCGGGCACCAGCATGTGGTCGGAAGGGGTCAGCACGATCAGGTTATCGCTGCGATCTTCCTGATTGATACCAACGATATCAAACAGGTTAAGCGCGAAGTTCACCAGACCGGTGTCGTTATCCTGCTCGCTGATGGCATTGGCCAGTAGCTGAGCCGATTCGCCGCCGTTGGAGTTCAGCTCCAGCAGGCGATCGCGACCCTGTTCCAGCTGCAGTTTCAGCGCGTCATGCTGTTTACGGCAGTCGGTGATAAACGCATCAAAACCTTCGCTGTTTTCCGGCGCGGCCAGATAGCCGATCAGTTGCGAATGGACGCTGTCGTAGATTGTCCGGCCGGTCGGGCAGGTGTGTTCAAACGCGTCCAGCCCTTCGTGATACCAGCGCAGCAGCACCGCCTGTGCGGTCTGCTCCAGCCACGGCACCAGAATCTGAATGTCGTGCGCCTGGCCAATACGATCCAGACGACCAATACGCTGCTCCAGCAGGTCCGGGTTAGACGGCAGGTCGAACATCACCAGACGGCTGGCAAACTGGAAGTTACGGCCTTCAGAACCGATCTCGGAGCACAACAGCACCTGCGCGCCATTCTCTTCTGAGGCGAACCAGGCGGCAGCACGGTCACGTTCAATGATCGACAGCCCTTCGTGGAACACCGCTGCGCGGATACCTTCGCGTTCACGCAGTACCTGCTCCAGCTGCAGCGCGGTGGCCGCTTTGGCGCAGATCACCAGCACTTTCTCTTTGCGGTTGGTGGTGAGATAGCCCATCAGCCATTCCACGCGCGGATCGAAGTTCCACCAGGTGCCGCTGTCGCCTTCAAATTCCTGATAAATCTGTTCCGGATAGAGCAGGTCACGCGCCCGCTCTTCTGCACTTTTGCGCGCGCCCATAATGCCGGAGACTTTAATCGCCGTCTGATACTGGGCAGGCAGCGGCAGGCGGATCTGGTGCAGTTCGCGTTTCGGGAAGCCTTTAACCCCGTTACGGGTGTTACGGAACAGCACGCGGCTGGTGCCGTGGCGGTCCATCAGCATGGAGATCAGCTCCTGACGCGCCTCCAGCTTGCCGTCACGGTCGCTGTTGGCGACCTGCAGCAGTGGCTCAATATCCTGCTCGCCGACCAGATCGTTGATCCGGTTCATCTCCTCCTGGGAGATCGCTTTATCGGCCAGCAGCGCGGTGACGGCATCGGCAATCGGACGGAAATGCTGCTGCTCTTCAACAAAGGCGGCAAAGTCATGGAAACGATTAGGGTCGAGCAGACGCAGACGGGCGAAGTGACTCTCCATGCCCAACTGCTCCGGCGTTGCGGTCAGCAACAGAACCCCGGCGGTTTTCTCAGCCAGCTGTTCGATAACCTGATATTCACGGCTGGGCTCGCCTTCTGACCAGGCCAGATGGTGCGCTTCATCGACCACCAGCAGATCCCATTCGGCATCGGCCAGCATCTCAAGACGCTGCTTGTTACGGCGCACGAAGTCCAGTGAGCAGATAATCAGCTGCTCCGTCTCAAACGGATTATCGCTGTCGTGCTGCGCTTCGGTATAGCGATCGTCATCAAACAGCGCAAAGCGCAGGTTGAAGCGGCGCAGCATCTCGACCAGCCACTGATGCTGTAAAGTTTCAGGCACCACGATCAGGACGCGATCGGCGCGGCCAGCCAGCAGCTGCTGCTGGATGATCATCCCGGCTTCAATAGTTTTACCCAGGCCAACTTCATCGGCCAGCAGGACGCGCGGCGCATGGCGACGGCCGACATCGTGGGCGATATGCAGCTGGTGAGGGATCAGGTTGGTGCGCATGCCGCGTAAGCCGCTGATTGGCAGGCGATATTGCTCACTCTGGTATTTACGGGCGCGGAAGCGCAGGGCAAAACGATCCATCCGGTCGAGCTGGCCGGCAAACAGGCGATCCTGCGGCTTACTGAACACCAGCTTGCTGTCGAGCATGACTTCGCGCAGCATCACTTCGCTCTCTTCGGTATCCAGACGGGTACCGATATAGGTCATCAGGTCATTTTCGTTGCGTACTTCATCGACGCGCATCTGCCAGCCTTCGTGGCTGGTGATGGTATCACCCGGATTAAAGATGACGCGGGTAACCGGCGAATCGTTGCGGGCGTAGAGGCGGTTTTCCCCCGTGGCCGGAAACAGCAGGGTGATCATGCGGGTATCGATCGCCACCACGGTGCCCAGTCCCAGTTCACTTTCCGTATCACTAATCCAGCGCTGACCTAATGTAAAAACCATATATTTTTTGCTCGAATTTTAACGTTTTTAGAGGTGTTCCCAAAGCTCAGGCAATAGCGTTACCGCCAGACAACAAGGCCTGGAGCGTACTTAAGAGCGGTGAGTTTCAGGAAGGGCGCTATGGTACTGGATGGCAGGACGTTCGTCACCTGTCAAAAAAGCCCCAGCTGTCCGGTAATAAGTGTAGCAAAGTCCCCTTCAACAAAAGGCAGAATCCCCTCTGCGACCGGCTGAAGTTGCTTCGTCACGTAGTGGTCATAGTCCAGCGGCGTGCTGCGCGCCTCCAGTGGCTCGGGGCCTGCGGTGGCGATGACATAACGGATTCGGCCGCCATTCTGGTACTGCAAGGGCCGGTTTAATTTACGATTGTGCTCATCGGCCAGCCTGGCGGCGCGCACGTGCGGGGGCACGTTTCGTTCATATTCTTTCAGCGGACGCCGCAGCCGCTTTTTGTAGATCAGCTGATCGTCGAGTTCACCTGCCAGCAGCTGCGCCACGGTTGTACGGATATAATCCTGCCACGGCTGACGGTGGAAGATACGGTGGTAGAGCTGCTGCTGGAACGCTTTTGCCAGCGGCGTCCAGTCTGTTCGCACCGACTCCAGCCCCTTAAAGACCATGCGCTCACCGGCGGCGTCACGAATCAGTCCGGCGTAGCGTTTCTTGCTGCCCTGTTCCGCGCCGCGAATGGTGGGCATCAGAAAACGGCAGAAGTGATTTTCATACTCCAGTTCCAGTGTGCTGGTCAGCCCCTGCGTCTGCTGCAGATGGTCGCGCCACCAGGCGTTCACTTTCTGCACCAGCTGCTGACCAATCGCGGCGGCATCTTCTTCACTGTGCGCCGACTTCAGCCAGACAAAGGTGGAGTCGGTGTCGCCATAGATGACGTCGTAGCCTTCCGCCTCAATCAGCGTTCGGGTCTGCTGCATGATGGCGTGACCACGCAGCGTAATAGAGGAGGCGAGCCGCGGATCAAAGAAGCGGCAGGCGCTGGTGCCGAGCACGCCGTAAAAAGCGTTCATGATGATTTTCAGCGCCTGGGACAGCGGCTGATTATTCTGCTTTTTCGCCGCTTCGCGACCCAGCCAGATCTGTTCAACAATCGCAGGCAGGCAGTGGGTATGCCGCGAAAAACGCGCTTCCCGGAAACCCTCAATCGAATCGGCATCATCAGGATGAGCCAGCCCTTCCACCAGACCCACCGGGTCAATCAGGAAGGTGCGGATAATCGACGGGTAGAGGCTTTTGTAATCCAGCACCAGCACTGAGTCATACAGGCCTGGGCGCGAATCCATTACATAACCGCCAGGACTGGCTTCCGGGGCCACATCACCCATGTTCGGGGCGACAAACCCGGCGCGATGCATCCGCGGAATATAGAGATGACCAAAGGCCGCTACCGAACCGCCGTGGCGATCCACCGCCAGTCCATTGACCGCCGCGCGTTCCAGCAGAAACGGCATAATCGCCGTTTTGTGAAAAATGCGCGTCACCAGTTCGCAGTCTTTCAGGTTGTAGCGCGCCAGCGCCGGTTTATCGTTGGCAAAGCGCCAGTTGATCTCCTCCATACGCTGCCAGGGATTATCAATCGCTTTTCCTTCTCCCAGCAGTTGCTGCGACACGGACTCGAGGCTGAATGAGGGAAAATCCCAGAACGCCGATTTCAGCGCGTCAATACCATCAATAATCAACCGGCCACTGGCCTGAGCGAAAAATACGCCGGGTTTGAAGCCATGTTCACGCCACTCCAGCGCGGCCTGCTGGCGTCCCAGGCGCAGCGGAATGCCGTAACGATCGGCATGCTTTTGCAATACCCGCAGGTCAAACTGCACGACGTTCCAGCCAATTAAGACATCCGGATCATGCTCTGCAAACCACTGGTTCAGCGCTTCAAGTAACTGCGGCCGGCTGTCGAGATAGATCAGCTCGAAATCCAGCGTGCTGGCATCACCGTTGGCCGGGCCGAGCATAAAGACCTGGCGCTGACCGCATCCCTCCAGCCCGATGCAGTAAAGCTCGCCATGCTGTGTGGTTTCAATGTCCAGCGAGACCCATTTCAGCGGCGGGCGATAGTCGGGATGGGGTTTGAGCCGTGCATTGACCACGCTGTCACCGCGCTGCTCGCCGTCAAACCAGACCGGCGCGGTAATAAAACGCTCCATCAGGTAGCGCTCCGGCGGACGGATATCGGCTTCATAGACCGGAATACCCTCTTCGCGCAGCCGTTTTTCAATGCGCTGTAGCTGGCGGTTCTGCTGGCAGTAGAGGCCGAAAACCGGGCGACGCCGAAAATCTTTCAGCGCCAGCGACTGAATCCGAAACTGACGTTCATCTTTCAGTAATTCGCTGACCTGCGCCTGAAATTCCTCAGGAATAAACGCGACGGACTCCTGCACCGGCAGCACCACGCGCTGCGCGCCCGCATCGGTCGCGAGCCAGAGGATAATTTCGGTGCCATGCGGGCTGTCGCGCCAGTGGCGGGTGAGCAGAAAACCTGCGCGGGGCATATTCAGATGTTCTCCGGACTCAGCATTTCAGGATGAGAAAACCGCTTCAGTATAACATGGATATTTATACAGTTCCCGCCACCCGCTTTTGTCAACATTGTCCTACAATTCTTGCCTTGACGCTGTGTGGCTGGCTCAGGACAATCCAGCCTTCTGCTTTTACTTAGGATGATTATGGAAGCCTGGATTCAACAACTGATTACGCAGTCCCTGGAGTGGGCGCTGTTTGCCGTTGCGCTGGTGACGTTTCTGGAGTCGCTGGCGCTGGTCGGGCTGTTGCTGCCAGGTACGGTGATGATGGCCAGTCTGGGCGCGCTGGTCGGCAGTGGCGAACTTGGCCTTTACCCGGCCTGGGCGGCGGGCTTTGCGGGCTGCCTGATTGGTGACTGGGTTTCCTACGGCATCGGCTGGAAATTTCAGGGGCCGCTGCATCGCTGGAAGTATCTGCAAAAGTATAAAGGCCTGCTGGATAAAACCGAGCACGCCCTGCATCAGCACAGCATGTTTACGATTCTGGTCGGACGCTTTGTTGGCCCCACGCGTCCGCTGATCCCGCTGGCGGCCGGTATGCTGGAGCTGCCGGTGCGTAAATTCCTGCCGCCAAACATTATCGGCTGCATTCTCTGGCCGCCGCTCTACCTGCTGCCCGGTATTCTGGCGGGTGTGGCGATCGATGTGCCCAAAGCCGCGCAGGGCGGCAGCTTTAAATGGCTGTTACTCGGCGCAGCACTGCTGATCTGGCTGGGTGTCTGGTTATGCTGGCGCTGGTGGCGCAGCGGCAAGAGTCGCGACTGGGCATCAGCCTGGCTGCCGCCTGAGCGCCTGCGCTGGGCAGGGCCGCTGGGGCTGGTGATTGCCGTCGCGGCTTTCGTCGGTATTCAGTTCCATCCGATGATGCCCATTTTCCGTCATCTTCTGTGGCAGGTTTTCTTCGCCTGAATCGCTTAACGACGCGGGATGCCGAGCACTTCGGCCTCCCGCGTGTCGCCCGACAGTAACTGCCGGGTCTCGCCATCCCAGTAAACCCGGCCATCCACAATCACCACGCTGCGCGGCGCAATCTGCTGGGCATCTTCAAGACTGTGCGACACCATCAGCAGCGTGATGCTGCGCGCTTCACACACCGAACGCACCAGTTGCAGCATCTCTCCGCGCAGCGCAGGATCCAGCGCAGAAAAAGGCTCATCCAGCAGCAGCACCGGACGGTCACGCAGCAGACAGCGTGCCAGCGCCACGCGCTGTCGCTGTCCGCCTGACAGCTCGCCCGGCAGCCGCGTCAGCAGATCGCCTAATCCCACCTGATCGGCCAGCGCCGCAAGCTGCTGGCGCTGCCCGGCGCTCAGCTTCAGTCCGGGGTGCAATCCCAGCGCCATGTTCTGCTGCACGCTGAGGTGCGGAAACAGGTTGTTCTCCTGAAACAGCATCGACACGGGCCGTCTGGCCGGCACGCTGTGGGTGTGCTCCTGGCCGTCAATCATCAGGGTGCCCTGTTTCACCGGCAGGAAACCGGCAATCAGGCTCAGCAGGGTGCTTTTACCGGCCCCGCTGGGGCCGAGGATCGCGATGCGCTCGCCGCGGGTGGCGTTGAGACTAAAACGCATCGGCAGATGCTGATAAAGGTACGTGAGGTTATTCAGTGTCAGCATGGCGGCCTGGTAATTTTTCCATCAGGGTGAACAGCAACAAACAGAGCAGCAGCAGCAGCAGCGCGGTCACTGCACCGTCAGCACCGCGATAGGCACCGATCTGTTGATAAAGGTAGAACGGCAGGGTGCGGAAATCGGCAGTACCAAACAGCGCCACCACGCCAAAATCACCGATCGACAGCACGCAGGCAAAGGCCAGCGCCTGGGCCAGCGGACGTTTCAGCGCCCGCAGTTCAATCAGCCGCAGCCGGTTCCAGCCGTGGATATCCAGCGAATCACATAGTCTGCCGTAACGCTCCGCGACGTCACGCATAGGGTTCTCCAGCACTTTCAGCGCATAGGGAATGGCGATCAGCGCATTGGTGAAGATCACCAGCCCGTCCGCCGACGCCGGCAGACCAATAGTGGCGTTAAACAACAGGAAAAAGCCGGTGGCGAGCACGATGCCTGGCATCGCCAGAATCAGCATGCCGCTGGTGTCGATAAGGGTTGCCGCCGCCGGGCGCTGACGCAGGCGCAGCTCGCGGCTGCTCCACAGCAGCATCATGGTCAGCACCACACAGAGCAGACCGGCGCCGGTGGCGATGCGCAGTGAGGTAAACGTCGCCTGCCAGAGTGCAGGCTGCGCCAGCGCGCCGCGCAGTCCGCCGTGCAGACCATCGATGATAACCGCCGCCAGCGGGGGCAGCAGCAGGATCAGCGCCAGCAGGATCAGCAGCGCATCAACCAGCTGCGCCCCGCGCGAATCCTGCGGATCGCGCCAGCCGTTCAGCTGGCTGGTTCCGGCGGGAATCGCTTTGCTGAAGCGCTGGCTGAGCAGCACCAGCGTCACGCAGCAGCCAAGCTGGATCAGCGCCAGCAGTGCAGCGCGCCCCGGATCGTAGTCATAACTCAGCGCCTGGAAAATCGCCAGCTCGATGGTCGTCGCCTGCGGGCCGCCGCCCAGCGAGAGCACGGTAGCAAAGCTGGCGAAACAGAGCATGAAGATCAGCGCGCCGGTCGGCAGCAGCTGACGCCGCAGCCATGGCCACTCCAGCAGACGAAAATGGTGCCAGCCGCGCAGGTCGAGCTGTGCCGCCAGCTGACGCTGTTCCGCCGGAATGCTCTCCAGCGCCTGCAGCATCAGGCGGGTCGCCAGCGGCAGGTTAAAGAAGACGTGCGCCAGCAAAATGCCCGACAGACCGTAGGGAGAGAAGTGGTAATCAATCCCTGCCAGCTGGCACAGCTGCGCCAGCCAGCCGACACGACCATAGACGGTGAGCAGACCAAATACCGCCACCAGCACCGGCAGTACCAGGGTCATGGCGCACAGACGCAGCAGCAGCTGACGGCCAGGGAAACGGCGTCGATAGAGCGCGCGCGCCAGCGGCACCGCTGGCAGCAGCGACAACAGCGCGGAGAGCAGCGCCTGACCAAAAGAGAAGGCGATAACGTGATGCAGGTAATCATCCTGCAGCACGCTGCGCCAGTCATTCTCTGGCGCGGCGCTCCAGAGTGCACCGAAGGCCAGCAGCGCCACGCTGATTAACAGCAGCGTGGCGAGCGAACCGGGGATAAGCCAGCGCGGCATCAGCGGCTGACGGCGCGTTGCCACTGGCTGATCCAGCCTGAACGCTGGCTGGCAACCTCTTCCGGCGAGAACTGCAGAGCGGTGGCGGGCACAGTGAGTGCGCTAAAACCGGCAGGCAGTGGCGTGTCGATTACCGGGTACATCCAGTTACCGGTGGGAATCGTGCGCTGGAAGTCGGGTGACACCATAAACTTCATAAACTGCTGTGCCAGCGCCGGCTGCTTGCTGCTGGCTAACTGCGCGGCAACTTCAACCTGCAGATAGTGGCCCTCTGCAAACGGCGCGGCGGCATAGTTCTCTTTTTTCTCTTCGATGATGTGGTAAGCCGGTGAGGTGGTGTAGCTCAGCACCAGATCGCCTTCGCCCTTGAGGAACAGGCCATAGGCTTCACTCCAGCCTTTGGTCACCGTCACGGTTTTCTGCGCCAGCTTCTGCCACGCCTGCGGTGCCTGATCGCCATAGACTTTCTGCATCCACAACAGAAGGCCTAAGCCGGGGGTGCTGGTACGGGGATCTTCGTAGATCACCCGCCACTTCTCCGGGCTGTCGACCAGTTCTTTCAGGCTTTTTGGCGGATTCTTCAGCCGGGTTTTGTCATAGACAAACGCGAAGTAGCCATAATCAAACGGCACGAAGGTAGTGTTGTGCCAGCCGCCGGGCAGTTTTAATGTCGAGGTATCGACCTGACTTTCGGCAAACAGACCGGTTTTCTGCGCCGCCTGTACCAGATTGTTATCCAGCCCCAGTACCAGATCGGCTTTGCTGTTTTTCCCTTCCATGCGCACGCGGTTCAGCAGCGACACGCCATCTTCCAGCGTGACGAATTTCAGCTCGCAGTTGCACTGCGCCTCGAAGGCTTTTTTAACCGCCGGGCCAGGGCCCCAGTCAGCGGAGAAGGAGTCGTAGGTGTAGACCGTGAGAACCGGCTTAGCCGCCAGAACGGGGGCGGAGAGTAACAGCAGCACCGGCAGAACTTTGTTTAACACTTTGCGCTCCTTCAGGAGAATAGGGGATGAGTCGCAAAGGATCTGAGCACAGAGGCCTCCCAAATCCCTACGTCGGTATTAACCGAATCAGGTTCGACGGGTATCTCTCAGCTGCTTGCTGGTGGCAGGCGGCACCCCGTTGAGAACGTCACATTCTAGTCATTTCAGCGCCGGGGCGAAAGCCTCACAGCGCGGGTGGCGCGAACCAGGCGGATTTAAAATCAAACCAGCCCAGCGTATTCATCCGAACGCCGCGCATGCTGCGCTGACCTTCAAGCAGCAGCCAGTGGTGAAACAGCGGATGCAGACCCGCTTCTTCGACTAACTGTTTACTCCATTCGGCCAGCGGCAGCGTTTTCTCGCGCCAGCGGGCCGCATCGCTGTGCCAGTCGATCGGCAGACAGTGATGCAGCAACGGGATCTCATAAAGCTGCGCAAACAGAGAATAAGTCAGCGGCAGGGTAAAGTTCACGCTGCCAAGCCAGATATCACTTTCCGCTTCGCCCTGATACCAGCTTTCGTAGCTGATCTCGCGGGTCTCCAGCGTGACGCCATGCTTTGCCAGCAGCGGACGCAGCGCGTTAGCGATGCCTTCATGCTCCACGTGCTGGCTGTACCAGGTCATCGTCAGATGGGTTAAGCCGGGCGGTTTTTCCACTGGCGTCAGGTCGCGCCGGTGATGCCAGCGCGGCAGCAGGCCATACGCCGGAAACCAGTAGCGCTGGTAGCCGACACCGGCGTGATTGAGCAGGGCGATAGGATTAAACAGGTAGCTGACCCAGCGCCGGACCGCCTCGTTGCGTCCCTGTTCTGAACGCTGGTCGAACAGCAGATAGTAGCAGCCCTCTTCAAGACGGCTCTCCTCCTGAATCTCATCGGCTCCATCGCCCTGCAGACGGACACCGGCATAGACCAGCTCATCGCTGATGTCGGGCAGTACCCAGATAGAGACATCATCAATCAGGGCGCGAAAACCAAAATAGTCATCAAACGCTTCGATCTTCAGCTGACTCTCCTGATTGCGGATCACCCGGTAAGGACCGGTGCCAACCGGCTGGCGGGCAAAATCGTGCAGCGTCGGCCATTCGCGCGGCAGGATCATCGCACTGACGCTGCCCAGCAGCCAGGGCAACCCTTCATCGGGCTGGCTTAAGCGGATATCCAGCGTCCAGGGCGCGGGCGAGTCGATCTGCTCGATATGGGAAAAGAGCGGATGAGGGCGCTGACGCTCGAGCGTGGCCAGCACATCCTCCATTTCCAGTTCTCTGCCGTGATGAAAGCGAATCGCCGGACGCAGAAAAAAGCGCCAGTGAAGCGGGGAAGTCTGCTGCCAGTGGTGCGCAATATCGGGCTCGATTTCCCCGTTTTCCTCATTTATCCGCGTCAGGCCGTTGAAAATCTGTCGCGCAATGTGGGTTTCGGAGCGCCGCAGCGGCGAACCGGGCAGCAGATTGAGCAGCGGACGATAGTAGAGCACCCGCAGGATATGCTTGCCCTGACGGAAACTGCGGCCCAGATGCGCGGCGATCATCTGCCGTACCTGATTTTTATCGCCCACCAGCTGGACCAGCTGATCGATGCGATCCTGCTCCAGCAAATCCTCGGCACGTTGCTGCTGCAGGGCCAGTCCGGTATAGCAGAAGGTAAGCTGTGAACGCTTGCCGCGTCCGGCTTCCGCCTGCCAGATCAGCCAGCCCGCGGCCTGCATCCGGTTGAGCAGATTGCGCATATGGCGGCGCGAGCAGTGCAGCAGGTCAGCCAGTTCGCTAAGGGTAATCTCCTGCGTTTGCCCCTGACAGCTCTGCCACAGGCGAATGAACTGCTGCTTCAGACGTGATGAGGACATAAAAGAGGAACTCCCGGTGAAAAGCGCTCTGTTTTTCTTGCCCTATTTTAAGAGCAAACTTTGCGTTATGGGAAGAGCGGGAGGCATTCAGCACTGAATGGCGTTCGACCCTGACTTCGCTGTTCAGCGGAGTGCTTTTCTGAGTAGGGTGCATTTACACCGCCAGCAGATGATCTCTGCTGGCTTTTTTCATGTTGCGCGGTATCGTCTACCCTTCTTTTTCCCCTCTGTTTGTTCTGTAAGGGATTTCGGTATGAAATCGCTGTTAACGCGGCAGCGCCGCATCAATCCGGTTTACCTCGCTTTTATGGTCGCCTCGTTCATGCTGGGCATTGCGGGCGCACTGCAGGCGCCGACGCTCAGCCTGTTTCTGACGCGCGAGGTGCAGGCGCGGCCCTTCTGGGTCGGACTGTTTTTCACCATCAATGCGGTGGCCGGTATCGTGGTGAGCATGCTGGTGGCAAAGCGCTCTGACAGCGTCGGCGATCGTCGTCATATCATTCTCTTCTGCTGCCTGATGGCGCTGGTCAATGCGCTGCTGTTTGCCTTTACCCGCCACTATCTGACCTTGCTGACGCTGGGCGTGCTGCTGTCGGCGCTGGCCAGCGTCTCGATGCCTCAGCTGTTTGCGCTGGCGCGGGAATATGCCGATCAGTCGGCGCGTGAAGCGGTGATGTTCAGTTCGGTGATGCGTGCACAGCTGTCGCTGGCGTGGGTGATTGGGCCGCCGCTCTCCTTCGCGCTGGCGCTGAACTACGGCTTTGTGACGCTATTTATGGTGGCCGCCGCACTGTTTCTGATCTGTATCTTGCTGGTCTGGTTCACCGTGCCGTCGGTGCCACGTTCGCAGCCCCTGATGCAAAGCGGCGGGCTGCCGCTAAGTGGCTGGCGCGATCGGGATGTGCGTTTACTGTTCCTGGCCTCAGTCGCGATGTGGACCTGCAACACTATGTATATCATCGATATGCCGCTCTATATCAGCACCACGCTGGGCCTGCCCGAGAAGCTGGCCGGTCTGCTGATGGGGACGGCGGCAGGGCTGGAGATCCCGGTGATGCTGCTGGCCGGACATTACGCGCGGCGTATCGGCAAGCGCCGGTTAATGCTGATCGCGGTGGCGGCTGGCGTACTGTTTTATCTGGGGCTGGTGCTATTCAATTCCCGCACGTCGCTGATGGTGTTGCAGCTGTTTAACGCGGTGTTTGTCGGGATTATTGCTGGCATAGGGATGCTGTGGTTTCAGGATCTGATGCCAGGACGGCCTGGTGCAGCGACCACCATGTTCACCAACTCGATCTCGACCGGCATGATTCTGGCTGGGGTGATTCAGGGCACACTCAGTGAGCGACTGGGACATGAGGCGGTTTACTGGCTGGCATTCGGGCTGGCTATTGTGGCGCTGGTGATGTCGGCACGAGTGCGCGACGTATAAAGAAGAAGGGCGTAATGCCAGTCAGTTAAGCGACAGGTGATAACGCAGTCTGGTGCCGGGCAGGGGCTGGCGGTCCTCGCGCCGCTGCGCGGTTCCTTCACTTCATTCCTCTGCCTGACGGACCGCCGGGGATGGCACATCCTGTGCCGCCCCGCCTTTCGCCCGCGTCCTGCGGGCTCTCCTGGCAGACTCATTCTGTTCAGCGCTGCGGATTGCCTGCTCCTGCCCGGCACCGGCCTGCTCTGAAACTTCAGTGTGTATTGTTAAGAAGGGCACGAGAGTGGAGGCTCAAAGCCGAAGGTACCGCGTGAGCGGCGCGAGGACGGCCCGGCAGCAGCAGAGGTGCGCTGGCCCGCACTGCGGCTTGCTCGGCCAGAAAAAAGGCTGCCACGTTTGACCGTGACAGCCTTTACAAATCTAATCTTAACTGATCAGCATTACGACCCAATGTCGCCCTGATTTTACTCAATTAGCGCAGGAAGGCGGGCTGATTCTGCTCATACTTCGAAATGGAGGCTTCGTGCTGCAGCGTCAGGCCGATGCTGTCCAGGCCGTTAATCATGCAGTGGCGGCGGAAGCTGTCGAGCTCGAACGAATAGACTTTATCGCCAGCGGTGACCGTCTGCGCTTCCAGGTCTACCGTAAAGCTGATGCCGGGCTGGTCCGCAACCAGTCTGAACAGCTCATCCACTTCCTCTTCGCTTAACTTCACCGGCAGCAGCTGGTTGTTGAAGCTGTTGCCATAAAAGATATCCGCGAAGCTCGGCGCAATCACCACGTGAAAACCAAAATCGGTCAGTGCCCAAGGCGCATGCTCACGTGAAGAGCCGCAGCCAAAGTTTTCACGCGCCAGCAGGATGCTCGTGCCTTTGAACTCAGGCTTGTTCAGCACAAAGCCGGGCGTTGGCACGGTGCCCGCGTCATCTTCAAAGCGCCAATCGTGGAACAGATGCTGTCCAAAACCGGTGCGGGTGACCTTCTGCAAAAACTGCTTGGGAATGATCGCGTCCGTATCGACGTTCGCGGCATCCAGCGGCGCAACAATGCCGGTGTGCTGAGTAAATTTATTCGCCATGACTTAAGCTCCTGTCGTCAGTTCACGGATGTCGGCAAAGTGGCCGGTTACGGCAGCCGCCGCGGCCATCGCCGGGCTGACCAGATGAGTACGTCCACCACGGCCCTGACGGCCTTCAAAGTTACGGTTGCTGGTTGACGCGCAACGCTCGCCCGGATTCAGGCGGTCATTGTTCATCGCCAGACACATTGAGCAGCCTGGCAGACGCCATTCAAAGCCCGCTTCCAGGAAGATTTTGTCCAGACCTTCCGCTTCGGCCTGCGCTTTCACCGGGCCGGAACCCGGTACCACCATGGCGACCACGCC
Organism: Pantoea sp. OVA07A; assembly: GCF_019969975.1. Lineage (NCBI taxonomy): Bacteria > Pseudomonadati > Pseudomonadota > Gammaproteobacteria > Enterobacterales > Erwiniaceae > Pantoea > Pantoea sp. OVA07A. Next base: position 141,704 of record NZ_JAHXYM010000002.1, on the reverse strand, counting down.
AGGCGCGACTTTGCGGCCTTTGGCGATGGCGGCTGCGGCACGCAGATCTTCGATGCGTGAGTTGGTGCAGGAGCCGATAAACACTTTATCAATCGCCACATCAGTCAGTTTGATGCCTGGCTGCAGGTTCATGTAGGCCAGGGCTTTTTCGGCTGAGGCGCGCTCAACCGGATCGGCGAACGAGGCCGGATTTGGTATCACCTGATCAACGGCAATAACCTGACCCGGATTGGTGCCCCAGGTGACCTGCGGTGCAATCTCTTCAGCATGCAGCGTTACCACCGCATCATATTTCGCGCCTTCGTCAGACTTCAGGGTGCGCCAGTAATCAACGGCCTGCTCCCATTTCTCACCCTGCGGCGAGAACTGACGACCTTTCAGATAGTTGAAGGTGGTCTCATCCGGTGCCACCAGGCCCGCTTTCGCACCCATCTCAATCGCCATGTTGCACAGGGTCATACGACCTTCCATGCTCAGCGCCTGAATCGCCGGACCGCAGAATTCGACCACATAGCCGGTTCCGCCTGCGCTGCCGGTTTTGCCGATGATCGCCAGCACGATATCTTTAGCCGTAATGCCGGTTGACGCCTGGCCCAGCACTTCAATCTTCATGGTTTTTGCCCGACCCTGTTTCAGGGTCTGGGTAGCAAACACATGTTCAACTTCAGAGGTGCCGATACCAAAGGCCAGCGAGCCAAACGCACCGTGCGTGGCGGTGTGCGAGTCGCCGCACACAATCGTCATGCCCGGCAGCGTCATGCCCTGCTCAGGACCGATAACGTGGACGATGCCCTGGAACGGATGATTCAGGTCATACAGCTGTACGCCAAACTCAGCGCAGTTCTTCATCAGCTCCTGCATCTGGATACGCGCCATCTCGCCCGATGCATTGATATCTTTGGTCTGCGTAGAAACGTTGTGATCCATAGTGGCAAAGGTTTTGCCCGGCTGACGGACTTTACGTCCGTGGGCGCGCAGACCATCAAAGGCCTGGGGCGAGGTCACTTCATGGATCAGATGGCGATCAATGTAGAGTAACGGCGTTTCTTCTGGCGTTTCGTGGACGACATGTGCATCAAATAACTTCTGGTATAAGGTTTTCATTTTTTTATTTTTCCTCGGCGATAAAGCGGGCAATGATGCTGCCCATCTCATCTGTGCTGACCGCTGGACCATCACCGGCTAAATCTTTGGTGCGATAGCCCTGTTCCAGCGCACGGCTGATGGCGTGTTCGATACTGTCGGCAGCCTCATCGGCATTCAGGCTGTAACGCAGCAGCAGCGACAGCGACAGGATCTGGGCGACCGGGTTGGCAATATTCTGACCGGCGATATCCGGCGCCGAGCCACCCGCGGGTTCGAACAGGCCAAAGCCCGCTTCATTCAGGCTGGCGGAAGGCAGCATCCCCATTGAGCCGGTGATCATGGCGCACTCATCAGAGAGAATGTCACCGAACAGGTTGGAGCAGAGCAGCACGTCAAACTGCGACGGGTCTTTGATCAACTGCATAGTGGCGTTGTCGATATAGATGTGGCTCAGCTGCACGTCCGGGTACTCTTTGGCCACTTCGTTGACGATTTCACGCCACATCACGGAGGTCTGCAGCACGTTGGCTTTATCAACCGAGGTGACTTTGTTACGGCGTTTGCGCGCCGATTCAAACGCGATGCGGGCGATGCGCTCAATTTCGAAACGGTGATAAACCTCGGTATCAAATGCATGCTCTTCCGGGCCGCTGCCTTCACGTCCTTTCGGCTGACCAAAGTAGATGCCGCCGGTCAGTTCACGCACGCACAGAATGTCGAAACCTTTGGCAGCAATGTCGGCGCGCAGCGGGCAAAACGCCTCCAGTCCGCTGTAGAGTGCAGCCGGACGGAGGTTACTGAACAGCTTAAAGTGTTTGCGCAGCGGCAGCAGCGCACCGCGCTCCGGTTGCGATGCCGGCGGTAAGTGTTCCCATTTCGGGCCGCCAACGGAACCAAACAGAATTGCGTCGGCCTGCTCGCAGCCTGCAATCGTTGCGGGTGGCAGGGGTTCACCATGCTGATCGATAGCAATGCCGCCGACCGCATACTCCTGGGTGGTGATCTGCATATCAAAGCGCTGACGAATGGCATCCAGCACTTTCATAGCCTGCGCCATCACTTCCGGGCCGATACCATCACCGGGTAAAACAGCGATATGAGATGAGCTGGACATGGTTATACGGTTTCCTTCTGATCTTTAAATTTGCGCTGCAATTCTTGTTCAACCTGACGGGCACGCCAGATATTGTTCAGAGCGTTGACCATCGCTTTGGCGGAGGACTCCACAATATCGGTCGCCAGACCAATGCCGTGGAACTTGCGGCCGTTGTAGCTCACGACGATATCGACCTGACCCAGCGCATTCTCGCCGTGGCCTTTCGCGGTCAGCTTGTAGTTAACCAGCTCAGCGTCGAACTGGGTGATACGGTTAATCGCCTGGTAGACCGCGTCAACCGGGCCGTTACCGGTGGCTGCATCCGATTTAGCGACATCGCCGCAGCCCAGATTGACAGAGGCGGTGGCGGTGATGCTGGAACCGGTCTGGACGTTAAATTCGTGCAGCTGGAAATGTTCCGGCTCTTCATTCTGTTTGTTGATGAAGGCCAGCGCTTCCAGGTCGTAATCGAAAACCTGCCCTTTTTTATCGGCCAGTTTCAGGAAGGCGTCATACAGCGTATCCAGATTGTAATCCTGCTCGGCATAGCCCATCTCTTCCATGCGATGTTTTACCGCCGCGCGGCCAGAACGTGAGGTCAGGTTCAGCTGGATTTTGTGTAAGCCGATCGATTCCGGCGTCAGGATTTCATAGTTCTCGCGGTTCTTCAGCACGCCATCCTGATGAATACCCGAGGAGTGAGCGAAGGCGTTAGAGCCGACCACTGCCTTGTTCGCCGGGATCGGCATGTTGCAGATCTGGCTGACCATCTGGCTGGTACGGTAGATTTCCTGATGATTGATATTGGTATGCACGTTCATGATCTGCTGGCGGGTTTTAATCGCCATGATCACCTCTTCCAGCGCACAGTTACCGGCACGTTCACCCAGGCCATTCATCGTTCCTTCCACCTGACGCGCGCCCGCCTGTACGGCAGCCAGGGCGTTGCCGGTTGCCATACCCAGGTCATCGTGGGTGTGAACAGAGATAATTGCTTTGTCGATGTTAGGAACGCGATTCATCAGCTCGCCGATGATGTGGGCATACTCGCCTGGCAGGGTGTAGCCAACGGTATCGGGGATGTTGATGGTGGTGGCACCGGCGTTAATCGTGGCTTCTACCATCCGGCACAGGTCATCAATCGGGGTACGGCCGCCATCTTCGCAGGAGAACTCAACGTCGCTGGTATAATTACGCGCACGTTTCACCATATGCACCGCACGCTCAATCACTTCCGGCAGCGTGCTGCGCAGTTTGGTGGCGATGTGCATCGGCGAGGTGGCGATAAAGGTATGAATACGGAAGGCTTCGGCAACACGCAGTGATTCGTACGCCGCATCAATATCTTTTTCCACACAGCGTGCCAGACCGCAAACCCGACTGTTTTTAATGGTGCGCGCAATGGTCTGCACAGACTCAAAGTCGCCCGGTGAGGAGACCGGGAAACCGACTTCCATCACATCCACGCCCATGCGCTCCAGCGCTAAAGCAATCTGCAATTTTTCTTTCACACTCAGGCTGGCCTGTAATGCCTGCTCACCGTCGCGCAGAGTGGTATCGAAAATAATGACTTGCTGGCTCATCGTAATCATCCTTATGCTTTTTCTGGCCTGGCAACGAGCATAAAAAAACCCGCGACAGGCGCGGGTTTTTAACTTTCAGCAGGTTTGAATCAGTGTTTGATTCCGCCCACAAGTCTACCGCGCAAGCTGAGTGCGTTTAGTAGTAGACCGAGAAGGCGAACAGAACGAAACATGGATTCAAACCTTATAAAATGTTGTGCTGTACATATTGGTACTGGAATCACTCAGGGATGTCAACCTTCAATGCAGGGGTATTCTTAGTGGTGCCAGAGGAAGATATTCTGTTATTTAACGGTCAGGCAGCGTAATGAACAGCGCCGTAGTGGCTGCGGAGGCAATCGACCCGGGAATGAGCACTGATTTTGCGGGTGTTTGATTTTATTTTCTTGAAAATAAAAGATTTTATCGGGAAGGTGCCCTACGAGGACGCAGGATGTATCACCTGCTCTTTAGCATAATCGAATGCGCTTCAACGATTTAATGGTTAATTACGCCAGAAAAGAAAAGTGTCAGGCGATTGTGGGCCAGGGCAGCCAGGTTATAAGTTTTCGTTATTTCTTAGATCACGCTGAAAATAATTTCTTAATCAGCATTTTCCTCTGCGGTTCTGCCGCGTAATTAGTTTAATCCGCGCAGCCAATTCTTATCGGGCAGAGCCTTTACGCCCCTGCCTTTTAATTTACGTGGGTTTGCGGTTTGCCTGCCCGGTTAACTGCGGTTATGGTAATCGACCTACTCTCAGAAAAATAAACTCAACAGATTTCTCTGTAACCGGACAGCGGCAGTTGTTTCCGCTGTCATGCATAAACATAAGATTTTGATTGGCAAAGCAGGCACCGGGGCTTTGTGGTACGCGCTAACGGGCGTATTAACAGAGCCGGGTCCTCAAGCCTGGAGGCAGAAGATGGAGATGTTGTCAGGAGCCGAAATGGTCGTCCGTTCGTTAATCGATCAGGGCGTTAAGCAGGTATTCGGTTATCCGGGTGGCGCAGTGTTGGATATCTATGATGCGCTGCAAACCGTCGGGGGTATCGATCACATTCTGGTGCGTCATGAGCAGGGTGCGGTGCACATGGCTGACGGCCTGGCGCGCGCCACCGGTGAAGTCGGCGTGGTGCTCGTCACCTCCGGACCCGGCGCAACCAATGCGATTACCGGTATCGCCACCGCCTATATGGACTCGATTCCGCTGGTGATCCTTTCGGGTCAGGTTCCCTCGTCGCTGATTGGCTATGACGCCTTTCAGGAGTGCGACATGGTCGGCATCTCTCGTCCGGTAGTGAAGCACAGCTTCCTGGTGAAAAGTACCGAAGAGATCCCAACCGTGTTGAAAAAGGCGTTCTGGCTGGCTTCCACCGGACGTCCGGGGCCGGTGGTGATCGATCTGCCAAAAGATATTCTGAATCCGGCCAACAAGTTGCCTTATCACTGGCCGGATACGGTGAGCATGCGCTCCTACAATCCGACTATTCAGGGCCATAAAGGTCAGATTAAGCGTGCGCTGACCACGTTGCTGGCCGCGAAGAAGCCGGTGATCTACGCCGGTGGTGGTGCCATTACCGCAGGCTGCGAAGCCGAACTGTTAAAGCTGGCCGAAAGCCTGAATATTCCGGTGACGACCTCGCTGATGGGCCTGGGCGCGTTCCCTGGCACTCATCGTCAGTGCGTTGGCATGCTCGGTATGCACGGCACGTACGAAGCCAATATGACGATGCACAATACCGACCTGATTTTTGGTATTGGTGTGCGCTTCGATGACCGCACCACCAACAACCTGGCGAAGTATTGTCCCAACGCCACGGTGATGCATATCGATATCGACCCGACCTCTATCTCTAAGACGGTGGCGGCGGATATCCCGATTGTCGGTGATGCGAAGCAGGTGCTGCAGCAGATGCTGGAGTTACTGGCGCAAAGCGAAAGCCAGCGCGCTGAGAGCCTGCACGACTGGTGGCAGGAGATTGAGGGCTGGCGCAGTCGTCACTGCCTGGAATTTGATCGCACCAGCGACAAAATCAAGCCGCAGGCGGTGATTGAAACCATCAGCCGTCTGACCAAAGGCGATGCGTATGTGACCTCGGATGTGGGCCAGCACCAGATGTTTGCTGCGCTCTATTATCCTTTCGATAAACCGCGTCGCTGGATCAACTCCGGTGGTCTGGGCACCATGGGCTTTGGCCTGCCCGCTGCGCTGGGTGTGAAGATGGCGCTGCCGGACGAAACAGTCATCTGCGTAACGGGCGATGGCAGTATCCAGATGAACATTCAGGAGCTTTCCACCGCGCTGCAGTACGATCTGCCGGTGCTGGTGCTGAACCTGAACAACCGGGTGCTGGGCATGGTGAAGCAGTGGCAGGATATGATCTACTCCGGTCGTCACTCCCAGTCTTATATGGAGTCACTGCCTGACTTCGTGCGTCTGGCGGAAGCCTACGGCCACGTCGGGATCGCGATTGAGCACCCGGCTGAGCTGGAAGAGAAGCTGGCGCTGGCGCTGGAAACCCTGGCGAAGGGACGTCTGGTATTTGTGGATGTCACCGTTGACGGTAGCGAGCATGTTTACCCGATGCAGATTCGCGGTGGCAGCATGGATGAGATGTGGTTGAGCAAAACGGAGAGGACATAATTATGCGTCGTATTTTATCAGTTCTGCTGGAGAACGAATCCGGCGCATTATCCCGTGTCGTCGGCCTGTTCTCGCAGCGCGGCTATAACATTGAGAGCCTGACCGTGGCGCCAACGGATGATCCTACGCTGTCGCGGATGACCATTCAGACGGTGGGCGATCAGAAGGTGCTGGAGCAGATTGAAAAGCAGCTGCACAAGCTGGTAGATGTGCTGCGCGTTACCGAGCTGGGGCAGGGCGCCTATGTTGAGCGCGAAATCATGCTGGTGAAGATTCAGGCGAGCGGTTATGGCCGCGAAGAGGTGAAGCGTAACGCCGAGATCTTCCGTGGTCAGATCATCGACGTAACGCCGACGCTGTACACGGTTCAGCTGGCAGGCACCAGTGACAAACTGGACGCCTTCCTGAGTACCGTTCGCGATGTGGCTGAAATTGTTGAAGTGGCACGCTCCGGTATCGTCGGCGTTTCACGCGGCGATCGTATCATGCGTTAATCACGCAGCGTCATCATCAATCCACACCTAACCCGGCGAAATGCCGGGTTTTTTTATTTTTTATGCGCCAGGCGAGTTACATTCAGAAAAGCGGTTGCTCCGCGCACTTTTCTGCTGTTAGATGATAGCCATGAGTTATCCATAGCTTAACTGCGGCTATTTCTGCCGTAAAAGCGGATTTGATGGTGGGGTTATCGTGAAACTGGATGAAATTGCGCGTTTGGCAGGCGTGTCGCGCACCACGGCCAGTTATGTGATCAATGGCAAAGCGCGGCAGTATCGTGTCAGCGACAAAACCGTTGAGAAAGTCATGGCGGTGGTACGTGAGCATAATTATCACCCCAATGCAGTGGCTGCCGGGCTGCGCGCCGGGCGTACGCGCTCAATTGGGTTAGTGATCCCCGATCTGGAAAATACCAGTTATACCCGTATTGCGAACTATCTTGAGCGGCAGGCCCGTCAGCGCGGCTATCAGCTGCTGATCGCCTGTTCTGAAGATCAGCCCGATAACGAGATGCGCTGCATTGAGCATCTGTTACAGCGGCAGGTCGATGCGATCATCGTCTCTACCTCGTTACCGCCAGAGCATCCCTTTTATCAGCGCTGGATCAACGATCCCCTGCCGATTATTGCGTTAGATCGCGCGCTGGATCGTGAACATTTCACCAGCGTAGTGGGTGCCGATCAGGACGATGCCCATATGCTGGCGGCTGAACTGCGTCAGCTTGAGGTCAAAAATGTGCTGTTCCTCGGTGCGTTACCCGAGCTGTCGGTAAGTTTCCTGCGCGAGCTGGGTTTCCGCGATGCATGGAAAGACGATCCCCGGCCGATTGACTATATCTACTGCAATAGCTTCGAACGCACAGCCGCCGCGGCACTGTTTGAACAATACCTTGAAGATCACCCGATGCCGGAGGCGCTTTTTACCACCTCATTTGGTCTGCTGCAGGGTGTGATGGATGTGACGCTGAAACGAGACGGACGGCTTCCGACCGAGCTGGCCATCGCCACCTTTGGCGACCACGAATTACTGGACTTTCTTGAGTGTCCGGTGCTGGCGGTGGGTCAGCGTCATCGCGACGTGGCAGAGCGCGTGCTGGAATTAGTTTTAGCCTCGCTGGATGAACCCAGAAAACCAAAACCCGGGTTAACCCGCATTCGCCGTAATTTATACCGTCGCGGACAATTAAGCCGAAAAGTTAAATGAGCCACGGGCAGTATTACGCTGCCCGCCCATTTTATTTAACGATTTAACTGATTAAATAAACAGGTCGACGTAAAAAAGCGTAAATTCTGCTCATCAAATCTAACAAAGCAGAAAGGGTTATTTTTATTATCTGCTTACAACTTCAACAAACTTACTTTCCCGTCTGGCCTGAAGCCGCTGGGCTTCCTTTCGGAAATCCCCTAAAATGCCGCCGCTGTCTCAGAAACCACGATTAATATTTAGCCCTTTACATTGTTTCATTTTTAGTCGTTTTTTCCCGGGTCGTTTTTTTTATTCAGGTATTCATCGGCTTAATTTTTACTTTCCCCTTTTATTCGTTTATATCGTCGCCAGAGATTAATTCTTCACTCTGTAAATAGTGATATTCACCTGCCGCTCCGGCTTGACAAGGATTTCATGGGATCCTTAAACTCGTTTCGTGGTAAAAAGTGGGATAAAGTGGCGTAAATGGGTGATGAGGAGAAGAGACTGGCATGTTCCGCGGAGCAACGTTAGTCAATCTCGACAGCAAAGGGCGGCTCGCCGTACCTACGCGATATCGCGATTTGCTGATTGGGGAGTCTCAGGGGCAGATGGTCTGTACCATCGACCTCCACCAGCCATGCCTGTTGCTTTATACCCTGCCCGAATGGGAAATCATTGAAAAAAAGCTGGCACGCCTTTCCAGTATGAATCCACTTGAGCGCCGCGTGCAGCGTTTGCTGCTGGGGCATGCCAGTGAATGTCAGATGGATAATGCAGGCCGCCTGCTGCTGGCGAATACGCTTCGGCAGCACGCAAAATTAACCAAAGAAGTGATGCTGGTTGGACAGTTCAATAAGTTTGAGCTGTGGGATGAACAGACCTGGTATCAACAAGTCAGGGACGATATTGACGCAGAACAGTCGGCTCAGGAGCCTTTATCTGAGCGGTTGCAGGACTTGTCGCTATAGCTATGCAGGAAAATTTCAAACATACCACCGTGCTGTTGGATGAGGCGGTTAACGGCCTCAATATCAGGGAAGACGGTATTTACATCGACGGCACTTTTGGTCGTGGTGGCCATTCACGCCTGATTCTTTCGCAGCTGGGAGAGAAGGGAAAGCTGATCGCCATCGATCGTGATCCGCAAGCTATCGCCGCTGCCGCAGAGATCACCGACCCGCGTTTTTCAATTATTCATGGCCCTTTTTCCGCGCTGGCAGAGTATGTCTCTGAACGGGATCTGGTCGGAAAGATTGACGGCATTTTGCTGGACCTGGGGGTTTCATCACCGCAGCTGGATGACGCCGAACGTGGCTTCTCCTTTATGCGTGACGGACCGCTGGATATGCGAATGGACCCGTCGCGCGGGCACTCCGCCGCAGAATGGTTGCTGCACGCAGAAGAGGCGGATATCGCGTTTGTCCTGAAGACCTACGGTGAAGAGCGATTCGCCAAACGCATCGCCCGGGCCATTGTCGAGCGTAATCGCGAACAGCCGATGACCCGGACCCGGGAACTGGCTGAGGTGATCTCAATCGCCATGCCGGTAAAAGATAAGTTTAAGCATCCGGCCACGCGCAGCTTCCAGGCGATTCGTATCTGGATTAACAGCGAACTGGAAGAGATCGATATTGCCCTGAAAGGCGCTGTTGAAGTGCTGGCTCCGCAGGGTCGTCTCTCTGTTATCAGCTTCCATTCACTGGAAGATCGGCTGGTGAAGCGCTTTATGCGCGATCAGAGTCGCGGACCGCAGGTGCCGCCTGGGATTCCCATGACTGAACATCAGCTGCGTGCCCTGGGTGGGCGTGAACTGAAGTTGCTCGGCAAAATGTCGCCGGGTGATGCTGAAGTCTCTGAGAACCCACGTGCGCGCAGCTCGGTATTACGTATCGCGGAGAAAACCGACGCATGATCGGTAATGAGCGTCACAGTCTGCCTGCCGTTATCGGCGGGGATCTGCTGCGAAAGGGCAAGATTCCGGTGCTGTTGCTGATCGCTGTGGTGGTTTCTGCCGTGCTGGTGGTGACGACCACCCATAAAACACGACTGTTAACCGCGCAGCGCGAACAGCTGGTGCTGGAGCGTGACGCACTCGATATCGAGTGGCGCAACCTGATCCTGGAAGAGAATGCACTGGGCGATCACAGCCGTGTTGAACGCATCGCCACCGAGAAGCTGCAACTGCAGCACGTTGATCCTTCACAAGAAAATATCGTGGTGCAGAAATAAGGACCTCAGATAGCGAATGAGCGGCACAGGCAGAACGCTGAAATTGAAGAAACCGGAAGATAAAGCCAGCTTTGTAAGCTGGCGTTTTGCGTTGCTGTGCGGCTGTATTTTACTGGCGCTGGGTGGATTGCTGTCACGTGTGGCCTGGCTGCAGGTGATCAATCCTGGCAAGCTGGTAAAAGAGGGCGATCTGCGCTCGCTGCGTGTTCAGGCGGTGCCCACCTCACGCGGCATGATCAGCGATCGCGCCGGACGTCCGCTGGCAGTCAGCGTGCCGGTCAACGCTATCTGGGCCGATCCCAAAGAGCTGCACGCCGGTGGCGGCGTGACGCTGGACAGCCGCTGGAAGGCGCTTTCCGATGCGCTCTCTATTCCCCTTGATCAACTGGCCGCCCGCGTGAATGCCAATCCCAAAGGCCGCTTTGTCTATCTGGCGCGCCAGGTCAATCCGGCTATCGGCGACTACGTTAAAAAACTCAAACTTCCCGGTATTCATCTGCGCGAAGAGTCGCGCCGTTACTATCCTGCCGGGCAGGTCACCTCCCATCTCATTGGCTTTACCAACATCGACGGGCAGGGCATTGAAGGCATCGAGAAGAGCTTTGATAAGTGGCTGACCGGTGCACCCGGCGAGCGGACGGTGCGTAAAGATCGGTATGGTCGGGTCATCGAGGATATCTCTTCGGTGGACAGCCGGGCCGCTCATAACCTGACGCTGAGCATTGATGAGCGGTTACAGGCGCTGGTTTACCGTGAACTGAATAACGCCGTTGCCTTTAACAAAGCGGAATCGGGTACGGCGGTGCTGGTGGATGTCAATACCGGTGAAGTGCTGGCGATGGCCAACAGCCCGGCTTACAACCCGAACAATCTCGGCAATACGCCAAAAGATCTGATGCGTAACCGCGCCATCACCGACATTTTCGAACCTGGCTCTACCGTGAAGCCGATGGTGGTGATGACGGCGCTGCAGCGTGGTGTGGTGAGAGAGAACAGCGTCCTGAATACCGTGCCGTACCGCGTCAATGGTCATGAGATCAAAGATGTGGCGCGCTACAACGAATTGACCCTGACAGGGGTTTTACAGAAGTCGAGTAACGTCGGTGTTTCACGTCTGGCGTTAGCGATGCCTTCCTCAGCGCTGGTAGAAACTTACGCGCGCTTTGGACTGGGCAAACCGACCAATTTGGGGCTGGTCGGGGAAAGCAGTGGCTTATACCCTAAAAAACAACGGTGGTCTGACATAGAGAGGGCCACCTTCTCTTTCGGCTACGGGCTAATGGTAACGCCGTTACAGTTAGCGCGAGTCTACGCAACGATTGGCAGCTATGGCATTAATCGCCCGCTGTCGATCACCAAAGTGGATCCGCCCGTCGCGGGACAACGCGTTTTCGATGAGTCACTGGTGAAAACCGTGATGCACATGATGGAAAGCGTGGCGCTGCCCGGTGGCGGGGGCGTCAAAGCGGCAATCAAGGGTTATCGCATTGCGATAAAAACCGGTACGGCGAAAAAGGTCGGGCCGGACGGCCGCTACGTCAATAAATACATTGCCTACACCGCAGGCGTCGCGCCTGCCAGTCATCCCCGATTCGCGCTGGTGGTGGTGATTAACGATCCCCAGGCCGGCAAGTATTACGGCGGTGCGGTCTCTGCACCGGTATTTGGAGCCATCATGGGTGGCGTACTGCGTACCATGAACATCGAGCCGGACGCGTTACCGACCAATGACAAGAATGAGCTGGTGACTAACAGAAGTGAGGAATCAAGTGACAGATCGTAACCTGCGCGATTTACTCGGCCCCTGGGTGCCAGGCGCGCCGGCGCGCCCACTGCGTGACATGACCCTGGATAGCCGCATTGCGGCTTCTGGCGATCTGTTTGTCGCTGTTGCAGGCCATCAGGTTGATGGACGCCGTTTCATTCCGCAGGCAATTGCGCAGGGCGTTGCCGCTGTGGTGGCGGAAGCTGAGGGTGAAGCGGTCGACGGCGAAATCCGTGAAATGCACGGCGTACCGGTTATCTATCTGGCGCAGCTGCATCAGCGCCTTTCGGCCCTGGCAGGCCGTTTTTATCAGCAGCCGGGCGAAAAACAGAAGCTGATTGGCGTCACCGGCACCAACGGTAAAACCACCACCACCCAGCTGCTGGCGCAGTGGGCGACGCTACTGGGTGAGACCAGCGCGGTGATGGGCACCGTCGGTAATGGGCTGGTAGGTCACTTAGCGGCGGCAGAAAATACCACGGGTTCAGCGGTTGATGTTCAGCATCTGCTGCACGATCTGGCTGAAAAAGGGGCGACCCTGACCGCAATGGAAGTCTCGTCACACGGACTGGTTCAGCATCGCGTCGCTGCGCTGCCGTTTGCCGCAGCGGTCTTCACCAATCTCAGCCGCGATCACCTCGATTACCACGGTGATATGCAGAGCTATGAGTCAGCTAAATGGCTGCTCTTTTCTGAGCATCAGGTCGGGCAGGCGATTCTTAACGCGGATGACGAAGTCGGTCGTCGCTGGCTGGCGCGCTTACCTGATGCCGTTGCGGTCACCATGGAGGATAACCTCCAGCCGGGCTGCCACGGGCGCTGGCTTAAAGCCGATGCGGTGGATTACCACGATAACGGCGCACATATTCGTTTCAGCTCCAGCTGGGGCAACGGCGAAATCGACAGTCCGCTGATGGGTGCCTTCAACGTCAGCAATCTGATGCTGGCGCTGGCGACGCTGCTGTCACTGGATTATCCGCTGGCGACGCTAATCAGCGTTGCACCGCAGTTGCAGCCGGTCAACGGGCGTATGGAAGTGTTCAGCGCCGCAGGAAAACCGACGGTTGTCGTGGATTATGCCCACACCCCGGATGCGCTGGAAAAAGCGCTGGAAGCGGCACGCCTGCACTGCAAAGGAAAACTCTGGTGCCTGTTTGGCTGCGGCGGCGACCGTGACAAAGGCAAACGTCCGTTAATGGGCGCGATTGCTGAGCAATATGCGGATGTGGTGGTGATTACGGATGACAATCCGCGCAGCGAAGATCCGCAGGCGATTGTAAAAGATATTCTGACCGGTTTGCTGGACCCAGGCCGCGCCCGCGTGGTCTCTGGTCGTGCGCAGGCGGTCACTAACACCATTATGCAGGCGCAGCCCGACGATATCGTGCTGGTGGCTGGCAAAGGCCATGAAGATTATCAGATCATCGGCAACCGCCGTCTCGACTACTCCGATCGTGCCACCGTTGCGGCACTGCTGGGGGGCGTTGCATGATTCCGGTTTCATTAAAAACCCTGGCAGAGATCACCGGCGGCACGCTGCACGGCAGCGATTTAACGCTGAGTGACGTGACCACCGATACCCGCAAAGTGACGGCGGGCAGCCTGTTTGTTGCACTGGTGGGCGAACGCTTTGATGCGCACGACTTCGTCGGCGATGCCATTGCGAATGGCGCACAGGCGCTGCTGGTAAGTAAGCATTTACCTGTCGCTGTGCCACAGGTGGTGGTTGAAGATACCCGTCTCGCCTTTGGCAGGCTGGGCGCATGGGTTCGTCAGCAGTCGAACGCCAGTGTAGTGGCGCTGACCGGCTCCTCCGGCAAAACCTCGGTTAAAGAGATGACGGCGGCGATTCTGCGTGAGTGTGGCGAAACGCTCTACACCGCAGGCAATCTTAACAACGATTATGGCGTACCGATGACGCTGCTGCGGCTGACCGCAGAACATCAGTATGCGGTCATCGAACTCGGTGCGAATCATCAGGGCGAAATCGCCTACACCACCGGACTGGTTCAACCGGAAAGCGCGCTGGTGAATAACCTGGCCGCGGCGCATCTGGAAGGCTTTGGTTCGCTGGCCGGTGTTGCTAAAGCCAAGGGCGAGATTTTCCAGGGCTTACCGGCTCACGGCATTGCGATTCTGAACGCAGAGAGCAATGACTGGCCCAACTGGCAGAGCACGCTGCAGGATAAAACCGTGTGGCGTTTCTCACCGCAGGCGGCAGAGTGTGAATTCTCCGCCCGTGATATCCGCATTGCTCAGGATGGTACTCATTTTGTGATGATAACGCCGCGTGGCGAAGCTGAGATCGTGCTGCCATTGCCGGGTCGGCATAACATCGCCAACGCCCTGGCGGCGGCGGCACTGGCTCTGTCAGTGGATGCACCGCTTAGCGCCGTTCAGCAGGGGCTGAAAAACCTGCAGTCGGTGCCAGGTCGTTTGTTCCCGGTTCGCCTCTCTGCGCATCAGCTGCTGCTGGATGACAGCTATAACGCTAACGTCGGTTCGATGACAGCAGCTGTTCAGGTCCTGTCAGAGATGCCGGGTTACCGGGTGCTGGTCACGGGTGATATGGCGGAACTGGGTGAAGAGACCGAAAGTTGTCACCGCGAAGTGGGGCAAGCGGCACGTGACGCAGGCATTGATCGCGTGCTGAGCACCGGAAAATTCAGCCATTTCATCAGTGAAAGCAGTGAAGTTGGCGAACATTTCAGCGATAAGACTGCGCTGACTGAACGTTTGCGTCAATTGTTGTCCGAACACTCAGAAATTACCGTCCTGATAAAAGGTTCACGTAGTGCCGCCATGGAGCAGGTAGTACAGAGCTTAAAGGAGAAAGGAACATGTTAGTTTGGCTGGCCGAGCATCTGGTCGCTTTTTATTCGGGATTTAACGTCTTTTCCTATCTGACGTTTCGCGCCATTGTCAGCCTGCTGACCGCGTTATTCATCTCTCTCTGGATGGGGCCGCGCCTGATCGCGTGGCTCCAGAAATTACAGATTGGTCAGGTCGTCCGTAACGATGGCCCGGAATCGCATTTCAGTAAGCGCGGCACGCCGACCATGGGCGGCATCATGATTCTGACCTCCATCACTATTTCGGTGCTGATGTGGGCATATCCGTCGAATCCCTATGTCTGGTGCGTGCTGTTCGTGTTAATCGGCTTTGGCATCATCGGTTTTGTCGATGACTACCGCAAAGTGGTACGCAAAGACACCAAAGGCCTGATCGCCCGCTGGAAATATTTCTGGATGTCGGTGATTTCGCTGGGCGTCGCGTTCGGGCTCTATGCGGCAGGTAAAGATACCCCCGCGACCCAACTGGTCGTGCCCTTTTTCAAAGACATCATGCCGCAGCTAGGTCTGTTTTATGTGCTGCTGGCTTACTTTGTGATTGTCGGAACGGGTAATGCGGTCAATCTGACCGATGGCCTGGATGGGCTGGCGATTATGCCAACCGTCTTTGTCGCCGCGGGCTTTGCGCTGGTTGCCTGGGCCACCGGTAACGTGAAGTTTGCTGAATATCTGCATATTCCCTATCTGCGTCACGCCGGTGAGCTGGTGATTGTCTGTACCGCCATTGTCGGGGCAGGGCTGGGCTTCCTGTGGTTCAACACCTATCCGGCTCAGGTCTTTATGGGCGACGTGGGTTCGCTGGCGCTGGGCGGCGCGCTGGGCACCATTGCGGTGTTGCTGCGTCAGGAATTTTTACTGGTGATCATGGGCGGCGTATTTGTGGTTGAAACGCTGTCGGTGATCCTGCAGGTGGGATCGTTTAAGTTGCGCGGCCAGCGTATTTTCCGCATGGCACCGATCCATCACCACTATGAACTTAAGGGCTGGCCGGAACCGCGCGTCATTGTGCGCTTCTGGATTATTTCGCTAATGCTGGTGCTGATTGGCCTGGCCACGCTGAAGGTGCGTTAATCATGGCTGACTATCGGGGTAGAAAAGTCGTCATCATCGGGCTGGGCCTCACCGGGCTCTCCTGTGTTGATTTCTTTTTAGCGCAGGGCGTTACGCCTCGCGTGATGGACACCCGTGTCTCGCCGCCGGGGCTGGATAAATTGCCCGGGCAGGTTGAACGCCATCTGGGCGGCATCAACGGCGACTGGCTGCTGGCGGCCGATCTGATTGTTGCCAGCCCTGGCGTCGCGCTGGCGCATCCGATTCTCAGCGAAGCCGTCGAAGCCGGCATCGAAATTGTCGGTGACATTGAGCTCTTTTGCCGCGAGGCGCAGGCGCCGATCGTGGCGATCACCGGCTCCAACGGTAAAAGCACGGTCACGACGCTGGTGGGTGAAATGGCGAAAGCCGCAGGCTGGCAGGTGGGCGTCGGCGGCAATATTGGTCTTCCCGCGCTGAGTCTGCTGCAGTCACCGGCGCAACTCTATGTACTGGAACTTTCGAGTTTTCAGCTGGAGACCACGCACAGTCTGAAAGCCGCGGCGGCAACCATACTTAACGTCAGCGAAGATCATATGGATCGCTATCCGCTGGGTATGCAGCAGTATCGCGCTGCTAAGCTGCGGGTCTATGAGAATGCACAGGTCTGCATCGTTAACGCCGATGATGCCCTGACGATGCCGGTACGCGGCGCGGACACCCGCTGCGTCAGCTTTGGTGTCGATTTCGGGGACTACCACCTTAACAAGCAGCAGGGCAGTATCTGGCTGCGGGTAAAAGGCGAGAAGGTCCTGAACACGGCTGAAATGAAGATGGTGGGACAGCACAACTACACCAATGCGCTGGCTGCGCTGGCGCTGGCCGATGCGGTGGGTCTGCCACGTGCCTCCAGTCTGGCCGCCTTAACGCACTTTAACGGTCTGGCGCATCGCTTCCAGCTGGTCCATGAGCATCAGGGCGTGCGCTGGATCAATGACTCCAAAGCCACCAACGTCGGCAGCACCGAAGCAGCGCTGAATGGCCTGCAGGTGAAGGGAACGCTGTGGCTGCTGATGGGCGGTGATGGCAAGTCGGCCGATTTTACGCCGCTGATCCCCTGGCTGCAGGGCGACAATGTGCGCCTTTACTGCTTTGGTCGCGATGGCGATGCGCTGGCGGCGCTGCGTCCTGAAATCGCCGTGCGCACTGAGACCATGCGCCAGGCGATGGAGCAGATTGCGCCGCAGGTTAAAGCAGGCGATATGGTTCTGCTGTCGCCAGCCTGCGCCAGCCTTGACCAGTTCCGTAACTTTGAGCAGCGCGGTGAGCAGTTCGCGCAACTGGCGAAGGAGCTGAGCTGATGCGTATTCCTGGCGCCGGACTGGCGGGATATTTCTCAGGACGCCTGAAAGACTGGGTCATGGGCGCACGCGAAAGTGATGACTCTTCGCTGGTGCTCTATGACCGCACACTGCTATGGCTGACGCTGGGCCTGGCGGTGATTGGTTTCGTGATGGTGACGTCGGCTTCAATGCCGGTGGGTCAGCGTCTGAATGACGATCTCTTTTATTTCGCCAAGCGCGATGCCTTCTACATCGTGCTGGCTGTATGTATGGCGCTGGTCACGCTGCGGGTGCCGATGGATTTCTGGCAGCGCTACAGCAACGTGATGCTGATGGTCACGGTCGCGATGCTGCTGATTGTTCTGGTAGTCGGTAGCTCGGTTAACGGTGCATCGCGCTGGATCGCGCTGGGTCCGCTGCGTATTCAGCCTGCAGAGCTGTCGAAGCTCTCTCTGTTCTGCTATCTCGCCAGTTATCTGGTGCGCAAAGTGGAAGAGGTGCGTAACAACTTCTGGGGCTTCTGTAAGCCGATGGGCGTGATGGTGGTGCTGGCCGTGTTACTGCTGGCGCAGCCGGATCTCGGTACGGTGGTTGTGCTGTTTGTGACGACCCTGGCGATGCTGTTCCTGGCGGGCGCCAAACTGTGGCAGTTCCTGGCAATCATCGGTTCCGGCATCTTTGCGGTGATCCTGCTGATCATTGCAGAACCCTACCGTATGCGCCGTGTGACCTCGTTCTGGAACCCGTGGGAAGATCCCTTTGGTAGCGGCTACCAGCTGACCCAGTCACTGATGGCATTTGGTCGCGGGGAATTCTGGGGCCAGGGGCTTGGTAACTCCGTGCAAAAGCTGGAATATCTGCCCGAAGCGCATACCGACTTTATTTTCGCCATCATCGGGGAAGAACTCGGCTACGTCGGTGTGGTAATGGCACTTTTAATGGTATTCTTCGTCGCTTTTCGTGCGATGTCGATTGGCCGTCGTGCTCTGGAACTGGATCAGCGTTTTTCCGGCTTTTTAGCGTGTTCAATCGGAGTCTGGTTCAGCTTTCAGGCGCTGGTTAACGTCGGTGCGGCAGCCGGTATGTTACCGACCAAAGGTCTGACCTTACCGCTGATCAGTTACGGTGGGTCAAGTCTGATCATTATGTCGACTGCCATCGTCTTTTTATTACGCATAGATTATGAAACGCGCCTGGCGAAAGCGCAGGCGTTTACCCGAGGTGGTCGATGAGCGGTAAGCGATTGATGGTGATGGCAGGCGGAACCGGCGGACATGTCTTTCCCGGTCTGGCTGTCGCCCATCATCTGATGGAACAGGGCTGGCAGGTCCGCTGGTTAGGCACTGCCGACCGTATGGAAGCCGATCTGGTGCCAAAGCACGGCATCGACATCGACTTCATCCGCATCAGCGGATTACGTGGTAAAGGCATGAAGGCGTTGCTGCTGGCACCGCTGCGCATCTTTAATGCATGGCGTCAGGCCCGTCGCATCATGAAAGCCTGGCAGCCGGATGTGGTGCTGGGCATGGGTGGCTACGTTTCCGGTCCTGGCGGCTTAGCGGCCTGGAGCTGCGGTATTCCGGTGGTGCTGCATGAGCAGAACGGCATTGCCGGGCTGACCAACAAATGGCTGGCGAAAATCGCCACGAAAGTATTGCAGGCGTTCCCGGGCGCGTTTCCGGCCGCCGATGTGGTGGGAAATCCGGTTCGCACTGATGTACTGGCACTGCCTTTACCCGCGCAACGTCTCGCGAATCGTCATGGCCCGATACGGGTGCTGGTGATCGGTGGCAGTCAGGGTGCGCGGATACTGAACCAGACGCTGCCGCAGGTTGCCGCGCTGGTGGGTGATGAGATCACCCTGTGGCATCAGACCGGTAAAGGGTCGTTGCCCGAAACAGAGAAAGCTTATCAGCAGGTCGGGCAGACGCAGCACAAGGTGACCGAGTTTATTGATGACATGGCTGCCGCCTACGCCTGGGCTGATGTGGTGGTGTGCCGCTCCGGCGCGTTAACCGTGAGCGAAGTCGCTGCCGCTGGCTTACCGGCGATTTTCGTGCCATTTCAGCACAAAGATCGCCAGCAGTACTGGAACGCGCTGCCGCTGGAGAAAGCGGGCGCCGCCAGAATTTTTGAGCAGCCGCAATTTACTGCGGAGGCTGTAGCGGATCAGCTACGCCACTGGGATCGCGCAACACTGCTGACGATGGCTGAGCAGGCCCGTCAGGTGGCGATCCCCGATGCGACTGAACGGGTCGCTCAGGAAGTGGCTCGCGCCGCAAAGTAATCATTCCGGTCAGCGCGTCTGACCTGTACCCGGACTGGGTACAAACTGAAATAGCAGGTAACTGAGAGCGATGAATACACAACAATTGGCAAAACTGCGTTCTATCGTGCCCGAGATGCGTCGCGTCCGGCACATCCACTTTGTCGGCATCGGCGGTGCTGGCATGGGCGGTATTGCCGAAGTGTTAGCAAATGAAGGCTACCATATCAGCGGTTCAGATCTGGCCCCTAACCCGGTGACGCAGAACCTGATTGCGCTGGGTGCCACCATTTATTTTAACCATCGCCCCGAAAACGTGACCGATGCCAGCGTCGTGGTGGTTTCCAGCGCCGTTTCGCAGGATAACCCCGAACTGGTGGCGGCACGTGAACAGCGTATCCCGGTGATCCGTCGCGCGGAGATGCTGGCTGAGCTGATGCGTTTTCGTCACGGCATCGCCGTTGCGGGTACCCATGGCAAAACGACCACCACGGCGATGGTGTCGAGTATTTATGCGGAAGCGGGTCTCGATCCGACTTTTGTTAACGGTGGACTGGTCAAAGCAGCAGGCACCCATGCCCGTCTGGGTCACAGCCGGTATCTGATTGCTGAAGCGGATGAGAGCGATGCGTCGTTCCTGCATCTGCAGCCGATGGTGGCGATTGTGACCAACATCGAAGCTGATCATATGGACACTTATCAGGGCGATTTTGAGAACCTGAAGCAGACGTTTATTAACTTCCTGCACAACCTGCCGTTTTACGGTCGTGCGGTAATGTGTGTGGACGATGCGGTTATTCGTGATCTGATCCCTCGCGTGGGACGCCATATCACCACGTACGGTTTCAGTGATGATGCTGACCTGCGCATTGAAAATTATGAACAGAGTGGCGCGCAGGGGCATTTCACCTTGATCCGTCAGGATAAAGCACCGCTGCAGATTACGCTGAACGCGCCGGGACGCCACAACGCCCTGAATGCGGCAGCCGCCGTCGCCGTCGCCAGTGAAGAGGGCATTGAAGACAATGCTATCCTGGCTGCGCTGGAGAGTTTCCAGGGCACGGGCCGTCGCTTTGATCTGCTGGGTGAATTCCCGACAGAGCCGGTCAACGGACAGCCGGGCACCGCGATGCTGGTTGATGATTACGGTCATCATCCCACCGAAGTGGACGCGACAATTAAAGCCGCGCGCGCAGGCTGGCCGGATAAAAAACTGGTGATGGTGTTTCAGCCGCACCGTTACAGCCGCACCCGCGATCTGTTTGATGATTTCGCCAACGTACTGTCGCATGTGGATGTGTTGCTGATGCTGGATGTTTACTCTGCCGGTGAAACCGCTATTCCGGGTGCTGACAGCCGGTCGCTGTGCCGTGCGATTCGTAATCGCGGCAAGGTGGATCCGATTCTGGTGCCGGAACATGACGCGCTGCCAGAGATGCTGGCACCGCTGCTGTCAGGCAATGACCTGATTCTGGTGCAGGGAGCCGGTAACGTCGGCAAGGTTGCCCGCAAGCTGGCTGACACTAAGCTCCAGCCGGAACGCAAAGCGGAGGATCGTCATGGCGGATAAAGTTGCAGTATTAATGGGTGGCACCTCGGCAGAGCGCGAGGTTTCGCTGAACTCAGGTCAGGCCGTCCTCGCCGGATTACGGGAAATGGGCATTGATGCGCATGGCATCGATACCCGTGATGTCTCTGTGCTGACGCTGAAAGAGCAGGGCTTTACCAAAGCCTTTATCGCACTGCATGGCCGGGGCGGAGAAGATGGCACGCTGCAGGCGGTGCTGGAGTTCCTGCAACTGCCGTATACCGGCAGCGGCGTGATGGCATCGGCCGTGACTATGGATAAGCTGCGCACCAAGCTGCTGTGGCAGGGACGTGGTTTACCGTCAGGAAAGTTTGTCTGGCTGACGCGTCAGCAGTTTGATGCCGGTCTGGACGCAGAAAACAACGCGGCAATTGCGGCACTTGGCCTGCCGTTGTTCGTCAAGCCAGCCTGTGAAGGCTCCAGCGTGGGCATCAGTCGGGTTAACGATCTGAGCGCGCTGCCGGCGGCACTGGACATGGCGTTTAAGCACGACAATGACGTGCTGGTCGAAGCGTTTCTCAGCGGCGCGGAGTACACCGTCGCGATTGTGGGCGATCGTATTCTGCCCTCGATTGAAATAAAGAGCGCCAGCGAGTTCTATGACTATGAAGCTAAATACATTTCTGACGATACTCAGTACGTCTGTCCGGCCGATTTAAGCGCTGAACGTGAAGCGGAATTACAACAGCTGGTACTGGCGGCCTGGCGTGCGCTGGGATGTCGCGGCTGGGGACGGGTTGATGTGATGACCGACGGGGAAGGGCGCTTTCAGTTACTGGAAGCCAATACCTCACCGGGCATGACCAGCCACAGTCTGGTGCCAATGGCAGCGAAACAGGCGGGCATGAGCTTCCCGCAGCTGGTTGCCCATATTCTGGAGCTGGCCGACTGATATGTCACAGGCGGCGATGAGAGTTCGAAACCGTGAACCGCAGGAGCGTATTCGCACCGGGCGCAGTAACGGTGCCCGACTGTTCGGCATTATTTTTCTGCTGATCGTCATCGGGATTATGGTTGCTGGCGGGCTGGTGGTACTGAAGTGGATGAACGATGCGTCCCGGCTGCCATTGTCAAAACTGGTGGTGACAGGACAGACGCATTACACCACACACGATGATATTCGTCAGGCGATTTTGTCGCTGGGTCCGCCTGGTACGTTTATGTCTCAGGACGTGGACATCCTGCAGCAGCAGATTGAGCGGCTGCCCTGGATTAAGCAGGTCAGCGTACGTAAGCAGTGGCCGGACGAACTGAAGATCCACCTTGTGGAGTACACACCGGTGGCGCGCTGGAACGATTTGCACATGGTGGATGCTGAGGGTGTCTCCTTCAGCGTACCCGCCAGTCATGTCGGCAAAGAGACAATGCCGATGTTGTACGGGCCGGAAGGGAGTGAGAAAGAGGTCCTGGCGGGCTATCACAGCATGGATGATGTGCTGAAAGCCCGGAAGTTTACTCTGAAGGTGGCGTCGATGACGGCGCGGCGTTCATGGCAGCTGGTCACCAGCGACGATGTTCGTATCGAACTGGGCCGCAGCGACACCATGAAACGACTGAATCGCTTTATTGAGCTCTACCCGGTGCTGCAACAGCAAGGTCAGAACGAGAGCAAACGTATCAGCTACGTGGATTTACGATACGACTCTGGCGCTTCTGTTGGCTGGACACCGATCGTGATGGAGCCACAGGACAGTAATCAGCAACAGAACCAGGCACAGGCTAAACAACAATGATCAAGGCAACGGACAGAAAACTGGTAGTTGGACTCGAAATCGGCACTGCGAAGGTTGCCGCCCTGGTTGGGGAAGTTCTGCCCGATGGTATGGTCAACATTATTGGGGTGGGCAGCTGCCCTTCCCGCGGTATGGATAAAGGTGGCGTAAACGACCTTGAGTCGGTGGTGAAATGCGTTCAGCGCGCCATCGATCAGGCTGAGCTGATGGCAGATTGCCAGATCTCCTCCGTCTACCTTGCTTTATCGGGCAAACATATTAGTTGTCAGAACGAAATCGGGATGGTTCCGATTTCCGAAGAGGAAGTGACTCAGGATGATGTAGAGAACGTCGTACATACCGCCAAATCGGTGAGAGTACGTGACGAGCATCGCATCCTGCACGTCATTCCTCAGGAATACGCCATCGACTATCAGGAAGGGATTAAAAATCCGGTCGGGCTTTCCGGCGTGCGTATGCAGGCGAAAGTGCATCTGATCACCTGCCACAACGATATGGCGAAGAACATCGTTAAAGCCGTTGAGCGTTGCGGGCTGAAAGTGGATCAGCTGATTTTTGCCGGTCTCGCCTCCAGTTTTGCCGTTCTGACTGAAGACGAACGTGAGCTGGGCGTGTGTGTTGTCGATATTGGTGGCGGTACAATGGACATAGCCGTATATACCGGCGGCGCTTTACGGCACACTAAGGTTATTCCGTATGCAGGCAACGTCGTTACCAGCGACATCGCCTATGCGTTTGGCACACCACCAACGGATGCTGAGGCGATCAAAGTGCGCCATGGTTGCGCGCTGGGCTCGATTGTCGGCAAAGACGAGAACGTTGAGGTGCCGAGTGTGGGCGGACGTCCACCACGTAGCCTGCAACGTCAGACGCTGGCTGAAGTGATTGAGCCGCGTTATACCGAACTTTTGAATCTGGTCAATGACGAGATTCTGCAGTTACAGGAACAACTGCGTCAGCAGGGCGTGAAGCATCACTTAGCCGCAGGCATTGTCCTGACCGGTGGTGCAGCGCAAATCGAAGGACTGGCGGCCTGTGCGCAACGCGTATTCCATACGCAGGTGCGTATCGGACAGCCGCTGAATATTACCGGCCTGACTGACTATGCGCAGGAATCGTACTACTCCACTGCCGTGGGACTGTTGCATTACGGCAAAGAGTCGCACATGAACGGTGATGCAGAGACCGAAAAACGGGTCTCAGTAGGTAACTGGTTCAAGCGTATTAACAGTTGGTTAAAAAAAGAGTTTTAATTTTTGTGAAAGGGGATCATGCTGTTTTCTTTAGTGATCTCCAGGCGACAGGCACATAACGGAGAGAAATCATGTTTGAACCTATGGAATTAACCAACGACGCGGTGATTAAAGTCATCGGCGTCGGTGGCGGCGGCGGTAACGCCGTAGAGCACATGGTACGCGAGCGTATCGAAGGTGTGGAATTCTTTGCTGTGAATACCGACGCGCAAGCGCTGCGTAAAACAGCTGTCGGCCAGACCATTCAGATCGGTAATAACATTACCAAAGGTCTGGGTGCGGGTGCGAACCCGGAAGTGGGCCGTAACTCTGCAGAAGAAGATCGCGAAGCACTGCGTTCTGCGCTGGAAGGGGCAGACATGGTCTTCATCGCAGCAGGTATGGGCGGCGGTACCGGTACCGGTGCAGCGCCTGTCGTGGCTGAAGTGGCTAAGGAGCTGGGTATCCTGACGGTGGCGGTTGTCACCAAGCCGTTCAACTTCGAAGGCAAAAAGCGCATGGCGTTTGCCGAGCAGGGGATCGCCGAACTCTCTAAGCATGTCGATTCACTGATCACCATTCCAAACGACAAGCTGCTGAAAGTGCTGGGCCGTGGTATCTCTCTGCTGGATGCGTTTGGTGCAGCTAATGACGTGCTGAAAGGCGCCGTTCAGGGTATCGCTGAGCTGATTACCCGTCCTGGCCTGATGAACGTCGACTTTGCTGACGTGCGTACCGTCATGTCCGAAATGGGCTATGCGATGATGGGTTCAGGCGTCGCGTGCGGTGAAGATCGTGCGGAAGAAGCGGCTGAAATGGCGATCTCCAGCCCACTGCTGGAAGATATCGACCTTTCTGGTGCGCGTGGCGTGCTGGTCAACATTACGGCGGGCTTCGACCTGCGTCTGGATGAGTTCGAGACCGTGGGTAACACTATCCGCGCCTTCGCCTCTGACAACGCGACCGTCGTGATCGGTACCTCACTGGATCCGGAAATGAATGACGAACTGCGCGTCACCGTGGTGGCAACCGGTATCGGCATGGACAAGCGTCCTGAAATCACCCTGGTAACCAACAAGCCAGCCAGTCAGCCAGTGATGGATCATCGCTATCAGCAGCACGGTATGTCACCGCTGCCGCAGGAGCAGAAACCTGCTGCCAAAGTCGTTAACGACCAGGCTGCGCAGTCGAACAAAGAGCCCGACTATCTTGATATTCCGGCCTTTTTACGTAAGCAGGCCGATTAGGATTAACCCTATAATTGGGATTCTCCGCTCTTTGTGCTAAAGTCTCTGTCCGCTGGTAAAGTATACTGGCGGTCGGACAGGTGATATTGCGAGATAATACGATGATCAAACAAAGGACATTAAAACGTATTGTTCAGGCGACTGGTGTCGGTTTACATACCGGCAAAAAAGTCACCCTGACATTACGCCCTGCGTCGGCTAATACCGGGGTCATCTATCGTCGCACCGACTTGAATCCACCGGTAGATTTTCCGGCTGATGCAAAATACGTGCGCGACACCATGCTGAGTACCTGCCTGGTGAATGATGAAGGCGTGCGTATTTCCACGGTTGAACACCTCAATGCCGCCCTGGCGGGTCTGGGTATCGACAACATTATTGTTGAAGTCGATGCGCCAGAAATCCCGATCATGGATGGCAGCGCAGCACCGTTTATCTATCTGCTGATGGATGCGGGTATCGAGCAGCTCAACAGCGCGAAGAAATTTGTGCGTGTTAAGCAGACCGTGCGTGTGGAAGAGGGTGACAAATGGGCCGAGATCAAACCGTTTAACGGCTTCTCACTCGATTTCACCATCGACTTCAAACACCCGGCTATCGATTCCAGCTCACAGCGTTATGCGATGAACTTCTCTGCTGACGCCTTTGTTCGTCAAATCAGCCGGGCGCGTACATTTGGCTTTATGCGTGAAATCGAATATCTGCAGTCTAAAGGCCTGTGCCTGGGCGGTAGCTTAGATTGTGCGATAGGTCTGGATGATTTCCGCGTACTGAATGAAGAAGGCCTGCGTTTTGAGGACGAGTTTGTCCGTCACAAAATGCTGGACGCGATTGGCGACTTGTTTATGTGTGGTCACAACATCATTGGCGCATTCACTGCGTTCAAATCGGGCCACGCGCTGAACAACAAGCTGCTGCAAGCGGTTCTGGCTAAGCAGGAAGCCTGGGAATGGGCAACCTTCGAAGACGAAGCTGAACTGCCGCTGGCATTCAAAGCACCGAATCTGGTTCTGGCTTAATTACCCCGGAACGTGAAACGGCTGGTTATGCTGACACCCTCTCCGGTCAGCGGCGCCAGCCGTTTTTTATTGCCTCTTATCACACGCCTGATGACTGCGACCTCGCTCGCAAAGCGTTGTCTGTTCTGCTGATTTGCTGAACAATCACACGCGTTTTCTCTCGCCATCACTTTAATCCCAGGTGTGGATGCCCCACATTAATGATACTATCTGTGGCGCTTTTACAGGCCGAAATCCGTTGCGGCTCGCGGCGGGTACCAGAAAACAAGAGCGCAACAGAGCATGCGCGATGGAAAGGTTGTGATCGGGATTCTTCTGCGCTGGCGACAATTAGGTAGACGCTACTTCTGGCCTCATCTCCTGTTAGGGATGGTAGCGGCCAGCTTTGGCCTGCCAGCCTGTGCGCAAAGCTCCGAACTCAACGCGTCGTCTGAATCTCCGGCCAGCAGTCTCTTTCTTGGCAGTGCCACACGCTTTGATCACCTGATCCGGCTGCAGGAAGCGTCCCGACGCCCGAGCTTCAGCGTGGATTACTGGCATCAGCACGCCATCCGCACCGTTATTCGTCATCTCTCTTTCACGCTGGCGCCCCAGGCGCAGGCGGAGCAACAGACATTACCGCTGGCGGCACAAAAGCTGGCGCTGATCGACTCACTGCATAGTTTACTGACATCACATTCTGCGATGCACACTGCACCGCAGCAGATCTCTACGCCGCCTCTTTTCACGGCCGTTACCCGTTCATGGGTAGAGTGGCATGCCAGCGTGCATGGCATTCGCGCCGGACCTGCCCGATTGTTCTGCTAATATTTTTGGTTTTATTCACTCTGTTAAGATTTCGCAGTCCGGAATGCTCCGGCTGAATTGAGAATATATTTATTATGTTAAGCAAAATATTAACCAAGGTTTTTGGTAGCAGTAACGATCGTACCCTGCGTCGTATGCGTAAAGTGGTGGACGTCATCAATAAGATGGAGCCCGATTTTGAGAAGCTCTCTGATGATGAACTGAAAGCGAAAACTGACCTGTTCCGCGAACGCCTGAAAAAAGGTGAATCGCTGGAAAGCCTGATCCCGGAAGCGTTCGCAACCGTGCGTGAAGCCAGTAAACGCGTGTTCGGGATGCGTCACTTCGACGTGCAGCTGATCGGCGGCATGGTGCTGAACGATCGCTGCATTGCTGAGATGCGAACCGGTGAAGGTAAAACGCTGACCGCAACGCTGCCAGCCTATCTGAATGCGCTGTCCGGCAAAGGCGTTCACGTGGTTACCGTCAACGACTATCTGGCACAGCGTGATGCGGAAAACAACCGTCCGCTGTTTGAGTTCCTGGGTTTAACCATTGGTATCAACATGTCGGGGCTGCCGGCGGTGGCAAAGCGTGAAGCTTACGCAGCAGACATCACCTACGGCACCAACAACGAATATGGCTTCGACTACCTGCGCGATAACATGGCTTTCAGCCCGGAAGAGCGTGTACAGCGTAAACTGCACTATGCGCTGGTGGATGAGGTCGACTCCATCCTGATCGATGAAGCGCGTACGCCGCTGATCATCTCTGGTCCGGCAGAAGACAGTTCTGAACTTTACACCAAAGTGAACAAGATCATCCCTCATCTGGTGCGCCAGGATAAAGAAGATACCGAAACCCATCAGGGTGAAGGCGACTTCTGGGTCGATGAAAAAGCGCGTCAGGCTCACATGTCTGAGCGCGGTCTGGTCAAAGTGGAAGAGCTGCTGGTCAGCGAGGGCATCATGGAAGCGGGCGAGTCACTCTACTCTCCGACCAACATCATGCTGATGCACCACGTCACTGCGGCGCTGCGTGCGCACGCACTCTTTACCCGCGATGTGGATTACATCGTGAAAGATGGTGAAGTGGTGATTGTTGATGAACACACCGGCCGTACCATGCAGGGTCGTCGCTGGTCTGATGGTCTGCATCAGGCGATTGAAGCGAAAGAAGGCGTTGAGATCCAGAACGAGAACCAGACGCTGGCCTCTATCACCTTCCAGAACTACTTCCGTATTTACGAGAAGCTGGCCGGTATGACCGGTACCGCTGATACCGAAGCATTTGAATTCAGCTCCATTTATAAGCTCGACACCATTGTCGTGCCGACCAACCGTCCGATGGTGCGTAAAGATCTGGCTGACCTGGTCTACATGACCGAGAAAGAGAAGATCGATGCCATTATCGAAGATATCCGTGAGCGCACCGCCAATGGTCAGCCGGTGCTGGTGGGAACCATCTCGATTGAGAAATCAGAAGTGGTCTCTAACGAACTGACCCGTGCCGGTATCAAACATAACGTTCTGAACGCCAAATTCCACGCCCGCGAAGCGGATATCGTGGCGCAGGCCGGTCAGCCGGGTGCGGTCACTATCGCCACCAACATGGCCGGACGTGGTACAGATATTATGCTGGGCGGCAGCTGGCACGCTGAAGTGGCCGAACTGGAAGAGCCAACTGAAGCGCAAATCGAAGAAATTAAAGCGGCATGGCAGATTCGTCATGATGCGGTTCTGGCGTCAGGTGGTTTACACATCGTCGGTACTGAGCGTCACGAATCGCGTCGTATCGACAACCAGCTGCGTGGTCGTGCAGGTCGTCAGGGTGACGCCGGTTCTTCTCGCTTCTACCTGTCGATGGAAGATGCGCTGATGCGTATTTTTGCCTCAGACCGCGTCTCGAATATGATGCGTAAACTGGGCATGAAGCCAGGCGAAGCGATTGAGCATCCGTGGGTCACCAAAGCGATTGCCAATGCCCAGCGCAAAGTTGAGAGCCGTAACTTCGATATTCGTAAGCAGCTGCTGGAATATGATGATGTGGCTAATGACCAGCGTCGCGCGATCTACAGTCAGCGTAACGAGCTGCTGGATGTGTCTGACGTTAGCGAAACCATCAACAGCATTCGCCACGACGTCTACAAAGTCACCATCGATACTTACATTCCGCCGCAGTCGCTGGAGGAGATGTGGGACGTGCCAGGCCTGGAAGAGCGTCTGCGCACCGACTTCGATCTAAACCTGCCGATTGCAGAGTGGCTGGATAAAGAGCCCGATCTGCATGAAGAAGTGCTGCGTGAGCGCATCATGACCCATGCTATGGAAAGCTACGCTGAGAAAGAAGAGATCGTTGGCGCAGAAATGATGCGCAACTTCGAAAAAGGCGTGATGCTTCAGACGCTGGATTCGCTGTGGAAAGAGCATCTGGCAGCGATGGACTATCTGCGTCAGGGCATCCATCTGCGCGGCTATGCGCAGAAAGATCCGAAGCAGGAGTACAAACGTGAATCCTTTGCCATGTTTGCTGCGATGCTTGAATCACTGAAATATGAAGTGATCAGTACACTGAGCAAAGTGCAGGTGCGCATGCCAGAAGAAGTTGAAGCGATGGAGCAACAACGTCGCGAAGAAGCTGAACGTCTGGCACAGCAACAGCAGCTGAGCCATGTTGAAGAGGATCTGCTGGCAGCCGCAGAGCCTGTGGCGGAGCAGAGTGGTGAACGCAAAGTCGGCCGCAACGATCCCTGCCCATGTGGTTCCGGTAAAAAGTACAAGCAGTGTCATGGCCGCATCGCCTGAGACTGAATGCTAATAAAAAAGGAGCCGCTGGCTCCTTTTTTTATGGTCTCTGCCACCCAGGCAACTGTGACTCCGCTGAGCTAAAGCGGTTAACATCCGCTACGGCATGCTCTAAAATCAGGCTTCATTCACCCATTACTACCGGATAGTCTCCATGAAGCACCTGCAGGTTGCAGTTGGCATCATTCGCAATGCCAGTAAACAAATTTTCCTTGCCCAGCGCGCGGCGACCTCTTACATGGCGAACAAGTGGGAGTTTCCTGGCGGTAAGATTGAAGTGGGCGAAAGCGCCGAACAGGGATTGATAAGGGAACTTCAGGAAGAGACCGGGATTGAGGTCACCGAGGCACGCCCGATTGGTCATGCAGACCACAGTTATGACGATCTGCGCGTGACGCTGCATTTCTTTCTGGTCGAAGGGTGGAAAGGAGAGCCGTGGGGCAAAGAGGGTCAGCCGCAGCGTTGGGTTGATCAGCATGCGTTGGTCGCGGAGGAGTTTCCGCCCGCGAATCATCAGCTGATTGCGCGTCTGATCGCCGGCGAACTCTGAGCGGATGGGGCAGCGTGCCCCATCCGGTTCGGCTGTCAGCGATCTTCTTCACTCCAGTTGTCACTGTCGTTCATATCGTCGCGGCTGGGAATGCGTTTCTCTTCTGCGGCCCACTCACCTAAATCAATGAGCTGGCAGCGCTTACTGCAAAAGGGGCGCCACGGGCTGAGTTCATCCCAGATCACATCTTTGCCGCACTGCGGACAGGCAACGGTCATCACTTCTTGCTGCATTTTTACCTCTAACAACAGGCCAGTTGAAAATTAAGGCGGGCCGGAACTTCACCACGCTCACTATCAAGCGGCATAAAACGAATGGCGTAGCGGCTTTTATGTCCGGACACCTGTGGATAGAGCGCATCCTCCAGCGACAACTGCAGTCGCAGCAGATCGGCGCCTTCGGCATTATCCTGATAAAAACCATTAAGGCTGGTCTGCACATGAAACGCGCCGGACTGGCGGATCAAATCCAGTATCATCGCCAGCGCATGATGCAGTGGCTCCAGCGTCAGCATCCAGGCTTCGACCTGCGCATCGCGTGCTTCCTGTGGCAGATGGAGCCAGATGTGCAGGCCCGGCAAATCAAAGCTGCAGCATCCACCAGGGATGCTCAGGCGCTGCCGCACCAGGGCAATCAGACGGTCCTCGCGTAGTTGCTGGCCCATACGTGGGGCATTCATTAACTGCGTCGACTGAATTTTGAGTTTATCGCGCAGGGCATTAACCAGCGTCATATCAACACCTGGCACATCAGCCCATGCACGTAACTTTTGCTGCTGACGCTCCAGCTCTTTTAACAATTCAGTACGCATATCGCCACGCTCAAAAATGTCGAGCAGTTCGCTAATCAGGCGAAAAAAGGTCAGCGCATTAACGGTTTTATCCAGTGGGACAATTTCATCTAACTGATTGATCAAAAACTCAACCCGTAACCAGGTTCGCATTTTTTCATTCAGAGGGTGTTCAAACAGAACGGGTGTGCTCATGGTATTAATCCTGTTTCGTTGCCGCCAGCCTGAGATAGCGCTGATGGAGTTCGGCAACCTGCGGCAAGGCGTCGTCGGGCTCGCCACTGTTATCAATAATGTCATCGGCACAGGCGAGGCGCTGCTGGCGCGTCGCCTGTGCGGCAAGAATGCGTTTCGCCTGCGCGACGGAAAGATGATCACGCTGCCGGGTGCGCGCTAACTGCGTTGCCTCATCAACATCCACCACCAGTACCCGATCAGCCTGGTGCTGTAACTGATTTTCCACCAGTAGCGGCACCACCCAGAGCACATAAGGTGTGGTGGCTTCGGCGATCAATTGACGCGTCCGGGCATTAATCAGTGGATGCAGCAGCGCGTTTAACCAGCTTTTCTCTTCCGGCTGCTGAAAAATAATGTCGCGAAGCCGGCTACGATCAAGCTTCCCCTCATCAGTCACTATCGACGTGCCATAGCGCGCCTGAATGGCCTGCAAAGCGGGTGTGCCGGGTTCGACAACTTCACGTGCTATCAGGTCAGCATCAATAATTTCCACGCCAGACGCTGCGAATGCCTGGGCAATCGTACTTTTACCACTGCCGATCCCCCCTGTAAGCGCGACGATATAGGGCATGTTTTTCACCTGACTTCTCTTTTCGACAGGGCTTCAGGGTAATGATCTGTATAAAAAACGCAAAAATGCGCTTCAGATCACACCGATAAAGCACAATTAAATTTAACGGATTGTAGCGTAAATAAAGTGAAATTCGCAGTCTTGTCGCGCAGCGAGAGGCGCGTATCATAACGTCACTGGAGCTGTGCTTACTTCGTGAACGACGATTCATTGCCACTTACCAGGACACTGTTTATGCGTATTGAAGAAGATTTAAAACTGGGCTTTAAAGATGTCTTAATCCGCCCCAAACGCTCCACGCTGCAAAGTCGCTCACAGGTTGAGCTGGAACGCAGCTTTACCTTCAGACATTCGGGCCTGAGCTGGAGCGGC
The DNA here is from genome assembly GCF_019969975.1 of Pantoea sp. OVA07A. Lineage (NCBI taxonomy): Bacteria > Pseudomonadati > Pseudomonadota > Gammaproteobacteria > Enterobacterales > Erwiniaceae > Pantoea > Pantoea sp. OVA07A. The sequence continues at coordinate 109,214 of NZ_JAHXYM010000002.1, read as the reverse complement.
GTACCGATTATCGCCGCCAACATGGATACCGTCGGCACATTTTCAATGGCTGAGGCGCTGGCCAGCTTCAATATCCTTACAGCAGTCCATAAGCATTACAGCGTAGATGAGTGGCGCGCGTTTATTCAGCGCGTCCCCGCGACGGTATTGAAACATGTGATGGTTTCAACCGGCACCTCGGAGGCCGATCTCAATAAACTGGTTGCGATTATGGCGCTGTCAGACGATCTGCAGTTTATCTGCATCGACGTGGCCAACGGCTATTCTCAGCATTTTGTTGATTTTCTGCAGCGCGCCCGTGAAACCTTCCCGGCTAAAACCATCTGTGCCGGTAACGTGGTAACGGGCGAAATGGTGGAAGAGCTGATTCTCTCTGGCGCGGATATCGTCAAAGTCGGCATTGGCCCGGGTTCGGTCTGTACAACCCGGGTGAAAACCGGCGTGGGCTATCCGCAGCTTTCCGCTGTCATTGAATGTGCCGATGCGGCGCATGGCTTAAGCGGACAGATTGTCAGTGATGGCGGCTGTTCAGTGCCTGGCGATATTGCGAAAGCGTTTGGCGGCGGTGCCGACTTCGTGATGCTGGGTGGCATGCTGGCGGCACATGATGAGTGTGAAGGGCAGGTGGTCGAAGAGAATGGCGAAAGCTTTATGCTGTTTTACGGCATGAGTTCCGAATCGGCGATGAAGCGTCACGTTGGCGGTGTGGCGCAATATCGCGCAGCAGAAGGTAAAACGGTGAAGCTGCCATTACGTGGCCCGGTTGCTGACACCGCGCGCGATATCCTGGGTGGACTGCGTTCCGCCTGCACTTATGTGGGGGCGGAGCGGCTGAAAGAGCTGACCAAGCGCACCACCTTTATTCGGGTTAATGAGCAGGAAAACCGCGTTTTCAACCGATAGTTATCCGGGGCGCAGCCTGCGCCCCTTAATGCATCGCATCACCCAGCCCGAACACCGGCAGATACATCGCAATCACCAGCGTGCCGACAATGCCGCCAATCACCACCATCATCATCGGTTCCAGCGAAGCAGCCAGTGTGTCAGCGCGCTCACGGGTTTCTGCCTCATGCCATTCCGCCAGACGAGCCAGCATTAAATCCAGCGCGCCCGCCTCTTCGCCGACGCGAACCAGCTGACCGCATAATGGTGTGAACAGCGGATGATGCATCAGCGCCTGATGCAGAGGATTCCCCTGAGCAATGTGCTGCTGCAGTCCGGCCATTGCTTCCCGCCATAGCAATGATGAGAGCGTCACTTCAACGGCAGCCAGTCCCTGTAGCAAAGTTAACCCGGCGCGCTGTGTCAGATTCAGAATGGTGTAGATCTGCGTCAGCTGCGTGCCACGCCATAACCCGGAAAGCAGCGGGATGCGCAGGAAAATCGCCTGCTCACGGCGCTGCCAGCCCGCAGAGCGTCGTCGTAACTGATGCCAGGCTGCCAGCATCAGCGATACGCTGATGGCTAACACCGCTCCCCACTCCTGAAGCGCGGCAGATAACTGCATTACCGCTGCCGTAAAGGCGGGCAGAGGGGCATCAAAGGAGTCATAGACGGCAACGAACTCTGGCAGAACGAACAGCAGCATGCCGCAGGTGACCGCAATCGCCACCAGCAGAATGAACAGAGGATAACGCAGCGCCTTCGCCACCTGATGCCATAACTGCTGTTGCCGGATCTGCTGCCGGGCCAGCTCACTGCAACAGGTATCCAACTGACCGGTCAGTTCGCCCACCTCCATCAGGGCCGGATAGAGTGCCGGAAAAATCTGCGGCCATTCACGTAAAGCCTGCGAAAAAGGGGCACCGCTGAGTACCCGATGATGCAGGACAAGCATCAGAGCACGCCAGCCTGCATGCGGATGGCCCTCAGCCAGCAAAGCCAGACTCTCTGCCAGCGGCAGTCCCGCTTTGAGCAGGGTTGCCAGCTGACGAATCAGATCGGTTTTGTGCTGCCACTTCCACTCCCTCTGACGCCACACTTTTTCTCGCTTCCAGCTCACCGGCAGAAGATCGCGCTGCGCCAGCATCAGCAGCAGGTTATCACTGTCGATAGCCAGTAGCTGGCCACTGACTAACTGGCCCTGGCTATCGACCGCCTGCCAGCGAAATAAAGACGCATCAGCCATCGTCCAGCCCAATCACCCGTTGCATCTCTTCCAGCGAGGTATCACCCCGGCTTACCGCTTCCAGGCCAGACACCAGCAGGGTGCGTAATCCCTGCTGTTTCGCCAGGCTGAGCAGATTCTCCAGCGGCATTTCGGCGGCGATCGCATTTTGCAGCCTGGCATTGATCGGCAGCAGTTCAAACAGCGCCAGCCGGCCAAAATAGCCGGAAAAACAGTGGTCGCAGCCGGATGCCCGCCAGGTTTGCAAGGTACCGGGCCAGAGTTCCGCAGGATAGTGCGCCACCGCCTGAGCGGGCTGACGGCAGTGGGGACAGAGGCGTCGAACCAGGCGCTGAGCAACAATCAGTTTCAGCGCCGACCCCAGAAGATAACCGGGAATACCCATCTGTCGCAGCCGGGTCAGGGTCTCGGCGGTGGAGTTGGTGTGCAGCGTCGACAGCACCAGATGCCCGGTCTGTGCCGCTTTAACCGCAATCTCCGCCGTTTCAGCATCGCGGATCTCCCCGACCATGATTACATCCGGATCCTGTCTCAGCAGCGCCCGCAGCACGCGGTTAAAATCGAGGCCGTTTTTAGCATGGATCTGCGTCTGGTTAATGCCGGGCAGGGGGATCTCAATCGGATCTTCAACGCTGCACAGATTTTTTTCCGGCGTATTCAGGGCACTGAGTCCGCTATAGAGCGTAAACGTCTTGCCGCTGCCGGTAGGCCCGGTGACCAGAATCAGCCCCTGCGGCTGCGCCAGCGCGGCGCAGAACAGGCGCAACTGCGCGGCGGGTAAGCCGAGTTTATCCAGCGACAGCGCCGCGCTTTCACTCTGCAACAGCCGGACCACCGCTTTCTCACCACCGTAGATGGGTAAGGTCGCCAGGCGAAAAGAGGCAGGTTTACCGGCGATCTCCAGACTGAACTGACCATCCTGCGGTAACCGGCGTTCGGCGATATCCAGTCCGCCGAGGATCTTCAGTCGCGCCAGCAGCGCAGCAGGCTGGGTGGCGGGCAGGGAAGATAGAGGGTGCAATACACCATCGATACGCAGACGCACACGCAGGCCATCACGGCCGGGTTCGATATGTACATCAGAGGCGCGACGCTCCAGCGCCTGACGCAGGATCAGCTGTGTCGCTTCGATCGCTGATTCTGCTGGTGCCTCTTCGCGCGCCACCAGCGGTGTGTCAGCGTGCTGAAGCTGGTCGAGCCGGGCCTGCGGCCAGCATTCAATCTCAATCTGACACTGGCTGGCAAAATGGAGGGCTTCAGCCAGCCCTGGCGGCACGCTCTCCGCGACGGCAACACGCAGCTGGCTGGCATCATGGTGCAAAACCAGGGCGCGATAGCGCTGACATAATGCCGCGATCGCCTCATCAGGCTTGCTCATCGCTGGCTCCTTTATCCGCAAAGCGGAACTGCTGCAGGCAATTGTCACGCAGGCTATTGTTGCTGCTGGTGCAACTGCGTTGCCAGCTGATGCCGCCCTCGTTGCTGTCCCAGAGCGGCAGCATTTCAACACTCAGGCCATTCAGGCTCTCCTGGCCGGTCAGCGTAATGACCCCGTTGGTCACGCTCAGTGCCGAGACATAGCGCGATCCCCTGGCAGCAGGAATACCCGCTTCTCCGGCCTGGCACTGCGTCGGGCCGCCGCGCTCCATGGCGCAAAGCTCAACAGCAGTTTTATAGGGCACCATGGTTTGCAGCATGTCGGTAAGGGCAGCACGCTGCAGATAATTTTGATAAGCGGGCAGGCCGATGGCACTTAAGATTGCCACAATACCCACCACAATCATCAGTTCAACCAGCGTAAATCCACGTTGATAATTCATCACATCGTCTCCGTATTAAGAAGGCGACAGGTTAAAAATCGGGGGCAGTAAAAGACAGGCAGAGATGGGCAAACTGGAAAGCGTGATGTGAACAGATTTCAGACTTACAGCGCAGTCGAAACTGCGCCGGAAGCAGGGTCGCAAAATCGCCGTGCTGAGTGACGGCGAGGCAGGCTATTTTTGTTTAAAGCGCATCGAGAGATCCAGCGCCCGCACATGCTTGGTCAGCGCGCCAACCGAAACATAGTCCACGCCGGTCAGGGCGATCTGTGGCAGGGTAGTTTCGGTGACGTTACCGGAGACCTCCAGCAACGCCCGACCCTGATTAAGTTCGACGGCGGCACGCATCGCTTCCAGGCTAAAGTTATCCAGCATCACGATATCGGCTTCCGCTTCCAGCGCCTGACGTAACTCCTCCAGCGATTCCACCTCAACTTCAACCGGCACATCGGGCTGCAGCCATTGCGCTCTTTCCACTGCCTGCCGAATCGAGCCGCTGGCAATAATATGGTTCTCTTTGATGAGATAAGCGTCAGAGAGGCCCAGCCGATGGTTGCTGCCACCGCCGCACAACACGGCATATTTCAGCGCAGTCCGCAGTCCGGGCAGGGTTTTACGCGTGTCCAGCAGTTGCGTCTGGCTTCCCGCCAGCAGCGCGACATAGCGGCTGACTTCGGTAGCAACGCCTGAGAGCGTCTGCACAAAATTAAGCGCCGTTCGCTCGGCGGTCAGCAGCAGCCGGGCAGGCCCCTCGATTTCAAACAGCAGCTGGTCAGCCTCGATCTGATCACCATCTTCGACATGCCAGATCAGGGTCGCGTTTGAGCCGAGCTGAATGAACACCTCTTCAACCCAGCGTTTACCACAGAAAACACCGGCTTCGCGGGTGATGACCTGCGCATCGGCCTGGGTATCGGCGGGTAACAGCTGCGCGGTGATATCGCGGTCAGCGTCGATCTCGCCCCCGAGATCCTCTTTTAACGCCAGCGCAACGCTATCCGGAATGTCACTTTCAATGCGTTTAATCAGCGCCTGACGACGGCTGTCGGGATCATAACCACGGGATGACATAGACGTTTTACTCCTGAAAGGGGAATGACAGAGGCGGTCACAATAGCCTGAACCGCCATTCGGTTCCAGCAACTGATAGCATTTTGTTTAGTATCCTTAACACGCGGTGCGTGAATGTCATCAGACCGGCACACTAAGAAGCAAGAATCCTTTATTATTCATGCTATTCTCAGCCAGGTGAAATAAGGAAAACCGCTATGAAAATCAAACAGGGCTGGCTGACCCGCGTGCGTCATGTGCCGTCGCCGCATTGCAACGAACGCCCTGATAATGAGGCACCTTCACTGCTGGTGATCCACAATATCAGCCTGCCACCCGGTGAATTTGGCGGGCCATGGATCGATAAACTGTTCACCGGCACCTTACCGCCCGATGCCCATCCCTATTTTGCGGATATCGCCGCGCTGAAAGTGGCGGCACACTGCCTGATTCGCCGTGACGGGGAGATCGTGCAGTATGTCCCCTTTGATAAACGCGCCTGGCATGCAGGCATTTCGCAGTTCGAAGGACGTGAGAACTGCAACGACTTCTCCATAGGCATCGAACTGGAAGGAACAGACAGTGAGCCTTATAGCGAGGCGCAATATCGGGCCTTGCAGCAGGTGACGCAATTACTGCTGCAACACTACCCGTTAACGCCTGCACGTATCACGGGGCACAGTGACATCGCACCGGTACGCAAAACCGATCCCGGACCTGCTTTTGACTGGGACTACTACAAACAGCTGTTAACGCAGCAAAAATCCTGATTTTTGCGGAGTCAGTATGACGTTGTTTACCTTGTTGTTGGTTTTAGGCTGGGAGCGCCTGTTTAAACTGGGCGAGCACTGGCAACTCGAACACCGGCTGGAGCCGATCTTTCGCCAGCGCCACCATTTTTCAATGATGCGTACCCTGCTGATGACCGTGCTGGCGATGGCGCTGACCGCGCTGGTGATCTGGAGTCTGAAAGGGCTGCTGTTTGGCGTGCTGCAACTGCTCTTCTGGATTGTTGCCGGACTGCTCTGTATCGGTGCGGGGTCGGTGCGACAGCACTACCACAGCTACCTGAAAGCGGCCAGTCATGATGACGACGCTGCGCATCAGGCGATGGCGGCTGAACTGACGCTGATTCATGGCGTGCCGGTGGAATGCAGCGAGCGCGAGTTCCTGCGTGAACTGCAGAATGCCCTGATCTGGATAAACTTCCGTTTCTACCTTGCGCCAATGTTCTGGCTGGTGGCGGGCGGTCCATGGGGGCCAGTGCTGCTGGTGGGTTACGCTTTTCTGCGGGCCTGGCAAGGCTGGCTGGCAAAGCATGGAACACCGATGGCGCGTTCACAATCTGGCGTGGATGCCATTCTGCATCTTCTCGACTGGATCCCGGCGCGGCTGGCGGGTGTGGCTTACGCCCTGCTGGGTCATGGCGAGAAAGCGCTGCCTGCCTGGTTTGCTTCGCTGACCGATCGGCATCGTTCTCAGTATCAGGTGCTGACGACTCTGGCGCAGTTCTCACTGTCACGCGATCCGCACACCGATAAAGTCGAAACGCCACGGGTTGCCGTGGCGTTAGCGAAACGTACCTCACTGGTACTGGTGGTCGCTGTCGCGTTGCTGACGATTTACGGCACGCTGGTGTAATCGGCAGGCGGCACGCCGAAATCAGGCGTGCCATCTTCCCGCCAGCTGAAATATTTCAGTCGGGTATGGCGGTTCGGATCCCATAACGGATCGCCTTCAATTTCAGTGTAGTTACGCGCGTGGTATACCAGCACGTCGCGTCCCGCCTCATCCTGGGTAAAACTGTTGTGACCCGGTCCATACTGATGGTTGTCCCAGCTGGAAACAAATACCGGCCGTGCAGACTTTTGCCATGCGGCGACATCAAGCGGATCGGCATCAACGTCAATCGACAGTATCCCCAGACAGTAATTCTCATCGGTGGCGCTGGCAGAGTAGGTCACAAACAGCCGATCCCCGTGACGGATAACCGCCGGTCCTTCATTAACGCTAAAGCCTGCGCACTCCCACTCATATTCTGGCCGGCTCAGCATCACCGGCGTGCCTTTCAGCGTCCAGGGATTAAGCAGCTCAGCCAGATAGAGGTTAGAGTTGCCGGGAATCAATGGATCTTTCTGCGCCCAGAGATACCAGTTTTTACCCTGATGCACGAAGTGGGTAGCATCCAGTGAGAAGCTGTCGAACTGGCTGAAGACCCGGCGACAGGGCTGCCAATCGCCCTGCAGCGGATCTTCCGCCTCACACACCAGCGCATACATCCGGTGCTGAAACAGTCCCTCTTTGATTTCACGCGTCGGTGCTGCCGCGAAATAGATGACCCACTGTCCGTCAATGTAGTGCAGCTCAGGTGCCCAGATTAACTCGCTAAAGGGGCCGCTCTCGGGCTTGCGCCAGACGACCACCGGCTCGGCGCTGCGCAGGCCAGCCAGCGTCGTGGCGCGACGGATCTCCAGCCGGTCATACTCCGGCACCGATGCCACAAAGTAATAGTAATGTTCATGACGCAGGATAAAGGGGTCGGCGCGCTGCTCGATAAAAGGATTCGGCCAGTCTGGGGTCATTTTACATCTCCTGTTTGCGGGGCAGCACCGTCGCGCAGGCGGACAGTGTGTAAATCATGGAAGTTTTCGCGGCGCAGCGCGAGATCCTGCTGGATGGTAATCATCATTTTGCGGTCGACCTTCATCAGTCGTACCACACCTGCGGTAATCAGATAGCCGACGCCAGGAATAATGGTGAACAGCAGCATGATGCCGTTAATCGCCTCAGGTGACTGCTGCTTAGCGCCCGCATTGTAGCCATAGATCGACAGCAGAAAGCCGACCATCGCACCGGCAACCGCCAGTCCCACCTTGAGGAAGAACAGGTTGCCGGAGAAGCTGATGCCGGTGATGCGTTTGCCGGTTTTCCATTCGCCGTAGTCATCCACATCGGCCATCAGTGACCAGTGCAGCGGAGAGGGGATCTGATGCAGGATATTCAGCACAAAGTAGGCGACCACGACCATCACGGTGGCGTGGGGATCGATCCAGTAAAAACCGCTGGAGAAGAGTGCCAGCGCGATATTGGTCCAGAAGAAGACTTTGAGTTTGCACCAGCGATCGGTGAGCAGTTTCGCCAGCGTGCTGCCGACCATCATGCCAATCACACCCAGGCTGATAAACAGCGTGGCGAAGTGCGTCGACTGGCCCATAACCCAGGTCACGTAATACATGGTGGCCGCCATGCGGATGAAGCCGGGACAGACGTTACAGAAGGTCAGCAGCAGAATGCGTACCCACTGATCATTCTTCCAGACGTCACGCAGATCTTTTTTCAGGTCATCATTACTCGGCACGGCAGGGCGGATACGTTCACGTACCGTGGCAAAGCAGAACAGAAACATCGCCAGGCCGATGGTTGCCAGTACCGCCATCGCCATCTGGTAGCCGCGCGCTTTGTCTTCGCCACCGAACCACTCTGCCATCGGCAGCAGGGACAGAGAGAGTATCAGCGTAGCGATGCCGACCATGACAAAGCGGTATGACTGGCAGGAGACGCGCTCACCGGGATCGTTAGTAATCACGCCGCCCAGAGAGCAGTAAGGAATGTTAATCGCCGTGTAGGTCAGCGACATCAGGAAGTAGGTGACGAAGGCCCAGATCACCTTGTTGTGATAGGTCCAGTCTGGCGTGGTGAACATCAAAACGCTGAACACCACATAAGGTACGGAAACCCACAGCAGCCAGGGACGAAAACGTCCCCAGCGACTCTGGGTGCGATCGGCGATCGCGCCCATAATCGGATCGGTTACCGCATCGAGCACTCTGACCGAGAGCAGCAGGGTCCCCACCAGCGCCGGGGCCAGGCCGAAAACGTCGGTATAGAAGTAGTTCAGGAACAGCATGATGGCACCGCCAATCATGTTGCATCCGGCATCGCCCATGCCATATCCCAGTTTTTCCCGAAACGGGAGGGCTGTACCTTTCATGGTTTTCTCCTGCGCATCCAGTGTGAACAGGAATTATTGGCAGGAAATCAGCGAGATGAACGGGAGTAATTCGTTATGAAGATGGACAAAACAGTTGCGGGGAGAGAAGTGTGAACTGGATCGGGACAGTTGAGACGGTCAGAGAGGCGCGGGTGACGTGCTGCAACCCCGCAGGAGGTCGCAGCACGTGGTAAAGCATCAGGCTTTCTGTGTCTGGTTCTTGATAAAGTAACCCACGCCCAGAATCACCAGCCAGACCGGAATCAGCCAGACAGAGATCGCCATGCCCGGCGTGGTCGCCATCAGTACCAGAATCGCCGCCAGGAAAATCAGGCAAATCCAGTTACCGGCCGGATAGAGCAGCGCTTTAAAGCGCGTGGTTACGCCCTGCTTATCTTTCTTACGACGGAACTTAAGGTGCGCCAGGCTGATCATCGCCCAGTTGATCACCAGCGCAGAGACGACCAGCGACATCAGCAGACCAAACGCTTCACCCGGCATCAGATAGTTGATCAGCACACACAGCGCAGTGGCGACAGCAGAGACCAGAATCGTTAACACCGGCACACCGCGACGATCGACTTTCAGCAGCGCTTTTGGCGCATTACCCTGCTGTGCCAGACCAAACAGCATACGGCTGTTACAGTAAACGCAGCTGTTATAGACCGACAGCGCCGCTGTCAGGATGACCACGTTGAGCGCATTCGCCACCATGGCATCGCCCAGTTCGTGGAAGATAAAGACAAACGGGCTGACTTCTGACGTGACACGCGTCCACGGCATCAGTGACAGCAGCACCGCCAGCGAACCAATATAGAAAATCAGAATACGCCACAGCACCTGGTTGGTCGCTTTTGGAATGCTCACTTCCGGGTTATCCGCTTCGGCGGCGGTGATACCCACCAGCTCCAGCCCACCAAACGAGAACATGATAATCGCCATGACCATCACCAGACCACCGATGCCATGCGGGAAAAATCCGCCCTGTTCCCACAGGTTGCGCACGGTAGCCTGCGGACCCGCGTGACCGCTGAACAGCAACCAGCCTCCGAACAGGATCATGCCAATCACCGCAACCACTTTAACGATGGCGAACCAGAACTCCATCTCACCAAACACTTTCACATTGGTCAGGTTAATGGCGTTAATCATCACGAAGAAGATGGCAGCCGAAGCCCAGGTCGGAAAGTCTGGCCACCAGAACTGGACATATTTGCCAACGGCGGTGAGTTCCGCCATGGCGACCAGCACATAGAGCACCCAGTAGTTCCAGCCCGAAGCGAAGCCTGCAAAGTTGCCCCAGTATTTATACGCGAAGTGGCTGAAGCTGCCGGCGACCGGCTCTTCCACGACCATTTCGCCTAACTGGCGCATGATTAAAAAGGCAATAAAACCGGCAATCGCATAGCCCAGAATTACGGCCGGTCCGGCGGATTCAATGACCGATGCACTGCCCAGAAACAGGCCGGTTCCCACTGCACCACCCAGCGCGATGAGCTGAATATGGCGGTTCTTGAGACCACGTTTCAGCGCTTCGCCTTGCTGTTGTTCCATACAAACCTCGTGATGTTTTTATTCTTCGTTCGCAGCGCAGGACGCTGTAATGAAGTGGTTACAATAACGTATTGATTATTTTACGGTATCTGGCGTGCTGAATAGTGCCATCTGCTACCCTGGCGACAAGAATAGTGATAAGCGAATCGCTTTGCACCTGCTTTCGCCTTTCGTGCTGAGAGTTGACTGAAAAAACGCCGTCCTGGTCACGTCTGCCCACAGCAACTTCTGCCATGAAATTCCGTTAATGACGAATAGCTTTCACTTATGTCTGCCGCTGCGCTAACGCGCTAAGCGGGTGTAAGGTTTGGTAAAAGTGAAATTATTTAACATTTGCGGTAACGCGAATTTTTCATTTTTTTAACCGCAAGTTAGCGCCAGCACAGGCTTTGGGGGCAGGTGAATGTCGCAGACACCATATAGACACAAGGTGAATACTTTGTTACTTTACCGGCACCTCTTTTCAATTGGTATTACCAATTTACTCAGGACGATTGGCTTAATAAGAAGGGATGATGGCTTACAGTAAGATTCGCCAACCTAAGCTCTCCGACGCTATCGAGCAACAGCTCGAATCGCTGATTATGGAAGGGACCCTGCGTCCGGGAGAGAAGCTGCTGCCTGAGCGCGAACTCGCCAAACAATTCGATGTCTCACGTCCGTCTCTCCGCGAAGCGATCCAGCGCTTAGAAGCCAAAGGATTATTGCTGCGCCGACAGGGTGGCGGAACGTTCGTGCAGGAGAATCTCTGGCAAAGCTTAAGCGATCCACTCGTTGAGCTTCTCGCCGACCATCCGGAATCACAGTTTGATCTGCTGGAAACGCGCCATGCCTTAGAAGGCATCGCCGCCTATTACGCGGCGCTGCGCGGCACAGAGGAAGACCTGCTGCGCATTCGCGACTGCCATGTGAATATCCAGCAGGCGCAGGACAGCGGCGATTTAGACGCCGAAGCGGACGCAGTGATGCAGTATCAGATCGCTGTCACAGAAGCGGCCCATAATGTTGTGCTTTTACATTTGCTACGCTCAATGGGCCCTATGCTGGAACAAAACGTTCGCCAGAATTTCGAATTGCTCTACTCGCGCCGGGAAATGCTGGCAAAAGTGAGCGGTCACCGCGCCAGAATCTTTGAGGCGATTGTGGCTCGTGAGCCAGAAAAAGCGCGCGAGGCTTCACACCGTCACCTGGCGTTCATAGAGGAAATCTTGCTGGACAGAAGTCGGGAGCAGAGCCGTCGAGAACGCTCCCTGCGTCGTTTACAGCAACGTAAGGAATAACGTGCGACAAAGATCGTACGGACATGTGCGACGAGCCTGCCTGCATCTGCTTTAACAGGCTCCCGATTATTCAACGTATTAGACACAGATAAGGAACACACCCATGTCAGAACGTTTACACAATGACGTGGATCCGATTGAAACTCGTGACTGGCTACAGGCGATCGAATCGGTCATCCGTGAAGAAGGTGTTGAACGTGCACAGTATCTGATTGATCAGGTACTGGGTGCAGCCCGCAAAGGCGGCGTAAACGTGGCTGCAGGATCTTCTGCAATCAGCAACTACATCAACTCTATTGCCGTTGAAGATGAACCCGATTATCCGGGCAATACCTCTCTTGAACGTCGTATCCGTTCCGCAATTCGCTGGAACGCCATCATGTCGGTGCTGCGCGCATCGAAGAAAGATCTGGAACTCGGCGGCCACATGTCCTCCTTCCAGTCTTCTGCGACGATTTATGAAGTGTGCTTCAACCACTTCTTCCGCGCGCGCAGTGAGAAGGATGGCGGCGATCTGGTCTATTTCCAGGGCCACATCTCTCCCGGCATCTATGCCCGTGCGTTCCTTGAAGGCCGCCTGACCGAAGACCAGATGAATAACTTCCGTCAGGAAGTTGACGGTAAAGGCCTCTCTTCTTATCCGCACCCGAAATTAATGCCGGAATTCTGGCAGTTCCCGACCGTATCAATGGGTCTGGGTCCGCTGTCGGCTATCTACCAGGCGAAGTTCCTGAAGTATCTGGAACACCGTGGACTGAAAGATACCTCTGCTCAGACCGTTTACGCCTTCCTGGGTGACGGTGAGATGGATGAGCCAGAATCTAAAGGCGCGATCACCATCGCGACCCGTGAAAAACTGGATAACCTGGTCTTCATCATCAACTGCAACCTGCAGCGTCTGGATGGTCCGGTTACCGGTAATGGCAAGATCATCAACGAGCTGGAAGGCATCTTTGCCGGCGCTGGCTGGGAAGTGATCAAGGTCATCTGGGGCGGTCGCTGGGATGAGCTGCTGCGCAAAGATACCAGCGGCAAGCTTATTCAGCTGATGAACGAAACCGTCGACGGCGATTACCAGACCTTCAAATCCCGTGATGGTGCCTATGTGCGTGAGCACTTCTTTGGTAAATATCCGGAAACCGCCGCGCTGGTTAAAGATCTGTCCGATGATGAAATCTGGGCATTGAACCGTGGCGGCCACGATCCGAAGAAAATCTACGCGGCACTGAAAAAAGCGCAGGACACCAAAGGCAAGCCAGTACTGATCCTGGCGCATACCATCAAAGGTTATGGTATGGGCGACACCGCGGAAGGCAAAAACATTGCCCACCAGGTGAAGAAGATGAACATGGATGGCGTGCGCTATATCCGTGATCGCTTCAACGTGCCAGTTGCAGATGACAAAATTGAATCCCTGCCGTACGTGACCTTTGAAAAGGGCTCTGAAGAGCACACGTATCTGCACGGTCAGCGTGAGAAGTTAGGCGGCTACCTGCCAACGCGTCAGCCGAAGTTTACTGAAAAGCTGGAAATGCCAGCACTCGAAGAGTTCAGTGCGCTGCTGGATGAGCAGAACAAAGAGATCTCAACCACCATCGCCTTTGTACGTGCCCTGAACGTGATGCTGAAGAACAAGTCGATCAAAGATCGCCTGGTTCCGATCCTCGCCGATGAAGCGCGTACCTTTGGTATGGAAGGTCTGTTCCGTCAGATTGGTATCTACAGCCCGAACGGTCAGCAGTACACCCCGCAGGACCGCGAGCAGGTGGCTTACTACAAAGAAGACGAGAAAGGCCAGATTCTGCAGGAAGGGATCAACGAGCTGGGCGCAGGTTCATCCTGGCTGGCTGCGGCGACCTCTTACAGCACCAACAACCTGCCGATGATCCCGTTCTACATCTATTACTCGATGTTCGGCTTCCAGCGTATCGGCGATCTGATGTGGCTGGCGGGCGACCAACAGGCGCGCGGCTTCCTGGTCGGCGGCACCTCAGGTCGTACTACCCTGAACGGCGAAGGTTTGCAGCATGAAGATGGTCACAGCCACATTCAGTCGCTGACTATCCCGAACTGTATCTCCTACGATCCTTCTTACGCCTATGAAGTCGCTGTCATCATGCATGACGGTCTGGTGCGTATGTATGGCGAAGCGCAGGAGAACGTTTACTACTACATCACCACGCTGAACGAAAACTACCATATGCCAGCAATGCCCGCTGGTGCAGAAGAGGGTATCCGTAAGGGTATCTACAAACTTGAAACGGTAGACGGCAGCAAAGGCAAAGTGCAGCTGCTGGGCTCAGGTTCTATCCTGCGTCATGTGCGTGAAGCTGCGCAGATCCTGGCGAAAGATTACGGTATCGGCTCTGATGTCTACAGCGTCACCTCGTTCACTGAACTGGCACGTGATGGCCAGGATTGTGAGCGCTGGAACATGCTGCATCCGACAGAAGAAGCGCGCGTACCTTACATCGCTCAGGTGATGAACGACGCACCTGCTGTCGCCTCAACCGACTACATGAAACTGTTCGCTGAGCAGGTTCGTAGCTATGTCCCGGCCAGCGATTATCGCGTACTGGGTACCGATGGCTTTGGTCGCTCTGACAGCCGTGAGAACCTGCGTCATCACTTTGAAGTTGATGCATCTTATGTGGTGGTTGCCGCGCTGGGTGAGCTGGCTAAACGCGGCGAGATCGAGAAGAAAGTGGTGGCCGACGCGATCACCCGATTCAATATCGATGCCGATAAAGTTAACCCGCGTCTGGCTTAAGAGGTAATAGAGTAATGGCTATCGAAATTAAGGTACCGGATATCGGGTCTGACGAAGTTGAAGTCACCGAGATTCTGGTGAAAGTTGGCGACAAGGTGGAAGCCGAGCAGTCGCTGATCACCGTGGAAGGCGACAAAGCCTCAATGGAAGTGCCGTCGCCGCAGGCTGGCGTAGTGAAAGAGATCAAAATCTCTACCGGTGACAAAGTTGAGACCGGCTCACTGATCATGGTGTTTGATGCTGAAGGCGCTGCGGAAGCAGCACCTGCCGCCGCCGAAGAGAAAAAAGCGGACGCGGCGCCAGCGCCAGCCGCTGCTGCGGCCACTGCCAGCAAAGAAGTGGCTGTGCCGGATATCGGCGGTGACGAAGTTGAAGTCACTGAGATTCTGGTTAAGGTTGGCGACAAAGTCGAAGCCGAGCAGTCACTGATTGTGGTGGAAGGCGATAAAGCGTCGATGGAAGTCCCGGCTCCGTTCGCGGGTGTGGTCAAAGAGATCACTATTTCCACCGGCGACAAAGTCAGCACCGGTTCAGCCATCATGGTCTTTGAAGCAGAAGGCGCAGCACCGGCCTCTGACGCGAAGCCAGAAGTGAAAGAAGAAGCGGCATCGGCACCTGCCGCGGCTGCAGGCGCAAAAGACGTTAACGTTCCGGATATCGGCGGTGATGAAGTTGAAGTTACCGAGATCCTGGTCAAAGTTGGCGACAAAGTTGAAGCTGAGCAGTCACTGATTGTGGTTGAAGGCGACAAAGCCTCTATGGAAGTGCCTGCGCCGTTTGCAGGAACCGTCAAAGAGCTGAAAGTGGCGACCGGCGATAAAGTCAGCACCGGCTCACTGATCATGGTGTTCGAAGTCGAAGGTGCTGCTCCGGCTGCCCCTGCGGCCGCGAAACAGGAAGCCGCACCGGCCCCTGCTGCCAAATCTGACGCTAAAGCCGCGGCACCCGCTCCAGCTAAAGCGGAAAGCAAAGGTGAGTTCGCAGAGAACGACGCTTACGTTCACGCTACCCCGGTGATCCGTCGCCTGGCGCGCGAGTTCGGTGTTAACCTGGCGAAAGTCAAAGGCACCGGCCGTAAAGGTCGCATTCTGAAAGAAGACGTGCAGACTTACGTGAAAGAGGCCGTGAAACGCGCTGAAGCGGCACCAGCTGCAGCCAGCGGCGGCGGTCTGCCAGGCATGCTGCCATGGCCGAAAGTTGATTTCAGTAAGTTTGGCGAAATCGAAGAAGTCGAACTGGGGCGTATCCAGAAAATTTCTGGCGCGAACCTGAGCCGTAACTGGGTGATGATCCCGCACGTTACGCATTTCGACAAAACCGATATCACCGATCTGGAAGCCTTCCGTAAGCAGCAGAATGCTGAAGCAGAGAAGCGTAAGCTGGATGTGAAGTACACCCCGGTGGTGTTCATCATGAAAGCGGTCGCGGCGGCGCTTGAGCAGATGCCACGCTTCAACAGCTCGTTGTCTGAAGATGCGCAGAAACTGACGCTGAAAAAATATATCAACATCGGTGTGGCGGTTGATACACCAAATGGCCTGGTGGTTCCGGTCTTCAAAGACGTGAACAAGAAAGGCATCACCGAGCTGTCGCGTGAACTGATGGCGATTTCGAAGAAAGCGCGTGACGGTAAGCTGACAGCGGGTGACATGCAGGGCGGATGTTTCACCATCTCCAGCCTGGGCGGCCTGGGCACTACGCACTTCGCGCCGATCGTGAACGCGCCGGAAGTGGCTATCCTGGGTGTCTCTAAATCGGCGATGGAGCCGGTGTGGAACGGTAAAGAGTTTACTCCGCGTCTGATGATGCCGATTTCTCTCTCCTTCGACCACCGCGTAATCGACGGTGCTGATGGTGCACGATTCATCACCATCATCGGCAATATGTTGTCTGACATTCGTCGTTTAGTTATGTAAATGTAAAGAAGGCCGGCGGAAGCCGGCCTTCCTGTAACGATTCGTCGCGCCGCGGTTGGCAGTTTGTTAACAATTCTGTAAACTCTTGCGGTGAAAGTCCCGGTGGAACAAGGGCATTATAAGAAAGTCTGACCCGCCGGATATCAATTAAGAGGTCATGATGAGTACAGAGATTAAAACCCAGGTCGTAGTACTTGGGGCAGGTCCTGCAGGTTACTCTGCAGCCTTCCGTTGTGCGGATTTAGGTCTGGAAACCGTACTGGTAGAGCGTTACAGCACCCTGGGTGGTGTTTGTCTGAACGTCGGTTGTATCCCATCTAAAGCGCTGCTGCACGTTGCTAAAGTGATTGAAGAGGCGAAAGCCCTTGAAGAGCACGGCATTGTGTTTGGCCAGCCATCTACTGATATCAACAAGATTCGCAGCTGGAAAGAGAAGGTTATCAACCAGTTGACTGGCGGCCTGTCAGGAATGGCAAAAGGTCGTAAAGTCACCGTGGTTAACGGCCTTGGCAAATTCACCGGTGCTAACACCCTGGTGGTTGAAGGAGAAGGCGGCGCGACCACCATCAACTTCGATAATGCCATTATCGCTGCGGGTTCACGTCCAATCGAACTGCCATTCATTCCACATGAAGATCCACGTGTCTGGGACTCTACCGATGCGCTGGAACTGAAAGAAGTGCCGAAGCGCTTGCTGGTCATGGGCGGCGGCATCATCGGTCTGGAAATGGCGACGGTTTATCATGCGCTGGGTTCAGAGATTGATGTGGTTGAGATGTTCGACCAGGTTATCCCGGCTGCGGATAAAGACGTGGTGAAAGTCTTTACCAAGAAAATCAGCAAGAAATTTAACCTGATGCTGGAAACCAAAGTGACCGCCGTTGAAGCAAAAGACGATGGCATTTACGTTTCAATGGAAGGTAAAAAAGCACCAGGCGAAGCGCAGCGTTACGACGCGGTGCTGGTGGCCATCGGTCGTGTGCCGAACGGTAAAGGTCTGGATGCCGGTAAAGCGGGCGTGGAAGTGGACGATCGCGGCTTCATTCGCGTCGACAAGCAGATGCGCACCAACGTGCCACACATCTATGCTATCGGCGACATCGTCGGTCAGCCAATGCTGGCGCACAAAGGCGTGCACGAAGGCCACGTGGCGGCAGAAGTGATCTCCGGTCTGAAGCACTACTTCGATCCGAAAGTGATCCCTTCAATTGCCTATACTGAGCCAGAAGTTGCCTGGGTCGGTCTGACCGAGAAAGAAGCGAAAGAGAAGGGCATCAGCTACGAGACCTCCACCTTCCCGTGGGCAGCCTCAGGCCGTGCTATCGCTTCTGATTGTGCAGACGGTATGACCAAACTGATTTTCGACAAAGAGACGCACCGGATTATTGGTGGCGCGATTGTCGGTACTAACGGCGGCGAGCTGTTAGGCGAAATCGGTCTGGCGATTGAGATGGGTTGTGATGCGGAAGATATTGCGCTGACCATCCACGCTCACCCGACCCTGCATGAGTCAGTCGGTCTGGCGGCAGAAATCTTCGAAGGCAGCATCACCGATCTGCCTAACGCGAAAGCGAAGAAGAAATAACTTTCTGCTACTAAAGAAGAAAGCTCCCGTTATGGGGGCTTTTTTTTCGCCTGGAGTTTGGTGCTGTATGGCAAGAATCGATTTGGGTTAAGACTAAAGGTAACCCCAATAACCCTGAAAACGTTGCCTGTGAGAGTTATTAGAGTTATCGTGCTTTCATCGGGACGCGACAGGACACAGGGATGGATAGCAGCACGTTAATTTCCGAAATGAAGGCTGATGGCTGGGTTCTGACAAGGATAGACGGTAGCCATCACCATTTCACACATCCGACAAAACCGGGGCTGGTTACAGTACCCCATCCTAAAAAAGACTTACCGATCGGTACGGTAAAGAGCATCAGGAAACAAGCGAGAATTTAATCCCGCTTGCCCGTAGAGGTATAAATATGTTTTATCCAATCGCGATTGAAGCGGGTGATCACGAACACGCATACGGCGTAATCGTTCCCGATTTACCAGGGTGTTTCTCTGCCGGGGATACTCTTGATGAAGCCATTAAAAACGCCAAAGAGGCTATCACAGGGCATATCGAATTATGTGTAGAGCTCGGTCATGAGATCCCTGCCGTGTCCACCATTGAGACTCTGGCCACGAATCCTGACTATCAGGGTTATATCTGGGCATTGGTTGATGTAGATGTCATTCGTTTGCTGGGCGGCTCTGAAAAAATCAATGTCACTTTACCCAAGTCGTTAATTGATCGGATTGATCGTTGTGTGGCTTCACACCCCGAATACAAAAGTCGCTCGGGCTTTCTGGCTCAGGTAGCGCTTGAGCGTATTACTGCTCCGATTAACAGGCCACAAAAGTAAGTCCGCGTGATAGCTAAATTTATTGGTGGCAGAGGAATCAAAAGGCACCGTTTATGAGTTTTTACCCCTTAAGCCGTTGCCATGATCTTTCTCACGTATGGTCAGGTTGATGTCTTTGATGATGCTTTTATCCAGATTGATAAAACCGGCGTAAGAATGCATATTCCGGTGAATCTGGATGGACTGCTGCTGATTCTCTTCCTGACTCTTACAAATCAGTGAGTTACTGATCTTTAAATACGTGAATTTAGTGGTGATTTTTTTATGAGGGCAAAATCATCATATTTTACAGCCGCATACATTAAGAGTGTTCCCCGCGCTAGCGGGGATAAACCGCATTGATGATGGAGGTGGCCAGACATCTGGCCTGTAATCCCCTACGAATGTGAATATCAGAGTCAGGCCCGATGAAAAAAAAGAACAGCACTCCCACACCTCACGATGCCACTTTCCGGCAGTTTCTCTCACAGCCGGACATTGCCCGCAACTTCATGGAACTGCATCTGCCCGCCGAACTGCGCGCTATATGCGACCTCAGCACCCTGAAACTTGAATCCGGTTCGTTCGTTGAAGACGATCTTCGCTAGTATTTCAGCGATATCCTCTACAGCCTGAAGACCAGTAACGGGGATGGGTACATACACGTCCTGGTTGAGCATCAGTCTACGCCGGACAGGCATATGGCATTCAGGCTGATGCGATACGCTGTGGCGGCTATGCACCGCCACCTTGAAGCGGGCCATAAGCAGCTGCCGCTGGTTATACCGGTACTGTTCTATACCGGCAAACGCAGCCCTTATCCGTATTCAACACGCTGGCTCGACGAATTTGAAGACCCTTCGCTGGCGGAAAACCTCTATGGCAGTACCTTTCCACTGGTGGATGTCACGGTGATCCCGGATGAGGAAATCATGGGGCACCGCAGCATGGCGGCGCTGACGCTGTTACAGAAGCACATACATCAGCGTGACATCGCGACTCTCACCGATCGGCTGGCCACGTTACTGATGGCCGATTATCTTTCTTCACCCCAGGTAACAGCGCTGATACACTATTTACTGCAGGCAGGCGAGTCGGCTGACTCCGAAGCCTTCGTGCGCGAACTGGCACAGCGAGTGCCGCAACACGGAGACGCACTTATGACCATCGCACAGCAGCTGGAGCAGAAGGGTATCGAGAAAGGTATTCAGCTTGGTGAACAGCGTGGAATCGAGAAAGGCCGAAATGAAGGCAAACTCGAGGTTGCCCGCACTATGCTGCAGAACGGCATCGACCGTAACACCGTCATGAAAATGACCGGTCTCTCAGAAGATGAACTTTCACAGATCCGTCACTGATTTTGATGTCAGAAAACGGCTCGGCAACGTAAAGCCCTGCACTACAGGGCTTAACAAATTTAATGAAACGCAGGCGCTGCTCATCAGTTAGTGCGCTGACACAGTCTCCTAGGTTAACTGACTATAATTACGAGCGTGCTTTTCTGCCATTCCCGAAACTCATCACAAAGCAATTCGACTGTTATGACAAAATTACCGGGGCTCCTGGCTTAAACATCAGGATAGGTGGAGTTCCTGGGAGGAAGCGAAGAGGGCTGCAGATCAGCAGGGCATAACCTTCCTGGATGCTAAAATTCAGGGGCCGGCTAAGGTCTGGCTTATCCCTTTCACTGTTTCCAGTACACCCGGTAAACACAATATGGGATGCTGGACGGTGGCTCTCTGACAGTCAAATTCTCAGAAGATTAGGCAGCAAGCTAACCTTCATCTAACCACGCATCTCCCATGCAGCCACCCGTTCAATAAACATCTGCGCCAGGGCAGTAATGGCGCTGTTGCCGGGTAGTCTTTCTTCATTGATATACATCACCAGCGAACTACTGCGTCGGCGGCCCTGCAGCAGCGGCAGGGGACGGAGCTCACCGCTCTCTAACAGCGCGGCGATATTCTGTTCCGGCAGCCAGCCATAACCTAACTGATGCTGGACCGCTTCAATGGCTGCCGACAGCGTCGTGAAGGACCAGTTCTCCGCCTGATCGCCATTGACCTCTGACTGCTGCTGTTGCTGACGATCCAGAATGGTAATGCAGGGCCAGCGTGCCAGCGTAGCAGCATTAAGCGGGGCGGGTTCGCGGTGCAGCGGGTGGTCGCGATGGGCGACGGCGACGAAATCGACACTCATCAGGCTTTCGCCTGCTAACGGCGTGTCACCATATTGCGCTACCAGCCAGAGATCAGCCTGATGCTCCGCCAGTCTTTCCGGCGTTTCGCTTCGGACGATTTCGCTAAACCAGATGCGGACATGCGGATAGCGTTGCTGAAAGGTCTGAAGCACATCGAATAGCAAGGGTTTGGGTAGAGTCGCATCGACCATCAGATCGATGCGCGAACGCTCGCCGCGTTGCAGTGCACTGGCCTGCGCCTCAAGCGCGCCGAATCCCTCCAGCAGCGGACGCACCTGTGCCAGCAACTGATGTCCCTCTGCACTCAGGACAGCGCGGCGGCCCTTCTGCTGTAATAGGGTCAAACCCAGCCGCTGCTGTAACAGGCTCAGCTGATAACTCAGTGAGGACTGGCTGCGATTGTTCTTCTCCGCTGCCTGCGCAAAACTCCCCTCATTCACTACTGCGTCGAGCAGATACCACTGTTCGAGTGTTGTCTTGTACATGATAACTCATCTAAAAATTAAATGATTTAGTGCTAAAAATAGCGTTATTAATCGGTTTTGTAACGCGCAATAATCTCCTCAAGGAAAACAAATGAGGAATTAACCATGAGCACTTTCGATAAACATGACCTGTCTGGCATCGTCGGCAAACATCTGGTTTACACCTATGACAACGGCTGGAATTACGAGCTCTATATTAAAAATGCCAGCACCATCGACTATCGCATTCACAGCGGTATGGTCGGTAATCGCTGGGTTAAAAACCAGCATGTCTATGTCGTTCGTCTGGCGCAGGATGTCTATAAAGTTTCCTGGACTGAACCAACCGGTACCGATGTCAGCCTGGCCGTTAATCTGGCTGATAAAATTTTCCACGGCACCATCTTCTTCCCACGCTGGGTAATGAATAATCCGGAGAAAACCGTCTGCTTCCAGAATGATCATCTGGAAGAGATGGCAAAATTCCGCGAAGCGGGTCCGGCTTATCCAACCGAAGTGATTGATGAGTTCGCGACGCTGACCATAATCCGCGATGTGGGCGAAAATAACGAAAGCGTGATCGACTGTCCGCCTGACCAGTTGCCCGCCAATTTTCCGGAAAATCTGAAAAATTAAACATGCACAGAAGAGGTCATGACGACCTCTTCTGAATAGCAGTTTCTGTCTTGTAGCTTCTGACGTGTAACTTACGAGAATGAAAAAGAGCTTTACCGACCAGGGTTTTATCAGTAGTAATCAGCAGGACGGATTCGGTGTCAGTTGCATCAGGCTGATTTCCGGCCTGGTGTTGTTATCCTCCTGAGCTCACCTCCGCTGTACCCCATAAACACGCCGGCTTCTATTCCTGCCAGTTATCTATTTCCCTGAATCACTTCGCTAAAGCCACGGCAAAACTGACATAAACCTGCAGCCATTTGTGTGGAATACGGTACGCTGCAGAGAGACCCATTCAGCCGACTCAGCTGGCTGATGCAGGGAGTTAAACGGGCAGAATGGCCGTAGTGGATTATGTTGTATTTTTGTAAACAGATTAACAAACAGACGAAATACTGCTATTCTGCCCTCCGCGAAACCGGGCACCTCAACCTGGACGAGAAAGGGAAGATTGTTCTCCATAAGTGAGCAAGGTGGTCGGAAAGCCCTACATAATGAGAGCGAGGATAACGTCGTGCTAGAAGAATACCGTAAGCACGTTGCCGAGCGTGCTGCCCAGGGAATTGTACCTAAGCCTTTAGAGGCTTCCCAAATGGCCGCGCTGGTTGAACTGCTAAAAAATCCACCTGCGGGTGAAGAAGAATTTTTGATCGATTTATTGGTCAACCGCGTCCCACCTGGCGTCGATGAAGCGGCGTATGTCAAAGCCGGTTTCCTGGCGGCTGTCGCCAAAGGCGAAGCAACCTCTCCTCTGATATCTTCTGAAAAAGCGGTTGAACTGCTTGGCACCATGCAGGGCGGTTACAATATTCATCCGCTGATTGAGGCGCTGGACGATAGCAAACTGGCTCCGATTGCCGCGAAAGCCCTTTCACACACGCTGCTGATGTTCGACAACTTCTATGATGTCGAAGAGAAAGCGAAAGCGGGTAATGAATACGCGAAGCAGGTGATGCAATCCTGGGCAGATGCGGAATGGTATCTGTCACGGCCTGAACTGGCAGAGAAGATCACGGTTACCGTGTTTAAAGTCACTGGCGAAACCAACACCGACGATCTCTCTCCGGCTCAGGATGCCTGGTCACGTCCAGATATTCCTCTGCACGCCCTGGCGATGCTGAAAAATGCCCGTGAAGGCATTGAGCCTGATGACGCGGGCAATATCGGCCCGATCAAACAGATTGAAGCTCTGAAGACCAAAGGCTTCCCGCTGGCGTATGTCGGTGATGTTGTCGGAACTGGTTCTTCACGTAAATCCGCCACCAACTCGGTGCTGTGGTTTATGGGCGACGACATCCCGAACGTGCCAAATAAAAAAGGCGGCGGCGTGGTGCTGGGCAGCAAAATTGCACCCATCTTCTTTAACACCATGGAAGATGCGGGCGCTCTGCCCATTGAAGTGGACGTAAACAACCTGAACATGGGCGATGTGATCGACATCTATCCATTCAAAGGCGAAGTCCGCAACCATGAAACCAATGAGCTGCTGGCCAGCTTCGAGCTCAAAACCGAAGTAGTGATTGACGAAGTGCGCGCCGGTGGCCGTATTCCGCTGATCATCGGTCGCGGCCTGACCACCAAAGCGCGCGAGTCGCTGGGTCTGCCACACAGCACCGTATTCCGTCAGGCGAAAGATGTCGCGGAGAGCACCCGTGGTTTCTCGCTGGCGCAGAAAATGGTTGGCCGCGCCTGTGGCGTGACCGGCGTTCGTCCGGGTGCCTATTGCGAACCTAAGATGACCTCGGTTGGCTCGCAGGATACCACCGGCCCGATGACCCGTGACGAGCTGAAAGATCTGGCTTGCCTGGGCTTTTCGACCGATCTGGTGATGCAGTCGTTCTGTCACACCGCCGCGTATCCGAAGCCGGTGGATGTGAGCACGCACCATACGCTGCCAGACTTCATCATGAACCGCGGTGGTGTGTCACTGCGTCCGGGTGACGGCATTATCCACAGCTGGCTGAACCGTATGCTGCTTCCGGATACCGTCGGTACCGGTGGTGACTCGCACACCCGTTTCCCTATCGGCATCTCTTTCCCGGCGGGTTCAGGCCTGGTGGCGTTTGCCGCCGCGACTGGCGTAATGCCGCTCGACATGCCGGAATCGGTTCTGGTGCGCTTCAAAGGTAAGATGGAGCCGGGCATTACCCTGCGCGATCTGGTTCACGCCATTCCGCTGTATGCCATCAAACAGGGTCTGCTGACCGTTGAGAAGAAAGGTAAGAAAAACATCTTCTCTGGTCGCATCCTGGAGATTGAAGGTCTGCCGGATCTGAAAGTCGAGCAGGCGTTTGAGCTGTCCGATGCGTCAGCAGAACGTTCCGCTGCGGGCTGTACCATCAAGCTGGATAAAGCGCCGATTATCGAATACCTCAGCTCCAACATCGTGCTGCTGAAGTGGATGATCGCAGAAGGCTACGGCGATCGTCGTACGCTGGAGCGTCGCATTGAAGGTATGGAGAAATGGCTGGCCGATCCTCAGTTGCTTGAGCCGGATGCCGATGCTGAATATGCCGCCGTGATCGAAATCGATCTGGCTGAAATCAAAGAGCCAATCCTCTGTGCGCCAAACGATCCGGACGATGCACGTCTGCTTTCTGACGTTCAGGGTGAGAAGATCGACGAAGTGTTTATCGGCTCATGCATGACCAACATTGGTCACTTCCGTGCTGCGGGTAAACTGCTGGATAGCCACAAAGGCCAGCTGCCAACCCGTCTGTGGGTGGCACCGCCAACCAAGATGGATGCGGCACAGCTGACCGAAGAAGGCTACTACAGCGTATTCGGCAAAAGCGGTGCGCGTATCGAGATCCCAGGCTGTTCACTCTGCATGGGTAACCAGGCACGTGTTGCAGATGGTTCGACGGTGGTTTCGACTTCGACCCGTAACTTCCCGAACCGTCTGGGTAACGGCGCTAACGTCTACCTGGCGTCAGCGGAGCTGGCTGCGGTCGCGTCTCTGCTTGGCAAACTGCCAACGCCAGATGAGTATCAGCAATTCATGGCGCAGGTCGATAAAACGGCCAGCGACACGTATCGCTATCTCAACTTCGACCAGCTGACGCAGTACACCGACAAAGCTGATGGCGTGATTTTCCAGACTGCGGTCTGATTCTTCACCTTGCAGGCATGAATAAGGGGCGATGATTCGCCCCTTTTTTTCGTCTCAGCATGGGGTAGAGAGACGATCAAAAGCTGGCTTTCGGCAGACAGCCTGTAATAATGCGCGACGTGTCACACTTTGCCGCGAGAGCAGCACGGACACTTACCAGGTGAGACGACGACGTTGAGAGGAACGGGCGATGGAATATGAATTTTTACGCGATGTGACCGGACAGATTAAGGTTCGCATGTCGATGGATCATGAAGCGGTCGGCCACTGGTTCAACGAAGAGGTCAAAAACGATCCGGGATTGCTGGATGAAGTTGAAGCCGCCATTGAAGATGTCAAAGGCAGCGTACGTCAGTGGCAGCGGATCGGCAGCGAGTACACCATTCTGCTGGATGAAGAGGAGGTGATGATCCGCGCCAACCTGCTGGCTCTGGAAGATGACGGTATGGAAGAGGGGATGAACTACTACGACGAAGAGAGCCTCTCGTTCTGCGGCATTGAAGATTTTCAGCTGGTGATCGCTGCTTATCGCCAGTTTATGAACCAGTACGGCAAACCCGTACGGTAATACAGAAAGGCAATCTTTTACGGTTATAAGGCCGGGCGAACTCAGCAGCCCGGCCTGTTAACTAACTCAGTGATGCACCACCGCACATTACCAGCTGCTGGCCGGTGATCGCCGCCGCCGCAGGGGAGAGCAGGAAATCGACCAGCCCGGCCACTTCCTGCGGCTGAATATAGCGGCCAATGGGTGGCAGACGGGGCGGTGAACTGGCACGGCCCGGCTGTTGCAGCATCGGCGTTTCGGTGGCGCCTGGCGCCACAATATTGGCGGTAATGCCGCGCGGAGCGAGTTCCGCCGCCCAGCTGCGCACCATACCGATCATCGCCGATTTGGTGGCGACATACTGACTGCGGCCCGCCGCACCGCCTGATGTCCGGCTGCCCAGCAGCACAATTCTGCCGCCCACACGCATCCGCGGTGCAAAATGATTCGCCAGCTGCTCAGCAGCGGCAACGTGCAGTTGCCATAAGCGTGCGCTGGCGTTCAGATCCAGCTCCCCAAGCGGCGCGGCCTGCATCATACCGGCTGCATGGATTACCGCCTGCGGCACCGGTAGCGCGTCCAGTAAAGCCTGCAGTGCCGCGCTGTCGCTGATATCGATTTGATGGCTCTGCCAGCCCGCTTCTGCCCGGCTTATCGCCGAGCGACTCAGGCCGATAACCTGCCAGCCCTCATCGAGTAAACGGTCAGCAATCGCCTGACCGATGCCGGAGCTGGCCCCGGTCACCAGCGCCATCCGTTCAATCACGCATCACCTCCCTTCACCCATGACTCCGCGACCCGCACATACTTAATCGCCTGACGATACCAGGTGTAGGCGATATGCAGTTCGCCATCCAGGCCCTGTTTAATGCTGGGATAAGAGAACTCACGGTTTAATTTCTGCTGGGAGTTATTGGTCATGCAGTAGCCATCGCCCTCGTCCAGATTGCGCT
The DNA here is from genome assembly GCF_019969975.1 of Pantoea sp. OVA07A. NCBI lineage: Bacteria > Pseudomonadati > Pseudomonadota > Gammaproteobacteria > Enterobacterales > Erwiniaceae > Pantoea > Pantoea sp. OVA07A. The sequence continues at coordinate 82,376 of NZ_JAHXYM010000002.1, read as the reverse complement.
GCAGCGGCCAGCTTTTACCGCCATCCGTTGAGATAGCCAGCGTCATCGGCGCACGTGGCGCACCCCAGAAAGCGGTGCGACCACTGTGCACCACCGGCTCAGCGGCGACGGCAACATCACTTTCCTCTTCATCATCTTCAATTTCGTCATACAGCGACAACCGGCGTTCGCTGGCACCTTCGGCGCTCATGGCATTGAACACCAGCGCCAGATGACCATTGCGCAGTGTTGTGACCTGAATTGAGGAGTTATTGTTGGGCAGCGATAACGGCTGTGGCGCGCTCCAGCTTTCGCCCTGATCAAATGAGCGGCTCTGATAGATGTGGTCGGCCCAGCGGCTGCGGTAGAGCGCCAGCAGCGAGCCATCATCCAGCAGGGTAACGTTCATATGAACGCAGCCGGTGCTGTCAGGCACGCTGACGTCACGCCAGCTCTGGCCTTTATCTTCTGAGATTTTTACCGCGCTCACGTCATAGCTGCCGACCCACTTTTCGCCGGGCTGGGTCAGACAGTAAAACACTGGCAGCAACCAGTTACCGTTGGGCAGCACCACAATCGGCTGGCGAATAAAGGTGCCGGGCTTATCCAGCAGCGTTTTGATCTCCCCCCAGCTCTGGCCCAGATCGTGAGACTGGCGATAGCGCACAATTGCGGTGTCCTGATTGCCCGATTTCTGCGCCGTCCACAGCAGCCACAGCACCTGGTCGGGATCGAGAAACAGCACCGGATTCTGTTCTGAACGGCCCGGATCGTCAGAGAGTTTTTGGGCTTCACTCCAGCGATCGCTGCCTTTTCGCAGCCGTGAACACCAGACAGAGATATCGGCAATCCCTTCCTGCGTGCCGCCAAACCAGACGCAAAGCAGATCGCCATCGGGCAGCGGCAGCAGGTTAGCCGCGTGGTTTTGCGGGCAGGAGGAGGGCAGCATCGCAACCTGCTGCGCGCTATCCTGCGGGTGAGGCGCAAGCAGGCCGGTGCGTTCTGCGGTGACGGTTTCCTGAGTCATTTTAGGCTCCACTATTTTGTGCATTGTGTTGCGATTGAGGCTGAGACTGGCGTGACGGGATACAGCGGTCAATCACCATAATAATTGCCGGGGTGATCAGCGCCACGTACATATTGTCGATACCAAACGGGTTACCCATCAGGAACCAGACGGAAGTGACAACGCAGGCGCCAATCAGACCGGCATTGGCGCCACGTGTGCTCTTAAACCACGGCAGGTAAAACGCCATGATCGCCACAACGGTAATCGACAGACGAATCGCACGGGTAAAGAACGAGAGCTTCAGCACTTCCGGGAAGAACAGAACAAACAGCAGCGGGAAGAAGCCGATGCCAATCGAGATCCAGCGCGTCATTTTAAATTCGCGCTCTGGGGTCGGGTTACGATAAGGCACGTAAAAGTCTTTCACCACCAGCGAGGCGATGGCCAGCGCCACGGTACCGACGCTGACGAAAATCGAGGCCACCAGCGAGGTGGTGACAATGCCCGCCAGCCACGGTGACATATCCTGCAGAAACACCGGCAGCGCATAGAGGCTCTTGATATCCGGGTGAGCAAACTTCGCTGCCACGCCAATCAGCGCCATCGCCAGACCAATCGGCAGGCAGAAGAAGAAGGCGACCCAGGTGGCGCGCTTCGCTGACTTCACATCTTTGGTGGAGGATATCGCCTGAATCACAAACTGGGTACAGAAGATCGAACCTACGGTCCCGATCAGCCAGGCCACAATGGTACTGGCACCGACGTGACCATCCCATGTCCAGTAGAACGCCGGCATTTTCTCCATCATCGGGGCGACGCCGCCGGTCATCTTCAGCGCCACATAGAGGATAATCAGGATCCCCATATACTTGATGGCGCTGTGCAGCAGCGTGACCCAGGCCACACCTTTCATGCCGCCAAATGCAAAGTAGAAGGTGCTGACCACCGCAGTGATAAAGGCAGCCTGAGTCAGGTCAATCTTCAGCACGGTGGAGATCGCCGCCGCGCCGCTGATGTAGTTGCCGACGTTCACCAGCAACAGCGCATAGATCATGATCAGCGAAATAATATTTTTGGTCGAACTGCCATATTTCTCGGCGATAGCACCGGAAATAGTGATCTTTCCGGTGTTGTAGATGCGTTTGACCAGTATCAGGCCAAACAGCGGGAAGCCAATTGCCGCGCCAATCACCGACCATGAGGCGGCGAAGCCATCTTCAAAGGCCGCCTGCGCGGTGCCGATGGTGGATTTTGCCCCGATATATTCAGACATCAGCATAATGCCGACGATAAAAGCAGGCATGGCGCGCGAGCCTTCCATAAAGTCGCCGCTGGTTTTACTGCGCAGCCGCCAGGTGAGCCAGGTGGTGAACAGGATATAGGCGACCACCATGCCGACGATCAGTAAGGTGCTCTCAGTTGAAAATGCTTTCATCATGACCTCGATTGTTCTGGCAGATGGCGACCATCAGGTTCGTTCTCATCTGACCGGTAGGGTGCAAAGGTGATGGACGTTATTGCAGGTAGTGGTTCACGATTTGGCGGATCTGCTGCTGCTCTTCGGCGCTGAACTGCACCGCATAGCGGCTTTCACCCACCTCAAAGCCCTGCAGGCTGACCGCTTTTTTCACGGCGGCCGGTGAGAAACCGATGCTGTAAAGCGCGGTGCGCAGGCCGGTGACGTTCTCCTGTGCCTGATGCGAACCGGCAATATCGCCCGCATGGAAGCGCGCCCAGATGGCGTTAATCGCCTCCGGTGCCACGTTTGCCAGCCCGGAAATTGAGGCGGAGCAGCCATCCACAAAACCCTGGTGGATCAGCGAATCCGGGCCGTTCAGCACAGCAAAGTCCTGACAGTCGGCGGTAGCCTGCAGAAAGCCGCTCAGACTTTCATAGCTGCCTGCTGAATCTTTAATGCCGATGATGTTCGGATGCGCGGCCAGCGTACGAACGGTCTCTGGCTGCAAGGTATTGCCGGTACGCGCCGGGATGTTGTAGAGGAACAGCGGTACCGTAAGCGCGTCAGCCACGCGCTGATAGTGGTCGATCAGCTCCTGCTGCTTAAGCGGAACAAACCACGGGGTGATCGCGGAAACAGCATCTACGCCAAGGCGGGCAATCTGTTTGCCGAGCCGGATAGTTTCACGGGTCGAAATCTCCCCGATATGCGCCACCACCGACGCCTGGCCGTTAACTTCATCGACGCAGGTGGTGGTAACCGCGATCTTCTCCTGCTCGTTCAGCACAAAGAATTCGCCGTTGGTTCCGCCACAGAAGATGCCGTTACCGGCGTTGATCTGGCGTCTGACCTGTTCGCGCTGCCTCTCCGGATCAAAGGCACCTTCCCGGTCAAAAGTGGTGACGATGGCGGTCAGTACGCCGTTTATTTTCTTATTCATGACAATCCTCATTACGCCTGGCAGGAAGGGAAAAGCGTCAGGTAGACGGCGCGCACATCGTCGGCGGTGACCGCCATCGGCACGTTGTTCATCAGACGCTGGACGTCGAGCGCGGCTTCCACTAACCAGGGCAGGTGATCCGGGCTGATGCCCAGTGCTTCCAGGCTGGCAGGCAGCTGCAGCCGCGCCACCAGCGCGGTGAAGTAGTCGACCAGCGCGTGTGATTTCGCTTCATCGCTTAAACGGACGTCGGCGTCGGGCAGCAGATCATAGGCCTGAGCGAATTTGCTCACCGCCGCCGGACGGACAAAGCGCATGCAGGGAGCCAGCAGGATGGCGTTGGCGACGCCGTGTGGCAGATGATATCTGCCGCCGAGCGGGTAAGAGAGGGCATGCACCAGATGTGTCCCGGCATGGGCAATCGATGCACCGCCATAATAAGAAGCCCAGAGCATCTCCAGGCGTGCCTGCAAATTTTCTGGCTCGCGCAGGGTGGTTTCGAGATTAGCGAACAGTTTCTTCATCCCAGTCAGCGCATAGTTGTCGCTGACCGGGTTGGCGACATTGGCGGTAAAGCACTCAATCAGATGGCAGAGGGCGTCAATACCGGTTGAAGAGGCGATGTGGGCCGGCATGCTGGTGGTCAGTTCCGGCACCAGGGCCACCACATCGGGTAGCATCACCGGTGAAATAATGCCGACTTTGGTCTCTTTCTCCGGGATCGCCAGGATCGCATTGGGCGTCGCTTCAGAACCCGTGCCTGCGGTGGTAGGGATCAGTATTGAACGGGTACGGCGCTGCGGTTTTTCGCCTGCCAGCAGGGCGTCCAGCGAAGGCGCGGCGTCGATGCACAGCACTGAGAGCAGCTTCGCCACATCCAGCACGCTGCCGCCGCCGATGCCAATCACCATATCGACATGGGGCCGGGAGAGCGTCGCGATAATCGCTGCCACATCATGCTGGCTTGGTTCAGGCGGGACGCTGTTGACCACGCTGATACCCGGAATCTGATCCCGAAGTTGACCCATCAGCGCCTGCACTGCCGGAATAGCCTCAATGTTCCGGTCAGTGACCACGACTGCTGTCGATATCCCCTTCAGCAGATAGCGCATGTCGTTTAACGCCTGATAACCGCTAATCACCGTGCTGTTAATGTTCATTTCATACCCTTATTTCTGTCCTGGCTGAGCAGATGATTAATCTTGCTCAGCGCAATGCGAAGTCAGTCACTCTCTGTGGCTAATTTTATAAGGCATATCGATTTCGATTAATTTGAACTTGCTCACATATAATCAATCATGATTGAATATAATCAAATGCAGCGGCAATCGCCTGACAGGAGTGAGGATGGGCTCATCATTATGGAAAACCCCGGTGCTGGTCATCGCTGATGACTTTACCGGTGCCAATGATGCGGGTAGCGGACTGGCACAGGCTGGCGCCCGCGTACATGTGCTGTTTGGCACTAAGGCACCGTTGCCAGACGACGCTGCGGATGTGCTGGTTATCAGCACCGACAGTCGGGCAGTCAGCGCCAGCCAGGCCGCAGAGCGCGTGGCTCAGGTGGTGCAGCACTTCGCCGCACAGCTTCAGCAGGGCTGGCTGTTTAAAAAGATCGACTCCACGCTGCGCGGCAACGTCGGTGCTGAAACCGCGGCTGCGCTGCACGCCAGCGGCAAAAGGCTGGCGCTGGTGGCACCGGCCGTGCCACGACTGGGCCGCACCACATGCGAAGGTAAAGTGTGGGTCAATCAGCGCTTACTGACAGACACCGAATTTGCCAGCGATCCGAAAACCCCGATCCTCAGCCCCCGCGTACTCGATCAGATGCAGATCGACGGCACGGAGATCGATCTCCCGACGCTGCGCAGCGATCGGCTTGATGCGGTGTTAGCGGCGGTGCACGGCGTGGTGGTGGTGGATGCCGAAAATGAAGCCGATCTGGCGCGACTGATAACCGCTGCGGCGCGGCTGGCAGAGAAGCCGCTGCTGGTGGGAGCCGCCGGATTAAGCGATGCGCTGGGCGCAGCGCTCTCTGTTCGCCCGTCGCGGCCCGTGCTGGCAGTAGTGGGATCGATGAGTAGCAGCGCGCAGCAGCAGATCGCCACGCTGCTTAAACAGCGGGCAGTTGAGATCGTGGATGTCGATATCCGTCAGCTGTTTCAGCAGCCCGCCTGGCCCGACCGGGATCGCTGGATCGAACAGGCTGCCGCCGCACTGCGTGCCGGTCGCCATACGGTGATCCGCACCTGCCAGCATGAATCCCAGCGTCACGACATCGGGCATCTCAGCCAGCAGCACAGCGTGACCCGCCAGCAGCTGGGCGAGGGGATCAGTCAGTTGCTGGGCGAAATAACCCACAGCCTGTGCCGGACACAGCTGCCGCATGCGCTCTATCTGTCGGGAGGCGACGTGGCGATTGCCGTTGCCCAGGCACTGGGGGCCAGCGGCTTTAAAATTCAGGGTCTGGTGGCGGGCTGTGTGCCGCACGGGGTTCTGCTTAACAGTGAATTTACTCTGCCGGTGATGACCAAAGCGGGTGGCTTTGGTGATGAAAATACCCTGGTAGCAGCCATTGGTTTTATTGAGGAGAAGTCGAGTGAGTAAAATTATTGCGATCACCATGGGCGATCCGGCGGGCATCAGCCCGGAAATCATCATTAAGTCACTCTCTGAAGGTGAGCTGAATGGCATTCCTGCGGTGGTGATAGGCTGTGCCAGTACGCTGCGCCGCATTATGGCGATGAACATTACGCCACAGGCCGAGCTGCGGGTGCTGGACCGGGTGCAGGATGCGCGGTTTGCACCCGGCATTATCAACGTCATCGATGAGCCCCTGGCCGATCCCGACGCGCTGAAACCTGGCGTGGTGCAGAAAGAGGCGGGAGATCTGGCGTGGCGTTGCGTGAAGCGTGCTACAGAGCTGGCACTGGCAGGCGACGTGCATGCCATAGCCACCGCGCCGCTGAACAAAGAGGCGCTGCATGCGGCGGGCCATCTCTATCCTGGTCACACTGAACTGCTGGCGCATCTTACCGGGACCAAAGATTACGCCATGGTCCTCTACACCGATAAGCTGAAAGTGATTCATGTCACGACCCACATTGCGCTGCGTAAGTTCCTCGATACGCTGAACCAGACGCGCATCAAAACCGTGATTGGTATGGCGGACACTTTCCTGCGTCGTGTCGGTTACAGCGCCCCGCGTATCGCCGTGGCGGGCGTTAATCCGCACGCTGGTGAGAACGGCCTGTTTGGCGATGAGGAGATCACCACCGTGGCACCCGCTATTGAGGCGATGAAAGCGCAGGGGATTGATGTCTACGGGCCTTGTCCGCCGGACACGGTGTTCCTGCAGTGCCAGGATGGACGGTATGACATGGTGGTCGCGATGTACCACGATCAGGGGCATATTCCGCTTAAACTGCTGGGCTTTTATGATGGCGTTAACATCACCGCAGGCCTGCCGTTTATCCGCACCTCTGCTGACCATGGCACCGCATTTGATATCGCCTGGACAGGTAAAGCGAAGTCTGACAGCATGGCGATCTCTATTAAACTCGCGATGCAGCTCGCATAGGGATATATGAAGGGACAGAGCCGTCTTGACCAGATTATGGATTACCTGAAAAGCCATAATCTGGTGACTGTTGAGCAACTGGTCAGTGCGATTTCCGCCTCACCCGCCACGATTCGCCGTGATTTGATTAAGCTGGATAAAGAGGGCGTGATCAGCCGCAGTCATGGCGGCGTTACCCTGAATCGTTTTATTCCTGCCCAGCCGACCACGCTGGAGAAGATGCAGCGTAACCTGGCCGAGAAGCAGGCGATTGCAGAATGTGCCGCCAGCTTTGTCCGGGCGGGCGATGCGGTCGTGCTGGATGCGGGCACCACGATGCTGGAGCTGGCGCGGCAGCTCACGCATCTGCCGCTGCGGGTCATCACTGCCGATCTGCACATTGCACTGTTTTTGTCTGAGTTTAAGCAGATCGAAGTGACGATTATCGGCGGACGTATCGACGACTCCAGTCAGTCCTGTGTGGGCGAACATGGACGGCGGCTGCTGCGCAGCATCAATCCCGATATCGCCTTTGTCAGCTGTAACTCCTGGAGCCTTGAGCGCGGCATTACCACGCCGACGGAGGAGAAAGCGGGGCTGAAACACGATCTTCTGGCCAATGCGGCTCGTCGGGTCTTGCTGGCGGACAGCAGTAAATATGGCTCCTGGTCGTTATTCTGCGCTTCTCCGGTGGATGACCTGACCGATGTGGTGACCGACAGCCGGTTAGATGAGGCTGTCTGCCGCACGCTGCGCGAGCGCGGGATTACGCTGGCGCTGACCTCCGCCTGAACAGAACGCGCCGTGTTGCTCTGACCTGATCAGCAGGACGAGAACAGCACCGCGCGTTTATCTTTAACTCTCGCCGTTAACGCGTGCCCTTATCGCGCGTAGGTATCATTCTCTTCGCACGTAATCGCGGGGGCGTCCACCGAAACCCGCTCAAACCTCATTCCGGCGGTTGCCGTGATGAAAAAGCAGGGGGAACAAGGAGGGCAGACGCGCAGGTTATGGGTTATAACGCTGCGCGCCTGATAATCAGAGGGTCTTCAGGCCCACTGAGGGGATATTTCTGCCGTAGTAGATCTCGCGCATCTCTTTCCAGAGCAGATCGGTAATGCGCTTGTGCTCCTGCGGAGTGAGATCTTCCGGGCGGGTGTTAAACAGGTAGTGTTTAAGGTCGAACTCTTTCAGCAACATCTTGGTATGGAAGATGTTTTCCTGATAGACATTCACATCCACCATGTCATACATCGCTTTCATATCTTCAGACATGAAGTTCTGAATCGAATTGATCTCGTGATCGATGAAGTGCTTCATCCCTTTCACGTCACGGGTAAAACCTCGCACCCGGTAATCGACGGTGACAATATCTGACTCCAGCTGGTGGATCAGATAGTTCAGCGCTTTCAGTGGCGAAATGACGCCACAGGTTGAGACTTCAATGTCCGCACGGAAGGTGCACAGGCCGCCTGCCGGATGGCTCTCCGGATAGGTGTGCACGCAGATATGACTTTTATCGAGATGAGCCACCACCGAGTTGGGCAGCGGACCGGGGTGCTCTGAGTTATCGATATCTTTCGGATCGATCGGCTCTTCGCTGACCAGAATCGTGACGCTGGCTCCCTGCGGTTCATAATCCTGGCGCGCAATGTTGAGCACGTTAGCCCCGATAATGGAGCAGGTCTCAGTCAGAATTTCCGTCAGACGGTTAGCGTTATATTGTTCGTCAATGTAGGCGATGTAACCATCGCGTTCAGCTTCAGTATTCGCATAGCAAATATCGTAAATACAAAAACTCAGGCTTTTCGTCAGGTTGTTGAAGCCATGTAGTTTTAGCTTTTGCAATTTCGTTCACCCCCTTAGAAATGCACTATCAGCACGCGGCAGATAACGCATTCAACAGATATTGCGGCAGGGCAAAGCTGCCGGTATGGATTGCTGGCGTGTAATAACGGCAGGTCAGGCCAGCGGCCTCGAAACGCGCCTTTAAGGTCGCGGTGTCGAGCTGGCGCAGCGCCGGATTATCACTCGCCCAGGCAAAGGTCATAATGCCGCCGTAGTAGGTCGGAATCGCCGCCTGATAGAAACTGACGTCCGCAAAGTAATGTCCCAGCTTACGATGGCTGTTAACGGCCTCATCCTGCTGCAGGAAGCAGACGCCATTCTGCGCCACAAAGATGCCATTTTCATTAAGGGCCGCTTTGCACCCGGCATAAAATTCCGAGGTAAACAGACTCTCGCCCGGACCAATCGGATCGGTGCAGTCGGAGATAATGACATCAAACTTTTCCTGCGTCTGATTAACGAAGTTCACCCCGTCATCAATCACCAGCGTAAAGCGCGGATCGTCATAGGCACCCGCGCTGTGGTTCGGCAGATACTGGCGACAAAAGGTCACCACGCCTGCATCGATCTCCACCATGGTAATCTTTTCGATCCCGGGATGACGTGACACTTCACGCAGCATTGCGCCGTCACCGCCGCCGATAATCAGAACGCTCTTCGCCGCGCCGTGCGCCAGCAGCGGAACGTGGGTCATCATTTCATGGTAGATAAATTCGTCGCGTTCGGTGGTCTGAACGACGCCGTCCAGCGCCATTACGCGGCCCATCGCGGCATTTTCGAAAATGATTAAATCCTGATGCGCAGTCTTCTCACGGTACAGCTCTTTATCGACCGTGAAATACTGGCCAAAACCGGCATGAAGGGTTTCATACCACGTTTCATTGTGGGCCATGGTGCTCTCCTCTGATGACATCGCCATGAAGATGGGCGGCATATGATAGCTAACACTGACCGTGGTTGCACGGTCAATGTCCGGCTGCAGAGGGAAGAATCGTTACCTGACGTAGGCCAGCAGGCTCAGCGAATCGCGGGCCAGTGACTTGCACTTTTTGTCGTTGGTGATGGCGATGCCGCTGAGATCGCGATAGCTATCTTCACCCAGCGCTTTCATGTTGTAGTTGCTGTAGTTGCTTAAATCCCAGCGGTTCTGCTGAGCAAAAAAGACCAGCGCTTTGCGAATCTGCGCGTCCGGTAAATCCTGATAGCCACAATCATTTTTCAGATAGACGAAAACCGCCGTCAGATCGGCCAGATCTTCCGCTTCGGATTCGCTCAGGGCAAAACTGGTGGAGGAGAAGCCAAGGAGTCCCGTCAGCAGCAGGATCCTGATACTTTGCTTCATAGTCGTTCTCTTCAATGGATATTGCTAATGACGTTAGCACAGTTGCTCTCAGGTTTTCGATTAATTTGCCGCTGTGGGCTGCTGCACCGCCTTTTTTCGTCAGATTCGCACGGGTAAGACTTGACCTTCCCATAAGGTCAGGGTTTAGGCTGTGCGCTCTGATGCCACAAGGATGATCACCATGCAACGTCGCCATTTCCTGAAACTCACTGCCGCACTGAGTGCAGCCGGAGCATTACCGCTCTGGAGCCGTTCGCTGATGGCAGCCACCCGTCCGCTGCTGCCGATTCCGTCTCTGCTGGAACCCGATGCCAGGGGCAGCTACAGCCTCACCGCGATGCAGGGTACCACCCAGTGGAACGGCAAAGCGGTGCCGACCTGGGGCTATAACGGCAGCCTGCTGGGACCGGTGCTGAAGATGCAGAGTGGTAAACCGGTGACGGTGAACATCCATAACCGGCTCAGCGAAGCGACCACACTGCACTGGCACGGGCTGGAAATCCCCGGCGCAGTGGATGGCGGCCCGCAGGCAGTGATTGCGCCTGGCGGCTCGCGTCAGGTCTCTTTTACGCCCGATCAGCCCGCTGCAACCTGCTGGTATCACCCGCATCTGCATGGCAAGACCGGGCATCAGGTGGCTCAGGGGCTGGCGGGACTGATCCTGCTGGAAGATAAAGAGAGCGGAACGCTGCGTTTGCCCTCGCAGTGGGGTGTGGATGATGTGCCGCTGATTTTTCAGGATAAGCAACTGACCAAAGATGGCAGCCGCATTGATTATCAGCTCGACGTGATGCGCGCCGCGGTGGGCTGGTTTGGCAACATGATGCTGACCAACGGCGTGCACTATCCGCAGCATGCGGTGCCGCGTGGCTGGCTGCGTCTGCGCCTGCTCAACGGCTGCAATGCCCGTTCGCTGCATGTTGCCGCCAGCGATAAACGTCCTCTCTACGTGATCGCCAGCGATGGTGGCCTGCTGGCTGAGCCGGTAAAGCTCGACTCGCTGCCGATCCTGCCGGGCGAGCGTTTTGAGGTGATGATCGATACTTCTGACGGTAACAGCTTCGATCTGGTGACGCTGCCGACAGAGCAGATGGGCATGACGCTGCCGCCGTTTGACCAGCCGCTGCCGCTGGTGCAGATCCTGCCGCTGCGGGTGATGGCCAGCGCCACGCTGCCGGATCAGCTGGCGACGCTGCCAGCGCTGCCCTCAACCGACGGCCTGACGACACGCTGGCTGCAGCTGATGATGGACCCGCAGCTGGACCAGCAGGGCATGCAGGCGCTGATGCAGCGCTACGGCGAGAAAGCGATGGGCAAGGGCGGTCATCACACGATGTCGCAGACGCCGGAGGAGAAAACGACGGCAGAGCCGATGCCGCCTATGGAAAGCATGGATCACAGCATGCACGGCAATACGCCGCCCGCCGGTTACGATTTCCGCAACGGCAATAAGATTAATGGCCAGGCCTTTGATATGACGAAACCGTCGTTTGCGGTGAAGCTGGGTGATTACGAGAAGTGGACGATTTCAGGTGAAGGCGACGCGATGCTGCACCCGTTCCACATTCACGGCACCCAGTTTCGTATTCTTTCAGAAAACGGCAAACCGCCAGCCCCGCACCGGCAGGGCTGGAAGGATATGGTGAATGTCGACGGCTGGCGCAGTGAAGTGCTGGTACGCTTCAACTATGTCGCCGCCGCAGAACACGCTTACATGGCCCATTGCCATCTGCTGGAGCATGAAGACACCGGCATGATGCTGGGTTTTACCGTCAGCTGATTACGCCTGCTCCAGCGCCAGCTTCACATCTTCAATCAGGTCGCCGGCGTTTTCGATGCCAATCGACAGCCGCACCGTGGCGTCAGTGATCCCAATACGCTGACGCACCGCCTGCGGCACGCCGGAGTGGGTGGTGCTGCCAGGATGGCTGGCCAGCGACTCGGTCCCGCCCAGGCTTACCGCCTGCTTAAACAGCGACAGCGCATTAAGAAAACGGAACGCAGCGGGCTGATCGCCGACGATATCAAATGAGAAGGTCGAACCGGCACCGCTGCACTGCTCGCGATAGGTTTTCCCTTCGGCGCTCTCCGCATCCAGATAGGGCAGCCAGTGCAGCTTCGCCACTTTCGGGTGATCGCGCAGAAACGCCGCGACCGCTTCCGCATTCTGCCAGGCTTTCTCCATGCGTAGCGACAGCGTTTCCAGCGAGCGGCTGAGCATCCAGCTTGAGTGTGGATCCAGCTGCGTGCCGATAGCGCTGCGCAGGGCGCGCACTTTCGCCATCAGCGCTTTACTGCCCATCGCCGCGCCTGCAATCAGGTCAGAGTGACCGCCAACATACTTGGTCAGCGAGTAGAGCGACAGGTCAGCGCCCAGCGTTAGCGGCTGCTGGAACAGCGGGCCGAGCAGCGTGTTGTCACAGGCGATAATCGGTCGTGAACCCTGCTGCTGATCAATCTCATCAGCGATACGCGCCATCAGACGGATATTGACCAGGCTGTTGGTGGGATTCGCTGGCGTTTCAATCAGGATCACCGCTACCCGGCCCTGGGCCATCGCCTGCTGAGCGGCTTCACGCACTTTGACTTCATCATTGCCGTCGCTGAAACCCACCGCTTTGATGTCCAGATTGTGCAGCGTCTTGCTAAGCAGGGTTTCGGTGCCGCCATACAGCGGCTGGGAATGCAGGATCACCTCGCCCGGACGGGCAAACGTCAGCAGGGCAGTGGAGATGGCGGCCATACCGGAAGAGAAGAGCGAACAGCTCTCCGCCTGCTCATAGACCGCCAGCCGATCTTCTACAATTTCGCTGTTAGGGTGGTTAAAGCGGGAATAGACCAGCCCACCCGATTTGCCTTCCGGCGGCTCACGTCGGCCAGAGACATAATCAAAGAAATCCCGTCCCTCTTCGGCGCTGTCAAAGACAAAGGTTGATGTCAGAAACACCGGCGGCTTCACCGCACCTTCAGAGAGGCGGGGATCATAGCCATAGTTCAGCATCTGGGTTTCAGGGTGCAGCGGCCTGTCGCCGATATGCGTTTTTTTGCTTGAAGATGAAGTCATTGTGATCTCCGGCCAGCGGCGCGAGTAGGGTAACGATCTGTTGGATAAAGGCTACCATGCAGCGAATCATGCTGGTAAATGCCAGAATGTTCTAAGGTAATGCGCATTTCAGCGAGCCGCAGGCGGCGGGTAATAATTTTCGCGACGTAATCGTTTGCTTATAGGGCCGCGCAGCCGTCGCTGCTGCGTCTGTGATAGACTCCGGGGCTTTTCTGACGTAACCGGGCTGAACGCAATGAAACACACTGTTGAAGTGATGATCCCTGAACAGGCAATCGCCACGCGCATCGCTGAACTGGGCAAAGAGATTAACGACCACTACCGCGACAGCGGCAGCGATATGGTGCTGGTGGGGCTGCTGCGCGGCTCCTTTATGTTCATGGCTGATCTCTGTCGCGCCATCGATGTGCCGCATGAAGTCGACTTTATGACGGCTTCCAGTTACGGCAGCGGGATGTCCAGCACGCGTGATGTGAAAATCCTGAAAGATCTGGATGAAGACATTCGTGGCAAGGATGTGCTGATCGTCGAAGATATCATCGACTCCGGCAACACCCTGAGCAAAGTGCGTGAGATTCTGCAACTGCGTCAGCCAAAATCCCTGGCGATCTGTACGCTGCTGGATAAGCCAGAGCGCCGTGAAGTCGAAGTGAACGTCGAATATGTCGGCTTTGCGATTCCGGATGAGTTCGTGGTGGGCTTTGGTATCGACTATGCTCAGCACTATCGCCATCTGCCTTATATTGGCAAAGTGGTGCCGCTGGAATCCTGATACCGCTCTACCGCACATTCTTCCAAGGCCTGCACCTGTTGCCTGGTGTAGGCTATGCCGCGCTTTGCGCTGCGATCGGCTCAGGCCTCGCCGTTCTTCCGCAGATTAGCAATGCCGTGGCGGTAGCGCTGTTCGAGGATCTCCCGGCTGTTTGCCGTCACATCAAGGTTACGCAGACAGCCGTCCTGAATGCCGTATACCCAGCCGTGCAGGGAGACATCCTTTCCGCGTTTCCAGGCAGATTGCAGTACGGTGGAGTGCCCCAGGTTATAGACTTGTTCAATAACGTTGATTTCGCACAGTTTGTCCAGGCGCTTATCCGGCGGGAGTTCCCCCAGCAACACGCTATGCTTGTACCAGAGGTCGCGGATGTGCAGCAGCCAGTTGTCGATTAATCCCAGTTCCGGGTTATCCATCGCCGCCTGCACGCCGCCGCAGCCGTAATGGCCGCAGACGATAACGTGTTCCACTTCCAGCACTTCGATAGCGTACTGCACCACGGACAGACAGTTCAGGTCGGTGTGGATCACCAGATTGGCCACGTTGCGGTGAACGAAGAGTTCGCCGGGTTCGAGCCCGGTCAGACGTTCGGCAGGAACACGGCTGTCAGAACAGCCAATCCACAGGAAGCGCGGTTTTTGTGCCTGGGCGAGCCGCTCAAAAAAGCTGGGATCTTCTTCAACCAGTAATTTTGACCATTCGCGGTTGTTTCTGATCAGGGTGTTGATGTCTGTCATGGTGTTGAGCGACCGGTTACTGCGCAGAGTGCGCGCGCGTACTATATGACAGGGCCTGATAAATTTAAACGGCATTGCAATGCCATCAAAACAGGGTATGGATGCAGAATGACTTATGCACTGGAACTTTCCCGGCTGACCAAGACCTATCCCGGCGGCGTGCAGGCGCTGAAGGGCATCGATCTTAACGTTGAAGCGGGTGACTTTTATGCGCTGCTGGGGCCAAACGGTGCCGGTAAATCGACCACCATCGGAATTATCAGTTCGCTGGTTAACAAGTCCGAGGGCAGCGTGCGGGTGTTTGGCTACGATCTTGAAAAAGATGTGGTGAATGCCAAGCGCCAGCTCGGCCTGGTGCCGCAGGAGTTTAACTTCAACCCGTTTGAGACGGTGATGCAAATCGTCGTTAATCAGGCGGGTTACTACGGCGTTGAGCGTCGTGAAGCCAATGAGCGGGCAGAAAAGTATCTGAAGCAGCTCGATCTGTGGGGAAAACGCGCTGAACGTGCACGCATGCTTTCCGGCGGGATGAAGCGTCGCCTGATGATCGCCCGTGCGCTGATGCATGAGCCTAAGCTGCTGATTCTGGATGAACCCACCGCTGGCGTGGATATCGAACTGCGACGCTCGATGTGGGTGTTCCTGAAAGATCTCAATGCCAAAGGCACGACCATTATTCTCACTACCCACTATCTGGAAGAGGCGGAGATGCTGTGCCGCAACATCGGCATCATCCAGAGCGGTGAGCTGGTGGAGAACACCTCAATGAAAGGGCTGCTCTCCAAGCTCAAATCAGAAACCTTTATCCTGGATCTGGCACCCCGCAGTCCGCTGCCCTCGCTGGAAGGGTTCCAGTACCGGCTGACCGATACCTCAACGCTCGAAGTGGAAGTGCTGCGTGAGCAGGGGCTCAACAGCGTCTTCAGCCAGCTTAGCGCGCAGGGTGTGCAGGTGCTGAGTATGCGCAATAAAGCCAACCGTCTTGAAGAGCTGTTTGTGGGTCTGACGACGCAGGGAAAAACAGGAGCAAAAGCATGACACATCTCTACTGGGTGGCGCTGAAGAGCATCTGGGCCAAAGAGGTTAACCGTTTCGCCCGCATCTGGATCCAGACGCTGGTGCCGCCGGTTATCACCATGACGCTCTATTTCATCATTTTTGGCAACCTGATCGGGTCGCGCATCGGTGAGATGCACGGCTTCAGCTATATGCAGTTCATCGTGCCGGGATTGATTATGATGGCGGTCATTACTAACGCCTATGCCAACGTGGCGTCGTCGTTCTTCAGCGCCAAGTTCCAGCGCAACATTGAAGAGCTGCTGGTCGCGCCGGTGCCGACCCACATCATTATTGCCGGTTATGTTGGCGGCGGGGTGGCGCGTGGTGTCTGCGTGGGTATTCTGGTGACGGCCATTTCGCTGTTCTTTGTGCCGTTCCACGTGCATTCCTGGACAATGGTGGCGGTCACGCTGCTGCTGACCGCGATTCTGTTTTCACTGGCAGGTCTGCTGAACGCTGTCTTCGCGCGCACGTTTGACGATATCAGCCTGATCCCGACCTTTGTGCTGACGCCACTGACTTATCTGGGCGGCGTATTCTATTCACTGAGTTTGCTGCCGCCGATCTGGCAGGCTGTCTCTAAACTCAATCCAATCGTTTATATGATTAGCGGATTCCGTTATGGCTTCCTCGGCATTAATGATGTGCCGCTGGTGTTTACCCTCTCGGTGCTGGTGGCCTTTATTCTGGTGTTCTACTGGCTGGTCTATGCGCTGATACAGCGCGGACGCGGATTACGCACCTGACGTTAAGCTGAATGGTAAGGGCCACGCTGCGATAAGGGCGTGGCTTTTTTTTGGGTGGAGAGCAAATCACGCTGACTACGGTTCTGCCTGGCCTTAAAAATCACCTTAAAACCCGCCTCATTCGTTATATTTTGTCTCTGAAGCCGCCCGACGCCTCGCTTACACCCTTGCTCACAAAAAATAACCCTAAGTATTATCTGATAATACTCTGACATCTTTCGCTATCTGAATGATTCTTAACTATTAAATATTTTTTAAGAATAGCCTTAAAGTCTGGCTGTTGTTTATTTGATTATGAATTATCAGAATAGCGCCGGAATAAGGTTATTCCTCTGCTCAGGGACGAATGAGTAGGCTAAGCGTCTTCTTAATAAGAAAAATGGCAACCGAATCAGGGCCAGTTTTTAATCAAAGGCAGGAAAAGATGAATCGTATAACGTGGATCGATAATCTGCGGGGATTGAGTATTCTCGCAATCATTTTTTTGCACAGCACTATTGCCGTACATAATAACGCCGGACACTTTACCGCCTTCAGCGGCCTGTTAAATGAGATGCTGGCACCGGTAAGGCTGGGGCTGATGTTCTTTGTTTCAGGTTTATTTGTCGATGCCGGGTTAAGAAAAGGCCTGGGTCCTTTTTTTAATAACAAGGTGCGCAGTATTCTCTATCCATTTGTGGTCTGGGTTGCAGTCTACGGCGGGTTGAAAATCCTGTTCAGCTCGATGGCTAATACGCCGCAATCACCGATGAATATTATTCTCTCCCACCTGACCGGTGGCGGTGATATGACCTGGTTCCTGCATTCGCTGTTTATCTTCTTTATTGTGATTATCTTTGCCCGTCACTTGCCGTTCCTGCTGGTATTTGCCATCTGTATGACGCTGAGCTGGGCGCTGCCAGCGATTGAGGCGGATGGCGTGTTTGCCAGCTTCGACAATACCCACATCAATAAATCGCTTTATCTGTTTGTATTCTTCTATCTCGGCGATTACGTCGTGAGGAAGCAGGTGGATATCGCAGAGAAAGTGCAGCATGGCCCGACGCTGTTTATCTCGGTAATTAGTTTTGTGCTGCTCTCCTGCCTGAATATCTTTGTACTGGAGCGTCATTCCCAGGCGTTATTGTCACCGCTGGCACTATTATCGGTTCCGTTCTTTGTCTGGATTGCGCTGAAACTGAAGTCTGAACTGGTCTACTACATAGGCGTCAATTCTATCGTCTTCTACCTGTCGCATTATCTGGCGATTCAGTTCTTCAGTAAGATTGTGAAGTTTGAAAGCCCGTCTGCCTGGGTAAATGACCTGAAGTTTATTTCGGCATTCCTGGTGGCGCTGGCGTTACCGTGGACATTATGTCTGATGAGAAAACGCGGCTGGTTTAATTTCCTCTTTACGATGAAAAAGTCATCGAAGCCGATGACAACCAAACCGGTTTAATTACTGCAGCAGAAATAAAAAGGGCCGCCCGTTTTACCGGCGGCCCTTTTTTAATCAGGTTGTAATCAGGCAATCTGCACCGGCAGCGCTTTCGCCAGACGCTTCATCTGGTTGTCACCTTCGAAATAGGCGACCTTAGGCTGCCACTGACGCGCTTCGGCATCGTCTACCTGCACATAGGAGCAGATAATTAAAATATCGCCTTCGCAGGCACAGCGGGCGGCCGCACCGTTGACCGAGATGATTTTCGAGCCACGCTCAGCCGCGATAGCGTAGGTGGAAAAGCGCTGACCGTTGGTGACGTTATAAATATCGATCGCTTCATATTGCAGAATGCCGGAAGCATCCAGGAAATCCTGATCGATAGCGCAGGAACCTTCATAATTGAGGTCCGCCTGCGTCACCTTCACGCGGTGCAATTTGCCTTGCAGAACTGTGCGAATCATAGCCAGAAACCTTGTCAGAGAAATAAAATAACCTGCAGCGGGATTGATTACTGCGTCAGGTCAACGGTTTGATTATCAATCAGGCGGGCCTTGCCCAGCCAGGCGGCCATCAGCACCACCGCGCGCTGGCTGTCCACCGTCAGCGGTTGCAGCGTTTCCGCATCACAGATCGCCAGGCCATCAGGACGCAATCCCTGCGCCAGCAGTGCCTCACTGGCTGCCTCAATGATCTCGTCAACATGACGCTCGCCATTCTCCAGCTGCGTCGCCATCTGATGCATCACCTGGCTCAGGGCCGGTGCCAGCTTACGCTCATCTGCCGTCAGGTAGCCGTTGCGCGAACTCAGCGCCAGGCCATCTTTAGCGCGCACCGTAGGCACACCAACAATCTCAATGTCGAAGCCCATATCGGCCACCATCTTACGAATGATAGCCAGCTGCTGAAAATCCTTTTCACCGAAACAGGCAATATCGGGCTGTACCAGATTAAACAGTTTGCTGACGATAGTGGCCACACCGCGAAAATGGCCTGGACGTGTGGCCCCTTCCAGCAGGGAAGAGAGCACCGGCACCTCAACAAAGGTCTGATTCTGCGCGCCCTGCGGATAGACTTCAGCAGGTGAGGGGGCGAAGACCACGTCAACCTGGTGGCGATTCAGCTTTTCACAATCTTCCTGCAGCGTGCGCGGGTAGCGCGCTAAATCATCGGCGCGATCGAACTGCATCGGATTGACAAAGATTGAAACAATCACGATGTCGCCGCGCGCCCGTGCTTCATCCACCAGCGTCAGATGACCTTCATGCAGGTTGCCCATGGTCGGCACCAGCGCAATGCGTTTACCCTGCTGGCGCCAGCGACGGACTTCCTGGCGCAGCATCAGCAGCGTTTCAATGATCAACACGGTGACTCTCCTGGATTACTGGAAACTGTGCTCTGCCGCCGGATAGGTTCCGGCCTCGACTTCGGCGATATAGTGGCGAATCGCCGCGCGAACATCGCCGGTCTCCGCCAGGAAATTTTTGGCAAATTTGGGAATGTGGCCGCCGGTCACGCCCAGCGCGTCATGCATCACCAGAATCTGACCATCGGTGACATTGCCGGCACCGATACCGATCACCGGGATGGTGAGCGCGTCGGTAATCCGCTGCGCTACCGACACCGGCACACACTCCAGCACCATCAGCTGTGCACCTGCGGCTTCCAGCGCCAGCGCATCGGCCAGCAACTGCTCTGCACCGGCTTCATCCCGGCCCTGCACTTTATAGCCGCCAAAGATATTGACCGACTGCGGTGTCAGGCCCAGATGACCACATACCGGAACGGCCCGCTCGGTCAGCATCTGCACGGTCTCAGCCAGCCAGCTGCCGCCTTCCAGCTTCACCATGTTAGCACCGGCACGCATCAGCTGCGCGGCGTTGTCAAAGGTCTGCTGTGGCGTGGCATAACTCATAAACGGCAGGTCGGCGAGCAGCAGTGCCTGTGGTGCGCCACGGCGCACGGCGGCGGTGTGATAGGCGATGTCGCTGACCGTGACCGGCAGGGTGGAATCATGCCCCTGCACCGTCATCCCTAAAGAATCACCAACCAGCAGCACCTGAATGCCTTCATCGGCAAACAAGCGGGCAAAACTGAAATCGTAGGCGGTCAGGGTCGCGAATTTTTTACCGCTGGCTTTCGCCTGACGCAGATGTGAAATCGTGGTGGGTTTCATGGCGCTCTCAACTCAGGAATTCTGATGGGCGCAGTTTACTGGATAGCGTGAAAGAGCGGAATCAGAGATGTGCGTTTGTCTGCTCAGCCGTGCCACAGCACGATGCTGCTACTGTCGAGGTTAGCCAGGATTGTGCTGAGTGCGCGACCGTCGGGCAGGCGGGCGTCTGGCGCAATCGCCAGCAGGGGCACCAGCATAAACGCACGATTAAGCAGATCATAGTGCGGCACAATCAGCCGCTCCGTGTTGATATGCGCCTCGCCAAACAGCATCAGATCGATATCCAGCGTGCGCGGCCCCCAGCGTTCTGCCTTGCGCACCCGGCCATGCTCCCGCTCGATCCGCTGGGTATGGTCAAGTATGGCTTCGGCACTGAGATCGGTCTCCAGCGCCACGGCGGCATTGAGAAAATCGGGCTGATCGGGCGGGCCATAAGGCGGCGTGCGGTAGAACGGCGAGGTAGCGATGCGTTGCGTCTGCGGCAACGCATCCAGTGCGGTCAGCGCTGCATCAACCTGATGCAGCGGATCGGCCAGGTTACTGCCTAACGCGAGGTAAACCCGTGTCATGAGACGTTCTGGTTGTCACGACGCGGTGCGGAAGGACGGCGGCGCGGACGACGCGATTTATTACGCGGCACCGGATCGTCACCCAGGTTATTGAGCATGTTTTTCTGATGCGGCGGCGCAGCCACCTGGAATTCACCCCACCACTGGCTCAGGCGCAGCAGTTCCGGGTTATTTTCCACTTCTGCACGCAGTGCCAGCAGATCGTAAGCGGCGCGGAATTTCGGATGCTCCATCAGTTTCCAGGCGCGTTTACCGTGACGGCGGGACATGCGTAACTGCAGCAGCCAGATATCGCGGATTAGCGACGTAATACGTTTCGGAATCGCCAGCGCACGGCAGGCTTCGTCCAGCGTATCGTTCATCGCCATCGCAAAAGCTTCGAAGTAGGTCAGGCCACTCTCCTGCGCAATGCGTTCTGCCGTTTCAAGCTGCGGATACCAGAACATCGCGGCAAACAGGAACGCCGGATTAACGCGCATGTCGTTGTGAATGCGGTTATCGGTGTTTTTCAGCACCTGCGCCAGCATCCGCTCCATGTGGCTGTCGCTGTTTTCGGTGAAGTTGCGCGCCAGCGTCGGGAACAGTGGCTGGAACAGCTGATATTCACACAGCTTGAGATATGTGCTGTAGCCGTAGCCAGCCTGCAACATCTTCAGCGACTCTTCAAACAGGCGAGCAGGCGGAATATCACGCAACAGCGAGGCCAGACGTGGAATCGGCTCGGCGGTTTCCGGCGCAATGCTCATATTGAGTTTGGCAGCAAAGCGTGCGACGCGCAGCATGCGGACCGGATCTTCGCGATAGCGGGTTTCCGGATCGCCAATCAGGCGAATGATGCCCTGTTCGAGATCGCTGATGCCGCCGACATAGTCACGCACGCTGAAATCAGCCACGCTGTAGTAGAGGCTGTTGATGGTGAGATCGCGTCGCTGGGCATCATCTTCGATTGAGCCGAAGATGTTGTCGCGCAGCAGCATACCGCTCTGGGCACGCTGCGAGCTGTTGCGATCCTCTTCCGGCTCTTCCGCCTGATGATGTCCACGGAAGGTGGCGACTTCGATCACTTCCGGGCCAAACATCACGTGCGCCAGACGGAAACGACGGCCAACCAGGCGACAGTTGCGGAACAACTTACGCATCTGCTCAGGCGTGGCATTGGTGGTCACGTCGAAATCTTTGGGTTTTTGCCCCAGTAGCAAATCGCGCACGCCACCGCCTACCAGATAGGCTTCATAACCGGCTTTGTTCAGGCGATAGAGCACTTTGAGGGCATTTTCGCTGATGTCTTTACGTGAGATGGTATGGCTTTCACGAGGAATGATGGTCATCAGACGCTCTGGTTCAACCTCTGCTGGGGCTTCCTCTTCATCACGCTTCAGGACTTTCCGGCAAAAATTAGCTACTCGGGTAAAAATGGGACACCTCGACAGTGGCAATTAGGGTGTAGGTAAAATCAGCGGCTAATCATAGCCTGTTGAGAACCGTTTGAGAATGCTGTTGTCTATGCATCCGGTTTCAGGGCGTTCTCTTGCGGCATCAAAGCGATATTCCACTGCGACACCGCATCAGACAGCAGTTTGTCCTGCGTTAAGTCCTGCCAGCCGCCTGAAACCGGCTGTCCGAGGAAGCGTAACGCCGCCACCAACAGGGGTCTGGCATCGCCATCCGGCAGCGCAGGTGCATGATTCTGCTTCGACAACTTATGACCATCGTGGTTAAGCGCCAGCGGCAGATGCAGCCAGTCAGGCACCGGCCAGCCAAATTGCTGGCAGAGCGCAATCTGTCGCACCGTCGGCTCAATCAAATCTGCGCCGCGAACCACTTCGGTAATGCCCTGAAAATGATCATCGACAACGACCGCCAGGTTATAGGCAAACAGGCCATCACGGCGGTGAATAATAAAATCTTCCTGTGCCAGACGCCTGTCCGCCTCCACACGGCCACGCAGACGATCGTCAAACGCAAAGACCGGCGCATGCTGGCGTAAACGCAGCGCGGCATTCTCCGGTCCGCGTTGCCGTTCACGGCAGTAACCATCATAGAAACCGCCAATCTGCTGAATGCGACGCCGGGGGCAGGTGCAGTAATAGCTTTGACGATGCTGCTGCAGCCAGGCCAGCGCGTCACGGTAGGCCTCATGACGTTGTGACTGCCACAGAACCTCGCCATCCCACTCTAAACCGTAGTGCTCCAGCTGATGCAGGATACGGCTGGCGGCACCCGGTACTTCCCGTGGCGGATCGATATCTTCAATTCTCACCCGCCAGACGCCGTTTTGCGCACGCGCGCTCAGGTAACTGCCCAGGGCAGCAATCAGCGATCCGAAGTGGAGTTCACCAGAGGGAGAAGGGGCGAAGCGACCGATACAGGAGGATGACATAGGTTTCAGAAGTGACCACGCAGCGGACAAAACAGCAGTTGTTCCACTGCGTGGTAACAGGCTGGACGCGGCATCAGCCGGCCATTTGTTTCTCACGAATTTCTGCTAACGTCTTACAGTCGATGCAGAGATCGGCAGTAGGACGGGCTTCGAGACGGCGGATACCAATCTCAACGCCACAGGAATCGCAATAGCCGAAGTCGTCATCTTCAACTTTCTTCAGCGTCTTTTCGATCTTTTTGATCAGTTTACGTTCGCGATCGCGGTTACGCAGCTCCAGGCTGAACTCCTCTTCCTGCGCGGCACGGTCAACCGGGTCCGGGAAGTTAGCGGCTTCATCCTGCATATGAGAAACGGTACGATCGACTTCGTCCCGTAATTGATTACGCCAGGCTTCCAGAATCTTGCGAAAATGGGTCAGCTGCGCATCATTCATATACTCTTCGCCAGGCTTCACCTGATAAGGTTCGACGCCAGCAATAGAGAGAATACTCAGGGACGATGTTTTACGGTTTTGACCTTCTTGCATGTTGCTTCTCCTGGATAACACGCACTATACCCTTCGAATTTCGTCTCGCAGGGGCCTTGCTGCCAGCCTGCATTTGACGTCTGCGGGGTACATCGATCCCCCATTGGGGAAAAAAACAGGCCGCTATAAATAACAGAAGCAGTCAGGGTTGGCAATTCTTCATGAACACACCTTGACAAGCCTGTGAGGAACAGCGTAATTGGCCCTTAGCTCAGAACATTCTTAACACATAAAATTGCAAAAGATATTACAAGGTTACGTTGATCGGCGATTTAAGAAACATTCCCTCCGCCGATAAGTCTGCCTGATACGCTAAAACCTCTACGCCCTCCTGCTGCGCCTGAGCCAGTTGTTCTGCATACGCCACATCAATGTGACGTGCCGGAGAAACGTCCTCAATCCCCGAGTGCAAAACGGCAAACAACAAAACGGCCCGATGACCCTCTGCCGCAACTGTTGCCAGTTCACGCAGGTGTTTCTGTCCTCGAATCGTCACCGCATCCGGAAAATACCCTTTTCCTTCATGTAGAAGGGTTACGGATTTCACCTCAATATAGCAGTTGCGCCGGGCCTCTGCTTTGAGCAGGAAATCAATTCTGCTTTTTTCAGTGCCATATCTCACTTCCGCCTGACGATGCGTATAACCGGCCAGCGCCGGCAGCCGTTCCTGCTCCAGCGCCTCAGCCAACAGTTGGTTGGCGCGCAGCGTATTCACGCAGATCCAGTGGCCCTGTTGCGTTTCGGTCAGCTCCCAGCTGTGGGGGTATTTGCGCGTCAGGCTATCGGACGTCGAATACCAGACCCGATCGCCCGGCGTGGCGCAGCCGGTCATGGCGCCGGTATTGGCGCAGTGAATCGTCAGAACGTCGCCCTCTGGCGTCACCACATCGGCCAAAAAACGTTTGTAACGGGCAATCAGACGGGCGGGTTTAAGGGGCGGAGAGAAGTGCATGTGGATCCTGAGAATGTAATGGCCAGCTAGCCAGGGCGCGATAGCGGGTGCGGCCCCGGGCATATTCAGAGGCGAACAGAGAAAAGGTAGAGACGCGAAAACGCCAGTGAAAGCCGCGCGGCGGTAACGTCACCGGCTGCGTGGCGTGGCGTAACAGCGTGATGTGCGGATGAAACGGCTGGGGGCTCTGGTAACAGCCATGCCGGGCGGCCTGGGCCCGCAGCAGGCTGGCGAGCTGCAACAGACCGCGTGGCGCGCGCTGGCAGCCGAGCCAGACCACGCCGGGGCGCGGCCAGTGTCCGGCATCATCCAGGTCGAGATCAAAACCGGGCTGCACAATACGGGAGGCCAGCGTCTGCAGGCGCTGTGAGGTTTCCGGCGCAACTTCACCCAGAAACGCCAGCGTCAGGTGCAGATTCGCCGCGACCACCGGCTGGCCCGCCTCCGCAGGAAAGGTATCGGCCCGCCAGCGCACCAGCTCTTGCTGCATCTCGTCAGGCAGGCTGATGGCAAAAAATAAGCGTTGTGTCGCCATGGCGCTCTCCGGCAAATATCACGGATGGATGCTACAATGCGCGCCATCTTAGCACAGGCAGAAGCGGAGTTTGCTGTGAGCGATTTACCGGTCAGCGCGGTGCTGCCTGACATCCTGGCGGCGCTGAGTGACGCCCCACAAATCCTGCTGGCCGCGCCCACGGGGGCAGGCAAATCGACCTGGCTGCCGCTGCAGTTGTTACAGCAGGCGGCGCTGCCGGGACGGATCATCATGCTGGAGCCACGTCGGCTGGCGGCGCGTAATGTGGCGCAGCGGCTGGCGGAGCAACTCGGCGAGCAGCCGGGTGGCACGGTGGGATTCCGGATGCGTGGCGAAAGCTGCGTCGGGCCGCAGACCCGGCTGGAAGTGGTGACCGAAGGCATGCTCACGCGCATGCTTCAGCACGACCCGATGCTGGAAGGCGTGTCGCTGGTGATCCTCGATGAATTTCACGAGCGCAGCCTGCAGGCCGATCTGGCGCTGGCGCTGCTGCTTGATGTGCAGCAGGGGCTGCGCGACGACCTTAAAATCATGCTGATGTCCGCCACGCTGGACAACGCCCGGCTGGCGGCGCTGCTGCCGGATGCGCCACTGATCGTCTCAGAAGGGCGCAGCTATCCGGTTGAGCGGCGTTACGCGTCACTGAATCAGAATGTGCGTTTTGAAGAGGCGGTCGCGCGTGAAGTCGCCCAGCTGCTGCGGGATGAGAGCGGTTCGCTGCTGCTGTTTCTGCCGGGTGTGGCGGAGATCGAACGGGTGAAGCGCGAGCTGGAATCACGCATCAGTGACGACGTTGATCTGACGCCGCTCTATGGCGCACTGCCGCTGGCGGCGCAGCGCCGGGCAATTCTGCCTGCCGCTGACGGCCGCCGCAAAGTGGTGCTTGCCACCAATATCGCCGAAACCAGCCTGACCATTGAGGGGATTCGGCTGGTGGTCGACAGTGCGCTGGAACGCAGCGCTCTGTTTGACGCCCGCAGCGGCGTGACGCGTCTGCAGACCCAGCGAATCAGCCAGGCATCGATGATCCAGCGAGCGGGTCGCGCCGGGCGACTGATGCCGGGGCTCTGCCTGCATCTGGTGCCGCAGGAGCAGGCATCACGAGCGGCGGCGCAGAGCGAACCGGAAATCGTTAACAGCGATCTCTCGTCACTGTGGCTGGATCTGCTGCAGTGGGGCTGTACCCAGCCGCAACAGCTGCAGTGGCTGGATCTGCCGCCCGCCAGAAATCTGGATGCGGCGCAGCAGCAGCTGACCCGACTGGGAGCACTGGACAACAACGGCCTGCTCAACACGCTGGGACGGCGCATGGCGCAGCTGGGATGCGATCCCCGACTCGCCGCCATACTGTGTGCCGCAGGCGATGAGCCGGATGCGGTCGCCAGCGCCGCGCTGCTGGTGGCGATTCTGGAAGATCCTCCCCGCAGCGGCAGCGCCGACCTGCGTGATGCGCTGCATCGGCTGCAGGCGCAATGGCAGCGGCGGGCGCAGCAGTGGCAGCAGCGGCTTAAAATCCGTGGCGGGCGCATCGATGAAGATCGTTTCGCCGGATTGCTGGCGGTGGGCTTTGGCGATCGGCTGGCGCGGCGACGCGATCAGAGTGGTCGCTATCAGCTGGCCAACGGGCTGGGCGCCAGACTCGATGAGCAGGATGGCCTGACGCGTAATGAATGGCTGATTGCGCCTGCTCTGTTGCAGGGCAGTGCCACACCGGATGCCCGGATGTTGCTGGCACTGCCGGTCGATATTGAAACGCTGTGCCAGCAGAAGCCCGCCCTGATTGAGCGCCGGACCGAAGTAGAGTGGGACGAAGAGAAAGGCACGCTGCGTGCGTTCAGACGTGAGCAGATTGGCGCGCTGATACTGAAAACCCAGCCGATGGCGCGCCCGGAACAAGAGGTGCTGCACGCGGCCATGCTGCGCTGGATCGCTGAAAAAGGTCTGTCGGTACTGGGCTGGACGCCGGAGGCCGAACAGCTGCGTCTGCGCATCCAGTGTGCGGCCCGGTGGCTGCCGGAAGAGAGCTGGCCCGCGACCGACGATGAAACCCTGCTTGAGAGCCTGCCGCAGTGGCTGTTGCCGCAGATGTCAGCGGTACGCGATCTCCGCAGCCTGCAGGCGGTGAACCTGACCACGGCACTCTTACATTTACTCACATGGTCACAGCGTCAGCGGCTGGATACTGTGCTGCCAACTCATTACACTGTGCCCACCGGAAGCCGGCTGCCAATCCGCTACGATGCGGAGAAGCCGCCCGCGCTGGCGGTAAGGATTCAGGAGATGTTTGGCGAAGCGCAGAATCCCACCGTAGCGGAAGGACGTATTCCGCTGGTGCTGGAGCTGTTATCGCCCGCCCAGCGCCCGTTGCAGATCACCCGCGATCTGGCGGCGTTCTGGCGCGGTGCCTGGCCGGAGGTCAGGAAAGAGATGAAGGGACGTTATCCTAAACATCCCTGGCCCGAGGATCCGGCCACCGCCTTGCCAACAAGGCGAACCAAAAAAATGTCCCCGCAGGGTTGAGTCCGCTGGATCGAATTCAGAGGGTTCTGCCATGCGGCACGCGAGAAAGCAGTTAGAGTAGCGGCGCTGCCGTAAGCACTGCCTGGAGAAGAAAAGTAATGTCTGGGAACGATCGCGAACCAATAGGGCGCAAAGGTAAACCGTTGCCGCCGCGCAGCAGTGCGGGCCGGGGACGACGCAGGGATATCGAACAGGATATCGATCAGGACGATTTTAATGATGACGAGGAGGAAGCGCCGGTGCCACGTAAAGGTAAAGGTGGAAAACCGCCGCGCGGCAAACGCCGTTGGCTGGGATGGGTAATCAAACTGTTCCTGGTGTTTGTGGTGGTCATGGCCGCGTGGGGCATCTACCTCGACTCGGAAATTCGCAGCCGGATTGACGGTAAAGTGTGGCAACTGCCCGCCACCGTCTATGGCCGCATGGTCAGCCTGGAACCCGGCATGGCCTACAACAAAAGTGAAATGGTGGCGCTGCTGGAAGGTACTCAGTATCGCGAAGTCTCCCGTATTACCCGCCCTGGCGAGTTTTCGGTGAAGGGCAACACCATCGATCTGCTGCGTCGCCCGTTTGATTTCCCCGACAGTAAAGAGGGGCAGATCCACGCGCGCATGAGCTTCAGTAAAGATGAGCTGAGCGAGATTAAAAACCTCGAAACCGGTCGTGATTTTGGCTTTTTCCGCCTCGATCCGCGTCTGATCACCATGCTGCAGTCGCCGAACGGTGAACAGCGACTCTTCGTACCGCGCGCCGGTTTCCCGGATCTGCTGGTCGATACGCTGATCGCCACCGAAGATCGCCATTTCTATGAGCATGATGGCATCAGCCCTTACTCCATCGGCCGCGCCTTCCTGGCGAACATCACGGCCGGGAAAGCGGTGCAGGGCGGCAGTACGCTGACGCAGCAGCTGGTGAAGAACCTGTTCCTCACCAACGAGCGTTCGCTGTGGCGTAAAGCGCGTGAAGCCTACATGGCGGTGATCATGGATGCGCGCTACAGCAAAGATCGCATCCTGGAGCTCTACCTGAACGAGGTCTATCTCGGTCAGGCTGGCAGCGATCAGATCCGCGGTTTCCCGCTGGCCAGCCTCTACTACTTTGGCCGTCCGGTTGATGAGCTGAGTCTGGATCAGCAGGCGATGCTGGTCGGCATGGTGAAAGGTGCGTCGCTCTATAATCCGTGGCGTAACCCGAAACTGGCGCTGGAACGACGCAACCTCGTGCTGCGCCTGTTGCAGCAGCAGAAAGTAATCGACCAGGAGCTGTATGACATGCTGTCGGCCCGTCCGCTGGGCGTGCAGCCGAAAGGCGGCGTGATTACGCCGCAGCCGGCCTTTATGCAGATGGTGCGTAACGAGCTTCAGGCGAAACTGGGCGACAAGGTGAAAGATCTCTCCGGGGTGAAAATCTTCACCACGCTGGATCCGGTGTCGCAGGATGCGGCCGAAAAGGCGGTGATCGATGGCATTCCGACGCTGAAAAAACAGCGTGGTCTGAAAGATCTGGAAACCGCGATGGTGGTGGTTGACCGTTTCAGCGGCGAAGTCCGCGCTATGGTCGGCGGTGCCGATCCGCAGTATGCCGGTTACAACCGTGCGCTGCAGGCACGCCGCTCTATCGGCTCACTGGCGAAACCGGCGACTTACCTGACCGCGCTGAGTCAGCCAAACAGCTACCGGCTGAACAGCTGGATCGCCGATGAACCGATTGCGCTGAAACAGCCAAACGGCAGCATCTGGAAACCGATGAACGACGATCGTCGCTTCAGCGGCAAAGTGATGCTGGTGGATGCGCTGACCAACTCAATGAACGTGCCGACCGTAAACCTCGGCATGACGCTGGGGCTGGATGCGGTGGTGGATACCTGGAACAAACTGGGCGTGCCGAAAGAGCAGCTGCATCCGGTGCCATCGATGCTGCTGGGTGCCTTAAACCTGACGCCGGTTGAAGTGGCTCAGGCGTTCCAGTCGATTGCCAGCGGCGGCAACCGCGCGTCGCTGTCAGCGGTGCGTTCGGTGATTGCGGAAGATGGCAGCGTGCTCTATCAGAGCTATCCGCAGGCGCAGCGTGTTGAGCCGGCGCAGGCCGCTTATCTGACGCTCTACACCATGCAACAGGTAGCTGACCACGGTACCGCCCGTGCGCTGGGCGCGCGTTTCCCGAATGCGCATCTGGCGGGCAAAACCGGTACCACCAACGATCTGGTGGACAGCTGGTTTGCCGGTATTGATGGTAAAGAAGTGGCGATCACCTGGGTGGGACGCGATAACAACCAGCCGACCAAACTCTATGGTGCCAGCGGCGCGATGCAGCTCTACCGTCGCTACCTGGACATTCAGGCCCCGATGCCATTACAGCTGACGCCACCGGAAGATGTGTCGCTGATGAATGTGGATTCTGCCGGTAACTTTGTCTGCGGCACGGGCAGCAGTACCTGGCGTTCTCTGCCGGTGTGGGCGCTGGATCCGAATGCGCTGTGTCAGCAACAGCAGCAGCAGGTTCAGCAGCAACAACAGCTCTTCGATCAGCAGCAACAACAGCAGCAGCAGCAGCCGCAACAACCGGCCCAGCAACAGCAGGAGCAGAAAGATAGCGACGGCGTAGCAGGGTGGATAAAAGATATGTTTGGCAAATAAATCAGTCAGACAGGTTAAAAAGGGCGCTTCGGCGCCCTTTTTTTGTTCCTGATCAATACGCGTCAATCGGCCTGCAAACGGCGTCACTACTGGGATTTCTTCTTGCAGTGCCTGCTGAATTTCGCATATTATCTAAGCGTTATAATAATCATTATCGTTTCGATTCGCCTGCCTGAGCCTATTGTTAAGAGACACTTTTATGAATGCGCGAACGACTTTTTCTGACAACACCAAAAAAACATTTTCCCGACCGCTTCTGGGCATCATGATCTCACTGAGCCTGAGCTCCTCTCTTTACGCCGCGCAGGCGGAGACGATGGTCGTCTCGGCTGATGGCGGCAGCGGCGTCGAGGCGGAAAGCGCCTGGGGACCGGCACCCACCGTGGCAGCGAAACGCAGCGCCACCGGGACCAAAACTGATACCCCCATTGAAAAAAATCCGCAGTCCATCTCCGTGGTCACCCGTGAAGAGATGGAGATGCGTAACGTAACCAGCGTGAAAGGGGCGTTTAACTACACGCCTGGCGTGCTGACCGGTAACCGGGGCAGCTCAGACGTGATTGATGCGCTGTCGATTCGCGGTTTCAGCGAAACCAACACCAATCAGTATCTGGATGGTCTGAAACTGCAGGGTGACAACTACTCTGAGTTTGCCATCGATCCTTACTTCCTGGAACGCGCTGAACTGCTGCGCGGCCCGGTTTCGGTGCTCTACGGTAAGAGCAATCCCGGCGGCGTGGTCTCGCTGGTGAGTAAGCGTCCGACCCAGGAAACGCTGCGCGAAGTGCAGTTCCAGATGGGCAACGATAACCTCTTCTCGACCGGCTTTGACTTTGGCGGCGCGCTGGACGACGACGGCGTCTACAGCTATCGCCTGACCGGCCAGGCGCGCAGTCAGGATGCGCAGCAGGCGATGAACAAAGAGAAGCGCTACACCATCGCACCGGCTTTCAGCTGGCGTCCCGACGATCGCACCCGCATTGACCTGCTGACCTATTTCCAGAACGAGCCAGAAACCGGTTATTACGGCTGGCTGCCGCGTCAGGGCACGGTGGTACCGATCACCCGCGCTGATGGCAGCCAGTACAAACTGCCGACCAACTTCGATGAGGGCGAGCAGAGCAACAAGATTTCACGCAACACCAAAATGGTCGGTTATAACGCCGAGCACAGCTTTAACGACACCTGGACGCTGCGCCAGAACCTGCGTTATGCCGACCTGCGCACCGATTACCGCAGCATTTATGGCAATGGTTTCCTGCCGGCGACTCAGGAAATCACGCGCGGTTCGGCGGTTTCAGAAGAGAAACTCAACCAACTGGCGGTCGATACCCAGGCGCAGGCGAAATTCGCCACCGGCCAGGTTGATCATACGCTGCTGCTGGGCGTGGACTTCCAGCGTACCCGCAATGATATCGACGCACAGTTTGGCACTGCCTCCAGCCTGAATGCGGTTAATCCGCAATATGGCGATAACAGCGTAACGCCATTTGCCGATCCCTATCAGCATCTCAACAAACAGCGTCAGACCGGCCTCTATGCTCAGGACCAGATGGAGTGGAACCGCTGGGTGCTGACGCTGGGTGGCCGCTACGACTATGCCATGAACTCGGTTTACGATCGGGTAGCGGATAGCGTTGATCGCCAGAACGATCAGGCCTTTACCTGGCGCGGCGGCCTGAACTATGTGTTTGATAATGGCATCGCGCCTTACTTCAGCTACAGCGAAGCCTTTATTCCGAATGCAGGTTCGACCTATGAGGGTCAGGCATTTGATCCGTCACGTGCTAAGCAGTATGAAGCGGGCGTGAAGTATGTGCCGAAAGATCGTCCGGTGGTGCTCACCGCCGCGCTTTATCAGCTGACCAAAACCAAAAACCTGACTGCGGACCCTGATACGTTTAATCACCCGTTTGCCAGCGTGCAGAGCGGTGAGATCCGGTCACGGGGCGTAGAGCTGGAAGCTAAAGCGGCGCTGAATGCCAACGTTAACCTGACGGCGTCCTACACCTACACCGATGCGGAATATACCGAAGACACCCAGCTCAAAGGCAAAACGCCGGTACAGGTGCCGAAACACATGGCCTCACTGTGGAGCGACTACACCTTCCACGAAACCGCTTTGTCAGGCGTGACGATCGGCGCGGGTGTGCGTTATGTCGGTGAGAGTCAGGGCCTTTACAGCACTGGCACTGAGCAGAACCAGAACTTTAAAGTTGCCGGTTACACCACGGTGGATGCGGCGCTGAAATATGATCTGGGTCGTTTCGGTTTGCCGGGTTCGACAGTGGGCGTCAACGTCAACAATCTGTTTGACCGCGACTACGTCGCCAGCTGCTACCGTGAATACGCCTGCTACTGGGGTGCGGAGCGCCAGATTGTCGGCACCGCGACCTTCAGATTCTGATTTAACCGGGCGCTTCGGCGCCCGTTCACAGGGATAACCATGCCGCATCCGCACGCAGAAGAGGCGACCTTTACGCTGAAAAACGCCAGTTTTGAAGTGCCGGGCCGGACTCTCCTTCAGCCACTGTCGCTGACCTTTCCGCCGGGAAAAGTGACCGGGTTGATCGGTCACAACGGCTCGGGCAAATCAACACTGTTAAAAATGCTGGGTCGTCACCACGCGGCCAGCAGCGGAGAGGTGCTGTTGAATCAGCGGCCCGTCGGGCGCTGGAACAGCAAAGCCTTTGCCCGTCAGGTAGCCTATCTTCCGCAGCAGTTACCGGCAGCCGAAGGGATGACGGTGCGTGAACTGGTGGCGATTGGCCGCTATCCCTGGCACGGCGCGCTGGGGCGCTTTGGTCAGGAAGATCGCGACCGGGTAGAGGATGCGATTGCCCAGGTCGGACTTAACGCCTTTGCCGGACGGCTGGTAGATAGCCTGTCGGGCGGCGAGCGTCAGCGCGCCTGGCTGGCGATGATGGTGGCGCAGAACAGCCGCTGTCTGCTGCTGGATGAACCGACGTCGGCGCTGGATATTGCCCATCAGGTTGAGGTGCTGGCGCTGATAAAAGCGTTGAGCCAGCAGCGCGGCTTAACCGTGATTGCGGTGCTGCATGATATCAATATGGCAGCACGCTACTGCGATCATCTGGTGGCGCTGCGTCAGGGCGCGATGATTGCCGAAGGTGACGCAGAGGCGATTATGCAGCCTGAGGTGCTCGGTGCGATTTATGGCATTCCGATGGGCATTTTACCGCACCCGCAGGGTGGCGCGCCGGTCAGTTTTGTCTGTTAAGGAGAGGATCATGCCCGATTTTAATCGCCGCCGACTGATGCTGGCGCTGGCAGTCTCTCCGCTGTTTTGTGCGCTTCCCCTGCGTGCCGCCACGCCAAATCCGGGTCGGATTATTGCACTGGAGTGGTTACCCACCGAACTGCTGATAGCACTAGGCGTCACGCCCTGGGGCGTGGCCGATCTGCACAACTACAATATCTGGGTAGGGGAGCCGCCGCTTCCTCAGGGTGTGATCGATGTAGGTCTGCGCACCGAACCCAATCTTGAGCTGATGGCGCAAATGCAGCCGTCGCTGATCCTCTGCTCCAACGGCTACGGCCCGCCTAAAGAGAAACTGACGCGCATCGCGCCCATCATGGGCTTCGACCTCCACAGCGGCGACGGGAAACCTCTCACTGCCGCGCGCGCATCGCTGCGTCAGCTGGCGGCGCGCCTTGGATTAAGCGCGCGAGCGGAACAGCATTTGCGCGAGGTCGATGATCAGCTGGCGGCGGCGCGCCAGCGGCTGGCGCCCTATGCCGGACGCACTATCCTGCTGATGTCGCTGCTCGACAGTCGTCACGCCATTACCTTCGGCAAAAATAGTCTGTTTCTGGAAGTGATGACTCTGCTGGGCCTGAAAAATGGCTGGCAGGGCGAAACAAATTTCTGGGGCAGCGCGGTGATCGGCATTGAAAAGCTGGCGCAGGTCGGGGATGTGGATGTCATCTGCTTTGATCATGATAACGATGCGGAGATGCAGCAACTGATGCGCAGCCCGCTATGGCAGTCGCTGCCGTTTGTACGCACCGGACGCTTTCAGCGCGTCCCGGCCGTCTGGTATTACGGTGCGACGCTCTCGGCGCTGCACTTTGTTCGCGTGCTGGAATGCGCGCTGGAGACGCACTGATGCGCCATGCTCTGTTTCCCGCAGGCCTCCTCAGTCTGCTGTTTCTGCTGGCGCTCAGCCTGACGCTGGTCAATCTGCATCAGGCGTTACCACAGGCTGAATGGTGGCAGGCACTCTGGTCACCGGCGGTCGATAGCCTGCCGCAGATGGTGTTTCACCACAGCCTGCTGCCGCGTATCGTGCTGGCGCTGCTGGTGGGGAGTGGACTGGGGTTAGCCGGTCTGCTGTTTCAGCAGATATTGCGTAATCCGCTGGCGGAGCCAACCACGCTGGGCGTCTCTTCCGGCGCACAGCTGGGCATTACTGTGGCGACGCTGTGGCATCTGCCGGGCGGGGCGCTGACACAGCAGTTTGCCGCGCTCAGTGGCGCGCTGCTGGTGGGCGCGCTGGTGTTTGGTGTGGCCTGGGGCAAACGTCTGTCGCCGGTAACGCTGATTCTGGCCGGGCTGGTGCTGAGCCTCTACAGCGGCGCGGTGAATCAAATCTTCGCTATCTTCAATCACGATCAGCTGCAGAACATGTTTCTGTGGAGCACCGGCGCGCTGAATCAGATGAGCTGGGAAAATGTGCAGCAACTCTGGCCGCGCCTGCTGCTGGCGTTTGTGCTGGCGCTGGCGCTGCTGCGTCCGCTGACGCTGATGGGGCTGGATGATGGCGTAGCGAAAAACCTTGGCCTTGCACTCTCCGTGGCGCGTGTCGGTGGCCTCGGGCTGGCGATTCTGCTCAGCGCACAGCTGGTCAACGTCGCCGGTATCATCGGCTTTATCGGGCTGTTTGCGCCGCTGCTGGCGAAGCTGCTGGGTGGACGACGGCTCATCACCCGGATGCTGCTGGCTCCGCTGACTGGCGCGCTGCTGCTGTGGCTGGCGGACAGTTGCGTGTTGTGGCTCAGCACTCACTGGCGCGATATCCCGACCGGCACCGCCACGGCGCTGCTCGGCGTACCGATTCTGCTGTGGCTGCTGCCGCGACTGCGCACCGGTTCGGTGCCGCCCGCGCTGAATCAGGGTGATAAGGTGCCCGCCGAGCGACAGAACCTGCTGCGCTGGGCGCTGACGGGACTTGCCATCCTGGCGCTGCTGGGGTGGGGTGGTCTGGCGTTTGGTCGTGATGCGCAGGGCTGGGTCTGGTCTGCGGGTGAGATGCTGCAATCGCTGCTGCCATGGCGCGCACCGCGCGTGCTGGCCGCGCTGGTGACCGGCCTGATGCTGGGCGTGGCGGGGAGTCTGATTCAGCGGCTGACCGGCAATCCCATGGCCAGCCCGGAAGTGCTGGGCATCAGTTCGGGTGCCGCTTTTGGCGTAGTGATGATGATGTTCTTTGTGCCGGGCGATGCGCTGGCCTGGCTGCTGCCCGCCGGTGCGCTGGGCGCGGCGCTGACGTTGCTGGTGATCATGGCGGTAGCCAGTCGGGGCGGCTTTTCGCCGGAACGAATGCTGCTGGCGGGCATGGCGCTTAACAGCGCCTTTGTCACCCTGCTGATGCTACTGCTGGCGAGTGGCGATCCGCGTATGGGCGGGCTGCTTAGCTGGATCTCCGGCTCGACCTATAACATCAGCGGCACTCAGGCGGTTCAGAGCGCAATCTGCGCGCTGGTGCTGGTGTCGCTGGCACCGCTGGCCAGTCGCTGGCTGACGTTGCTGCCGCTGGGAAGCGCTACCGCACGCTCGGCCGGTATGGCGTTGACGCCTGCGCGGCTGAGTCTGCTGCTGCTGGCGGCCGCGCTGACCGCCAGCGCGACACTGACTATCGGCCCGCTGAGTTTTGTCGGACTAATGGCGCCCCATATGGCACGCATGCTGGGATTCCGGCGGGCGTTGCCGCAACTGCTGCTGTCAGGATTACTGGGGGCGGGATTGATGGTGCTGGCTGACTGGTGCGGACGAATGCTGGCATTCCCGGATCAGATCCCAGCCGGGCTGATGGCGACCTTTTTAGGCGCGCCTTACTTTATCTGGCTGCTGCGGCGTTCAGGTTAAAAAACGACCGGCGCAAACCGGTCTGAGATTATTAACAAAGTCTGGCCCGATTGGCTGTGAGACTGAGCCTGCGAAGGGAACACGGTCAGATCGGAAAGACGCAAAAGCCGTCATCCCTGACACGCTCGGCCCGCGCTATTACGCACCTCATCCTTGAGGTGCGCCCGTAAACGGGCCAACGCTTTGCGTTGTTCAAAAGCGCTCCCGGCGCTTTTGTCCCTGGCGCGGGACTCTTTCCTCCTCTGCCCGTGTTCCCTGCGCGTTGAGTTTTATGTTGCTGTGAGATCCTGGACCGGGTGCCGCTGCCGGTCTTTGCCTCTAACGCTGCCGCAATTACAGCTTCGCGAAACAACGACGCGCGGCGTCGACAGTGCGCTGAATATCCTCTTCGCTGTGCGCCAGCGACATAAAGCCCGCTTCATAGGCTGAAGGCGCAAAGTAAACGCCCTCTTCAAGCATCAGGTGGAAGAAGGTTTTAAAGCGCTCCACATCGCAGCGGGTCACATCGGCGTAACAGGTCACACTGTCAGCATCGGTGAAGAAGAGACCGAACATCCCGCCAACATGGTTAATCACCAGCGGGATATTGTGCTGTTGTGCTGCTTCGCGCAGACCCTCTGCCAGCTTGCGGGTCAGGGCATCCAGCTTCTCATGGGTGCCCGGCTGCGCGATCTGCGTCAGGCAGGCGAAACCCGCCGCCATGGCGATCGGGTTACCGGATAGCGTTCCCGCCTGATAAACCGGACCGGTCGGAGCCAGCGCCGCCATCACTTCGCGACGGCCACCGAACGCACCGACGGGCATGCCGCCACCAATGATTTTCCCAAGGCAGGTCAAATCAGGGCGCACATTGTAATGAGCCTGCGCGCCACCCAGCGCGACACGGAAACCGGTCATCACTTCATCAATAATCAGCAGTGCGCCGAACTCATCACACAGTGAACGCAGACCCGGCAGGAACTCTGGCTGCGGTGGGATGCAGTTCATGTTGCCAGCCACCGGCTCAACGATGATGGCCGCAATCGACTCGGGGTATTGCTCAAAAGCGCTGCGCACTGAGTCGAGATCGTTAAAGGTGCAGGTCAGGGTATGTTTAGCGAAATCGGCCGGTACGCCCGGCGAGTTCGGCTGACCCAGTGTTAACGCACCGGAGCCGGCTTTCACCAGCAGATGATCGGCGTGGCCGTGGTAGCAGCCTTCAAACTTGATGATTTTATCGCGGCCGGTAAAGCCACGCGCCAGACGGATAGCGCTCATGGTCGCTTCGGTGCCGGAGTTGACCATCCGCACCATCTCCATGCTCGGCACCAGCTCACACACCAGCTGCGCCATGGTCACTTCCATTTCGGTTGGTGCGCCAAAACTTAGGCCGCGCTGTGCCGCTTCAATCACGGCGTTACGGATCGCCGCGTTGTTATGACCCAGCACCATCGGACCCCATGAGCCGACATAGTCGATATAGGCTTTGCCGTCAGCGTCATAGAGATAGGCGCCATCAGCGTGTTCAATAAACAGCGGAACGCCGCCCACACCGGTAAATGCGCGTACTGGCGAGTTTACCCCACCCGGGATCAGGCGTTGTGCCTCTGCAAACAGTTGTTCGGACTTACTCATTTTCGGCTCCAGCGGTTCATAAAAATATTGCGCCATTCTACGGAAGAGGGGCAGCAGACGAAAGGTGGATTCGCCCCCTGTGCCCTTAACAGGAGCGAAAGCGGCACAGAGTGCGAAGGGCAGAGCTTGATTGCGCTGAGGTGCTGGCTGATAATAGCGTAATTAAGGTCGTTTTCTGACCTGGGCGTTTACCGGAGTAAAACATGAGTGATGAAGTAGTAGCACTGCCGTTGCAGTTTACCGACGCCGCAGCCACCAAGGTGAAGAACCTGATTGCCGACGAAGAGAACCCGGCGCTGAAACTTCGCGTCTATATCACCGGTGGCGGTTGCAGTGGTTTCCAGTACGGCTTCACCTTTGATGACCAGATGAATGATGGCGACATGACGATTGAAAAGCAGGGCGTCTCACTGGTGGTTGATCCGATGAGCCTGCAATATCTGGTGGGCGGTTCAGTGGATTACACGGAAGGTCTGGAAGGCTCACGCTTTATCGTGACCAACCCGAATGCCAAAACCACCTGTGGCTGTGGCTCTTCCTTCAGTATCTGATAATGCAGGCCGTCATACAGACGGCCTCGTTTACCATTCTATTGTGACCAGCCGGTTACTTTGCTTCACACTTCCCTGCGATTGAATCTGGCCGTTTGTTACGCGCGGCTGCGCGCTTGCCTGTCTGCCGCAGTTGATCTGCGGTGCGGGCTGGCCGTTAGCCGTGTTGATTTCACAGCGTGAATAGATGACAAGTCTGGCGCCAATAGAGCCATTTATCGATCCTGCAAAGGCAGAACCGGCGATCGACAGCCCTATGGCCAGCAGCAGTGCTCTGGTCATATAAGGTTCCTGGTGTTTTAAAAAAGCGCCGGGGCGCTAAAAGGACGGCGAGCATACGTGGCGCGTTCGTCTCTGGTATTGATCAACGGCAAAAATCGCAGTGACTTTAATCAATTCGCCGATTTATTCATCGGGATGCAGGGCCGCACAGAGTTGCTGCGCGGCCAGCAGCAGTCGCGGGCCTGGCCGGCTAAGCCAGTCCTCGTTGATGGCAATCACCGGTACATCCAGCTGCGGTCGCCAGAACACCCGGATGTTTTCCGCCTGCTGCGCACTGCCACCCGTCACAACGGCCTGAGGATGGCGCATCAGCACCTGCTCACGGCTGACCTGCGGCCAGCTGACGCGGCTGTCAGCAAAGATGTTCCTGCCACCACATAACGTAATAATTTCATTCTGCAGCGTGGCTCTGGCGGCGGTAAACAGGGGCTGCTGACCAAACTGCAAAAAAAGCGGAACCGCAGTCAGATGAGCATAGCGCTGACGCAGCGCGGCTTCCTGCTGACGTAACTGGTGGGCAGCGCGAGTTGCCTGCTCCGGTCTGGGACTCCAGTGGCCCAGATCGGCCAGCGCCGTGAACATCTCATCCAGCGTCAGCGGATCAATCCATTTAACCGGCACGCCGAGCTGCTGTAGCTGGTTAATCTGCCGCTGCGGATTACCGCCTCGCCAGGCTAATACCAGATCCGGCTTAAGCTGCAGAATACGTTCAGCCTTGATGCCCTGCCAGTTTGCGACCTGCTCAATCTGTTTCGCCTGCGGCGGATAGTCGGACCAGGCGCTGACCGCAATCGGGGTAATCCCGGCAGCAAAGGCGAGTTCGGTAAGATGGGGGGAGAGGGTAATCACGCGTGGCGGTGAAGCCAGCAGGCTGCCGCTTAACAGCAGCAGCCAGCAGAGGAGTAGCGTTTTAGCCACGCGCCAGATGCGCCAGCAGGTTCTCCACCATCAGCGAAGATTGCTTCGCCGCAACGCTTAAGAACTCATCAAAGCTGAGGTGAGATTGCTTATCGGCCACGTCGGAAATGGCGCGAACGACCACAAAAGGCACCTGGAACTGATGACAGACATGGCCGATAGCGGTGGCTTCCATCTCAACGGCAATCGCCTGCGGGAACAGATTACGAATGCGCGCCAGCGGTTCGGCACCATTGATAAAGGCATCACCGCTGACCACCAGACCGCGTACGGCTTTCAGATCCAGCTGCTGAATACAGGCTTCTGCAGCGGCGATAAGCTTGCTGTCTGCCACAAACGCGGCCGGACAACCTGCCATCTGACCCGGCTCATAACCAAAAGCGGTGACGTCAGCATCGTGATAACGCACTTCTTCTGACACCACGATATCGCCGACGCTGAGCGACGGCGCTAAACCGCCAGCCGAACCGGTGTTGATCACCACATCCGGCTTGCAGAGCTGCAGCAGCAGCGTGGTACCCAGCGCGGCAGAGGTTTTACCAATGCCCGATTTCAGCAGAGCCACCTCAACGCCCTGCAGGGTGCCGGTATAAATTTCACAACCCGCCAGCGACAGCGTTTGACGGTTTTCAATTTTGTCGCGCAGCAGTGTGACTTCCTGCTCCATCGCGCCAATAATGCCTGCTTTCATAGTGAGTTCCGCTAATGTAAAGAATCAAAATTTAGGGCATAGTCTACCATGGCATTCAGGGGATTAATTCACGAAAAAATAAGGGGTAATCCATGTCAGCGATCAATTTCAGGAAGAAGATCAGCTTCTCGCGCCCTTATAACAGCCGCAAGGAACCGGAAGGCGAATATTACATTACGCGCCATTTTGAGAGCGATCGCGGACGGATTATAAACTCCGCCGCAATCCGGCGTTTGCAGCAAAAAACGCAGGTGTTTCCGCTGGAGCGTAACGCTGCCGTTCGTTCCCGCCTGACGCATTCGCTGGAGGTGCAGCAGACCGGGCGTTACATCACCAAAGAGATCCTGCAAACCCTGAAGATGCAGGGCGGGCTGGCGCTGTATGGTCTTGATGAGCTGGAAGGCGCGTTTGAAAGTCTGATTGAGATGGCCTGTCTGATGCATGATGTCGGTAATCCACCTTTTGGCCATTTTGGCGAGGCGGCGATTAACGACTGGTTTGAAGAGAACCTCTCAGCCGAGCTGGTGGATCCGCTGGTGGCCGGCGTGGAAGGAGAAGCACAGCGTAAAGCCTTTGATCAACTCAACGCCATGATCCGCCAGGATCTCTGTCACTTTGAAGGCAATGCGCAGGCGATCCGGATGGTGCATACGCTGCTGCAACTGAATCTCAGTTATTCTCAGGTCGCCTGCATCCTGAAATATACCGCGCCTGCCTGGTGGCAGGGGGAAAAGCCCGCCGAATTTAGCGTACTCATGAAGAAGCCTGGGTTTTATCTCTCTGAGCAGGATTATATTGCCGACCTGCGTGCTGCCACCAATATTGAAGAACACCACCGTTTTCCGCTGACTTATATAATGGAAGCTGCGGATGATATCTCCTATTGTATTGCCGATTTGGACGACGCTGTAGAAAAAGATATCTTTAATGTTGAAAGTTTGTATGAGTTTCTCAATAAAGCCTGGGGGCCGGTTAAAAATAATGACGCTTTCAGCCGGACTATTGGCGAAGCCTGGCGTGAAGCCTGCAGTAAAAAACGCCGAAGCCGCAGCGATCAATTTTTTATGTCACTCCGCGTAAATGTTCAGAGCGTGCTGGTAAGCTATGCGGTGAAACGTTTTGTTGATAATCTTCCTGCTATATTCGATGGAAGTTTTAACCATGCGCTACTGGAAGATGAGGGTGAAGAGGGCCGCTTACTGCAATTGTTTAAAACCGTTGCGCGCCAGCAGGTCTTTAATCATTCTGAAGTAGAGCAGCTGGAGTTGCAGGGTTACCGGGTGATTAAAGGGCTGCTGGAGATCTATCAGCCGCTGATGCGCCTTAATTACGAAGCCTTTACCACGCTAATAAATGAAGATTTCCTGCGTCAGCATCCGATCGAAACCCGGCTTTTTCATAAGCTCTCGGGTAAACACCGTAAAGCCTATTTGCATAAGATGCGTAATCTGGTTGTAGAACATAAATATCAGCGTCTGTTGTGGGAACGTTATTATCGCTTCCGGCTCATTCAGGATTATATCAGTGGTATGACCGATCTCTATGCCTGGGATGAGTACCGGCGACTGATGGCGGTAGAATAAGCCGCCAATTGTAAAGAGCGCGAATAAATTTTTACTTTTGCCTTAAACTTTTAAAGGAACTTCGCGCTAAAACATTTATCTCACCTTTCGACCACAGCAATGGTCTGAACAGTAATCTTATTGAGAAACGAAAAATGAAAAAAAAGACCTTAATGTTAAGTGCGCTGGCGTTGAGCCTGAGCATGGCGCTCGCCCCTGTTACTGTTTCTGCTGCGCAAACGGCCTCTTCCGATAGCCTGCAACAGCCAAGTCTGGCACCGATGCTGGAGAAGGTGATGCCGTCTGTGGTCAGTATCAGCGTCGAGGGGACCACCACGGTGAAAACCCCGCGTATGCCGCAGCAATTTCAGCAATTCTTTGGCGACAATTCGCCATTCTGCCAGGATGGTTCCCCGTTCCAGGGTTCACCGATGTGCCAGAACGGCGACGGTGCAGGCGGTAACGGCGGCGCGCCAGTGCCTGATACCCAGCAGGAAAAATTCCGTGCTCTGGGATCGGGCGTCATCATTAACGCTGAAAAAGGCTATGTGGTAACTAATAACCACGTCGTGAATAATGCCACCAAAATTCAGGTACAGCTCAGCGACGGTCGTCGCTATGACGCCAAAGTCATCGGTAAAGATCCCAGCTCTGACATTGCCCTGATTCAGCTGCAGGAAGCCAAAAATCTTACCGCAGTCAAAATCGCTGACTCTGACAACCTGCGCGTCGGCGATTATACCGTGGCGATCGGCAACCCTTATGGTCTGGGTGAAACGGTCACCTCAGGTATCGTCTCCGCGCTGGGACGCAGTGGCCTGAACGTGGAAAACTACGAAAACTTTATCCAGACAGATGCGGCCATTAACCGGGGCAACTCCGGTGGTGCGCTGGTTAACCTCAACGGTGAACTGATCGGGATTAACACCGCCATTCTGGCGCCCGATGGCGGCAACATCGGTATCGGCTTTGCTATCCCCAGCAACATGGTGAAAAACCTGACGGCACAGATGGTCGAGTTTGGTCAGGTGAAACGCGGCGAGCTGGGCGTGCAGGGGACTGAGCTGAACTCTGAGCTGGCAAAAGCGATGAAGGTCGACGCACAACGTGGTGCCTTTGTCAGCCAGGTGCTGCCAGACTCAGCGGCCGCCAAAGCCGGTATTAAGGCGGGTGACGTCATTGTCTCGATGAACGGTAAACCGCTGAGCAGCTTTGCTTCGCTGCGTGCGGAAGTGGGCTCACTGCCGGTTGGCACCACCCTGAAACTGGGACTGCTGCGTGACGGCAAACCGGTCGATGTCTCTGTTCAGTTGCAGCAGAGCAGCCAGTCAAAAGTGCAGTCCGCGACCATCTACACCGGTATTGAAGGCGCCGATCTCAGTAATATCGAAGCGGGTGCCAAAGGTGTCCGGGTTGATAACGTGAAACCGGGCAGTGCTGCGGCGCGTATCGGCCTGAAAAAGGGCGATGTGATCCAGGGCGTTAACCAGCAGGTAGTGACCAACCTGGGTGAGCTGCGCAAAGTTCTCGACAGCAAGCCGTCCGTTCTGGCGCTGAATGTGAAACGCGGCGACAGCAGTATCTATCTGCTGATGCAGTAAGCGAACAGCAACGGATGAAGAGGCGGACTGCGGTCCGCCTTTTTTATGTCCACTCTCTGCCTCCTCAGAGTGTGATGCTCACCGCAAATTCGGCAAATGACGGCCTGGCTCTGTGCAATTGCACAAT
Source organism: Pantoea sp. OVA07A (assembly GCF_019969975.1). Classification (NCBI taxonomy): domain Bacteria; kingdom Pseudomonadati; phylum Pseudomonadota; class Gammaproteobacteria; order Enterobacterales; family Erwiniaceae; genus Pantoea; species Pantoea sp. OVA07A. The sequence continues at coordinate 38,690 of NZ_JAHXYM010000002.1, read as the reverse complement.
GTTCTGCGTGCTGTGCATGCGTATTCTGTTTCTCCCCCTCTTTTTCAGGAGTAATGGATGGCTACCTATCACCTTGATGCCCGGCTGGCACAGGATATCGTGGCGCGCACCATGAAAATTATTGACAGCAATGTCAACGTGATGGATGCGCGGGGCCGGATTATCGGCAGCGGTGACCGGGAACGTATTGGGGAGTTGCACGAAGGTGCATTGCTGGTGCTCTCTCAGGGGCGCGTTGTCGACATCGATGAGGCCGTGGCTAAACATCTCCATGGCGTGCGGCCTGGCATTAACCTGCCGCTGCGCATTGATGGTGACATCGTCGGGGTGATCGGCCTGACCGGTGAGCCGCTGGCGCTGCGGCATTATGGCGAGCTGGTCTGCATGACCGCAGAGATGATGCTGGAGCAGGCCCGGCTGCTGCATATGCTGGCGCAGGACAGCCGTCTGCGTGAAGAGCTGGTGCTGAACCTGATCCGCAGCGATACCCTGTCGCCACAGCTGACCGAATGGGCGCAGCGGCTCGGTATCGATCTCAATCAGCCGCGTGTGGTCGCCGTGGTGGAAGTGGATAGTGGTCAGCTCGGGGTAGACAGCGCGATGTCAGAGTTACAGCAGCTGCAAACGCTGCTGACCACGCCGGAGCGGGACAATCTGATCGCGATTGTGTCACTGACCGAAATGGTGGTGCTGAAACCGGCCCTGAATGGGCATGGGCGTCACGATCAGGAAGATCATCGCCGCCGCGTAGAGCAGCTACTACAGCGGATGAAAGAGAGCGGTCATCTTCGGATGCGTATCGCGCTGGGCAACTTCTTTACCGGACCCGGCAGCATCGCACGCTCTTACCGGACGGCGCGCACCACGATGATGGTGGGCAAGCAACGTATGCCCGAGGTGCGCAGCTATTTTTATCAGGATCTGGTGCTGCCCGTGCTGCTCGACAGCCTGCGGGGTGGCTGGCAGGCCAATGAGCTCGCCCGGCCACTGGCGAAGCTCAAGAGCATGGATAACAACGGCTTGCTGCGCCGCACGCTGATCGCCTGGTTCACCCATAACGTCCAGCCGAGCGCCACCGCGCGTGCGCTGTTCATTCATCGTAATACGCTGGAATACCGGCTGAACCGGATTTCTGAACTGACCGGACTGAATCTTGGCCATTTTGATGACAGGCTGTTGCTCTATGTTGCTTTGCAACTGGATGAGCAGGGCTGAAGTGAAGATTTGCGGCATAAAAAAGGCCAGCAATGCTGGCCTCTCTGGTCGGGCAGGAAATTAACGACCGTTACGGGTTAATTTTTCCAGATCCGATTCAATTTCAGTGATCTTGTGAGAAACCACGCTTTCCAGGTGACGCAGGTCATCCAGAATTTTGCGTTTCAGATCCACTTCAACCTGATCGCGCTGGCAAATCTGGTCCAGTTCATCGATGACATAACGCAGATTCGGGCTGATTTCCTGAACTTCTTTGTAGCCCTGGGTCGCGTGATCGGCAACAACCGTTTTGCGCTGGCGCGGATATTTGAATTTGACGCTCTTCGCGAAAAACTCACCTTTATCTTTGCGGAAGTAGATTTTCAGAATGTCGTTATTGGCTTCCTGACGCAGGCTGTAGCGGTCAATGTCGTCCGGGTTACTGATACCTAAGCTTTTCAGATTGTCATACATAGCGTTGTTTCCATCAAAAGTGAGAAGCGCGCAGACTTGTTCATGACGTCCGTCAACTGTAGACATAAATAAGCGGGATGAACATTGCGCGACAGGATTTAACTGGCGCGGATTATGACCTGGATAAAAACTAAACGCACCAGTTAATTCGCGACGCGAAGCATGTTATTTGGGAATCACTGTAAAGAAAAGATGACGGGCTGGAAACCAGCCCGTCACTTAAATCAGTCGATGGTGCGCAGCAGTTCGTTGATGCCGGTTTTGCCCAGCGTTTTCGCATCCACTTTCTTCACGATTACGGCACAGTAGAGGCTGTAGCTGCCATCTTTAGAGGGCAGGTTACCTGAGACCACCACGGATCCCGCAGGAACACGGCCGTAATGCACTTCGCCGGTCTCGCGGTCATAGATTTTGGTGCTCTGACCGATGTAAACGCCCATTGAGATCACGGAACCTTCTTCAACAATCACGCCTTCAACGATTTCAGAGCGCGCGCCAATGAAGCAGTTATCTTCGATGATGGTCGGGTTCGCCTGCAGCGGCTCCAGCACGCCACCGATACCCACGCCGCCAGAAAGGTGAACGTTTTTACCAATCTGTGCACAGGAGCCAACGGTCGCCCAGGTGTCCACCATGGTGCCTTCATCCACAAAGGCGCCAATGTTGACGTAAGAAGGCATCAGCACCGTGTTGCGGGCGATATAGGCACCCTGGCGCACAGCCGCAGGCGGCACGACGCGGAAACCGGCTTCTTTGAAACGCGCTTCATCCCAGCCTGCAAACTTCATCGGCACTTTGTCGTAAAAGCGGGTTTCTGCACCTTCCATCACCTGATTGTCATTGATGCGGAAAGAGAGCAGTACGGCTTTCTTCAGCCACTGATGCGTTACCCACTCGCCGTCGATCTTCTCAGAAACGCGCAGTGCACCGCTGTCCAGCAGGGCGATCACCTGGTTGATGGCATCACGGGTTTCGCTGTCGACGCTGGCGGGTGTGATGTCAGCGCGACGTTCGAAGGCGGATTCAATAACGCTCTGTAACTGTTGCATATTTTTTTCCTGATCTGTCATGTGCGATGCCGGGCAATACCCCGACACAAGTAAAGAGATTAATGTTTACAAATCGAGTCTGGTCACACTTTATCGTTTGGATTAAGGGCCTCTGTCAACCGTTGTCGCAACGCTTTTCGCATTTCTTCGTCCAGTGCCTGACGTTCACTGTTGGCCAGAATAAACAAATCTTCGACCCTCTCGCCGATGGTGCTGATGCGTGCGCCATGCAGTGAGACTCCGAGATCGGCAAAGACTTCACCGACCCGCGCCAGCAGGCCTGGCTGATCCAGCGCCACCAGTTCCAGATAGCTGCGACGATCGGTATGCGTCGGCAGGAAATTGACTTCGGTATCGACGCTGAAATGCCTGAGTTTGGCCGACGGACGGCGGGTACGCGGCGGCGCCCACTCTGACTGGGTTATCGCCTGCTCCAGCGCCTGAATGATCATCGGATGGCGATCCGGAGAGAGCGGGCTGCCATCCGGCTCCAGCACAATAAAGGTATCCATCGCCATGCCGTCGCGGCTGGTAAAGATTTGCGCATCGTGCACGCTGAGATTACGGCGATCGAGTTCACCTGCCACGGCGGCAAACAGGTGCGGGCGATCGGGACTCCAGATAAAGATTTCAGTCCCGCCGCGCGTGGCCTGCGGACTGACCAGCACCAGCGGTTTTTTCAGGTCGTGAACCAGCAGGTGACGGGCATGCCAGGCGATCTGATTCGGCGTATGGCGCAGGAAATAGTCAGCGCGGCAGCGATTCCAGATCTGGTGCAGACGCTCTTCATCAATGTTGTCCATCCGCAGCAGCGCCAGCGCCTGCAGGCGATGATGACGCACCCGCTCACGCAGATCCGGACTGTTTTCCATGCCGCGTCGCAACTGCTTCTCGGTGGCGAAAAAGAGCTCACGCAACAGGCTCTGCTTCCAGCTGTTCCACAGACTTTCATTGGTGGCACAGATATCGGCTACGGTCAGGCAAACCAGATAGCGCAGCCGGTTCTCATTCTGCATCACCTCGGCGAACTGCTGTATCACCGTCGGGTCCTGAATATCGCGCCGCTGTGCTGTCACCGACATCAGCAGATGATGACGCACCAGCCAGGCCACCAGCTGGGTTTCACGTGAGTTGAGACCGTGCATTTCAGCAAAGTCGAGCGCATCCTGCGCGCCGAGAATAGAGTGATCGCCGCCGCGCCCTTTGGCAATGTCATGCAGCAGCGCGGCCATCAGCAACAGCTCCTGTTGCGGCAGGCGCGGCCATAACTCGACGCACAGTGGATGCTGCGGGCGGGTGCTTTCATTGGCAAAACTTTCCAGCTTCTGCAACACCCGAATGGTGTGCTCATCTACGGTGTAGGCGTGAAACAGATCGAACTGCATCTGTCCGACGATATGGCCCCACAGCGGCGTATAAGCCCACAGCACGCTATAGCGATGCATTGGCACCAGCGCCCGGCTGACCGCGCCGGGATGGCGCAGAATCGACATAAAGGTGCGGCGCGCTTCCGGGATCTGACACAGCGGCTGTTTAAGATGACGACGCGCATGGCGCAGGTGACGCAGGGTGGTGGAGTAGATCCCTTTGATGCTGTCGTTACGCACCATGACGTAGAACATGCGCAGGATCGCCTGCGGCTCTCGCCGGAACAGCGTTTCGTCGCGCAGGTCGATCAAATCGCCACGCAGCTGGAAATCGTCATCAATAGGCCTGGGCTTTTCGCTGGTGGAGAGCGCCAGAATCGCCTCATCAAACAGCTGCAGCAGCATCTGATTCAGTTCGCCGATACGCCGCGTGACCCGATAGAAATCTTTCATCATCCGCTCGACCGGCTCATTGCCCTCGCCCTGATAATTCAGGCGTTGTGCCACGCTGAGCTGGCGATCAAACAGCAGGCGATTATCGTAGCGGGGCAGGGAGAGGTGCAGGGCAAAGCGGATGCGCCAGAGAAATGCCTGACATTCGTTGAGTTCGCTGCGCTCGGCGTCGGTGAGGAAACCAAAGCCGACCATCTCATCCAGCGTGGTGGCGCCAAAATGGCGTCGGGCGACCCACTGCAGCGTATGAATATCCCGCAGGCCACCGGGGCTGCTTTTAATGTCCGGTTCAAGGTTATAGCTGGTGCCGTGGTAACGCTTGTGGCGCTCCTGCTGCTCTTCAATTTTGGCGGCGAAAAAGCAGGATGAGGGCCAGAAACCGTCGCTGAAGATGTTTTTCTGTAATTCCAGAAACAGCGCCACATCGCCGGTCAGCATGCGTGACTCAATCAGATTGGTGGCAACGGTCAGGTCAGATAACCCCTCAAGCAGACACTCTTCTAGCGTGCGAACGCTGTGACCCACTTCCAGCTTAAGGTCCCACATCAGCGTTAACAGGTCGCTGGTGCGCTGCGCAGCCTGTTCATCCAGCGGCTGGCGGCTCAGGATCAGGACGTCAATATCAGAGAGCGGATGCAGTTCGGCACGGCCATAGCCGCCAACGGCGACCAGCGCGATAGCCGGCATCTCATCAAAGCCAAAGAAGCGCCACAGGCGACGCAGCAGCCGATCGATAAACAGCGTGCGGGCATCAATCAGCGGCTCAACGGGTTCACCGGCATCAAACGCGGCGGCCAGATGTTGCTGAAACTGCTCCAGCCGCGGCTTCAGAATGTCACGCGTCAGCTGGTCGTCACCCCATTCGGCTGGCGAATCGACCAGACCGTTTTTCACATCTTCTGACAGACTCACGCTCATGCAGCTCTTCTCTTTTTTAGCCAAAAAAAAGCCGGCTCAGCGCCGGCTTGATCTGTAATGGGGGAATTACCCTTCGGCGACAAGCACAGCGGGCAGCGTGTCGTCTTTGCGCAGGGTTAAAATCTCACAGCCGTTCTCCGTCACCACAATAGTATGCTCATACTGCGCGGACAAGCTGCGATCTTTGGTTTTTACCGTCCAGCCATCTTTCATGGTGCGGATGCGGTAATCCCCGGCATTGACCATCGGTTCTACCGTAAAGGTCATGCCCGCCTGGAGTACTACGCCGCCATCATCGGCATCGTAATGCAGCACCTGAGGCTCTTCATGGAAACCCTTGCCGATACCGTGACCGCAATATTCGCGCACCACAGAGAAGTCGTTGGCTTCAACATATTTCTGGATGGCGCGGCCCAGTTCGCGCAGGCGGATGCCGGGCTTGATCAGACGCAGTGAGAGATAGAGGCTCTCCTGCGTGACACGGCACAGGCGTTCGCCCTGAATGGTCGGCTTACCGACGATAAACATCTTTGAGGTATCGCCGTGGTATTCATCTTTAATTACGGTGACATCGATATTCACTACATCGCCATCTTTTAACGGACGATCATCGCTGGGGATCCCGTGGCACACCACTTCATTCACCGAGATGCAGACTGACTTCGGAAAGCCGTGATAGCCGAGGCAGGCGGAGACAGCCTGTTGCTTTTGAGTAATGTGATCGTGGCAGATGCGGTCCAGTTCACCGGTGGTCACACCCGGTTTTACGTAAGGCTCGATCATCTCCAGCACTTCGGCGGCCAGTCGGCCCGCGACGCGCATTTTTTCGATTTCTTCAGGGGTTTTAATTGAAATTGCCATTAAATTAATCCGCAGTTGTCGAAATTTTCGACAATAATAAGTTCTGTGCTGTCATGTTAGCAGCCAGCAAATGGGCTGCCAAATAGAGAACGCGCTGACCTCCGTCAGCGATCATTTATTGGCGTCCCTGGGCTGGTTGTGGTATAAAGCGCGCCGACGATTCTCTGTATGGCCGTTTCGGTCAGCAGGAAACGCATAACTCTCATTATGTGTAATAAAACACACATGTATCGACACATACGCCGGGGTGCCTTGAAAGAGGTCGGTCGTATGGGATACATGGAGGCCCAACCCCAATCAAACTTTAGAGGTTTTATCATGGCAACTGTTTCCATGCGCGACATGCTCCAGGCTGGTGTTCACTTCGGTCACCAGACCCGTTACTGGAACCCAAAAATGAAGCCATTCATCTTTGGTGCTCGTAACAAGGTTCACATCATCAACCTGGAAAAAACTGTACCTATGTTCAACGAAGCTCTGGCTGAACTGAACAAGATCTCTTCCCGTAAAGGTAAGATCCTGATCGTAGGTACTAAGCGTGCTGCTGCTCAGGCGGTAAAAGAGTCTGCACTGAGCTGCGACCAGTTCTTCGTAAACCACCGCTGGTTGGGTGGCATGCTGACTAACTGGAAAACCGTGCGTCAGTCAATCAAGCGTCTGAAAGATCTGGAGATTCAGTCTCAGGATGGTACTTTCGACAAACTGACCAAAAAAGAAGCGCTGATGCGTGCGCGTGAGCTGGCCAAGCTGGAAAACAGCCTGGGCGGTATCAAAGATATGGGCGGTCTGCCAGACGCGCTGTTTGTTGTCGATGCTGACCACGAACACATCGCAATCAAAGAAGCAAACAACCTGGGTATCCCGGTATTTGCTATCGTTGATACCAACTCAGATCCAGATGGCGTTGATTTCGTTATCCCAGGTAACGACGATGCAATCCGTGCTGTAAACCTGTACCTGACTGCCGTTGCGACCACCGTTCGCGAAGGCCGCTCTCAGGACCTGGCTGAGCAAGCTGAAGAAGCGTCTTTAGAAAACGCTTAATAAGGTTTGCTCTGCATAAGAGCCCTTAGCATTCAGATGTGATCTGTAAGGGGCCTATACTGGCCCCTTTATTTTATCTAAGTCTGTTACGCCCCCAACCGGACGGCGGGACAGAGTAAATTTTCCGCAAATAAGTGTCTGCTGGTGCAAACGTACACAGGCACGAACCGAGGATTCTGGAATGGCTGACATTACCGCTGCATTGGTAAAAGAACTGCGTGAGCGTACTGGCGCTGGCATGATGGATTGCAAAAAAGCGCTGACTGAAGCGAACGGCGACATTGAGCTGGCGATTGAGAACATGCGTAAGTCTGGCGCAATCAAAGCAGCGAAAAAAGCAGGCAACGTTGCTGCTGATGGCGTAATCAAAACCAAGATCGTTGGCGACTACGGCGTGATTCTGGAAGTAAACTGCCAGACTGACTTCGTTGCAAAAGATGGCGGTTTCCAGGCGTTCGCAGACAAAGTTCTGGATGTGGCTGCAGCTGATCGCGTTACCGACGTTGAAGTTCTGAAAGCGCAGTTCGAAGAAGAGCGCGTTGCACTGGTTGCTAAAATCGGTGAGAACATCAACATCCGTCGCGTTGCTATCCTGGAAGGCGCAGAGCTGGGCAGCTACCTGCACGGCGCACGTATCGGCGTTCTGGTTTCAACCAAAGGCGCTAACGAAGATCTGATCAAACAGATCGCGATGCACGTTGCGGCAAGCAAGCCTGAATTCGTTAAGCCAGAAGACGTTTCTGCTGACGTGGTTGATAAAGAGTACCAGGTTCAGCTGGACATCGCGATGCAGTCTGGCAAGCCAAAAGAGATCGCAGAGAAGATGGTTGAAGGCCGTATGAAGAAATTCACCGGCGAAGTCTCTCTGACTGGTCAGGCTTTCGTTATCGACCCAAGCAAAACCGTTGGCCAGGCTCTGAAAGAGCAGGGCGCTGACGTTATCAACTTCATCCGCTTCGAAGTTGGTGAAGGCATCGAGAAAGTTGAGTCTGACTTCGCTGCAGAAGTTGCAGCAATGTCCAAACAGTCTTAATGCTTTGAAAGAACCGCCAGATGGCGGTTCTTTTTTGTCTGTGAATCGCAACAGATACGTTTTCAGTTTCATCCCAATAGCAATTTCATTGCGGTAAGCGGATGATCGATCAGAATTTACTTCTCCTTTACACCCAATCTTCCAGGAAGAACTGACCATGGCGACCAACGCAAAACCTGTTTATCAACGTATCCTGCTTAAACTCAGCGGCGAAGCCCTGCAAGGCGCTGAAGGTTTTGGTATCGACGCGAGTGTGCTTGACCGCATGGCACAAGAGGTAAAAGAGCTGGTTGAACTGGGCATCCAGGTTGGCGTGGTGATTGGCGGAGGGAACCTGTTCCGTGGAGCGAGCCTGCAGCAGGCCGGCATGAACCGCGTTGTGGGTGACCACATGGGTATGCTGGCAACCGTGATGAACGGCCTGGCGATGCGTGATGCACTGCACCGCGCCTATGTGAATGCACGCCTGATGTCAGCGATTCCACTGAATGGCGTCTGTGACAACTACAGCTGGGCAGAAGCAATCAGCCTGCTGCGTAACAACCGCGTGGTGATCTTCTCCGCCGGTACCGGTAACCCGTTCTTCACCACTGACTCTGCAGCGTGTCTGCGCGGCATTGAGATTGAAGCGGACGTCGTGCTGAAAGCGACCAAAGTGGACGGCGTCTACTCTGCGGATCCGGTGAAAAGCCCGGACGCAACGCTGTATGAGCAACTGACCTATGCTGAAGTGCTGGATCAGGAGCTGAAAGTGATGGATCTGGCGGCCTTTACCCTGGCGCGTGACCACAAATTACCTATCCGTGTTTTCAACATGAATAAGCCTGGCGCACTGCGTCGCGTAGTGATGGGTGAAAAAGAAGGCACCCTGATTACGCATTAATACCCGAGGCGAGATAAAATAAGGTATATTCTGTCAGCGCGATGATAATGCATCGCGCACCAGTCAGGATTATCGATGATTATCGATCCCGCTTCCGGTTACGCCGGAACTGGCCAGGTCAAACCGAATCCAAGGGTTTCAACGTGATTAACGACATCAAAAAAGATGCTGACACGCGCATGGAAAAATGCGTTGAAGCATTCAAAACCACCATCAGCAAAGTGCGCACCGGTCGTGCTTCACCTTCGCTGCTCGACGGCATCGTCGTCGAATATTACGGCACGCCGACGCCACTGCGTCAGCTGGCTTCTGTCACTGTGGAAGATTCACGCACGCTGAAAATCAACGTGTTTGATCGTTCACTGAGTCCGGCAGTCGAAAAAGCGATCATGAAGTCCGATCTCGGTCTGAACCCAAGTTCAGCCGGTACCGACATCCGTGTTCCGCTGCCTGCGCTGACAGAAGAGCGTCGTAAAGATCTGATTAAAATCGTGCGCGGCGAAGCCGAGCAGGGCCGTGTGTCGGTACGTAACGTCCGTCGCGATGCCAACGATAAAATCAAAGCGCTGCTGAAAGATAAAGAGATCAGCGAAGACGACGAACGTCGTGCGCAGGATGAAGTGCAAAAAATGACCGATGCGTACATCAAGAAAGTTGATGCTGCACTGTCAGAAAAAGAGACGGAGCTGATGGATTTCTAATCTCATCACTGCCGGACAAAACGCCGTACAGAGAGGTATTCGTATGAATGCGACATCTGGCGGCGTTTTACATTGTGCCTGTGGGCACGCTGACTTCACACGGATAGCTTCATGAAGCGATTAACTCTGCTGGGATCCACCGGATCAATCGGCACCAGTACGCTGGCGGTGGTGCGCGCCAACCCGGCGCTTTATCAGATTACGGCGCTGGTTGCCGGCCATAACGTGGCGCTGATGGCCGAGCAGTGTGCGGCCTTTACACCGCGCTACGCCTGCATGGCAGACGAGGCATCCGCCGCTGCGTTGCGTGAGCGACTGAGAGCAATCAGGGTCAATACTGAAGTGCTCTCCGGCGTTCAGGCAGCCTGTGAGCTGGCCGCGCTGGATGAGGTGGATCAGGTGATGGCGGCGATCGTTGGCGCATCGGGTTTGCTGCCGACGCTGGCGGCCATTCGCGCCGGAAAAACGGTGCTGCTGGCCAACAAAGAATCGCTTGTCACCTGCGGCCGTTTGTTTATGGAGGCCGTGCGTCATCATAACGCACAGTTACTACCGGTCGACAGCGAGCATAACGCCATTTTTCAGAGTTTACCGGCTACCATCCAGCATCAGTTAGGTTACGCTGACCTGCGGGATAATGGCATTGAGTCGATTATCCTTACGGGATCGGGTGGTCCTTTTCGTGACACAGATTTAGCGGATCTCAGCGCCATGTCGCCAGATCAGGCCTGTGCACATCCGAACTGGTCGATGGGGAGAAAAATCTCTGTCGATTCGGCCACCATGATGAATAAAGGTCTTGAGTACATTGAAGCCCGTTGGTTGTTTAATGCCAGCGCAGCGCAGATGGAAGTGATACTCCACCCACAGTCGGTGATTCACTCCATGGTGCGATACTGCGATGGCAGCGTGCTGGCTCAATTAGGTTCTCCTGATATGCGTACGCCGATTGCCCACAGCATGGCCTGGCCTTCGCGCATCAATGCAGGCGTGACGCCGCTGGATTTTACCCGCATGTCGGCGCTCTCCTTTGCAGAACCTGATTTTAGTCGCTACCCCTGTCTGAAACTGGCCATTGATGCCTGTGATGCAGGGCAGGCGGCGACCACCACGCTGAATGCAGCCAACGAGGTTGCCGTCGCGGCTTTCCTGAATCACCAGATCCGCTTCACCGACATTGCCGCGCTTAATAGTGAGGTGATGGCGGCACAAGTGTGTCCGGAGCCGGATTCGGTGGACGCTGTCCTTGAAATCGATCGCACTGCGCGCGCGCTGGCGACAGAAATGTTGCCGCGTTTCACGTCGTGATGCCGATCGTTATGAGGCCATTTGTTCGCTTCAGGTGAAAATGATATAGTCGCTGGCTCGCGTTTCACGGTCTGTCACCGAATTCGGTGTGGCCCGGCACTGAGAGTGTGTCGGGATTTGAATCGGGCGCAATGTATTCAGAAACCACAGCATTTCTGATGAAAGGAATTGGTTAAGCGTTATGTCGTCTAACAATCACAACAACACTGATGACCAGCAGGGAAACGGTCCGCGCCACGTCGCTATCATCATGGATGGCAATGGCCGCTGGGCCAAAAATCAGGGAAAATTGCGCATTTCAGGCCACAAAGCTGGCGTTAAATCGGTACGCCGTGCCGTCAGCTTTGCGGTCAGTAACAATCTTGAAGCCCTGACGCTTTACGCCTTCAGCAGTGAAAACTGGAGTCGTCCGCCGCAGGAAGTCACCGCGTTAATGGAACTCTTTGTCTGGGCGCTTGATAGTGAAGTGAAGAGCCTGCACAAACACAATGTTCGCTTACGCGTCATTGGCGATACCAGCCGTTTCAGCCCGCGTATTCAGGAACGTATTCGCCGTTCTGAGACGCTGACCGCAAATAATAGTGGCCTGACGCTCAACATTGCTGCCAACTATGGCGGCCGTTGGGATATTATCGAAGGCGTGAAAAAACTGGCTGAACAGGTTCAGGAAGGATTACTGCGACCTGACCAGATTACCGAAGAGAGCCTGACGTCGCAGCTCTGTATGCAGGAGCTGGCGCCAGTGGATTTAGTGATAAGGACCGGGGGAGAGCATCGGATTAGCAACTTCCTGCTGTGGCAGATTGCCTATGCTGAATTCTATTTTACCGATGTGCTCTGGCCGGATTTCGATGAACACGTTTTTGAAGGTGCACTGAATGCATTCTCTCTGCGGGAGCGTCGTTTTGGCGGCGCTGCACCAGGCGGCGCCTGAGCAATCTGGGGGTAACCTTTGCTGAAGTCTCGTCTGATTACCGCGTTGATTTTAATTCCGCTGGTAATAGCTGCACTGTTCTGGTTACCGCCTGTTGGCTTCGCCCTGACAACCATCGTTATCTGTATGCTGGCAGCCTGGGAATGGGGCCAGTTTGCAGGGATGGCATCACGGCAACAGCGCGTCTGGCTGGCTGTACTTTGTGGTCTGCTGCTGGCGCTGATGCAGTTTACGCTGCCACCTTATCAACACACGGTGCATCTGCCACAGATCGCGACATCGCTTTGGGCGTCGCTGGTGTGGTGGGTCGTTGCACTGCTGCTGGTGCTCTCCTATCCCGCTTCTGCGGCCTTCTGGCGCCATTCGCGTCCCCTTCGCTTACTGTTCGGCGTGTTAACGCTGGTCCCTTTTTTCTGGGGCATGGTGGCGCTGCGCCAGTATCACTATGACACCGACCACTTCGCCGGTGCCTGGTGGCTGCTGTTTGTATTGCTGCTGGTATGGGGAGCGGATTCAGGTGCCTATATGTTTGGCAAGATGTTCGGCAAGCACAAGCTGGCGCCAAAGGTCTCACCAGGCAAAACCTGGGAAGGCTTCCTGGGCGGTCTGGTCACCTCGGCGCTGATTGCAGTGCTGTTTGCGACGCTGGCGCCACTGACGGTTTCCACCGGTACGCTGGTGATTTGCGCGATTATCGCGACGCTGGCCTCTGTGCTGGGCGACCTCACTGAGAGCATGTTTAAACGTGAAGCGGGCATCAAAGACAGTGGTAATCTGATTCCTGGTCACGGCGGCATTCTTGATCGTATTGATAGTCTGACTGCGGCGGTGCCGGTGTTTGCCTGTTTATTGCTGCTGGTGTTTCGCACCCTTTAAGGACAGGCAAAGATGTTGAGCATACTCTGGAGTTTCGTCGCCTTTATCGTTGCGCTGGGCGTATTAATTACCGTTCATGAGTTTGGCCATTTCTGGGTCGCTCGTCGCTGTGGCGTCAAAGTTGAGCGCTTTTCCATTGGTTTTGGTAAGTCGCTCTGGCAGCGCCGTGACCGCCACGGCACCGAATTTGTCATCGCGCTGATTCCCCTTGGCGGCTACGTTAAAATGCTCGACGAGCGTGTTGAAAGCGTGCCAGCCGAATTTCGTCATCAGGCTTTTAACAACAAAGCCGTCTGGCAACGCGCCTCCATCATTGCGGCAGGTCCTGTCGCTAATTTCATCTTTGCCATCTTTGCCTACTGGGTTGTGTTTATTCACGGCGTGCCCGGCGTGCGCCCGGTAATCGGTGAAATTTTAAACGGTTCGGTGGCTGCGGAAGCTCAAATTACGCCCGGCATGGAACTTAAGGCTGTTGACGGTATCGAAACGCCTGACTGGGATGCTGTGCGTATGGCGCTGGTGGGTAAAATCGGCGACAGCAGCACCACCTTAACGGTGGCTCGATTTGGCGAGGACGCGACCCAGCAGAAACAGCTGGATTTGCGTAACTGGCAGTTTGAGCCTGATAAGCAGGATCCGGTCGTCGCGTTAGGGATTCAGCCACGCGGTCCGCAGATTGAGACCACGCTGGCAGAAGTGCAGGCGAACTCGCCAGCCAGTGAAGCCGGTTTGCAAGCAGGCGACAGGATCGTTAAAGTCGATGGTCAGCCATTATCGCAGTGGCAGACTTTTGTCACGCAGGTCCGGGATAACCCCGGCAAAAGCATGGCGCTTGAGGTGGATCGCGGCGGTGAGTCTATTGCGCTGACGATGACGCCAGAAGCGAAATCTGGCAGTAAAGCGGGATTTGCGGGTGTCATTCCGCGCATTGTTCCTCTGCCAGAAGAGTACAAGACGGTAAGACAGTATGGCGCGTTTGCGGCTATCGGTGAGGCTAGTGTAAAAACCTGGCAACTGATGAAGCTCACCGTCTCCATGCTGGGCAAGTTAATAACCGGTGATGTGAAGCTGAACAACCTGAGCGGGCCAATTTCGATTGCGCAGGGTGCAGGGTTGTCAGCAGAGTATGGGTTGATTTACTACCTGATGTTCCTGGCGTTGATTAGCGTCAACCTGGGCATCATCAACCTGTTCCCTTTGCCGGTTTTAGATGGTGGGCACTTGCTCTTCCTGGCGATCGAAAAGATCAAGGGTGGACCGGTGTCCGAGCGAGTTCAGGACTTTAGTTATCGCATCGGTTCAATTTTACTGGTGCTGTTAATGGGGCTTGCACTTTTCAATGATTTCTCACGTTTGTAACCGCTGGAACGCGAACATTCGAGGGATGTGTTAGGAAAACGCATAACAACGATGGCGATGAAAAAGTTGCTCATAGCGTCGCTGCTGTTTAGCAGCGCCACCGTTTACGGTGCAGACGATTTCGTAGTGAAGGATATTCATTTCGAAGGGCTGCAGCGAGTCGCCGTCGGCGCGGCTCTGCTGAGCATGCCAGTACGGGTTGGCGATACGGTGAATGACGATGATGTCAGAAATACCATTCGCTCGCTGTTCGCTACTGGCAACTTTGAGGATGTTCAGGTCCTGCGAGACGGTACAACGCTGATTGTCCAGGTCAAAGAACGTCCTACCATTGCCAGCATTACCTTCACCGGTAACAAAGCGGTGAAAGAGGATCAGCTCAAACAAAATCTGGAAGCCTCAGGTGTCCGTGTCGGCGAAGCGCTGGACCGTACCACCATCTCCTCTATCGAGAAGGGACTTGAGGATTTCTACTACAGCGTAGGTAAATATACCGCCAACGTGAAAGCCGTGGTCACGCCACTGCCGCGTAACCGTGTGGATCTGAAGCTGGTCTTTACTGAAGGTGTCTCTGCAAAAATTCAGCAGATCAACATCGTCGGTAATAAAGCCTTTAGCTCCGATGAGCTGATTTCCCGCTTCCAGCTGCGCGATGAAGTGCCATGGTGGAACGTGGTCGGCGATCGTAAATATCAGAAGCAGAAACTGGCGGGTGACCTTGAAACCCTGCGCAGCTTCTATCTGGATCGTGGCTATGCACGCTTTAACATCGATTCAACGCAGGTCAGCCTGACGCCTGATAAAAAAGGTATCTACATCACGGTGAACATCACCGAAGGTGACCAGTACAAAATCGCTGGCGTGATCGTCAATGGCAGCATGGCGGGCCATTCAGCAGAAATTGAACATCTGACCAAGATTCCGGCAGGCGAGCTCTATAACGGCGCCAAAGTCACGAAAATGGAAGATGACATCAAGAAACTGCTGGGCCGCTACGGCTATGCCTATCCGCGCGTGGCAACACAGCCAGAAATCAACGACGCCGACAAAACCGTAAAACTGCATATCAATGTGGATGCAGGTAACCGTTATTATGTCCGTAACGTCCGTTTCGAAGGCAATGACACGTCGAAAGACTCCGTGTTACGTCGCGAAATGCGTCAGATGGAAGGCGCGTGGCTGGGCAGCGATCTGGTTGAACAGGGTAAAGAGCGTCTGAACCGTACCGGTTACTTTGAAACCGTTGATGTGGATACTCAGCGTGTGCCAGGTTCGTCGGACCAGGTTGACGTGGTCTACAAGGTTAAAGAGCGTAACACCGGTACCTTTAACTTCGGCGTCGGCTACGGCACCGAAAGTGGTGTGAGCTTCCAGGTCGGCGTCACGCAGGATAACTGGCTGGGCACCGGTAATACCGTGGGCATCAGCGGGACCAAGAACGATTACCAGACCTATGCTGAATTCTCGCTGACTGACCCTTACTTTACCGTTGATGGTGTCAGTCTGGGTGGTCGTCTGTTCTACAACGACTTTAAAGCAGATAACGCGGACCTTTCTGACTATACCAACAAAAGTTATGGTCTGGATGGCACGCTTGGCTTCCCGGTTAACGAAAACAACACCCTGCGTGTCGGTCTGGGCTATGTCCACAATGACCTGTCAAACATGCAGCCGCAGGTGGCGATGTGGCGTTATCTTGACTCGGTCGGCAAGCCGCAGCAGCTCAATGATGAAGGTGATTTCTCAGCAGATGACTTCACCTTTAACTACGGCTGGACTTATAACACCCTGGACCGCGGCTTCTTCCCGACGTCCGGTAACCGTACCAACCTGAACGGTAAGGTGACGATTCCGGGCTCGGATAACAGCTTCTATAAGGCCACGCTGGATACTCAGCAGTATGTGCCGATTAACCAGGATCGTACCTGGGTGCTGTTAGGCCGTGGTCGCGTAGGTTATGGCGATGGTCTCGACGGCAAAGAAATGCCGTTCTACGAGAACTTCTACGCCGGTGGTTCAAGCACCGTGCGTGGCTTCCAGTCCAACACCATTGGACCGAAAGCAGCCTACTTAAATAACAACTCGTCGAACTGCCGAATCGCCGATCCAAATGGCGTCTGTAAGTCTGACGATGCGGTGGGCGGTAACGCCATGGCGATTGCCAGCCTTGAGCTGATTACGCCAACGCCGTTCCTGAGCGAGAAGTATGCTAACTCGGTTCGTACCTCGGTGTTTGTCGATGCCGGTACAGCGTGGGATACCCATTGGGAAAATACCGCGGAAACGCGTGCGGCGGGCATTCCTGACTACAGCGATCCAAACAATATCCGTGTATCCAGCGGTGTTGCGCTACAGTGGATGTCACCGCTCGGCCCGCTGGTGTTCTCTTACGCCCAGCCGATGAAGAAAGTCGATGGAGACAAGTCAGAGCAGTTCCAGTTTAACATTGGTAAAACCTGGTAATGTTCTGAGCATGGATGCATAGCTGAAGTATTGCTGCCGGACAGCACCTGTTGCTGTTCCGGGGCAAACACTGTGTCGCTGACACAAACGTTGATGGTAAGGAGTTTATAGTGAAAAAGTTGTTGTGTGCCGCAGGTCTGGGTCTTGCTTTAGCGGTTTCCGCTGGTGTTCAGGCTGCCGACAAAATTGCAGTGGTAAACGTGTCCAGCATTTTCCAACAGTTACCGCAACGTGCGACTGTTGCTAAGCAGCTGGAAAACGAGTTCAAAGGCCGTGCAACTGAGTTGCAGAGCCAGGAGCGCGATCTGCAAACCAAAATGCAGCGTCTGCAGCGTGACGGTTCTACCATGAAGGCGAGCGAACGCAGCCGTATGGAAAAAGATGTCATGTCTCAGCGTGAAGCTTTCTCTACAAAAGCCCAGTCTTTTGAGCAGGATAATCGCCGTCGTCAGATGGAAGAGCGTAACAAGCTGCTGAGCCGTATTCAGGATGCCGTGAAGAAAGTCGCTGACAGCGATGGTTACGACGTCGTGATCGACGCTAACGCGGTGGCTTATGCGTCAAACGCAAAAGACATCACTGCTGACGTGCTGAAACAGGTTAAATAATTCATGTCATCTATTCGACTGGCTGATTTAGCCCAGCAGTTGGATGCAGAATTGCACGGAGATGGCGATATCGTCATCTCCGGCATTGCTTCTATGCAATCCGCCACAACTGGCCAAATCACTTTTCTTGCAAACAGCCGTTACCGCGAGCAACTCGCCCTGATTAAGGCCTCAGCCGTGGTGCTGACGGAAGCGGATCTGGAGTGGTGCAATACCGCAGCGCTGGTGGTGAAAGATCCCTACCTGACCTATGCGCGTATGGCACAAATACTCGATACCACGCCACAGCCAGCGCAAAATATTGCCCCCAGTGCAGTGATCGATCCCTCAGCCCGACTCGGCAGCAACGTCGCCATTGGCGCCAATGCAGTGATCGAAGCGAATGTTGAGCTGGGCGATAACGTGGTCATTGGTGCAGGATGTTTTGTTGGCAAAAAAACCCGTATCGGCAGCGGTACCCGTCTCTGGGCCAACGTCTCTGTTTATCACGAAATTGAAATCGGTCAGGATTGCCTGATTCAGTCAGGTACCGTCATCGGTTCTGATGGTTTCGGCTATGCCAACGATCGTGGTAACTGGGTGAAAATCCCGCAGTTAGGCGCGGTGATAATCGGCGATCGCGTAGAAATAGGTGCCTGCACCACTATCGATCGCGGTGCGCTGGATAACACTCTGATCGGCAATGGTGTTATCATAGACAACCAGTGCCAGATCGCTCACAACGTAGTTATTGGCGACAATACTGCGGTTGCAGGCGGTGTGATCATGGCGGGTAGTTTGAAAATTGGGCGTTACTGTATGATTGGCGGTGCCAGCGTTATTAACGGCCATATGGAAATCTGTGACAAAGTAACGGTGACCGGTATGGGTATGGTCATGCGTCCTATCACAGAGCCTGGTGTCTATTCATCAGGCATTCCGCTGCAACCCAACAAAACCTGGCGCAAAACTGCAGCGCTGGTGATGAACATCGATGACATGAGCAAACGCTTAAAAGCCATCGAGCGCAAGGTCGGCAAAGACGACTAACCGCCATCCCAAAACTGACCGGCTTTCATAATAAAAATGTTAAGCAGGGAAGCCCGGCGCCACAGAACCTATTTGCGGCCTGCGGAAGATCATTTTGATCTGTGCAGGCCGTGTTATTGATGTCATCAGATTTTTAGGACAGGAAGAGTATTTTGACTACTGAAACTCATACTCTGAAAATTGAAGAGATTTTAGAGCTGCTGCCGCACCGCTATCCGTTTCTGCTGGTAGACCGCGTGCTGGAATTTGAAGAGCACAAATACCTGCGTGCAGTGAAGAACGTTTCTGTTAATGAACCGTTTTTCCAGGGGCACTTCCCTGGTAAACCGATTTTTCCTGGCGTTCTGATCCTGGAAGCGATGGCGCAGGCTACCGGTATTCTGGCGTTTAAAAGCGTAGGTAAACTGGAGCCAGGCGAACTCTACTACTTTGCCGGTATCGACAGTGCCCGTTTCAAGCGCCCTGTGGTACCAGGCGACCAAATGATCATGGAAGTCACTTTCGAGAAAACCCGCCGTGGTCTGACCCGCTTTAAAGGCGTGGCGACTGTCGACGGGAAAATCGTTTGTGAAGCGACCATGATGTGTGCCCGCAGCCGGGAGGCATAATTCGTGATTGATCCAACAGCCACTATCCATCCCAGTTCTGTCATCGAAGAGGGCGCTATTATTGGCGCCCGCGTTCACATTGGCCCGTTTTGCTTTATTGGTGCGAATGTTGAGATCGGTGAAGGAACGGTACTGAAGTCACATGTTGTGGTGAACGGCCACACGCGCATCGGTAAAGATAATCAGATTTATCAGTTCGCCTCAATTGGCGAAGTGAATCAGGATCTGAAATATGCCGGTGAGCCAACACGGGTTGAGATCGGTGATCGTAACCGCATCCGTGAAAGCGTGACGATTCATCGCGGCACCACGCAGGGTGGCCAGGTCACCACAGTGGGCAGCGATAATCTGCTGATGGTTAATGCTCACATCGCGCATGACTGCGTGATTGGCAACCGCTGTATCTTCGCCAACAACGCCACCCTGGGTGGTCACGTGACGGTCGATGATTTCGCCATTATTGGCGGCATGACAGCGGTACATCAGTGGTGCATCATCGGTGCTCACGTGATGGTTGGCGGCTGTTCGGGCGTGGCGCAGGATGTGCCGCCTTACGTTATTGCGCAGGGCAACCACGCTACGCCGTTCGGGATCAATATCGAAGGTCTCAAGCGTCGTGGCTTCAGCAAAGAGTCGTTGCACGCTATCCGCAACGCCTACAAGTTGCTCTATCGCAGCGGCAGAACGCTGGAGGAAGTGAAACCGGAGATCGAAGCCATCGCACAACAGCACAGCGAAGTGCAACCTTTCTACGATTTCTTCACCCGTTCAACCCGTGGATTAATTCGTTAATCCATGTCAGCGCGTCCCTTAACGATTGCCCTGGTCGCCGGAGAAACCTCCGGCGATATTCTTGGTGCAGGTCTGATCCGTGCCCTGAAAGCCCGTCATCCGGATGCACGCTTTGTCGGCGTGGCGGGTCCCCTGATGCAGGCAGAAGGGTGTGAAGCCTGGTATGAGATGGAAGAGCTGGCGGTGATGGGCATTGTCGAGGTGCTCGGTCGCCTGCGACGCCTGCTGACAATCCGTCGCGATCTCACCCGGCGTTTTACCGAACTCCGACCCGATGTCTTTGTCGGGATTGATGCGCCCGATTTCAATATCACGCTGGAAGGCAATCTTAAACGCACTGGCATTCGCACTATCCATTATGTCAGCCCCTCGGTGTGGGCATGGCGGCAAAAGCGTGTCTTTAAGATTGGTCGTAACACCGACCTGGTGCTGGCGTTCCTGCCATTTGAAAAAGCTTTTTACGATCGCTATAACGTTCCCTGTCGTTTTATCGGTCACACCATGGCGGATGCCATGCCGCTGCAACCCGATAAGCTGGCTGCACGCCGTCATCTGGGCATTGCCGATGATGCGCTCTGCCTGGCCTTGCTGCCCGGCAGCCGGGGTGCGGAAGTGGAAATGCTCAGCGCCGATTTTCTGAAAACCGCTCAGTTGCTGCGTCGTCACTATCCGGCGCTGGAAATCGTGGTGCCGCTGGTCAACGCCCGTCGCCGCGAACAGTTTGAGAAGATTAAAGCCGAAACCGCCCCCGAACTGCCGATGCATCTGCTTGATGGTCAGGGACGTGAGGCGATGATTGCGAGCGATGCCGCACTCCTGGCGTCAGGCACTGCCGCACTGGAGTGCATGCTGGCAAAATGCCCAATGGTCGTCGGTTATCGCATGAAGCCGGCCACCTTCTGGCTGGCGAAACGGCTTGTCAAAACCCCTTACGTCTCGCTGCCAAACCTGCTGGCAGGGCGTGAGCTGGTCAAAGAGTTACTGCAGGATGAGTGTCAGCCTGAAGCCCTGGCCGCAGCGTTAGATCCGCTGCTGCATGCCGGGCCTGAGCGAGAAACACTCCTGCAGACGTTTCATGAATTACATCAACAGATCCGCTGGAACGCCGATGAGCAGGCAGCGGATGCGGTACTGGAGCTGGTGAATGCCTGATTTTATCTATCCTGTCGCCAGACTGATTGCCGGTGTGGACGAAGTGGGGCGCGGTCCGCTGGTTGGCGCGGTCGTTACTGCCGCGGTGATCCTCGATCCGGCAAACCCGATTACCGGCCTGGCCGACTCGAAGAAACTGTCTGAAAAGCGCCGCCTCGCGTTGTATGACGAAATCAAAGAGAAAGCGCTGGCATGGAGTCTGGGACGCGCAGAGCCTGAAGAGATCGATCAGCTCAACATTCTGCATGCCACTATGCTGGCGATGCAGCGCGCCGTAGCTGGCCTTGGCATTCAGCCCGATTATGTGCTGATTGATGGTAATCGTTGCCCGGCATTGCCAATGCCTTCACAGGCGGTAGTTAAAGGGGATAGTCTGGTTGCCGAAATCAGTGCAGCATCGATCATCGCCAAAGTGTCGCGTGACCAGGAGATGACCGAACTCGATCTGCTGTTCCCGCAGTATGGTTTTGCGCAGCACAAAGGTTATCCGACGGCGCTGCATATGGAAAAACTGACGCAGTATGGCGTCACGCCGCACCACCGTCGCAGTTTTGCGCCCGTACGCAATGCGCTGCTCGATGCTGAAGTACTGGCTGCACGCCAGACCCTTACGCTTTAATAGCCTGACGCTGTTTTAACCGGAAACTGATATGGCTGAACCCCGTTTTATACATCTGCGTGTCCACAGTGACTATTCGATGATTGATGGCCTGGCGAAAACCGGGCCGTTAATCAAGAAGGCGGCAGCCCTTGGCATGCCGGCTATCGCGATTACCGACTTCACTAACCTCTGTGGCCTGGTGAAATTTTACGGTGGCGCACATAGCGCAGGGATAAAGCCGGTCATTGGTGCCGATTTCAACGTTGCCAGTGAGCTGATGGGGGATGAACTGACACAGCTTACTGTGCTGGCGTCCAGTAATACCGGATATCAGAACCTGACGCTGCTGATCTCCCGTGCCTATCAGCGTGGGTATGGCGTGGACGGACCGATCATCGACCGCGACTGGCTGATTGAATTGCAGGAAGGATTAATCCTGCTGTCGGGCGGACGGCGCGGCGATGTGGGTCGCAGCCTGCTGCGCGGCAACAATGCCCTGGTTTCGCAATGCCTGTCGTTTTACCAGCAACATTTCCCCGATCGCTACTACCTGGAGCTGATACGTACCGGCCGTCAGGACGAAGAGAGCTATCTGCATGCGGCAGTTGAACTGGCGATTGCAGAGGGAATACCGGTGGTTGCCACCAATGAAGTCTGCTTTATCAATGCAGAAGATTTCGATGCGCACGAAATTCGCGTTGCCATTCATGATGGCTATACGCTGGATGATCCCAAGCGTCCGCGCAACTACAGTCCTCAGCAATATATGCGCAGCGAAGAGGAGATGTGCGAGCTCTTCTCGGACATCCCGGAAGCGCTGGAAAACAGCGTAGAGATTGCTAAGCGTTGTAACGTCACGGTCCGGCTGGGCGAATACTTCCTGCCGCAGTTCCCGACCGGTGATATGACCACCGAAGATTATCTGGTGGTGAAATCCCGTGAGGGTCTGGAAGAGCGTCTGGAGTTCCTGTTCCCGGACGAAGCCGAACGCCTTGAGAAACGCCCGGAATATGATGAACGTCTGGAGATTGAACTCAACGTTATTAACCAGATGGGTTTCCCCGGCTACTTCCTGATCGTAATGGAGTTCATCCAGTGGTCCAAGGACAACGGCGTGCCGGTCGGGCCGGGGCGTGGTTCCGGTGCCGGTTCGCTGGTGGCCTATGCGCTGAAAATCACCGATATCGATCCGCTGGAATTTGACCTGCTGTTCGAACGCTTCCTGAACCCGGAACGCGTCTCGATGCCCGATTTCGACGTCGACTTCTGCATGGAGAAGCGCGATCAGGTGATCGAACACGTTGCAGATATGTACGGACGTGAAGCGGTTTCCCAGATTATTACCTTTGGCACCATGGCGGCGAAAGCGGTCATTCGCGATGTGGGCCGCGTGCTGGGACATCCTTACGGCTTCGTTGACCGCATTTCAAAACTGATCCCGCCCGATCCCGGCATGACGCTGGAAAAAGCTTTTATTGCTGAACCGCAGCTTCCCGCCATGTATGACGCGGACGAAGAGGTTAAAGCGCTGATCGACATGGCGCGCAAGCTGGAAGGGGTCACGCGTAACGCCGGTAAACATGCGGGCGGCGTGGTCATTGCGCCAACGAAGATCACCGATTTTGCGCCGCTCTATTGTGATGAGCATGGGCAGTTCCCGGTAACTCAGTTCGATAAAAATGATGTGGAATATGCCGGCCTGGTGAAGTTCGACTTCCTGGGTCTGCGTACGCTGACCATCATCGACTGGGCGCTGAAGATGATCAACCCGCGCCGGGAAAAGCAGGGGCTGGAGCCGATCGATATCGCCTCTATCCCGCTGGACGATAAGAAAAGCTTCGATATGCTGCAGCGCTCGGAAACCACTGCGGTGTTCCAGCTTGAATCGCGCGGCATGAAAGATCTGATTAAGCGTCTGAAGCCCGACTGCTTCGAAGATATGATCGCACTGGTGGCGCTGTTCCGTCCTGGCCCACTGCAGTCCGGCATGGTGGATAACTTCATTGACCGTAAGCATGGCCGTGAAGCGATCTCCTATCCTGACATTCAGTGGCAGCACGAAAGCCTGAAGCCGGTGCTGGAACCGACCTACGGCATCATCCTCTATCAGGAACAGGTGATGCAGATCGCCCAGGTTCTCTCCGGTTACACGCTGGGCGGTGCGGATATGCTGCGTCGCGCCATGGGTAAAAAGAAACCCGAGGAGATGGCCAAACAGCGTTCTGTATTCCGCGACGGTGCCGAAAGCATGGGCATCGACGGGGAACTGTCGATGAAGATCTTCGATCTGGTAGAAAAATTTGCAGGTTATGGCTTTAACAAGTCACACTCTGCGGCCTACGCACTCGTCTCCTACCAGACGCTGTGGCTGAAGGCGCACTATCCGGCTGAATTTATGGCTGCGGTCATGACCGCCGATATGGATAACACCGAGAAAGTGGTTGGCCTGGTCGATGAGTGCTGGCGGATGGGACTGAAAGTCCTGCCGCCTGATATCAACTCCGGTCTCTATCAGTTCCATGTTAATGACGCGGGCGAGATCGTTTACGGTATCGGCGCGATCAAAGGCGTCGGTGAAGGCCCGATCGAAGCGATCATCGACGCCCGTAACGAAGGCGGTTATTTCCGCGAGTTATTTGATCTCTGCGCCCGTACCGACACCAAAAAGATCAACCGTCGGGTAATGGAAAAATTGATCATGTCCGGGGCCTTTGATCGCCTTGGACCGCATCGTGCTGCGCTGATGAGTTCACTCAGTGACGCGTTAAAAGCGGCCGATCAGCACGCGAAAGCGGAAGCGATTGGCCAGGCTGATATGTTTGGCGTACTGGCGGAAGAGCCGGAGCAGGTTGAGAAATCGTACGCCAGCGTCACGCCGTGGCCTGAGCAGGTGCAGCTGGATGGCGAACGGGAAACGCTGGGGCTTTACCTTACCGGCCACCCGATTAATCAGTACCTGAAAGAAATTGAGCGTTACGTTGGCGGGGTGCGGCTGAAAGATATGCATCCTACCGATCGGGGTAAAATTACCGTGGCGGCCGGTCTGGTGATCGCGGCACGGGTAATGGTCACCAAACGCGGCAACCGAATTGGTATCTGTACTCTGGACGATCGCTCCGGTCGTCTTGAGGTGATGTTATTTACCGATGCGTTAGATAAATACCAGCAGTTGCTGGAGAAAGACCGAATTCTGATCGTCAGCGGACAGGTCAGCTTTGATGACTTCAGTGGTGGCCTTAAAATGACCGCTCGTGAAGTCATGGACATCGACGAAGCTCGCGAAAAATACGCGCGCGGACTTGCTATCTCGCTGACGGACAGGCAAATTGATGACCAGCTATTAAACCGACTCCGTCAGTCTCTGGAACCTCATCGATCAGGGACTATTCCGGTGCATCTCTACTATCAGAGAGCCGACGCGCGAGCGAAGCTGCGCTTTGGTGCAGCGTGGCGAATTTCGCCCAGCGATCGTTTACTTAACGATCTGCGCTCGTTGATTGGATCGGAGCAGGTGGAACTGGAGTTTGACTAGAACAGGAACATTATGAGTCTTAATTACCTGGATTTTGAACAGCCAATTGCAGAACTGGAAGCGAAGATCGATTCGCTGACCTCAATTGGTCGTCAGGATGATAAACACGTTAATCTGGATGAAGAAGTTCAGCGTCTGCGTGAGAAAAGCGTTGAGCTGACCCGTAAGATCTTCGCCGATTTGGGCGCATGGCAAATCGCTCAGCTGGCGCGTCATCCTTTGCGTCCTTACACCTTTGACTACGTGCGCAACGCCTTCGACGATTTCGATGAGCTGGCGGGCGACCGTGCTTATGCCGATGACAAAGCGATTGTGGGCGGGATTGCACGTCTTGATGGACGTCCGGTGATGATCATCGGGCACCAGAAAGGCCGTGAAACCAAAGAGAAAATTCGCCGTAACTTCGGCATGCCAGCACCGGAAGGCTATCGCAAAGCGCTGCGCCTGATGGAGATGGCTGAGCGTTTCAAAATGCCAATCATCACCTTCATCGACACACCGGGTGCCTATCCGGGTGTGGGCGCGGAAGAGCGTGGGCAGTCTGAAGCGATTGCCCGCAACCTGCGTGAAATGTCTGGCCTGAAAGTGCCGGTGATCTGTACGGTCATCGGTGAGGGTGGTTCAGGTGGTGCGCTGGCGATTGGCGTGGGCGACAAAGTGAATATGCTGCAGTACAGCACCTATTCAGTGATCTCGCCGGAAGGCTGTGCATCTATTCTGTGGAAAAGCGCTGACAAAGCGCCGCTGGCCGCTGAAGCGATGGGCATTACCGCTCACCGTCTGAAAGAGCTGAAGCTGATTGACTCCGTGATCCCTGAGCCGCTGGGTGGCGCGCATCGCCGTCCGGTTGATATGGCGCAGTCACTGAAGCAGCAGCTGCTGGCCGATCTGGCCGATCTCGATGGATTTAGCACTGAAGAGCTGCTGGATCGTCGTTATCAGCGCCTGATGAGCTACGGCTACGCCTGATTTAGCCCCATCCATAAAAGCGGACTCCGGTCCGCTTTTTTATGCCGCCGGTTTATCTCCGCACGCTATTCCCCTCTCTTTCAGCGCCATCCGATAGCCGCCTTGCTACACCTTCCGCGGGTTAGCGGTTATGCTTGTCCGGTTCCACAATAATCAGGGAGATGGGCATTGAATATTCTGGCGATCATGGGCGCGCACGGCGTGTTTTATAAAGATGAACCGTTACGCGAACTCGACGCGGCGTTAAATCTGCAAGGCTTCAGGCTGCTTTACCCGAAAAACAGTGACGATCTGCTGAAACTGATCGAGCACAATCCGCGTATCAGCGGCGTCATCTTCGACTGGGACGCGCACAACAGTCCGGAACTCTGCGGTGAGATTAATCAGCTCAACGAATACCTGCCGCTGTACGCCTTTATCAACACCCACTCGCAGATGGACATCAGCGTCAATGAGATGCGTATGCCGCTGCACTTTTTTGAGTACGCGCTGAATGCCGCTGACGATATCGCGCTGCATATCCGGCAATATACCGATGACTATCTCGACCACATTACGCCGCCGCTGACTAAAGCGTTGTTCACCTATGTGAAAGAGGGCAAGTACACCTTCTGCACGCCGGGCCATATGGCGGGTACCGCGTTTCAGAAGAGCCCGGTGGGCTGCCTGTTCTACGATTTCTTCGGGGCCAATACCCTGAAATCGGACATCTCAATTTCCGTTACCGAACTGGGTTCGCTGCTTGATCACACCGGTCCGCACCTTGAAGCGGAGGAGTACATTGCACGCACTTTTGGTGCCGAGCAGAGTTACATGGTGACCAACGGGACCTCAACGTCGAACAAAATTGTCGGCATGTATGCCGCACCGGCGGGCAGCACCGTGCTGATCGATCGCAACTGCCACAAGTCACTGACCCATCTGCTGATGATGAGCGATCTTATCCCCATCTGGCTGAAGCCGACCCGCAATGCGTTGGGTATTCTCGGCGGTATCCCGAAGCAGGAGTTCACCCGCGAGAGTATTTCGCTCAAGGTGGCTGCCACCGACCGTGCCACGTGGCCGGTTCATGCGGTGATCACCAACTCCACCTATGATGGGCTGCTCTACAATACCCAGTACATCAAAGAGACACTGGATGTACCGTCGATTCATTTCGATTCAGCGTGGGTGCCTTACACCAATTTCCATCCGATCTACGCCGGTAAAAGTGGCATGAGTGGCGACCGCATCCCGGGCAAAGTGGTGTATGAGACGCAATCGACCCACAAACTGCTGGCGGCGTTTTCGCAGGCATCAATGATTCACATTAAGGGCGACTACGACGAACAGACGTTTAACGAAGCCTACATGATGCACACCACCACCTCGCCCAATTACGCCATCGTCTCCTCTATTGAAACTGCTGCTGCTATGCTGCGTGGCAATCCCGGTAAACGACTGATCAATCGCTCGGTGGAGCGCGCGCTGCACTTCCGTCGGGAGATCCAGCGCCTGCGCGAGGAGTCCGATAGCTGGTTCTTTGATATCTGGCAGCCGGAAGAGGTTGATGAAGCGCAATGCTGGCCGATCCAGCCCGGCGACGAAGAGTGGCACGGATTTACTCAGGCCGATCGCGATCACATGTACCTGGATCCGATCAAAGTCACCATTCTGACGCCGGGCATGAGCGAACTGGGGAAGATGGCGGAAGAGGGGATCCCGGCGGCGCTGGTGGCGAAGTTTCTGGATGAGCGCGGCATCGTGGTGGAGAAAACCGGTCCCTATAACCTGCTGTTCCTGTTCAGCATCGGTATCGACAAAACCAAAGCGATGAGCGTGCTGCGCGGACTGACCGAGTTCAAACGCGCCTACGATCTTAATCTGCGGGTGAAAAACATGCTGCCGGATCTCTATGCCGAAGATCCTGACTTCTATCGCAATATGCGCATCCAGACACTGGCGCAGGGGATCCATCAGCTGATCCGCCATCACGATCTGCCACGTCTGATGCTGCAGGCATTTGATGTCCTGCCCGAAATGAAGATGACGCCGCATCAGGCGTTTCAGCAGCAGGTGAAGGGCAACATCGAAACGGTGGATCTCAGCGAGCTGGTCGGGCGGGTGTCGGCCAATATGATTCTGCCTTATCCGCCAGGCGTTCCACTGGTGATGCCAGGCGAGATGATTACTGAGAAGAGCCGCGCGGTGCTCGATTTTCTGCTGATGCTGTGCAGCATTGGACGGCATTATCCGGGCTTCGAAACGGATATTCACGGTGCCAGCCTGACCGAAGAGGGCGAGTATCGCGTCCGCGTGCTGAAAAACGACCTCGCATAAACCTTTAAACGACTATCAGCGGCAGGGTGTCTGCGGACAGCCTGCCCGAATCAGGGAATTGAACATGTTGCAGTTAACCGCTATTCACCACATCGCCATCATCGCCTCTGACTATCAGCGCAGCAAAGCATTCTATTGTGACGTACTGGGTTTCCGTCTGATGGGCGAATATTACCGCGAAGCGCGGGACTCCTGGAAAGGCGACCTTGCCCTACAGGATCGCTATACCATTGAGCTGTTCTCTTTTCCTGAGCCGCCGGCGCGAGTCAGCCATCCCGAGGCGTGTGGCCTGCGTCATCTGGCCTTTACCGTGCCGGATGTTGCCGCTGCCGTCGCGACGCTGGCCGATAAAGGCGTTATCTGCGAGCCGATTCGCATTGATGACCTGACCGGTAAACAATGCACTTTCTTTGCCGATCCGGATGGTTTGCCGCTGGAGCTTTATCAGGCGTAAAATAGCGCGCTCAGCGGGCGACATTCAGTGGCCCGATTTTCTGGATTCTGCCATGTCTTTGCCCGCTTTTGACACTCTGTTGCAATCTGATGCCGCCCTGGTGGTCGCATTCAGCGGTGGACTGGATTCAACCGTGCTGCTGCATCAGCTTCGCGGCTGGCAGCAGCAGCATCCTCAGTTGCGCCTGCGGGCACTGCATGTTCACCATGGGCTTAGCCCGAATGCCGATCGCTGGGCAA
This sequence comes from Pantoea sp. OVA07A, assembly GCF_019969975.1. Lineage (NCBI taxonomy): Bacteria > Pseudomonadati > Pseudomonadota > Gammaproteobacteria > Enterobacterales > Erwiniaceae > Pantoea > Pantoea sp. OVA07A. Next base: position 9,470 of record NZ_JAHXYM010000002.1, on the reverse strand, counting down.
CCCATTGCCAGACGATTTGCGCGCAGTGGCAGCTGCCCTGTGAAGTGCTCCGCGTTAACGTTGATGGCCGGGAAAACGGCATTGAAGCGGCCGCCCGAACCGCCCGTTATCAGGCGCTGAGTGCGGCACTGCAGCCGGGCGAAGTGTTACTCACTGCGCAGCACCTCGACGATCAGTGCGAAACATTCCTGCTGGCGCTGAAGCGCGGCAGTGGTCCCGCCGGGCTGGCAGCGATGCCCGCTACACGCGCGCTGGGTTCTCATCAGCTGGTGCGTCCGCTGCTGAATCAGACGCGACAGTCGCTTGAAGCCTATGCCGACGCGCATCAGCTGGTGTGGATTGAAGATGAGAGCAATCAGGATCTTCGCTACGACCGCAACTTTCTGCGTCAGCGGCTGCTGCCTGAGCTTCACCAGCGCTGGCCCCATTTTGCCGAGGCAGCGGCCCGCAGTGCGGCGTTATGCAGTGAGCAGGAGCAGTTGCTGGATGAACTGCTCGTCGGGCAACTGGCAGAGCTGATCCAGCCTGATGGCAGCCTGCACTTTCCACCCTTAATGGCCATGAGTGAGCTGCGTGCTAATGCCTTATTGCGGCGCTGGATCGCCGGACAGGGGGGGGCGATGCCGTCCCGTGAAGCGCTGAAACACATCCACGACGAAGTGATGGCGAGCCGGGAGGATGCGCAGCCCCGGCTGCGATTCGGTCAGGCTGAACTCCGTCGTTACCGTCAGCAGCTCTACTGGCTGCCGTTGTTCAATTCACTGCGCGACACCGCGCTGGCATGGCCCGATCTCTGCCAGCCGCTGGCGTTACCGCAGAATCTCGGCACGCTGCGTGCCAGCCAGTCGCAGAGCCTGTTGCGCTATCCTGAGCCGGATGAGCAGGTCAGCGTGCGGTTTCACGCACAGGGTCATGTCCATCTGGTGGGCCGTCGTGGCGGAAGGGAAATGAAAAAACTGTGGCAGGAGTTGCAGATACCGCCGTGGCAGCGTGAACGGCTGCCGTTAATTTTTTATAACCAGACGCTGGTCTGCGTTCCGACTCTCTTTGTCACCCGTGATGGCGCGGCCCCTGATCAGCAGGGCTGGCAGATAGTCTGGGATGGGGCATCCGGCGCAGGAGAACAACAATAATGAAACAGTGGCTTATTGCCTGTTTAGCGGTCACCGTGTTACCGGCATGGGCAGCGGGTGATGCGCAGCGCGGCGCACAGAAAGCGGGCAGTTGCATGGCCTGTCATGGCGCAGCAGGAAAAGCGGCGGTGCCGCTCTATCCTGACCTGGCCGGGCAGCACGCACCTTATCTGGAACATGCGCTGCAGGCCTATAAAAAGGGCGAACGCAGTGGCGGTCAGGCTGAAGTCATGAAGGCGTTTGTGGCGGGATTGAGTGACAGCGATATGGCGGATTTAGCGGCGTACTACAGTTCGTTGCAGCCCTGAAGTTTAACAGGGCGGAAAGGTCCCGCCCTGAATGCGTAGGTTACTCTGCGCTGACAACCACCGTACCCAACTCGGGATGGGTGAAGCTGGCGATATGGTCGAGACGTAATTCGCGATGTTCACCGGAAAGATCGATAGCCAGATATTCAACGTTCTTACGTGAAAAGATCTCTTTGGCTTTTGCCTTAAGCTGCTCGCCATCTTTCATTTCCAGCGACAGCATCCAGTTGTTCTGGCAGGCGAGTTCCAGATTATCGTAATCATCGCAATTGATAGGTTGGTACGCTTCATTTATCAACATAGTCGCTCACCAATAAGTTAGCAGCGGCGTAGGCCGCCTGTTCCCTGACAGAAGAGTTTAGCTCAGTATTTGCGGCAACATCATTAAGTGCCTTCAATGCGCAGCCAATCGCATCCGGTATGTAACCTAAATCCCCGCTGCCGATTTCGGCATACTTCCGGCGAACTAACTCACAATAATTTTGCACGTGGCCCTCCTCGGCAGAGCGTAAATACTCTGGTTAACTGGCGACTATATCATAGCCATTTAGAGGAAATCAGCCTGCGTAAAGCAGGAACAGTGCGCGAATCACTGCTAAAGTGACAGATTCCGCTGTCTTAGGCGGAATAAATCAGAGCACAAAAGGTTAATTTGATGAACAGGTTATCGGAGGTCAACGTGGTTAAGGTGTGGGGAGCGAGCTTATGATTATGCTATCCCGTTCGGTTGAGATTCCGGAGAGTGAGATTGAGCTGACGGCGATTCGTGCTCAGGGCGCAGGCGGACAACATGTCAATAAAGCCAGCACCGCCATTCATCTGCGCTTCGATATCGCTGCCTCTTCACTGCCCGCGTTTTATAAAGAGCGGCTGCTCACCGCCACTCATCATTTGATTACCGGTGATGGCGTTGTAGTGATCAAGGCGCAGGAGTATCGCAGTCAGGAGATGAATCGTGAAGCGGCGCTGCAACGTCTGGTTAATCTGATCCAGGAGCTGAGTACCGTGGAAAAAGCCCGGCGCGCCACGCGGCCGACCCGCGCCTCAAAAGAGCGCCGTCTGGAAGGAAAAGCCCGCCGCAGTTCAACTAAATCTATGCGCGGCAAGGTACAATAAAAAACGCCTCGCAGGCGGGGCGTTTGAGTACTTACAACGTCAGGGGCGAGCGGCGAAGAGATCGAGCCTGCTCAGGGAACGGGGTCAGATCGGAAAGTCGCTAACGCCATCCATGGCCGCTCGGCCCGCACCGTCCCTGGCGCGGGACGCTTTCCTCTCCTGACCCGGTTCCCTTCGTGTTGAGCTCATCTGTTGTGGCCAGATTCAGCCCGCTTTGATTAACGCTAAGAACTTACTTACTCAGAGCCTTCAGCAGGAATTCAACAATTTCATCCTGCTTAATCATCTGCTTCTCACCGGCACGACGTGATTTGTACTCAATCTCCTGATTATCGAGATTGCGGTCACCAATGACGATGGTGTGTGGCACACCGATCAGTTCCATATCAGCGAACATCACGCCCGGACGCTCTTTACGGTCATCCAGAATAACCTCAACGCCTTTAGCACGCAGGGTGGCATACAGCTCTTCCGCCAGCTCTTTAACCCGGAACGATTTCTGCATATTCATTGGCAGAATCGCAACCTCGAAAGGTGCCAGTGCGGCTGGCCAGATAATGCCGCGGTCATCATGGTTCTGCTCAATGGCTGCCGCAACAACGCGGGTGATGCCGATGCCGTAGCAGCCCATGCTCATCACCTGATTGCGGCCATCTTCGCCCTGAACAGACGCTTTCAGCGCGTCAGAATACTTGGTGCCGAGCTGGAAAATATGACCGACTTCGATGCCGCGCTTAATCTGCAGCGTGCCTTTACCATCCGGGCTTAAATCGCCTTCGACCACGTTACGGATATCCGCAACGCTGGCCAGCGGCAGATCGCGCTCCCAGTTAATGCCGAAGTAGTGCTTACCATCGACGTTGGCACCGGCGCTGAAGTCGCTCATCTTCGCCACGGTACGATCAGCAATAACAGGCATCTGCAGACCAACCGGGCCGATTGAACCCGGTCCGGCACCCACTGCAGCGCGAATCTCTTCTTCGGTCGCGAACACCAGCGGTGACGCAACGATCTCTGACTTCTCCGCTTTGATCTCATTAAGCTGATGATCGCCGCGTACCAGCAGGGCAACCAGCGCGTGGCCGCTCTCTTCAGCACCTTTAACAATCAGCGTTTTCACTGTTTTTTCAACAGGCACATTGAATTGCTCAACCAGCTCCGCGATGGTTTTTGCGTCTGGCGTCTCGACCAGTTGCATCTCCTGCGACGGCGCTGCGCGCTCACCAGCGGGTGCGACGGCTTCGGCCAGCTCAATGTTGGCCGCGTAATCAGAATCGGTAGAGAAGATCACATCATCTTCACCGCTCTGCGCCAGAACCTGGAACTCATGGGAGGCGCTGCCGCCAATCGAGCCGGTGTCGGCCTGCACGGCGCGGAAATCCAGACCCATACGGCTGAAGATCTGGCTATAGGCGCGGTACATCGCGTCATACGTTTCCTGCAGCGACTCCTGCGAAACGTGGAACGAGTAAGCATCTTTCATGATGAATTCACGTGACCGCATCACGCCAAAGCGCGGACGGACTTCATCACGAAATTTGGTCTGGATCTGATAGAGGTTGAGCGGCAGTTGCTTATAAGAGCTCAGCTCATTGCGGATCAGGTCAGTGACCACCTCTTCATGCGTCGGACCCAGCACGAACGGACGCTCGTGGCGATCTGCAATACGTAACAGTTCCGGGCCATACTCCTCCCAGCGACCGCTCTCCTGCCACAGGTCGGCGGGCTGCACAACCGGCATTAAAATCTCAACCGCGCCCGCGTTGTTCATCTCTTCGCGCACGATGTTTTCGACTTTTTTCAGCACGCGAACCCCGGTCGGTAACCAGGTGTACAAGCCAGAAGCCAGTTTGCGGATCATACCGGCGCGCAGCATCAGCTGGTGGCTGATCACTTCAGCGTCGGAAGGCGTCTCTTTCTGAGTAGAGAGCAGATATTGAGTAGTACGCATTGATTACGGTTCCAGTTGATCGGAAAGTCACAGACAGAATTTTGCTGGCGGCTAGTGTACCAGTGAGATCACCGGCTCAAAAGCGGGTTTTAACGCGGGTCGATAGCGATCACTTCAGTACCGGCATCGTCAATGCGCCAGCGTACATTAAAATCCATCAGCCAGGCCGCATATTCCCGCGCCTGCGTTTCGCCCTGACGGTAAGCGGGACGGGGATCCTGTGCCAGCACTTCACTGATAAAGCGAGCCAGATTGGGGTAGCGCGACTGCTGGTGAAGCTGCTGTTGTGCCAGCGCGGAGAAGCGAACCGGCATATCAGCCGCAGGTGCCGCCTGAGCAAAACCCGCCTGGGCATGCGGCAATGCTTCGGCAAAGGGCAGATAAGGTTTGATATCCACCACCGGGGTGCCATCGACCAGATCCAGACTGCCAAGCTGCAGGATCACCTGCTGTTTTTCAATCCTGATACCTTTTAGCTCAACCAGCGACATGCCAATGGGATTGGGACGGAACGTTGAACGTGTCGCAAATACACCCATGCGCGCATTGCCGCCCAGCCGGGGAGGGCGAACCGTGGGACGCCAGCCGCCCTCCATCGTCTGATGGAAGACAAACAGCAGCCAGAGGTGGCTGAACGCTTCCAGTCCACGCACCGCTTCCGGCTGATTGTAAGGTGGCTGCAGGTGCAGTTCGCCGCCGCCATCCTGCACCAGCCCTGGCTGGCGCGGCACGGCAAACTTCTCCTTCCACGGTGAGCGGATTACCCCAATTTGCGCAAAGGCGAATTCACTCATTGATTGCTGACTTTCAGTGCCGAACCCTGACACACCGCCTGACGATAGCAGCCTGGCGTGCCGGTGACGATTTCACACTGATGCAGCAGCACCGCATTAGCTTTCATCTGTGACGCTTTGATCTGCAGACGTTTACGTGCAGTAGCGATGTTGGCTGGGGAGTTCTGATTACTCATCTGGCAATCTTCAGCGGAGACTTCACCCAGATCGCGGAACGGCTTGCTGACCAGATCGGCGGCATCGGTATAGAGCTTAACCGGTGCCGGTCGTGACACAGGCTTGCGGGTGGGTTCACTGGATTGCTGCGGCCGGGACGGTGCGCTGCTTATCGGGTGATACTCATGAACACACCCTGTCAGCATCAATGCTAACAAGCAGAGCGGTAAAAAACGCATGGCAACATCCTCAGGTTTCAAAAAGTGGCGTTATTGAAACAAGGACAAGAATAAATAACAAGTCGGGCAGGGCACCCAATAACAGAAAGGGCGGCATAGCGCCGCCCTTAAGGAGATGAACAGCTGAATTACCAGCCTTTAACCGCGCCGCCGTTAAAGACTTTGTTAGCGGCATCGTAGACTTCGTCAGACTGATAAGCCTTGACAAATTTCTTCACGTTTTCCGCATCTTTATTATCTTCGCGCGCCACAATCAGGTTCACGTACGGTGAATCTTTATCTTCGACGAAAATACCATCTTTGGCTGGTGTCAGGCCAATCTGGCTGGCGTAGGTGGTGTTGATAACCGCCAGCGCGATCTGCTGATCGTCCAGTGAGCGTGGCAGCTGCGGCGCTTCCAGCTCAACAATTTTCAGATGCTTAGGGTTTTCAGTGATATCCAGCGAGGTTGGCAGCAGGCCCACGCCATCTTTCAGCTTGATCAGACCCACTTTCTGCAGCAGCAGCAGCGTACGGCCCAGGTTGGTCGGGTCGTTTGGAATGGCAACCTGAGCGCCATCCTGCAGCTCATCCAGTGACTTAATCTTTTTCGAATAGCCCGCGATTGGGTAGACGAAGGAGTTACCCACTGAAACCAGCTTGTAGCCACGATCTTTGATTTGCTGATCCAGATACGGTTTGTGCTGGAAAGCGTTGACGTCGATATCGCCTTTGCTCAGCGCTTCATTCGGCAGTACGTAATCGTTGAAGGTGACCAGCTCAACGTCCAGACCATATTTCTCTTTGGCAACTTTCTGCGCTGCTTCAGCAACCTGCTGCTCAGCACCGACAATCACACCCACTTTGATGTGGTTAGGGTCTTTCTCTTTTTGATCGCATCCTGCCAGCGCAATCGCGCCAATCAGTGCACCCACAGCGGCAATTTTCTTGAATCTGAAAGACATATCCTTTCCTTCTTAATAATGTGATATTGCTGGCTTATTTATGGGACACCGCATGCACGATGCGGTCGCCACAGAATTGAATGAGATACACCAAAACCACTAACAACACCAATACCGTATTCATCACAGTGGCGTTATATCCGATATAACCATACTGATAACCGATCTGGCCCAGACCACCGGCACCCACCGCGCCACCCATGGCGGAGTAACCAACCAGGGTAATCAGGGTGATGGTCGCAGCATTCACCAGGCCAGGCATCGCTTCCGGCAGCAGAACCTTACGGATGATCTGCATTGGCGTGGCGCCCATAGCTCGTGACGCTTCAATCAGTCCGGTTGGCAGTTCCAGCAAGGCATTTTCAACCATACGTGCGATAAACGGTGCCGCGCCAACGGTCAACGGCACGATGGCCGCCTGCAGTCCGATTGAGGTGCCGACGATTACGCGAGTAAAAGGAATCATCCAGACCAGTAAGATAATGAAAGGAATGGAGCGGAAGATATTCACCAGCGCGGAGAGCACGCGATAAAGTCCCTGATTCTGCAGAATCTGGCCCGGACGGGTGACATAGAGTAAAACGCCGACCGGCAGACCCAGCACAAAACCGAAAAAGCCCGAGACGAAGGTCATCATCAGCGTTTCCCACACGCCCCGTCCCAGCAACCACATCATCGCTTCAGACATAACCTAACACCTCTACTTTCACATGATTCTCCTTCAGCCAGGCTATCGCCTCGCGGGTATCGCTTTCTGTGCCGTGCATTTCGGCCAGCATAATGCCGAACTTCACGCCACCGGCGTAATCCATCTGGGCACTGATAATGTTGTTATTCACGTTGTAACGGCGCGCGGCTTCAGACAGCAGCGGCGCATCAACCGATTTACCGGTGAATTCCAGTCGCAGCAGGGGCACGGTGCCTTCAGCGGCGGTGGCAGAAAGGCGCTGCTGGTAATCATCCGGAATATCCAGATGCAGCGTAGACTGAATAAACTGCTGCGCCAGCGGTGTCTTAGGATGAGAGAAGACCTCACTGACGCTATCTTTCTCAATCAGCTCACCGTGACTGATGACCGCAACCTGATCGCAGATGCGTTTCACTACATCCATTTCATGGGTGATCAGCAGAATCGTCAGCCCAAGCCGGCGGTTAATGTCTTTAAGCAATTCCAGAATAGAGCGGGTCGTCGCGGGATCCAGTGCACTGGTAGCTTCATCACACAACAGAACCTTGGGATTGCTGGCCAGGGCGCGGGCAATCGCGACACGCTGCTTCTGACCGCCCGAGAGATTCGCAGGCCAGGCATCATGCTTATCTGATAATCCCACCAGTTCCAGCAGTTCAGTTACGCGAGCCGTGATCTGAGCGTGGGAGAGATTACCGAGTTCCAGTGGAAGAGAGACGTTACCCGCGACGGTACGGGAGTTCATCAGATTAAAGTGCTGGAAGATCATGCCGATCTGGCGGCGCGCCTGGGTTAACTGACGTTCGTTGAGTGCGGTTAAATCAGCACCGTCTACCAGTACGCGGCCCGAAGTAGGGCGCTCCAGCAGGTTAACGCAACGAATCAACGTACTTTTACCGGCACCGGAAGCACCGATAACGCCATAAATCTGTCCGGCAGGCACGTGCAGGCTGACATCCGTTAACGCCGGAACAGACCGCGTGCCTTGCTGAAACACCTTGGTGATATTTTCTATTTTAATCATTATGTTATTTATTATCGTGTTGCGTTGTCCGTGGTGTGGGAAGCCTCGTCGCTTTTATTCGGTATAAAAGCTGGATGGATGTTAAGGCATCCAGACGTCTAAATCAATGGAAGTGATTCAATCTGACATTCTCCCTTTTATAGCAATCATGCGATACTGATCGGCAATTTTTACAGCAGGAGTTTCTACGTGGCGAATAAAGTCCCCGCTATTTTTCTTGATCGTGATGGCACCCTTAATGTCGACAATGGCTATGTCCATGAGATCGATGACTTCCAGTTTATTGACGGCACGATTGAAGCGCTGCAACAACTGAAGGCAATGGGTTTTGCGCTGGTGGTCGTGACCAATCAGTCTGGCATCGCGCGCGGTATGTTTACTGAAGATACCTTTATGCGGCTGACAGAATGGATGGACTGGTCGCTGGCCGATCGCGATGTTGACCTTGATGGCATCTATTTCTGTCCTCACCATCCTGAAGCAACAGTAGCAGAGTTCCGTCAGGCCTGTGACTGCCGCAAGCCTCAGCCGGGTATGCTGCTGACGGCACAGGAAGAACTGAATATTGATATGGCCGCTTCTTATATGGTGGGTGACAAGCTGGAAGACATGCTGGCAGGGCAGGCTGCCGGTGTCGGCATGAAAGTACTGGTGCGCAGCGGCAAACCGGTCACCGCTGAAGGTGAAGCAGCAGCAGATTGGGTGATTAATAGCCTGGCAGAGCTTCCGGCGCGCATTAAAAAGGGGTAAAATGGCGCTTTTGTGCAAATTTCAGACGAACAGAAAAAAAGTCTCAATTTGCACTTGCGCTATCTGAGCCGTTCCCTATAATGCGCCTCCACTGACACGGCAAACCGGAAACGGAAAACGGGTCAGGAGGCACAGGAGACTGCGCCGCCGGAGAAAAACTTCTGAGAAAGAGGTTGACTCTGCAGGAGGAAAGCGTAATATACGCCACCTCGCGACAGGACGCTAACGCACTGTTCGCACTGCTCTTTAACAATTTATCAGACAATCTGTGTGGGCACTCGCAGGATTGATATCAGCGTCTCCGGACGTAAAAAATATCAAGCCTCACGAGTGAACACATAATGAAATTCATTATGACGTTTTACAG
>NZ_JAHXYM010000029.1:0-430 GCF_019969975.1 Pantoea sp. OVA07A | reverse complement strand
ATACAGGACTGCTGCTCATTGAGGATATTGAACCGGGCGAAGTCGAGCTAGCCGGCCTCTACGCGGTCCGGGTGGGCGACACACAGCTCCACGTTTCCGGTGGCATCGTAAGGCGGTTACGACCCGAAGATACAAGTGGATGAGTAATGCCTGATATCAAAGCTCCCCCCGAGGCTGGGTGCGTCAGTAGTGACGAGCGGCGTGCGGAGGTGCCAGGGCGGTGAAACCTGCGCCGTTGAAGTCATGCAGGCGCGAGGAAAACTCAATAGGCATGACATTACCGGATCGGAAGTCGCTTTTTGCCAGCCTATAGAGGCACCCGCCGCGTGCAAACACCAGATCGCCGCCATCCCAGTCTGCCCAATCCGTTTCCGGAAGGTCGACAAGCAATGTTCCGTCCCGGTCATACACGCGGTAGTCCAGTCCGTAT
>NZ_JAHXYM010000028.1:0-440 GCF_019969975.1 Pantoea sp. OVA07A | reverse complement strand
GGTGAGCACCACGTTGGCACCGGTGAAGGTGCTGCTGTAGTTGCCGGAGGCCAGCACCTGGTTGGCCGGAATCTGTGCGAACAACTGCGTGGTACGGCTTCCGGAGCCGCCGATCAGCGGCACGTTGTAGGTCATCGTCAGTTCCTGTGCAGGCGGTGTACCGCGCGGTGCCAGGCCGGTGACTTCGCTGTAGTTGGCGACGTTGTAGATCTGGAAATTGAGCGGATCACTGCTGCCGTTGACCATTGTCCGCCACGGCGAAGTACTGGTGCCGCCGGTGCCATTGCCCAGGCCGATGCAGACGCGGATGCCGGTGGTGGCGATCAGGCTGAGTGCGGCGGTGGAGCAGTTCACGGTGATGTTCAAGGTGCCGGTGGTGGCGCCTGCCGCACCGCTGCTGACGTTGCCGAAGGGCAGCAGCGCGTCGGCGGTGGCGGTGC
>NZ_JAHXYM010000027.1:0-473 GCF_019969975.1 Pantoea sp. OVA07A | reverse complement strand
CCGTCCGCGAGCGGTCAAGCACTTCGTCCACCCGGAACTGGGTGCTCTCGAGCTGGAATGCCAGACGCTCTTCGAACCGGAGCAGTCCCACGCGCTTCTCGTCTACACGGCCGCTCCGGGGAGCGAGAGTCGGGAGAAGCTGCGCCTGCTCTCCGTCATCGGCGCGGAGAGCTTCTCAGTGTGACCAACCCCGGGAGCAGGCGAAGGCGCTCATCTCCGTGATGTCGGGGCCCGCTCTCGGAGCTGCGCCTGCGACGGAACCGGTCAGCCGCAGGGTCATTCCGGATGCTGTGAGGGCCGGTACCTGCCGGGGGTCATGCCGACCAGCGGGGTGAACTGCTCGATGAACTGACTGCTCGTCGCCCATCCGCACGCCGCGGCCGTGTCGGTCACGGAGGCTCCGTCGGCGAGCAGGACGAGCGCGCGGTGCACCCGCAGCTGGAGTCGCCACTGCCGGTAGCCCATGCCGGTCT
>NZ_JAHXYM010000026.1:0-476 GCF_019969975.1 Pantoea sp. OVA07A | reverse complement strand
GCGGATCCAGTGCGGTGGAGTTCGTTCTGGTGGGCACACTCCTCACGGTGCTCGCGCTCGCCGTGCTGCAGCTCGCGCTCGCCGTGTACGTGCGCAATGTCGTGCACGATGCCGCGGTGGAGGGCGCATACTACGCGGCACTCGCCGACACGGAGCCCGAGGAGGGGGTGGAGCGCACTCGGATCGCCGTGAACCGCGCGGTGGGGGCGTCTTACGCGGAGGACGTGACGATCTCCATGACGGAGCAGGAGGTCACTGTGAGAGTTCGCACCACGCTCCCTGTGATCGGTCTGCTCGGCATCCCACACGCTCTGGAGGTGGAAGCGCATGCGCCGGTGGAGTCGCTGGGTGAAGAATGAAGACGGCTCGGCCGCACTCGAGTTCATCACGGTCGGGCTCATCCTGCTCGTGCCTCTCGTCTACCTGATCGCGACGCTCGGGGTCATCCAGGAGCAGACCCTCGGGGTGGAAGCGGC
>NZ_JAHXYM010000025.1:0-485 GCF_019969975.1 Pantoea sp. OVA07A | reverse complement strand
ATGTCACGGTAAACGGCGCTGTTCCACCGGCAACAACAGGTCCGTTCAATATGACAGGCACCGCCAACTGGGTTACATACGGTATTCCTAATGTTACCGGCACAATCACTATAGTTTCTGACAAGGCAATCACCGCGGGAATTAATGCAGGGAGTAATGCTGTAGGATATGGAGGTTTTTTTGCAGGCTTTCCTACACAGCCCGTTATTTTAAGCTCAGGAGGAGGCTGTGCTCCCGGCATTGTACTTACGGTAGATCCTGTTATTTACGATACTTATCAGTGGTATGTAAACGGAACTCTTATTCCCGGAGCCACAGGATCATCCATTAGCCCCACACAGTCCGGATATTACACCTGTTCTGTGACGATGGGGAAATGTGCACCTTTGGTGACAGAACAGTTTAAAGTACTTAATTGCACCAAACTGACTGCCACCACCTATAATGTCTGCAGCACAAAAACGATAACCCCTACATTCAGCAGC
>NZ_JAHXYM010000024.1:0-489 GCF_019969975.1 Pantoea sp. OVA07A | reverse complement strand
GCTAAATACAGTATGTTTTACTTTAAAAGAGGAAGCAAAACAGGATCAGGTTAACAGATTTCTGGAAGCACTGAATGACACCGGAAAAGTCTTCATGACTCCAACTTTTTATAATAAGCATAAAGGAATCAGAGCTGCTTTTGTTAACTGGCAAACCACCGAAAAGGATGTCGAGCTGATATTTAATGTGATGAAAAACATAATAGCAACGCTAGAGTAAAGTAATAAAACTTGTTTATCATTGCGTTAATTTTTAATCTCTGAATTCAGATTAAATTAAAAATCGCCTTGTAATTAATAGAATCTTATTTCAAAATAAGATCGCAGAACCAGAAAACATACTCACCGTCTTCATCTTCAGGATTTACTTTAGGTTTAGGGTAGGTTTTCTTTACTGTTTCTCCTATTTCAAACTGAACAGGATTTTTAAAGATAGGCCCATCAAAAGTAAATGTGTGGAATTCTCCGTTTTCTCCACATGAATCAACA
>NZ_JAHXYM010000023.1:0-491 GCF_019969975.1 Pantoea sp. OVA07A | reverse complement strand
TTCCCGCGCAGTGTCCACACAGATTGTCTGATAAAAAGTAACGAGCAGAAAAAACCTCTACAGGCTTGTAGCTCAGGTGGTTAGAGCGCACCCCTGATAAGGGTGAGGTCGGTGGTTCAAGTCCACTCAGGCCTACCAAATTTCTTCTCATGCTGCGTTATGCGCGCGGTCGTTTACCTGAGTAAACGTCCCTTCCGCATGCCTTGCCTGAAAAGAAATTGCATCCTTCTCCTGAAGAATGTAACTCGGTTGAGTGGTAGTAGTGGTCTCTGCAGTAACTGTATGGGGCTATAGCTCAGCTGGGAGAGCGCCTGCCTTGCACGCAGGAGGTCAGCGGTTCGATCCCGCTTAGCTCCACCATACCGTTTATCTGTTTTTTTCTGAAATACCTCAGAGCATACCGGCGACGGTGTGCTGCGACGTATTATGCTCTTTAACAATCCGGAACAAGCTGAAAATTGAAACGACGCAGCGCGTCATTCCTCCGTAAT
>NZ_JAHXYM010000022.1:0-497 GCF_019969975.1 Pantoea sp. OVA07A | reverse complement strand
ATCGCACCCAGCGTCGTGCAGATCGTTCAGCGCCTGCACGACCTCCTCCGGCTCCTCGCCCATGCCGAGGATGAGGTTGGACTTCGTGATGAGACCGGCATCCCGAGCCTGCGTGATCACGTCGAGCGAGCGCTCATAGCGGAACGCGGGGCGGATGCGCTTGAAGATGCGCGGGACGGTCTCGACGTTGTGCGCGAAGACCTCGGGGCGGGCTTCGAAGACCTCGCCGAGCAGTGCAGGGTCGCCGTTGAAGTCCGTGGCGAGGAGCTCGACGCCGGTGTTCGGGTTCATCGCGTGGATCTGCCGAATGGTCTCGGCGTTGAGCCAGGCACCGCCGTCGGGCAGGTCGTCACGGGCGACGCAGGTGACGGTGGCGTAGCGGAGGTTCATCCGGACGATGCTCTCGGCGACGCGACGCGGTTCGTCGGTGTCGTAGTCGGCGGGTTTGCCCGTGTCGATCTAGCAGAAGTCGCAGCGGCGCGTGCACTGCGACCCCC
>NZ_JAHXYM010000021.1:0-522 GCF_019969975.1 Pantoea sp. OVA07A | reverse complement strand
ATCCTGTTCAATCGCATAACGCGCCATTTTTTCAAATGAAGTGGCACCAATACTACGCTTTGGCTCATTAATAATACGTGCGAGTGATAAATCATCATCATTATTGGAAATAAGGCGCAAGTAGGCAAGTAAATCCTTAATCTCTTTACGATCATAGAACTTAGTACCACGAACTATTTGATAAGCCATATTGGACTTAACAAGCACTTCCTCCATCACACGGGACTGAGCATTTGTACGATATAGTATCGCAAAGTCATCAAATGTACGATCTTCTTTTTGAATAAGCTGTTGGATTGTTTGTACAACGAATTGCGCTTCCTCTTGCTCGTTATACGCTTTGTACAACACAATTTTTTCACCTTCTGCATTTTCTGTACGCAGTTCTTTTGGATAACGTGTTGTATTATTTTGAATGACGTCATTTGCCGCTTGTAGGATGCGTTTTGTTGAACGATAATTTTGCTCAAGCATAATGGCCTTAGCATTCGGATAATCCTTTTCGAATGACAGAATATTGCC
>NZ_JAHXYM010000020.1:0-552 GCF_019969975.1 Pantoea sp. OVA07A | reverse complement strand
GTTCATATCACCTTACCGTCGCTTTACGCAGATTAGCACGTCCTTCATCGCCTCTGACTGCCTGGGCATCCACCGTGTACGCTTAGTCGCTTAACCTCACAACCCACAGGCGTTTTTCAACGCTGCGAATTGCAAGCATTTGAGAGACTCGAACGCATCGCTTTGTCATCCCTTATTACGGAGGAATGACGCGCTGCGTCGTTTCAATTTTCAGCTTGTTCCGGATTGTTAAAGAGCAATATCTTAAACATGACTCGTAAGTCATCTTTAAGATATGTGGGTAACATCTTTCACCTGTCACCAAGCTTTGGCGTCCCCTAGGGGATTCGAACCCCTGTTACCGCCGTGAAAGGGCGGTGTCCTGGGCCTCTAGACGAAGGGGACAATTAAGTCTGTCTTCGAAAGACACTTTGCTCGTTATTTTCTATCAGACAATCTGTGTGGACACTGCGCGGGAAGGTATCTTCAGGTAAGGAGGTGATCCAACCGCAGGTTCCCCTACGGTTACCTTGTTACGACTTCACCCCAGTCATGAATCACAAAGTGGTAAGC